>CAJFHG010000055.1 GCA_904379015.1 Candidatus Paralachnospira caecorum | reverse complement strand
CCGCGTAGTTCCGGGGTTTTTGACCACTTTTGATAAAGTTTAGCGCTTGCTGAACTGCGGAGCGCGACGGGCAGCCTTGAGGCCGTATTTCTTTCTTTCCTTCATACGAGGGTCTCTGGTCAGATAGCCTGCCTTCTTAAGGGCCGGACGATACTCTGCGTCTGCCTGAAGCAGCGCTCTGGAGATGCCGTGGCGGATCGCGCCTGCCTGGCCGGTGAAGCCGCCGCCGTGTACGTTGACCAGAACATCAAACTTGCCTTCCGTCTCGGTAGCCGCGAAGGGCTGACGAACCACAACCTTCAGTGTTTCAAGACCAAAATAGTCGTCAATGTCTCTTTTATTGATCGTAATCTTGCCGGTTCCTGCTGTCAGGTAAACTCTGGCGATTGATTTTTTTCTTCTGCCTGTTCCGTAGAATTTTGAATTAGCCACTGTATTTTCCTCCTTTCAGTACCTTCCGATTAAAATGTCAGAGCTTCGGGTTTCTGCGCCTGATGCTTGTGGTCAGGTCCCGCGTAAACATGAAGCTTTCCAAACATTGCTCTGCCTAAAGGTCCCTTGGGAAGCATTCCCTTAACAGCCAGCTCGATCACTCTCTCCGGTTTCTTTTCCATCATTTCCTTCAGCGTAGTCTCTTTCATGCCGCCTACATATCCGGAATGTCTGTAATAAATCTTCTGATCCAGCTTCTTGCCGGTTGTCTTTACTTTCTCTGCGTTTACTACGATCACATAATCGCCTGTATCCATATGAGGAGTGAATGTGGGTTTGTTCTTTCCTCTCAGGACTGCTGCTACTTCAGACGCAAGACGTCCTAATGTATATGCGGAAGCGTCAACTACATACCATTTTCTCTCAATGGTTGACGGGCTAGCCATAAATGTCTTCATTGGTTTGACCTCCTTGGATTTCACCTTTCAGTCCTCCGGCACTTCTATCTGCCGATTTCCATACCGAACCGACCGCTACTCAATCTTGATCATCGCTTCTATCTATACGGCAGACCGCTGTACTCCGGGGCTTTGGCTGTACCAGTATCTGCCTGTCAATAGACACACTTTCAGACACAAATGTCGTGTCACAGCCTTTACATTATATTACACTCCCCGGGGTGTGTCAATCATTTTTTGCAGTTTTTTCAGGAGAAAACGATCTTTCTGCCGCCAGCGCTTCCAGCACGCAGGCAGTCTCTTCCGCGCTCATGATCCTTCCGCTTTCCGGAAGATGAACCAGCCATCTGTGGAAGGCGCGGCACAGTCCTCTTTCCTGGATCTGAACAGAACAGACTCCCTCCGACAGAGGAAATCTCTCCGTCGTAAAAAAGCCGACGCCAAGATGTTCCGAGGTACACATGGAAAGATAATCCGGAAATATGCCTTGCGGAAGCAGCCGCCCGGTCACGTCCCCTGACCGGACAGCCTCCGCCAGCATTTTCATCAGCCGGATCCGGTCTTTTTTCTGAAAAGGCGTTACTACGGACACCGGATAATCATCCAGCGTCCCTTCTTCCATAAAACGCTTCAGCCCTGATTCTGAAAACAGAGTGTAAAATTTTTTCACCTGCCGCAGCTGCGCGAAACGACTGCAGGCAGCCGCCAGAATATCCTCAAAAAACGGCAGTTCACCGCGCAGATAAGTACGGATCAGTTCATCTGAATAAAACCGCCCGAAACAGGGCTGATCCATGGCCATATAAAATCCATCCAGCTCCGTGCATCTCTGATACGCGCTGAGGATCTCCAGTGGATCCGATGTATACTGGATCAGTTCATAGCAGCGGGACAATAACATCTGAAAATGCCTGTGATAACACGCGATCTGATCCTCCCGCCGCAGCAGCATGGCATGTTCTCCGTCCCCGGAGAGACAGACCACGCTGCTCCCGGTCACAAGAAAATACGGGAACGGATCCGAGTATCGCTCAGAAACATCATTTTCGTAATAATAGTAAGGATGATAATTTCTCCCGGACAGAAGGCAGACCGGAAGGATTCTGCAGAATGCCGCCAGATTATGCAGATTGATCTCCTCCTCCGTCCCCGAAGCGTCAAAGGTAATGATCTGGCTGACCTTCGCCTCTATCGCCCCGTTGAGATATCTGCCCAGCAGTTCATCGTGAATCAGCGTATCCGACGGCGGAATGATCATTTCGATCCGGGGATCGGGGCGGGCAAGCTCCTCCGAGATCGCCATCCGCAGAAGCGGACGCACATTGGTCATGCCGGAAAACACGGACCGCTCTCCCGCATACTGTTCCAGGCTCAGCAAAAGCGTTGTCTCTTCAAAGGCCGGCCTGGAAAAATCCAGTCTGGCCAGGTCTGAAAAAAGCTTTCCCACCACTTCCCGCGAACGCCGGATTCCTTCTTTTTCAAACTGAGCGTCATAATAAGAACGGAAGCGTTTTTCCTCCCCCGGCGTCAGGCGAAGATGACAGATCAGCGCGTTCAGCGCGTCATAGGGCAGCACCCGCTGACCTGCCAGCGCTTTGGAAATGGCCGTCCGCTCCACTCCCGAAAGGCGCGAAAGGGCGGATATGGTCATTCTTTTTGCCTGAAGCAGCTCTTTTAAATACTCACTGAATAAAAGCATTCTTCCGTCCCCCTGACTCTCATTCTCCGTATTTCTCCATAAATCTTCTGATGATGACCGCGCACTCCGCGCGGCTGGCGGTTCCCTGGGGATCCAGCTGTGTCTGCCCATACTTTCCGGACAGGATTCCCTCCGCCACGGCCCACTGAATGGCCTCCTCCGCGAATTCGCTCACTTTGTCCGCGTCCAGATATCTGCCGATCGGTGTCCGGGCACTGTTGTCAATCCCCATGTAAGCCGCATATCGGAACATCATCACCGCCAGCTGCTCCCGGGTGATCAGATCCGCGGGACCGAACAGGCCGTTGGAATATCCGGTGATGATCGCCACCTCTTCCTGGCTGGCCCATCTGACGGCCTGAACATACCAGTCCCCGGATCCTACATCAGGAAATTCCTTTCCCGACGCCGCCGTCAGTTCCCCGGCCATCCGGTGCAGGATCGTGGCGAACTGGGCTCTG
>CAJFHG010000054.1 GCA_904379015.1 Candidatus Paralachnospira caecorum | reverse complement strand
TTACTTAAAGGTGATGCTTTCGCATCTGTTCTCTGAAACTTCTTTTTAGAATTTTCAGGGGTTGGAATATACTGTTCAATTATCAAGGTTCGCTCTGTTGTTGCTCATTAGCGACAACTTCTATACTTTATCACATCCGCTGTCTCTTGTCAACAACTTTTTTATTCTTTTTCACGATCAGCCGAACGCATATCACATAATCCAGACCTGTTCTTTATGCGCTTGCCCGCCGTGGGTTTTTAATATAGCACACAAAAAGTCCTTTTGTCAAGGATATCTTTCCCAAAATTTTTCACAGATTTTACCCGCGAAAAATAGGCATTATTACCCTTCTCTCATATTCCCCCTCTACAGACTTCCCGCCACCACATTCATCAGAAGCTGAATCAATATATTCTTATGATACAGCAGACTCAAAAACCCATTATTCCCGATCTGTTCCAGTACGGTCTGGCCGAAAGCAGTGCCTGAAAAAGGAATCAGTATCAAAAAGAGAATTTCCAGAACCAGCAGTCCCTTTACAATTCCGAGCAACGCCCCGGCAATATGGTTAATGCCATGAATGACCGGCAGCTTGTCAACAAGATTAAACACGATGGTCAGAATCCGCAGCGCGAAAAACACTATAATAAAAGTTATGACATAAGCGATAATACTCAGGCAGATATTGGCGATAAAGCTCTGCAGATATCCCGTAAAGCCCTGCACGCCCAGCTCCTGATACACTGCCGGATTATTATTTTCTTCCAGCGAATTTCTCAGGCTCTCCGGCACAGGCAGATTTTCAATGATCTTGCTCTGCTGCGCGGCGGACAGCTGGCTGTCTATTTCGTTTCTGACCTGACCGATGTCCAGACCTGCAGGCAGGGCCGTACCCGCAGGCAGCACTGTCCCCGCGGGCAGATAAGTTCCGTCAGGCAGCGTCACGTCAACAGGCAGGGTCAGATCTTCTTCCAGCACAACCGCAGTCCCATCTGTTTCCGAGTCCGATTCCGCATCCGTTCCGGCTTCCAGTCCGCCGCTCACAGCGCTTTCAATCCTGGAGGAAATCCATTCATCCAGCCCCGTATGATCTCTCAGAAATCCTGTAACAAAGGGGTTGACCGCCATCACAATCACCCCTGACAGAATCAGGGCAATCAGAGAAAGACTGCTTCTCAAAAAGCCTTTGATTCCTCCGGCCACGATATACAAAATCAATATCAGCAGCGCAGCTATAAATACAACATTAATTTCCATTACAAAATCCCCATTTTTCAATGGCGTACGCCACTCCGTCCTGATCGTTGCCAAGGGTTACCACATCCGCGCTTTCCTTTACACAATCAGGCGCATTGTCCATGGCTACGCCGATCCCGGCTTCCACGAGCATGGAAATGTCATTTTCACCGTCTCCGCAGGCCATGACCTGCGTTCTGTCCACTCCCAGATGTGCCGCCAGCGAGGCCAGGCCTCTGCCCTTCGTCGCGTCCGACAGATTAATTTCCAGATTATTTCCCAGCGAAGAACTGATCTCCAAAAAAGGAAATCTCCTCAGTTCTTCCCGCGCCCGGATCCGATCCGCTTCCCGCTTTACAGGAAAGAAAATATTGAACTTCTCCACATGCTTTTCAGGATCTGTAATCCAGGAACGGAGATGTTCCGTAGGCACTCTGGTGGTACGGATCATGCGCCGTTTCGGCTCATCCGGCATATATTCGTCCACTTTCCTGTAATAATCCGGCTCCATCCGTGATACGCCGTCCACGCAGGCATCCGTCATCGTATGGTATTGCCCGATAAAATCCCAGATTTTTTCCGCCTGTTCAGACGAAAACGCGCAACGGGATATCAGCCTGTTTTCTTTTATGTCCCAGACTGCCGCTCCGTTTACTGTTATCACGTACCGCACAAACGGCAAGTCCCGCACCTCCGGTGCGAGACCCGTTATACTCCGTCCTGTAGCCGGTACGATATAGATTCCCCGCAGCGCTGCCTGCGAAAGCACCTCAACCGTTTTTTCTGTCAGGCGCTTATCCGTTGTCAGCAGCGTTCCGTCAAGATCCAGTGCAATCAACCGAATACTCATCCGCTCACCCGCTTACAGATTTTTAAAAAACTGTTCTTTCAAAATCAAATATCCTCTTTTATCATATCTGGAACCGAAGAGTCCCTTCAGCCCTCTGTGCTCCGCCTTATCAATCGCTTCGTCTACCAGATTCCGGGCCTCCTCTTCCGTCAGCTGAACCCCGTCATTTCTCATTCTCTCTGCCGCAGCATACAGGGCCAGACCACCCATTTCATCTATGACGCACTCCTCGGATTCCGCATATTCCCTGGCGCAGGCAACAAAATCATCAAGACTCATCTGGTTTTCATCCTGAAGATAAACGCAAAGCTTATCAAGCTCCGGATGATCCACCAGCAGATCATCCATGCGGGCCGGAGAATCCACCAGCATAATCACCATAGACAAGGCCGGATTCTTCAGCGTTTCCACCAGTTCATCTATGATCTCTGCCGACATGTCCGCGGCGTTGTCCACGATCAGATCCCTGCCCTCCAGTCTGCGAAGGGTTGCATGGATTCCTTTTGCGTTCAGCTTGACTCCGGATATCTTCGCCGCCTGTGTCATCGGCAGCCTCAGGATTTCATGGGTTTTCTTCAGCTTCTCGATCACATGGGCAATCCGGTCCGCGCTGGGCTCCTCATCCACCACCACGCATGTAATCCTGTTTTCTGCTTCCGGCTCCTGATCAGTCTGTCCGCTCTGCACGTCAACATATTCATATTCCTGCTGCGCCGCGTCTTCTTTTTCCTGCATTTCCACGTATTGACTGGCATTTTCTTTCATATCTGTCTGCACCTCTTCCGTCATATCTGCCTCTTCCGCCTCCGGCTGCCACTCTGCTTCACCATCTTCCGCAGCCCTCAGCTCCGTTTCTTCTGCAGCTTTTTCTTCCCACTCGTCCTCCTGATCAGCCGGCATCGCTTCGTCTGTAGCTTCCGCGCTGCCAGAACCGGCCGGCTGCGCCGTCTCTTCCGATTCCTCCGCCGCTGTTTCTGCTTCTGCCGGCGTTTCGTTCCCCGGCCCGGCCTCTTCCTTCCCGCCGTCTTCACTTGCCGCACTGACAGATGCCGCCAGCGCAGCGGACACTTCGTTCAGAAATTCCCGTGTCTGTCCCAGCTTCTGTCCGGAGTGATCCAGTCCATCCTGCTGATCCTGAACAGATCCGGTTTCCTCCCCGGCAGCTTCTTCCGCCGCCGCTCTGACCGCCTGCGCCAGATTTGCCTCTATCTCGCGGAACTGAGCGTTCTGAAGAATGACGTCATCCGTCTCCTCCACCACAGCTTCTTCCGTTGCCTCCGGTTCTATCGTCGCAGCAGCCTCTTCCCTGGCCTCCCGGCTCAGATCCGGCTCTTTTTCTTCTGTCCCGGCATCTGCTCCCTCCCGGGAGTCTTCTGCCTCAAACTCTTTTTTAACAGCCTCGATCCGCGCTTCATACTTCTTTTTGTTTGTCATTTTTTCCTGCTGCGCAGGCGTCAGGGGTTCATACTGCATTTTCAGCTCCATTGCCTTATCCACATAAGGGCCCACACTGAACCACAGTATGATTTCATTGCATAACTGTACGCACTCCTTGGCCCGTCCTGCCTTATGATACAAGCAGGCCAGTTCGTACGCCCATTTTTCTTCAAATTCATTCTTCCGATATAATTCCAGAATCGTGATCAGCTTGTCAATCGGTTCTCCTCTGGCGGACTCGATCTGATAAGCCAATATCAATTTACCAATGTCATTCGGGGCAATTTCCTGGAACTCTTCAAAGAACTCTTCCGCTTCATCAAGATTTCCCGCGTTCACGCACAGCTCTGTCAGCTTATAAAGCATCCTCCTGCCGACAGGCACCCGCTCATATGCGATCAAAAGCACATTCTTCGCTTCTGTATAATTTTTCACTTTCTCATAGATCTGAGAAACCAGCGTCAGCATCTTGATATTCTTTACTTTTCTCCAGTCAATGGTATCGGCAATCTTGGCTGCTGTCGCAAAATCTTTCTTTTCCGCATGTTTCCTGATTTTATCTTCCTTGATACTCAACTCATATTTGTCCACGGTATCACCTCGAATATTATTAATAGCCAGTATACACCGCCAGCCGCTCTATCATTAGTGTAGCATACTCGATTTTCCTTGTCAAAAACAACAGTAAAAAAAGGGTATTTTCATACCCTTTTTTTATCGTTTATTTTATGAAATTGTTTTTACAGTGATTACACATTTTTTGTTACAATCGAAGGGATGATTATATGATATCTCAATCCTGTCTGCCTTTTACTTTTTTCAAATTGTATATAGGCTATGCTTCGACGTCAACTTCCAATACCTTGACGTTTCTTCTCATCTTCTACATGCACTTTGATTTGTTTTCTTCTGTTTCCCAACAGAAAACTCTATGATTCTCAAAGATATTTATTATCACACCTGATCCGAGTTACCACTTCGACTTATACATTTTCATGTACTGATTCGGATTCTTACGATATCTACTTTGATCTCTCTTATATATTCTCTATATAATGAAGGCCGATCCCAACAGGATTGTTCATCATCTGAGAATCATATTGAGTTTTCTGTCGTGATGCTTCACTGTCCAGTGGAATCTCCTCCTTTCCATTTTCCTGGTCAACAACTCCTCTTGACTTTCATTGACGACCTTACAAAAATCTTCTGTTCTTGTAATACGTCTCTCTTGTTCTGAAGAAACATTCTTATCATCTAATCCAGTCTTTCTGAATCCATCTGCTGCGATTCTCACCTTGACTCGATCTATTTGATCTGCTGATCAGTTTCTGCTTTTCAGCTTCCTCCTGTCAGTTCTGTCATCAATCCAGTCTTGCTGATCCTCCAGTAGTTTCTTCAGTCAGTCTGATTAAATTGATTTTACCAAATCAGATTTCTTTACATCTGATTTGTTTTCCCGAATCCTTTCTCGTCAGATTCTTCTGCTGTTTCTTTTGTCTTAAGGATTTGTTTGTGTTTCTTTGGTATGGTTAAATAATAGCATACCATTCCCGTAATGTCAAGCATATTTTTAAAATTTTTCCCGATTTTTTCCCGTGTTAATTGATATAATAGTCATTTTTTTCATAATTATCTGTAATATTAAAACTGTTGCATACACTTGCTTCAATGAGTATAATTATAGCAATCCAAATAAATAACGCATAAATTTGACAAAGGTATTATGATTAAGGTAGAGGTGATATTTATGTTACACAATGAAGCAAGACATTTAAT
>CAJFHG010000053.1 GCA_904379015.1 Candidatus Paralachnospira caecorum | reverse complement strand
CATGGTCTACCGCAGGAATTAACTCATAGGACATCTCTGCCAGCAGCACTTCCGCATCCGGGAGATACTTTGGCGCTTTCCGTCCGAGAATATCCCGCAACTCCGCAATATTGCGGTCACACAAGACGATTTCGTGATTATCTGCGATGTAAAGCAAAGCCCGCGCAGGTTTGGAACGGGGAAAAACCAATGCGGAAAACAGGATGTTTGTATCTACCAATATCCGCATTTTACCGTCCCTTTCCGTAACGCACTTCATCTACAAGCGCCTGAATATCATCCTCGCTGGATACCCCCATCGCTTCAGCGGCTCCGGCAAAGGCCGTCTGCGCTTTTCGGATGGCCGCAGCGGAGGCGTTGCTGACAACAATCTCCCCATTTTGATTTTGGAGGAACAGGATTTTATCGCCTGATTTTAGACCAAGCTGCCGTCTGATTTCTACCGGCACAGTGATTTGACCGTTTGCAGAGATTTTCGCCAAGTTCATACAAGTCACCCTTTCTATTCTTTAGAACTCAAGTTTTCTTTATCTCTGTTTATATTATATCCCATGCGCCGGGGAAAGTAAACTCGTCCTGGCAAAAAAGAGACGCTCATTTGTGACTTTTTCGTGAATTTGATCAAAAAGTCCTTGACAACTCGTTTCGGGCTCTTCCATTTTATTGCTTTCATCTCCGCAATTTCCCCCCGCCATCACAGCACCTTATAAACAACCTTTCCATTTTTCTGCTCCGATTTCATAAGCGCCGCCCTTTTCACTGTCATTTCTGACTTCGGCAGAGACCCATGCCAGGGTTTTTTGGCGGAAGCCTTCCGGACCAGAGTGATATGGGGCACAAACTTTTCCCCGTCGCATGGAATGCCGCCCGCGGTCAGAGCCGCCCGCAGTTCCTTTACATAAGCCTTTAATTTCTGATTTCCTTTGACGCCCGCCCACAGAATATTTCCGAAATGACCGGTATCAGACAGAGTCAGCCTGAATTCTGAAAAAGGAACCTTCTCCAGGATTTCCTTCACCCTGGCAGGATCCTCATATTCCCCAATAAAAGCCAGCGTCATATGCAGATTCTGGGCGGGAACATAATTGCCTTCCACTCCCTGCTTTTTCAGCTCATGCATAAAAGCCACCAGCGTTTTCCTGATCTCCTCCGACAACTGGATCGCAATAAATAATCTCATATGAAGCACCTCATTCTCTTATCCTGTCCGGCCGCCCCGCTGTTTCCTGTCCAGCATCATGATGCGGCCGATATCATTCATTATAATCCAAAATCAGCGGATCACCAATCATTTTTACGATTTGCGCCGCCGTCCCGGCACGCAGGCTTGACCCCCTTCTGCCTTCATGATAAAGTAAATTCATACGCGGAAACAGCGGGGATACGGCAATCAAACAATCAAAATTGTGGAGGCTATAAGCAGTGGATACGAAAAAGCTGGACAAATGGGCTGACTTGCTTCTGGATACCGGCAAGCGCAACAATCTGATCAATTTCAAAGACACAAAGGCTTCAACCGCAGAGGTCCTTCTGCCCTCCTCTGACGCGCTGTTCAATAAGATCGACGGGACGGCCTCTTTCGAGGTATTCGATCCCGACATCCCGGAAGGCGGTGACGCAGATCAGCCTGCGCCCTCGGAGCAGCCGCAGACAGAGCAGTCCGAAGACGCGGAAACGAAAGCGCCGGACGCAAAAGCAGCGTTCCTGGCCAGATATTCCGGCCAGCTGAAACGGCAGAGTCAGATCCTGTTATATAACGCAGCTTCCAATCCACTCACAGCCATTAAAAAGATCGACAAAAAAGCCCGGGAATTCATCGATGAAACCGGCGTAAATGTCGCATACATGGTGTTTGGTTTTATTCACTGGAAAGAAAGCGTCTCATCAGACTTCACCTACCGCGCGCCGGTCCTGCTTGTGCCAGTCCAGCTGGAGCAGTCATCCGCAGCAGAACCGTATTATATCAGATCAGCAGAGGATGACATCATCGTCAATCCGACCTTCTCCTATAAACTGGACGCAGAATACGGGATCAGACTCCCGGAGTACAATGACGAAGGCTTAACCGCTTATCTTGACCAGATCCAACACCTTGTCGCCGGACTGCGCTGGACGGTATCTTCCGAGTGCAAAATCGGCATTTTTTCGTTCCTGAAGATCAACATGTACCGTGATCTGAAGGATAATGCCTCCGCGATTCTTGCCAATCAGAATATCCGCCGGCTGCTCGGAGAACCCATGGATTCCTGCAGCACAGAGGAAGAGGCTCCGGCCGCTTCTCCTGTTTCCGATCCGCTGATCGAGCTGCACAGCGTGGTAGACGCGGACTCCAGCCAGATCGAAGCCATTAAAATGGCAAAATCCGGAAAAAGCTTTATTCTGCAGGGACCTCCCGGAACAGGCAAAAGCCAGACAATCACCAACATCATCGCGGAATGCCTCAGTGATGGAAAAAAGGTACTGTTTGTTTCTGAAAAACTGGCAGCTTTGAATGTGGTTTACGACAAGCTGAAACAGGCAGGCCTCTCAGAATTCTGCCTGGAGCTTCACAGCCATAAAGCAAATAAAAAAGGCGTAATCGCAGATATCTGCCGCACACTCCGTTCCGGCAGAAGCGCGGTCTCATCCCGGGCAAACAATGAAATCGCAGCCAAGAAAAGAGCGGAGGACCAGCTGAATGCCTACGCGTCTGAGCTTCACAGGCAGCGCCCTGTCATCGAAAAAAGTTTATATCAGTTGTATGAATCCTTTTCCGGTCTCCGGTCCGCGCCGGATGTAGAGTGGGCCGTCCCCCGCCTTACTTCAGAGGGAAGCGAGACGTATTTGGCGGAAATCACCGCTCTTTTAGAACAGTATGTTGATTATATCCCTTCCATTGGATATGATTACCGCAAAAACCCCTGGTACGGTTACATCAATCAGGACACAACCTACCAGGCAAAAGCAGAGGTAAAACATCATTTTGAAGCCGTCGCTCAGATGCTGCAGACGCTGCTTCCGATTTCGCAGGAGATCTCTGAAAAATACAAAATCCACTGCGCCAGCATTGAAGATGTCCGTTTTTGGAAAACGTTTCTGGAATTTACCGCCGCATCCAGGCTTGTCACACCGTCTCTTCTGAACAGAGAACGGTTCAGCACTGTCTGTTCCGCGCTGAACCAGCTTCAGGCGCAGGGTAAGGATATCCTTGCGCTCCGTTCAAGACTGGATGCTGTTTTCGATGACGATATTTACAAAACTGACGGCGCGATGTGCCATAAAAAGCTGACAAGGCAATTCAGCGGAACATTTTCCAGGCTTTTTAATTCTGAATACCGCCGCCTCATCAGTGATTTGCGTCTGTGCAGAAAGGACGGGAAAAAACCGTCTTATGCCGAGGCTGTCACTTTGACAGAATGCCTTGCCGAATATCAGCAAAAAAGCGCTGAATTCAACGAGACCGAGGCACCGGTCAGAGAATTTCTGGGCACTGCTTACCATGGGGTCGAATCGGATTGGGACTATATATCAGAACAGATATCCGCCCTCCAAATTCTGCTGGACAGTGAGTTTTCATTCGGAACGCTGAGCGGGTTTTCAGACTTTACTTCTGAAAGCCTTCTCTTCGCAGACTACGCCGACCGTTTGGAAACCGCCCTCTCAGTCTGCAGTGAAGAAACCATCCAAAATGCCTCTGCCTGCTTCGATGACTCGATCCTCAACATTCCCGCGGCAGACGGCCGCCTGGTACTGACGCGCCTGAACAGCTGCCTGAACGACATGGACAAACTGGATAACTGGTGTCATTTCAGAGCGCTGCTTTCCAGACTGGACGACAAACAGGCTGTTTCCTACATCAATACTGCAATTTCCCAGAACATAGAACCCAGACATATTGTCGGCGCCTTCAGAAAGCAGTTTTATTTTCAGTGGATCGATTCTATCCTGTCCGAAACGCCGGTTCTGTCCTCCTTCAACCGAATTTCCCAGGACAAGGCAGTCCGCACTTTTGCCGAAAAGGATATTGAACAGTTTGAAATCAACAAGGCCTGGATCCGCGCGGAGCTGTCCTCCAGGCGTCCTTCTCTTGACATGATCGCTTCCGGCAGCGCGCTGGCAATCCTGCTCCGCGAAGGAGAAAAGAAGCGGAAACAGAAAAGTATCCGTTCATTGCTGGCGGAAACCGGTGAGCTTGTTCAGCGGATCAAGCCCTGCTTTCTGATGTCGCCGCTGAGTGTGAGCACATTTCTCGCGCCGGATTCCGTTTATTTTGATGTGGTCATATTCGATGAGGCCTCGCAGATTTTTCCGCAGGACGCAGTCGGCGCGATCTATCGGGGCAGACAGCTCATTGTCGTGGGAGATTCCAGACAGATGCCGCCCAGCAATTTCTTCAACGCCTCGATTGATACCGAGAATGATGATGAAGAAACAGGAGACGTAACAGATTTTGAATCCATTCTGGATTTATGTTCGACCGCCATGCAGCAGCTTCGTCTGCGCTGGCACTACCGCAGCCGTTATGAACAGCTTATTACGTTTTCCAACAAAAATTTTTACGACAATGACCTCGTCACATTTCCGTCGTCCAAAGCGGACGGACCAGGAATCGGCGTGGATTATTACCATGTGGACGGCATCTTTGACCGGAAATCCCATACCAACCAGAAAGAGGCTGAATTCATTGTCGACCTGATTTATCAAAACATTGACAAATATCCGGACCGGAGTCTGGGCGTTGTTGCCTTCAGCGTCGCTCAGCAGGAGTTGATCGACAAGCTTGTGACAGAGCGGCGGAAAAACACGCCGGAAAAAGAATCATTTTTCAAGAATGATTTAAAAGAACCGTTTTTTATCAAAAACCTCGAAACCGTACAGGGCGATGAACGTGATACCATCATATTCAGCATTGCGTACGGCATCGACTCACAGGGACGGCTGCTGCACAACTTTGGTCCGCTGAACCGCGTCGGCGGCGAGCGGCGCCTGAATGTCGCCGTTACCCGCGCAAAATGCAATGTTCAGCTTGTATCCTCCATGCATGATACTGATATTGACCTGAAGCGGACATCCGCAGAAGGAGCAAGACTCCTGCGGGAATATCTTAACTTTGCCGAACATAACAATATGGTTTCAGACCACCCTGCAGATACAGGTTCTTTCGAACAGTCAGATTTTGAATTAGAATTTGAAATACGCGACTTTCTGCGTTCCAGGGGATTTTCTGTTGACACACGGATCGGATGCTCCGGATCTAAAATCGATCTCGGCTTAAAGATTCCGGGGACTCCTGATTATCTGCTTGCAATCGAATGCGACGGCGCAACTTATCATTCCTCCAGGAATGCCCGCGACCGGGACCGCCTGCGTCAGGAGATTCTGGAACGCATGGGCTGGAAATTTTACCGCATCTGGTCTACCGACTGGTTCCGAAATAAAACGTTTGAGCAGAGCAGACTTTTAGAAGCCGCCGCTGAGGCCATTCATCGCCCTTCCCAAACAGCAGCAGAACCAGTGGAATATCATCCGGCAGAAACCTTTGAAGAGACAGCTGCGGAAAAACATTTTGAATTTCCATATTACAAAACAGCTGATTTCTTTGAAATATGCAAACAGCATCATTACAATGATTTTAAAGCAATTGTCAGGGATATTCTTCAGGTGGAGGCTCCGCTTTCTGAAGAACTGCTCCTGCGTCGTATCGTCTGGTACTTCGACCGTGAAAAAGTCACGAAAGTCGTCTGGCAGGCATACGAACAGCAAATGCAGGGATACCAACACTACGGGATCATCCGCAGAAACGGATTCTTATATCTGGACAACCGCAAAGAAATTCAATTCCGGATACCGGGCGATCTGAAACGCGAGATCAAACAGATCGCGCCCGAAGAACTCGCCGCCGGCATGCTGGAAATCCTCAGACAAAATATAATGGCTGACAAAAGCGGATTATATCGTTCACTGGCATCACAATGCGGCATAAGCCGCGTAGGCAAGGCAATGAATGAAATCCTGGATTCCGCCCTGCGCCTTCTTGAACATTCTATTACGATAGAAGGCGATCAGATTTCACTGAAATGAACCGGCGCATAAAAGTAAATCTTCGCATTCCGGCTTCATTGATCCACTACCAGTTTGAGACGATCCACCCTTTCCTTCCGATGACCGATTTTGCTTCCATTTCTCAACGGATACATCTGAAAGCTGGAAGAGATCCTGATCTAAATATGATATAAATATGATCTAAATAGTGCCTGCTGATTAAGCCAATATTATGACAAAGCGCTCTGCTGGAGAGGAGAACAATTCCCATTTCTCCATAAAGGCGCAGAAAATCCTTCT
>CAJFHG010000052.1 GCA_904379015.1 Candidatus Paralachnospira caecorum | reverse complement strand
GCGTGAGAAAGAGGACTATAAATTAGAAGACGGCAGGCACCGCTCTACGAAGATGTGGTACTGCCGCCTCTACGGCATCATGATGCTCCAACATCTTGACGCCTGGGAAATGCCATCTGTCGAGGCATTTCAAGAATCATTATTAGGATTCCCCGCCTAACAATGATATTTTAAACGACTCCATAGAATTTTTCAAGGCATAGTACCCGCTATGTCCAATGTTTATGTCCTTTTCTCGTAAATTTCTTTTCCTGCACGATATTCAGTTGTCAAGTTTCGGTTGGAATCTCATTCATTGAGATTCCGAGAAGTTATTAAGCGGCCGGGGCGGGACAGTGCCGGCCCTCCCCGGCCGTATGTGAATCCTTCTCCTTCAGGAATGCCGCGCTTCTTACTTTCCTGCCGCGATCTCGTCGACGATCTCCTGTGTGATCTTCAGGAACTTGTCGATCTCCGCGTATGTATGGCAGTGAAGAGGAGACACGCGGACAATTCCGTGCTCGCCGATGGAATTTACCTGACGCGCGGAGTACAGGGAATTATCACATCTCTCATGAACCACAACACCCTTCTTCTCATACATTCTGGATACCTGCGCGGGCTCTTTTCCGTCGAAGGTCAGAGGTACGATCAGATCACGCTCTGCCAGATTGTCCATCTCAACCGCTACATGGACACCCTTCATGGAAAGAAGGCCGGGCTGCTCATCAGAACCGTACAGCATTCTGGCAAGCAGTGCTCTCTCGTGGAGCATGATAGCTTCCATACCCTTCAGGTACAGGTCGCGGCGGCTTGCGCCTTCGCCCAGATAGTATTTTCCGATTTCAAGTACGTAATTGAAGATTGCGGAAAGTCCTGCGTACATAGCGGGAGCGCATCCGCCCATCTCCCAGTTGCTCTGCTTCTCTTCGATCAGTTTTCTGTGAGGCAGGTTCATCACTCTCTCGGTGATCCAGCCGGCGCCCAGGCCGCGGATGCCGCCGAATTTGTAAGGAGCGAAGTTGACTGCGTCTACAGGAGCTTCCTGCATATCGATGGTTCCGTGAGGCGTATGCTGTACAGAGTCACATACGATATACAGATCCGGTTTGATCTTTCTGGCTTCGCGGACAATGGTCTCAATATCAAGGATCGCGCCTGTGATGTTGGATGTCATGATCACGGACAGAAGGCATGTATCCTTGTCGATCAGCTTCAGGATGTTTTCCACCGGAATGGATCCTGTACGGGGATCGGTCTGAGCCACACGCAGCTCTTTTCCGAATTTCTTTGCCGCGGCCGCGCATCCGTCATAAGCGGAAGGATGCTCAAGAGCTGTGGTGACAACGTTTGTTCCCGGTACGCTCTCGATGATCGCCTCGGAAACGTCAAATACGATGATGGAAGCTGTCATGGAAGTTACGATGCAGCCGTCCTTCGCATTGAACATCGTGCTCAGGTCGTCGCAGGCCTGCACGCGGAGGGAATCCAGGTAATCGGATGTAACACCGCCGTGACCGCCGCAGTTGGGAAGGTCGTCTACCTTCTGGAAGATCTCAGATACCGATTTCAGTCTCATGGATCCGCCGGAATTGTCAAAGAACAGTCTCTCCTGACCGGTCATGGGATCCTTCTCAAGATGCAGGTACTGGCTGCGCACCCATTTTGTAAGCTCTTCCGGCATCAATTTGCCTTTGTTATCAATCTCTGCCATTTCGATTTCCTTTCTTTCTTACAGATCAAATTAAAAGGTTCTTTCCTATTGAATATGGAATCAGTCGTAAACAACCACGCCGTCTTTCAGGATCGTCTTTCCGTCCACTGTCATGGTAGCGCCGGAGAACATCATATCGATATGAAGAATGAAATCCTGGTTGTCTGTCTCGTTGTTGCCGAAGGCGCAGTGCATATATCCGTAGCAGCCTTCATCCTCAAGCATTCTGCCGCACAGGGAAGCCGCGGGGTTCAGTCCCACTGCCAGTTCTCCGATCCTGTACATTCCGGGGGTATCGCCTTTGAGCTGATCTCCTTCTGCCAGAGCCTTCTCAAACAGCTTGGATTCTTCTGTATCCTGCTCAACGCCGTCCACCAGACCTGTTACCTTTGTGCAGAAGCTGTTCTCGATGTAAACCACGATCGGCTGTTTCAGCAGTCCCAGATAAGGATGTGTGATGGATCCGTCAACTACAATCTTGCCGTGAGCTGTTCCGGGGATCGCGCCTGTCGCGCACTCTACATCGGGCGGTGAGGAAGAATCTCCGGGATTCAGGCTCATTGCATACTGAGGGAAGATCTTGTGACCTTTGATACTGCAGTAGTAATCAGTCCCAAGTTTGGTCGTCACATGAACCTGATCTCCACCCTCAAATCCTTTGGCGATCTGATCGCAGTCTCTCTTGCTCTGTCCTTCAAAATCATTGTAAAGGCCGCCGCTTTCCAGCATCTTATAATCATAATCATTGCAGTTCAGGTCTCTCGCGCCCGCCGCACAAGCTCTTCTCTTAGCCATGCTGTGAGACAGAGAGAATGTCGTGGCACGGAAAATTACGTCCGCTTTTACCATTGCTGCTTCTACCAGAGGTGTAGGCTCCTCGCCGTGCATCTTGCGAGTTTCCATCATCACCATGGTCTTGTTGTGGAACTCTTCTGCTGCGTCCCAGATCGCCAGTCCCATATCCATGCTGGTCTCATCGGTTACGATCAGGATGTTCTCATCCTCTTTGCAGTGGGAGCATACCGTCAAAAGTCTGCGGCACGCTTCATAAACCTTTTTTTCACGCATCTGATTTTTCTCCTCTTCCTTTTTTCATCGTCTTTAAGAAACATTGATGCTATTGATGCTTTTATAAAATCTCGCAGTTCCCTGCGGAATTTCCTCTTGCTTTTGTTACTCGTGTTTCTGATAAGCAAAACAGGATTTCCTCAAATTTAATTGGATATATTTTCTGTTTTGTATCTTCTTCTGCAACATTTTCGTTTTTGCAGTTACTCGTGTTTCTGCCGCCTGAAAAATCAGGCTTCTGCGTTGATACTGTTCTGCGCTCTCAGGCGCTGTCCCGTACTACAACAGAAACCTTAATGTATTCGCCCTCCGGAATCTCTCCATCCACAAGCTTCAGCATGGTGTCCGCCAGCTTCTGGCAAAATTCTTCTTTGGAAAAATCCACGCTCGTGAGGGCCGGCGTGACAACGGTGGCCAGATAAACATTGTCCACTCCTACGATCGCCACATCTTCCGGAATCCTCAGCCCCATTTTCTTGACATACTGCATGATCTGAACAGCCGTGTAATCATTTCCTGTCACAAAGGCCGTAGGTCTCAGCTCTTTCCTGCCGTTTGTCAGCATATTGAACACACTGGAAAGGATCTCCTCCACCGATTCCGTCTCCGTGCACACCCACTCCTCGTGCAGCTCCAGGCCGTTCTGCTTCATCGTCTCCACATAGGCCTTCACACGGAAGCCGTCATCCTCCAGTCCCTTCGTCCTGTAACGGATCGGCGGGATCAGGGCGATTTTCTTATGCCCCCGCACAGCCAGGTAATTGACGCTTTTGACAACGCCGTCCCGGTAATCGGGCGCCACCGTTACAATATGCGGATCAAGCTTTCCATAGTTTCGTGTTTTGTAAAGCACGATCGGAATCCCCGCTCCGGCGATCTCATTGAGCTGCGCTGTGGAGAAACGGTTGGACATCATGAATACGCCGTCAAACTGTCTGGAGATCAGCATCTGGATAAAATTCTCATCATCCTTGCTGTAACAGTGGGATACATAATATCCCTTTTCAAACAAAAGCGTCTCCGCTCCCTCCAGCCAGTCGTTTCTCAGATTGTCGCATACGAAAGCGATCTGCATGGAACGGTTCGTTTTCAGTCCTCTGGCCTGCATATTGGGCCGGTACTGAAGCTCCTTGATCGCCTTTTTCACCGCGGCTGTTTTTTCTTCACTCACATACTTGGATGAATTGATCACATAAGATACCACTGCCGGAGAAACGCCCGCGAGCTTTGCTACATCATTGCGTGTGACTCGCTTGGGTTTCTCGTAAGTCTTGACTGTCATAGCTCTTCCCTCGCATCACATACCCTGCAATCGTCATTGTAGTTTTGTTGGTTACTCGTGTTTCTGTACTTCTCCTAAACTGTTCCGACTGCATTTCTTATGTTGTCTGTATCATAGCACTTTGGCCAAATGCTGTCAACTGTTTTTTCAAAAAAACATGGCCTTCTCGGTGTTTTTGTGAGTTTTCCACCTTTTCTCCCTGATTTTTTTGTGCAGTTTTTATAATTTTTCCATTTCAGCGGTTTTTACGGCTGTCATATTCACTTTTTCCCTTTCTCCGATTTCGTTTTTCTTTCAGCGACACGAGTTTCTTGTGTTTCCCATGAATCAATAATCCCATGGGGCATAAATCAAAAGCCGCCAGGGTTTCCCGGCGTCGGAAAAGGCGGCACAGCCTTCGCCATGCCGCCTTTTCCGCGGTCTTTTTACTGTCCCTTCAGATTTTCAGCGGCCCTTCTGGCCGTTTCCAGCATCCCTTTTGATCCCAGATAAATAAAGTTGGAATCAAAGGACAGCGCCAGAAATGTAAATCCCTTCTCAATGGCATCTGAGAGAATGGCCGTATCATTGGGGATCACATGCATTCCGGCAGCCTTCCCGTATTTCCTGCATACTTCCCTGGCCTTTACCATGGCGTCGGCTACCACCGGATTGGTAATATCCCCGCCGAACCCATAGGAACAGGAAAGATCAAAGGGTCCCAGGAACATGCCGTCGATGCCGTCAATGGACATGATCTCATCGATATTCTCCACTGCTTCCTTTGTTTCCACCATCACCATGACCAGCGTATCGTCATTTCCCGACCGGACAGACTCGTCAAGGGTGATGCCGTAGCCGCAGAAGGGACCCGCGCCGGCCCCCCGCGCTCCGAGAGGCGGGAACTTCGCGGCCCGGACCACCTCTCTGGCATCCTCCGCTGTCCGGATCATGGGAACGATCACGCCCATGGCGCCCGCGTCCAGGATCCTGCGGATGGAACGCATATTCTTGTCAAACACTCTCGCGAGCGGCACGCACCCCTGCGCCTTCACAGCTGTCGCCATATAGGCAAAATCCTGTACAGAATGGGCGGCATGCTCCACATCCGCCGCGACCCAGTCAAATCCCGCTCTCGCCATCACCTCGGCGGCGCCTGCATTATTCAGACTTTCCCAGCCGCCCAGGGCCAGTTTTCCCTGCTTTAACAGCTCCTTCGCTTTATTTGCCATCAGTATTCCCCCATTTTAATCACTACACCCTTTGTTTCTCTGCTTGCTGCCCGCCGCCGCTCCCCATGGCGGCGGACCCGCGCGGACCAAAGGTCCGCGATGTCTCGTCTTTCCGGCAGTCCGGCCGAATTTACAGATTTACCACATTGACCGGAGTTCCTGCCAGGAACTGTTTCACATTATCCACCGCGATATTCATCAGTCTTTCCCTGGCTTCTTTTGCCGCCCAGGAAATATGCGGCGTTATGATGCAGTTGGGCGCTTTCAGAAGCGGATTGTCTCCTTTGATCGGCTCTGTGGACACCACATCCACGCCTGCCGCCAGCACCTTTCTGCTCTCCAGCGCGTCCGCCAGATCCTGCTCTACGATCAGCTGTCCTCTGGAATTGTTGATGATGATCACGCCGTCCTTCATTTTCGCGATCGTTTCCCGGTTGATGATTCCCTCCGTATCCGGGAAGAGCGGGCAATGGAGCGAAATCACATCGGATTTCTCCAGCAGCTCCTCCAGATCCGTATAGCGGCAGGTTTCACTTTCCAGCTCCGGCCTTCTGTGATTGGCGAAGGCCAGTACCTTCATGCCGAAGGCCTGGGCGATCCTGCCCACAGCCTGTCCGATCTTCCCGTATCCGATAATCCCCATGGTCTTCCCGCAAAGCTCGATCATGGGGAAATCCCAGAAGCAGAAATCCTCGCAGCTCTCCCAGCGGCCTCCGTGCACGGCCTCGCTGTGATGCCCCACATGTCCGCAGATCTCCAGCAGCAGCGAAATGGCATACTGGGCCACAGTCTCCGTCCCGTAGGCCGGAATATTGGTCACAGGAATCCCCTTTTCCTTTGCGGCTCCTGTGTCCACAACATTGTACCCTGTCGCCAGGACTCCAATATAACGGACAGAAGGGCACCTCTCCAGCGTATCCCGGGAAATGGGCGTTTTATTGGTGATGACCAGCTCGGCGTCCCCGATCCTTGATACAATATCGCCGTCCGCCGTCCTGTCATATACCGTCAGATCTCCCAGCTTTCCCAGTTCATCCCAGCTTAAATCGCCGGGATTCTCCGTGTAGCCGTCCAGCACTACAATTTTCATACCGTTTCTCCTTTCCGGGCAGCCTCGCACCCATAAGATTTTGACTGATCTCTTATACCTTCTCTTCTCTTTTAAGGCTACTTTTATTATACACGATTACACATGACTGTCCAGAAACTCTCTCACGATGTCCAGTACCTGTCTGCTCCAGAAGGAACGTTCGTGGGGAGCGCCTTCCACCCGGACCAGAACAGTCTCCGTCCCCGTCTCTCTCAAACTTCTGTACAGAAGTTCACTCTGTTCAAAGGGAACCACCGGATCCTGATCTCCGTGCATGATCAGCACAGGAGGCTCCTTTTTCCCTTTTTTCAGGTGCCGGACCGGATCCATCTCTTTGATCCGTTCCAGATTCCGCTCTGTCGGTTCTCCGATCAGGCACTTCAGACTGTCGCTGTACTCAAACACCTCGCCATTCAGGATCCTGCTTCGGTTCCGGCTCATATCCGCCGGTCCGAAACAGTCCACGACCGCCTTCACCGCGTCGGAATATTCCCGGTATTCATCTGTCTTATACCGCTCCTCGTCTCCTGTAAACCCCAGGAGAAGCGCCGTATTTCCGCCGGAAGAGGAGCCCCAGGCGGCCACCCGCGCCGTGTCAATATCATATTCCTCCCCATGGGCCCTCAGAAAACGGACCGCCGTCTTCACGTCCTGAAGATAAGCCGGAAAGGGATTTCCCTCCAGGCTGCTCCGGTGGGTCACAGAGGCCACCACGTACCCCGCCTGGGCAAACATGCTCAGCTGGGGAATCTTCCTGCAGGGATCAGGGGAGCGAAAGGCGCTCCCCTGTATGAACACGATCAGCGGATATTTCCGGTTCCGGGTCTCCTCCGTATATCCGGGCCAGGGCCTGAGCAGCTGCAGCTTCAGCGGCTTCCCGCCGGCTTCGGAAAATACGATGTCCGGAATCATATACGCCATGCCTTCCATGGTGTGGTTGGCGGGAACGACCCGGATCTCCTGATCCGGCGCCGGAAGGCCGGTCATATCGTCTCTATACATGCATCACGTCCCTGCGGTATGCCTCGATGCCTTTTCCCAGGAGCTCCATGGCGCGCTCCAGGTCCTCCTGCTTCAGCACATAGGCGATCCGGACCTCGTTGACTCCCTTTCCGGGCGTCTTGTAGAACCCGCCTCCCGGCGCGAACATCACCGTCTCATGGTTGTCCTCAAACTCCTGCAGCAGCCACATCTGGAACTTCTCCGCGTCGTCCACCGGCAGCGCCGCCATCATATAG
>CAJFHG010000051.1 GCA_904379015.1 Candidatus Paralachnospira caecorum | reverse complement strand
AGTGATCCGAGAAAGGACTGGATAGAACCGGTAGATCCTTCGGTGCTGCCGGCGTTACATGAGACACCGGTATATGTACCGGAAAAAGGCTGGGCCTTTATTGTAGATATCGTCAACGCCCTGCAGCAGTTTGGTAATGATTTCGTAAAAGTGATCAGTGATAAAGCCGCTGAAATTGAAGGAGCGAACGTGGAGAGCGGTCTTTCCATTCACGGAGCTGAAGCGGCCAATTCCCGCAGCAGGGTAGAAACCTGGGGCAGAAAGATGGTGTAAAGACAGCGGCACGTTTTTGAATGATCACAGACGGAAGACAGAATCAAATAAGAAAGAGGTTGTTTACATGAAAAATGTTATGATTTTAACTGGCGCCGGACAGATTGGCATGGCCATTGCACGGCGAATGGGCTATGGAATGAAAATTGTCATTGGAGATAAGAAAACGGAGAACGCTGAGGCGATATCCAACACGATGAATCAAGCCGGATTCGATATTGCGGCGATGCAAATGGATCTTTCATCACGGGAATCGATCCAGGCAATGATTGCAGAAGCCCAGAATTACGGACCTGTTACGATGCTGGTGAACGCTGCCGGTGTTTCCCCCAGTCAGGCGCCCGTTGAAGCGATTCTGAAGGTAGATCTGTACGGCACGGCTGTATTGCTGGAAGAAGTGGGGAAGATTATCGCTCCCGGCGGCGTGGGCGTGACCATTTCCAGTCAGTCCGGTCATCGTATGCCCGCCCTGACGCCGGCGGAGGACGAGCAGCTGGCCTGTACGCCTGCCGGGGAACTGCTGAAACTGGAGATTCTTCAGCCGGAAAACATCAAAGATACCCTTCACGCCTACCAGATGGCAAAACGCTGCAATGAAAAGCGCGTTATGGCGGAATCTGTCAGGTGGGGCGAAAAAGGAGCACGGATCAATTCAATCTCGCCCGGCATCATTGTAACTCCCCTGGCGCTGGATGAGTTCAACGGTCCCCGCGGCGATTTCTACAAAAATATGTTCGCAAAATGTCCGGCAGGCCGGCCCGGCACAGCTGATGAAGTGGCGAATGTGGCCGGACCGCGGGTCAGTGTTTGAGATTGACAGACCATTTTGTCAGGGATATACTTGATTTACGGAAGCGTATTATTTTGTTTGCTGCGGGTGAAGAGGCCGAAGCGGTGCTGCGCAGAGTCTTATGAAAATGTGCTGCAGGCCGGAAACCGGTCCGATCAGAGAGGTAAATCTGAGATATGAACAAACAAAAGCCGATGATTTTATATGAAAATACAGTCCCTGCGATATTCGTGCGCAGGGTCAATCGATTTGTCGCGGAAGTCTTGATCAATGGGCAGTCTGAAATGGTGCATGTGAAGAATACCGGCCGCCTGGGAGAACTTCTGATTCCGGAAGCGAAAGTGACGCTGCAGAAAGCGGATCATGGAAAACGCGCAACAGCCTATGATCTGATCTCAGTATATAAACCAAAGCTGAAATGGGTCAATATCGACAGCCAGGCTCCGAATGTTTTGATGAAGCAGCAGCTGGAAACTCTGCATTATGATCTTGTAAAGCCGGAATTTTCCTGCGGGGACTCGCGAATTGATTTTTATATGGAACGCGGCGGCGGGAAATATCTTACAGAGGTGAAAGGATGTACGCTCGCATCCGACCGGCTGCCGGGGATCGGGCTGTTTCCGGACGCGCCGACAGAACGCGGCGTAAAACATCTGAAGGAACTTGCTGCGGCGGCAAAACAGGGGTATCACTGCAGCATCGCCTTTGTGATCCAGATGAATGGCATTCATCTGGTGCTTCCGAACGATGATACGCAGCCGGAATTTGGCCGGGCGATGCGTGAAGCGGCAAGAGCAGGCGTTCAGATTGTATATTACAGCTGTCATGTGGAAGCGGACAGCATCAGGATGACAAAGGCGGCGCAATCCGGCAAAAGCGCTGGATTCAGAATGGACACTGCATAGCGATGATCGCAATCGCGCCGACCGCATAGATGCTGTTGATGACGACACACACCTGCATCAGCTTTGATTTTGCTCTGCCTCTGGTATAAGCCAGGATCGAAAAGATACCTGAAAAAATCATAAAGGCGGCGTAGCAGCAGATCATAATTTCCGCTGTCGGAGACTTCAGTGCCCAGTCGAAGGTGCGCAGAGGCAGGATCGTCCACGGGATAAACAGCATGATGACAGAAATGGCGGTTAAAATTTTATTTTTCATTGTTTTGATCTCCTTTCAGATGCGCCGAATCGAATACAGGATATGACAAGCGCTAAAATTGTGATCCCCACGGCAGCTGGCAGCCAGGTCAGCCAGGCAATTTGTGTTTCATAAACGCCTTCCGCGGCTCTTCCATACGCTACCATTAGCAGATAGAACGGATAGCTCATCGGGTAGACAAACCAGATTTTCGTATTGATCATCAGTACGGAAGGGACAATGGAAGCCAGACCGATCCCGACCGAAAAAATGGGAGACGGAATGACGGTGGAAATCGCCCAGTATACAGCAGCCATTGGAATGGCGGCAGCATACAGGCCGCATACAATTTTGCAGACATACAGAGGCTCAAGGACGAAGTTATAGTTCTGTGTGTTCGCTGCGATTGCCGCGCAGATATAGTACGCCCCAATGGACAGGATCATCTGCACTGCCGCCAGCATCAGCAGAACGGTAAACTTCGCAAGGCATAATCTGGTCGTGCTGACCGGCAGGGACAGCATTTTCAAAATCCCATTGTCTGCGCGTTCCGTCTGGTTCAGCAGCACGGTGCAGATCACCAGTGACGCCGGAATCATAAACCATACCATGCCCATAAAGCCCTGAATGAAAAAGTTGTTTTCAGGAGTGATGGGGATCCCCCTTAAATCGAAGTTCATATCGGCATTGATGATACCCGGAATCCACATCATAATGACGGGGATCAGCAAGATCAACAGGATTTTAGAGCGACGGATTTTTTTCAGTTCTACTCCGATCAATGATACAAAACTCATGCCAAGCACCTCCTTACTTTCAGATAAAGCACTTCCCCGATACCGAATACAACTGTTTCGATCCCGCAGACAGTCAAGAATAATGCGGTGCGGCTGTTTGCCGCTGCCCCGGAGAGCGTTTGACAGGGAGAGGCAAATGGGAACAGGCTCAGCGCGGTATTGTCCTGCGGGAAAATGGAAAGGGTGAATACAAGGATTACGCCGATACCGAGGGAGACCCACATATTCTTGCAGGCAGACGCAATGACCAGCATCAGCATGACGGTCGGCAGTGTAACGACAATTTGAAAGCCCGCGGTCTGCAATATCTCTGTCAGGTCAGATACATAGCCTGGAAACCAGTATTCAGCGCAGCCGGCTAAAACTGCCGTTTCGATGGCCACCATAGCGGACAAAACCAGAGCGGCAATCACAAATTTACTGAAAAACAGATTTTCCTGACGGATCGGAAGCACCGACATTTTCTGCATCCCGTTATCGGCATACTCCGTGTGATACATCATACAGGCGCCGCAAATGGAAATGAGGATATTCAGCATCGCCATCATCTGCCAGTTGGCGGACATCAATAGTTCCAGCGGATTTCCGGAGAGCGAAGTCAGTTCCTCCGCTTTTACCATCATATAGACAACCGGAAAAGCGGCCGCGAGGAAGCTGCCCGACAAAAACGCGGGGAAATAACCCGTGCGTCTCAGCTTTTTGGATTCTATGACAAGACTCATACGGTACCTCCTCTTCGCTGATTGTCTTCGTCAATCATAGCAAGGAACGTGTCTTCCAGATTGTCTGTCGGGAATCCGGCGGTACGGGCGCTTATTTTCAGGTCATCCATTGTTCCTTCAAACAAAAGGCGCCCGTGGTTCAAAATCCCGATATCATCCGCCATCAGCTCTACTTCGGGGAGCAGGTGGGAAGAAACCAGTACCGTGCAGTCATATTTCTGCGGAAGAGAACGGATCAGGGTGCGGATCTCGTGAATGCCCACCGGATCTAAGCCGTTTGTCGGTTCATCCAGAATGAGTACAGGAGGTCTTCCAATGAGCGCTCCGGCCAGTCCCAGCCGCTGTTTCATGCCCAGAGAATATTTTTTGGCGAGCCGTCTGCGGAACTGTGTCAGGCCGACAAACTCCAGGGCGTCGGAAACGCTGCTTTTGGGCAGGCCAAGGATTTTGCGGATGATCTCCAGATTTTCCTCTCCGGTCAGATTCCCGTAGAAGGCGGGGGCTTCAATAAAGGAACCGACTTCCTTCAAAATAGAAATCCGGTCTGACGGATAGGTTTTTCCATCGATATGAAAGCTGCCCTCTGTCGGCTGTGTAAGACCGAGGAACAGTTTCATCGTCGTAGACTTTCCCGCCCCGTTGGGACCTAAGAAGCCATAAACGCTTCCTTTGCGAATATGAAGATTCAGATGGGATACTGCTGTGAAATCTCCATAGGTTTTCGTCAGATTATGAGTTTCGATGATATTCATATTGAATCGTCTCCCTTCCTTCATTTGCTTTAGTATAAGGCCGCAGCCTTACGCCAGCCTTCTCTCTGCCTTACAATTACCTTACATTTGGGAATGACCGTCGATATTTTTCCATGATGTGATAGAATGGAGAGAAGGAGGAGATGGATGATGGAGTATGATTATCTGAAACATAAAAAAATCCTCATCACAGACGATGAGGCTGATTTACTGGAAATGGTGACATCGATTTTAGAGCAGGACGGTTTCAAGGCAATCAAAACCGCCGGGACGGTATCCGAAGCTCTGCATCTTTGTAAGGAGTGGAAGCCGGATCTTGCCATTCTGGATGTCATGCTGCCGGACGGGAACGGCTTTTCCCTGTTTGAGCAAATGCGGACTTTCACGGAAGCCCCCGTTCTTTTTTTAACGGCCCGCGGGGAGGATGAGGATAAACTGACAGGCCTGGGACTTGGCGCGGATGATTATATGGTGAAACCATTTCTGCCGAAAGAATTATCCCTGCGCATCGGAATCATTCTGCGGCGCTGCTACAAAGGGGAAAATCCCATTGTTCAGCTTTCCGGAAGCCAAATCGACTTTGACCGCGCGGAAGTCATAAAAGAGAGCGCGCGTTTTCCGCTGACCGCGAAAGAACACGATATTCTGCAGGCCCTTTACCGGAATGCGGGAAGAATTGTAACGATCGATCAGCTGTGTGAGGCTGCGTGGGGAGAGAACCCCTACGGATATGAAAACTCGCTGATGGCCCATATCCGCAGAATCCGGGAAAAAATCGAAGAAAACCCGTCAAAGCCCGTATCCCTCATTACCGTAAAAGGTTTAGGCTACAAGTTAGTATTAGCGGGGAAATGATATGAAAGATATTACGAAACTGATCCGGCGGTTTGTCAGCATCCTGCTGTTGAGCATGATATTGGTCATTGTTCTGAACATTATCATTCTTGTAGTAATTTCTGCCAGCCAAATGTCGAATGCCAGTCCGTATACGACTGCAAGGGAGACTGCGGAAGCTTTACAGGAGACGGAAGCCGGCTATGTCCTGTCCGGCGATATGACAGAGCGGTTAAGACGGGAAAATGCCTGGGCAATCTATATGGATAACAATACTTTAGAAGTAAAATGGCATACGGAAAATCTGCCGGAGACCATTCCGCTGCGCTATACGGCCTCTGATATCGCACGTTTCACACGGGGATATATTGACGGATACCCTACTTATACGGGAGAAGCGGAAAATGGTCTGGTTGTCGTCGGTTATCCGAAAGACCGCTTCTGGAAGCATATGTCCCCCAGCTGGGATTATGATTTCATCAAGAACGCTCCCTATACGCTTCTTGCCGTGATCGGTATGAATGTTTTTTTGATTTTCCTGATTTATATGATCGCCAACTCCAAGCTGCTGAAATCCGTCAAACCGATTACAAATGGCATACAGGCGCTGCCTTCCGGCGAGCCTGTTTATGTCAGAGAGAAAGGGCTCCTATCCGGTCTTGCCGCCAAGATCAATCAGACATCGGATATTCTCCAGAGGCAGAAACGAAATCTGCAAAGGAAAGAGACAGCAAGGGCGAACTGGATTTCCGGTGTCTCCCATGACATCCGGACGCCTCTTTCCATGGTTATGGGATATGCCGGACAGATTGAGGACAATGAAAGTCTGCCGGAGAGCGAAAGGAAAAAAGCAGGGATTATCCGTCAGCAAAGTATGAAAATGAAAAACCTCATCAATGACCTGAATCTTGCGTCAAAGTTAGAATATAATATGCAGCCGATCCATCCGAAGCCTGTCAATCTCGTAGCGGCCGCAAGGCAAAGCGTGGTCGACTTTATCAATTTGGGCATGGAAGAAAAATACCCGATTGAGTGGGACACCGATGAGGCACTGACGGCCTGTGTCATAAACGGAGATAAGGAATTGCTGAAAAGAGCCATCGGAAACCTGATCACCAACTCACAGACTCACAATCCGGATGGCTGCAGGATTTCGGTGCGCGCCCGGAAAAGCGATACGGAATATCAAATCATCGTAGAAGATAACGGCATAGGCGTGACAGATGAGAAGTTAGAGGAACTCAGGACTGCGCCCCACTATATGATGAGCGACAGCGGAACTGCCGGGCCGCGCCACGGTTTGGGGCTCTTGATCGTCGGACAGATTGTTTCCGCTCACAAAGGGACCGTATCCTTTGACCACGGAAAACAAGGGGGATTTTCCGCTGTCCTTTCTTTCCCCGTTCCTTCAGATGATCATATCCAATAAAATATCAAAACCGCAGGGCGGCAGCGTGAAAGTCCTGCGGTTTTTATCTCAGCAGATTGATCTCATTCTGCAGGTTTTTCAAAAATGCTCCTGCATGCGCGCCGTCCATCTGTGTATGATGAAACTGGAAAGAGAGAGGCAGGTAATAGCGAAACCATTTCTTCTTGTATCTGCCCCAAATGATGAACGGATTATTGAAAATACCGCTGTTCATGCCGACGGCTCCATCGATTTCCGTATCTGTGATAGCGGATGTGCCGATGACCATGCTGTTTTCGGACAGATCCCTGTCCTGACAGCCTGCGGCGACCTGAGCCGTATAGTTCAAATACTCCTCATTGAATTGATGGAGATCGGCGTGATACGAGAGATCGCAGGAGCTGACTTCGCCCTCGCTGTTTTTAACAATCGTGTTTACCGCGATTGTGTCATACTGTATGAGCTTATCGCCCACGGGAAGAATATAAAACTCCTTTATCTTTATGGCGGCCCTGCCGATACAATAATCAAGCAGCATATTGAATTTCAGCTTTCTTCTCCTGCTGACCCTGATCAGATTGGTCACATCAAAGGTCTTGAAAAAAGTTACCATAGGATTCGGCGCTTTCATCCAAAGTTCATAGGCCGCGGCTCTTGTGGTATCCTGGGCGTTTACTTCTTTTGGCATAATGGTCCTCCTTCTGATGGAGTTTTTATACTCCCCGTTTTCCTCGTTGGGAGTGCCTTTTCCCCGGACTGCGATGTAGTTCACTTTCGGAATCTCTATACTACCAGGCTTGTTATCAAACAGTTACTAAAACTTCCCACACCAATACGGTGTGTTGAACCTTGAAAATTCAATATTTCAGCCAATAAAAGGCATAAACCTGTTCCGTCTGGTATAATGGAATTGACTAGAAACCATCTTTACAAAGGAGATTTATGCCATGTTCAGTATACCATACCGCAGACTACGTCCGCAACCCAACAAAAAAATCAAAACCACCCTTATTTGAAAAAAGTAGTATTATAACTACAGATAATAATCGGTGACTACTG
>CAJFHG010000050.1 GCA_904379015.1 Candidatus Paralachnospira caecorum | reverse complement strand
AAAGACGTTTACGATGGCCAACGTGATCGAGCAGTTGCAGAAACCCACACTGGTCATCGCCCATAATAAAACACTGGCCGCTCAGTTGTACGGAGAATTCAAGGAGATGTTCCCTGATAACGCAGTGGAATATTTTGTCTCCTATTACGATTATTATCAGCCGGAGGCCTATGTGCCGTCTACCGATACGTATATTGAAAAGGACTCTTCCATCAATGATGAGATCGACAAACTGAGGCATTCGGCCACAGCAGCGCTGTCGGAGCGGAGCGACGTGATCATCATTTCATCTGTTTCCTGTATTTACGGCCTGGGCAGCCCGATCGATTATAAAAATATGGTGATTTCACTGCGCCCGGGTATGGAGCGGGAACGGGATGATGTGGTGAGAAAATTGATTGATATACAGTATACAAGAAACGACATGGATTTTCGGAGAGGATCGTTCCGGGTCCGCGGGGATGTGCTGGAAATTTATCCGGCTTACAGTGAGGGAACTGCTTACCGGGTGGAATTTTTCGGAGATGAAGTGGACCGGATCACGGAGATCGACCCGCTGACGGGAGAAGTGCGGAGCAGGCTGGAGCACATTGCGGTGTTCCCGGCGTCTCATTACGTGGTGCCCAGGGACAAGCTGCTGCGGGCCACAGAAACGATTGCGGAGGAGCTGAAGGAGCGGGTTGAGTATTTCCGGAGTGAGGACAAGCTGCTGGAAGCGCAGCGGATTTCAGAAAGAACCAATTTTGATATTGAAATGATGCGGGAAACGGGATTCTGTTCCGGCATTGAGAACTATTCCCGTCATTTGACAGGACAGGAGCCGGGACAGCCGCCCTGCACGCTGTTTGATTATTTTCCGGATGATTTTCTGATCATTATAGATGAATCCCATATGACTGTGCCGCAGATCAGAGGCATGTACGCGGGAGACCGTTCCAGAAAGATGACGCTGGTGGAATATGGCTTCCGCCTTCCGTCGGCTCTGGATAACCGTCCTTTGAATTTCCAGGAATTTGAGGAACGGATCGATCAGATTCTGTTTGTGTCAGCCACGCCGGGGCCTTATGAGGCAGACCATGAGCTCCTGCGGGCGGAACAGATCATCCGGCCGACCGGTCTTCTGGATCCCCGGGTGGAGGTGCGCCCGGTGGAAGGCCAGATTGATGATTTGGTTTCTGAGGTCAACAAAGAGGTAGAAAAAAAGCAGAAGGTGCTGGTGACGACCCTGACAAAGCGGATGGCGGAGGATCTGACCGACTATATGCGGGAGGTGGGAATCCGCGTCAAATATCTGCATTCAGACATTGATACGCTGGAGCGGAGTGAAATTATCCGCGATATGCGGCTGGATCTCTTTGATGTGCTGGTGGGGATCAATCTGCTGAGAGAAGGACTGGATATCCCGGAAATTGGACTGGTGGCAATACTGGACGCGGACAAGGAGGGATTCCTCCGTTCTGAAACATCCATGATCCAGACGATAGGACGGGCCGCGAGAAACGCGGACGGGCATGTGATCATGTACGCGGATACCATGACTGATTCCATGCGGGCTGCTATAGAGGAAACGGAACGGCGCCGGAAGATCCAGCAGGCGTATAATGAGGCACACGGCATCACGCCCACATCGATCAAAAAGGCGGTAAGGGACCTGATCAGTATTTCAAAGCCGGAGGAAAAGAAGGCCAGAGGCCTGAAGCTTGAAAAGGATCCGGAGTCCATGAGCGATCAGGAGCTTGGAAAGCTGATCGGAGAGGTTCAGAAGAAGATGATGAAAGCTGCGGCGGAACTTGATTTTGAGCAGGCAGCAGAACTGAGAGACCAGATGATGCTTCTGAAAAAGCAGCTTTATTCCAGGGAAACATGAAGCACGCGGCTGCTGAGAATACTGGAAACAGGCGAGGTAACAATACAGGACAGGCCAGAAGAAAACGGGCTGAAGACAGACTGCGAGGATGAAATGCAATGAATGATATGACCAAAAAACAGTACATCAGGATCAGGGGCGCCAATGAGCATAATCTGAAAAATATATCGGTGGATATTCCAAGAGATCGCTTTGTGGTGCTGACCGGACTTTCCGGTTCCGGAAAATCCTCTCTGGCGTTTGATACGATTTACGCGGAGGGACAGCGGCGCTATATGGAGTCGCTTTCTTCCTATGCCCGGCAGTTCCTGGGACAGATGGAAAAACCGGATGTGGAAAGCATTGAGGGACTTTCGCCGGCCATTTCCATCGATCAGAAATCAACCAACCGGAACCCGCGCTCCACGGTGGGGACCGTGACGGAAATTTATGATTATTTCCGCCTGCTTTATGCGCGGATCGGAATTCCCCATTGTCCAAAATGCGGACGGGAAATCAAAAAGCAGACTGTGGATCAGATGGTTGATCAGATCATGACGCTTCCGGAACGGAGCAAGATCCAGCTGCTGGCGCCGGTTGTGCGGGGAAGAAAGGGACGCCACGAAAAAGTGCTTGACCAGGCAAAGAGAAGCGGCTTTGTGAGGGTTCGCGTTGACGGCAGCCTTTATGAGCTTTCGGAGGAGATCAGCCTCGACAAAAACATCAAGCACAATATTGAGATTGTGGTGGATCGTCTGGTGGTAAAGCCGGGCATTGAAAAACGCCTGACAGATTCTATCGAGACGGCAATGCAGCTGTCGGAGGGACTGATGCTGGTGGATATCACGGACGGAGAAACGCTCACTTTCAGCCAGAGCTTTTCCTGTCCTGACTGCGGGATCAGTATTGAAGAAGTGGAGCCGAGAAGCTTTTCATTCAACAATCCCTTCGGAGCCTGTCCGGAATGCGCGGGACTGGGATATAAAATGGAATTTGATGAAGATCTGATGATCCCGGACAAAAGCCTCAGCATCAATCAGGGAGCCATCACGGTCTGCGGGTGGCAGTCCTGCACCACAAAGGGCAGTTTCAGCAGAGCCATTCTGGAAGCGCTGTGCGAAGAATATGATTTTGATCTGGATACGCCTTTTCAGGATTATCCAAAGGAGATCCATGATATCCTGATTTTCGGAACAGGAGGCAGAAAGGTTAAGGTCCATTACAGAGGACAGCGCGGAGAAGGAATCTATGATGTGGCCTTTGAGGGACTGATCAGAAGCGTGGAGCGGCGCTACCGGGAGACCTCTTCCGAAACGTCAAAAGCAGAGTTTGAAACGTTTATGCGGATCACACCCTGCAAGGTCTGCGGAGGCCGCAGGCTGAAAAAGAGCTCTCTGGCGGTCACGGTCTGTGACAAAAACATTTTTGAGGTTACATCTCTTTCTATCGGAAATCTGCAGAAGTTCATGAATAGTCTGGATGAACAGCTGACACCGGGGCAGCTGGCCATCGGCGGACTGATTCTGAAGGAAATCCGCGCCAGAGTGGGATTTCTGGTGGATGTGGGACTGGATTATCTTTCCCTGGCCAGGGCTACGGCAACGCTTTCGGGGGGAGAGGCGCAGAGGATCCGTCTTGCCACGCAGATCGGATCCGGTCTGGTAGGAGTGGCCTATATTCTGGACGAGCCAAGTATCGGACTTCATCAGCGGGATAATGACAAGCTTCTGAAGACGCTCATTCATCTGCGGGATCTTGGAAACAGTGTATTGGTGGTGGAGCATGATGAGGATACCATGAGGGCTGCCGACTGTATTGTGGATATCGGACCGGGCGCGGGAGAACATGGCGGAGAAGTGGTGGCTGTGGGAACGGCTGAAGATATTATGGCCTGTGAACGGTCTATTACCGGTGCCTATCTGAGCGGCCGGCTTAAAATTCCTGTGCCTCAGCAGAGAAGAAAGCCCACGGGTTTTCTGACGGTGAAAGGAGCTGCTGAGAATAATCTGAAGCATATCAATGTAAAGGTACCGCTGGGCGTTTTTACCTGCGTGACCGGAGTGTCCGGTTCCGGCAAGTCTTCTCTGGTCAATGAGATCCTTTATAAGGCGCTTGCGAGAAAGCTGAACAGAGCGCGGCTGATTCCCGGCAAGCATAAATCCATTGAAGGCGTGGAGCAGCTGGATAAGGTTATTGCCATTGATCAGTCACCCATCGGCCGGACGCCCCGCTCTAATCCGGCTACTTATACGGGTGTTTTTGATACCATCCGCGAGCTGTTTGCGTCGACGGCGGACGCGAAAGCGAGGGGATATCAGAAGGGACGGTTCAGTTTTAACGTGAAGGGCGGGCGGTGTGAAGCCTGCGGCGGAGACGGTATTCTGAAGATTGAGATGCATTTCCTGCCGGATGTTTATGTGCCCTGTGAGGTCTGCGGCGGAAAACGGTATAACAGAGAAACACTGGAGGTCAAATACAAGGGGAAAAGCATTTATGATGTTCTTGATATGACAGTGGAAGAGGCATTGAAATTTTTCGAGCATCTCCCTGCCATCAGGCGGAAGATTGAAACGCTGTATGATGTCGGCCTCTCCTATATTAAACTGGGGCAGCCGTCAACGACGCTTTCCGGAGGCGAGGCCCAGAGGATCAAGCTGGCCGCGGAGCTGTCAAAGCGGGATACGGGGCGGACCATTTATATTCTGGATGAGCCTACGACAGGGCTTCATTTCGCGGATGTGCACAAGCTGGTTGAAATTTTACAGCGTTTATGCGAAAATGGTAATACTGTTGTGGTGATCGAGCATAATCTGGACGTGATCAAGACGGCAGATTATCTGATCGACATGGGGCCGGAGGGCGGAGACGGCGGCGGAACTGTCATTGCCGAAGGAACGCCGGAGGAGGTTGCGGAGAATCCCCGGTCCTACACAGGCAAATATGTGAAAAAGTATCTGGAATATGTATGACAGAGCGGACAGGCTGCCGGTGATTTCTTTCGCGCAGGCGGGAAACAGGCGATGACCGCGGGACTGACAGAGGATCTCCGCATTGGAAACTGTGCGGGAAGGAGAACGACAGATGAGATTGATATTGATCAGACACGGAGAAACGGAGTGGAATGTGAGCGGCAGATATCAGGGACAGACAGATATTCCCCTGTCTGACCGCGGCCGGGCGCAGGCAGAGGCACTGGGCAGACGGTTTGCTTCTATTCCGGTGGATGCCGTTTACTCTTCACCGCTGCAGCGGGCTTATGACACAGCTGCGGCAATTGCCAGGGTGAAAGGACTTCCGATCCAGAAGGCTGACGGGCTGAAAGAGCTGGATTTCGGCGAGTGGGACGGGAATACGAAGGAAGTGAATGAAGAAAAGTTCGGTGAGGCCTTTACCCGGTACCGTATTGAGCCGTTTCATTATCCAATGCCCGGAGAAGGAACTTTGAACAGGGCAAAGCTGCGGGTCGGCGCCGCGCTGGAAGACATCAAGGAATTGTACCGCCACACGGACAAAACGGTAGTGGTGGTGGCCCACGGAGGAATTCTGAAGCTGGCAATTTTTTATCTGATGGATATGACTTCACGTCTCTACCGGTGCATTGAACTGGATAATACCTCGCTTACCGTGATCGATATTGAAGAGGACCGGTGCATTCTCAGGGTTCTGAATGACGCCCATCATCTGGAAGGTATCTGAGACCGGATGGGGAGCTGGCTGTGGATCCGGGTGAGAGCATAAAACGGCATAGGTTCCGCAGACGGCGCGGATTGACATTTGACAGGTGTAATTTTATAATGAAAGTGAGGATTTTTGCCTTGCTGTCGGAAAAATCGGACAGTATTGGAGGCAAAGATCGGATTTGCGGAAAACAGAACAGACCGGAAAGGAGGAATTTCGCATGGATTTTTTTGATACATTGGGCGAAACAGTTGCCAACGCAGGAAAGCTGGTCAGCAGCAAAACGAAGGAAGTCGCGGGGGCGACAAAGCTGAGTTTTCAGATTTCCCAGGAGGAGACAAAGCTGAGAAAAGCTTATGCTGCTCTTGGAAAGGCTTATTATGCGGATCACGCGGATGACATGCCGGAGCAGTATGCCGTATATGCCGCGGATGTGAAGGAAAGTATTGACAGGCTGGATTCTCTTGCAAAGGACCGGCAGATTTTAAGAAATCAGAAGCGCTGTGTAAACTGCGGCGCGCTTATGCCGAATGAAGACCGGTTCTGCGGAAAATGCGGCGCGGAAAACGAAGTGCTGGTGAAGGAAGAACGGCCGGAGCCGGAGGAGAGCGCGGAAGAGCAGAAGAACGGGGAGGACGGGGCAGAGAAAGCGGAAAAAGAGTGTCCCGTATGCCATGCCCGGGTGGATGCAGAGCTTCTTTATTGTCCCGACTGCGGGGAAAAGTTTTAACTCAGGATAAAAGATAAAATGGGCAGGAGGAAATCTTGGTGGAAAAAGAGATGATGATTGTTCTGGATTTTGGCGGTCAGTATAACCAGCTGATCGCCAGAAGAGTCCGGGAATGCAATGTTTACTGCGAGGTGCACCCTTATACGATGAGCCTGGATAAAATAAAGGCCATGAACCCGAAGGGCATTATATTTACCGGCGGGCCGAACAGCGTGTACGGTGAGGATTCTCCCCGGTGCGACAAAGCGATTTTCGAGCTTGGGATCCCGATCCTCGGTATTTGTTATGGCTCTCAGCTTCTGGCGTATATGCTGGGCGGAAAAGTGGAGACGGCTCCTGTCAGTGAATACGGAAAAACGGAAGTGGATGTGGAAACGGATTCGGTTCTGTTTCAGAATGTATTGCCGAAAACGATCTGCTGGATGAGCCATACGGATTATATTTCCGCGGTTCCGGAAGGCTTCCGGATCACCGCGCATACGCCGGTATGCCCCGTGGCGGCCATGGAGTGCCCGGAAAAAGGACTGTATGCGGTGCAGTTCCATCCTGAGGTCATGCACACGCAGGAGGGCATGAAAATGCTTTCCAATTTTGTTTATCAGGTCTGCGGCTGCAGCGGCGACTGGAAAATGGATTCCTTTGTGGAGACAACGATTGGAGAGCTGCGGGAAAAAATCGGAGACGGCAAAGTGCTCTGCGCTCTTTCCGGCGGCGTGGATTCTTCCGTGGCTGCCGTATTGCTCTCAAAAGCCATCGGAAAACAGCTGACCTGCGTGTTTGTGGATCACGGCCTTCTCAGAAAAAATGAGGGGGATGAGGTGGAAGCTGTTTTCGGTCCTGACGGTCCTTACGAGCTGAACTTCATCCGTGTCAACGCTCAGGAGCGCTATTACAAAAAGCTGAAGGGTGTGACAGAACCAGAGCAGAAGCGGAAAATCATCGGGGAAGAATTCATCCGGGTTTTTGAGGAGGAAGCGAAAAAAATTGGTGCGGTGGATTATCTGGTGCAGGGAACCATTTATCCTGACGTGATCGAAAGCGGCCTCGGAAAATCCGCGGTGATCAAGTCTCATCATAATGTAGGCGGTCTTCCCGACGTAGTGGATTTCAAGGAGATCATTGAACCGCTCCGTCTGCTTTTCAAAGACGAAGTGCGCAGGGCCGGCCTTGAGCTGGGCATTCCGGAGTACCTCGTATACCGTCAGCCGTTCCCCGGCCCCGGCCTGGGCATCCGGATCATTGGAGAGGTTACTGCTGAAAAAGTCCATATTGTGCAGGAGGCAGATGCCATTTACAGAGAGGAAATTGCAAAAGCCGGTCTGGATAAAGGCCTGGGACAGTATTTCGCAGCTCTGACCAATATGCGCTCGGTAGGCGTTATGGGTGACGGCCGGACCTATGACTACGCAGTGGCGCTTCGGGCAGTGAATACGAGTGATTTCATGACGGCAGATGTGTCGGAGATTCCTTTTTCAGTACTTACCCATGTGGCAAGCAGAATTGTCAATGAAGTAAAGGGAGTGAACCGGGTACTGTATGATCTGACCAGTAAACCGCCGGGAACGATTGAGTTCGAATAAGGGGCCCCCTTCAGAAAGCCAGTAAAACCGGTACTTGCAAGCAAATTTGTTTAAGTTCTGGCAACGAATCGGCAACTTAAGGGTCTTATTCAA
>CAJFHG010000049.1 GCA_904379015.1 Candidatus Paralachnospira caecorum | reverse complement strand
AGCACTACGACTCCCTTCTTCTCCTCCACATAGATATTGGAAGCTCCCACTCCCTCATCCACATCCAGGGTCTCCATCCGCAGCTCTTCGCCTTCCCACGCCGGGCGGTACAGGCGGGTGCATTTGTCCCCGTCACGACTGCAGGACAGGATCACCGGCGCTCCTCCGCACATCCCGCTCCAGATCGCGTGGCCGAACCGGATCGGCTCGTCCGCGGTGCAGCTCCAGCCGGTCTTCTCCTTCTTGAACACATTCATATGGTCCCCGTGGAAGGGCGCGATGCACACCATCTCGTCCATCCCGTCACGGTCCACGTCATACATGCACAGGTCGCTCACCGGCTCCCCGCTCAGCTTCTGCACGCCTCCGTGCTCATCGATGGCCCATACGCCCTCGTTCCCGCTGACCAGGATATAGGACCCTCCCTGCTTTTCATACGTGTACATGCCGTGGTTCTTGAAGATCCCCTCGATCAGGGTCCTCTTCCCCGTCACCTGCATCTCTCCGTCCAGAGTATACTCATAGACCGATCCCGGCTGGCTCCAGTCGTCCACAAATTCCTTGTCCCGGCACAGGGTCGCCGCGATCATCTTCCGGCTTCCCGGTTTTCCCGTAAGGGCGATCCTGTGGACAAAGGGGATGTCCGCCACCAGCTTCACCTCCGCCTTCATCTCCGGAGCCGCCGCTTCCGGCAGGCGGCAGCAGACCACCTGGGCCCCTCTGGAGTCAAAGACCGGGTAAAATCTCTGGATGGCAAGGAAAGCGCCGTTTTCTTCCGGAATGGGGATAATGGCCATGACGCCTCCGTCAAGGCCCGTTATTCTGGACACTTCTTTCGTCTCCGTGTCGATCATCACGATCTCGCCGTCCCGTTCCTCGGACGCGCTGACACAGTATTTACGGCCGCTGTACTCCATCACCGTGATGCTGTAGCACATGGAAAGGGCCGCCAGCTTTTCCTTTACTATCATCGGAATTCTCCTTCTTCAATCCGTTTTAACGGCCAATGTCCCGGCCGTCTGACCGGGACATCTGCCTGATATCATGCAATGCCGCTGCCGGAACGGATGTGGGGGCATCCCTCCGGCCAGTCCGGACATTTACATTCACACTTTACAGTTTTTTACTCCGCGGTTCAGGCAGACTGCCTGCTCCGCCGTCTGAAGCTCTGCCTGCGGGGCCTGAACAGCTTACATTCCGGCCAGCTCAAAGCATCTCTGCAGGAAGGCTCTCGCGTTGTTCTCCTTCAGCCACAGGTCGTCGCCGGGATGGCCCAGAACCTCTACCGCCACATAAACCTGCTTCATACCTTCGGGCTTGTCATAGGAAGCGATCTTCTTCAGAATATGCGCGCCCACCTCAGGCGTCAGAAAGCCTTCTGTCTTCCATTCGGGAGCCCTCGCCACATCCATGTGCAGGTCGCCGAAGCAGGGCTCGTTGGGATCCACGATCGCGTCGCACAGGTGGAACTGTCCGATATAAGGCGCAACCGCCTCGATGGACTTGTCCAGGTCGATCCCGCCCAGGGCTTCATGGGCGCTGTCCCAGTGGATAAAGGTATTGGGGCATGCTTCATGGATAGAAGAGAACCATACCGCATTCTCCTCCATGGGGCCGATGAGCTGTTTCTTGAACGCATACCGGTCCAGGGGCTCGATGGTCAGATTCATGCCGAACTGCTTAATATAGTCGGCGATCTCCATCATGGATTCCGCCAGCGCGTTTTTCGCAAGGCCTCTGAATACAGGGCCCGGATCATCGCCGCTGGGTACGCCGAAGTTGCTGTATCCCGTCTCGGCCGCGTAACCGGCCAGCTTCTTCACCAGCTCGACTGCTTTTCTTCTCTCGCCCTCCTCCAGGCTGCAGAGGCTCAGCTTCTGATCCTTTACGTAAGGGGTGGCGAAAGTCGTGCCGTTGACGCCGTTGCCGGACAGAATGTTTCTGACGGTTTTCCGGTTCGCCGGGTCAAAGAAAATCCCCAGCTCCACATTTCTGTAATAACCGAAGGATACTGCCTTTCTGAGCACCTCGATCATTTTCGCTTCATGAGAACGGTAGGGCATGAACATTTCCAGTAAATGTCCTGAAGGTAATAATTTCTGTGCCATTGTTTTTCCTCCTCAATTATCTGGCGACACCCAGGAAATGGCAGAGCTCATCCAGGCATGCTTCCTTGTGATCCTCTTTGAGCTGGATGCCGAACATAAAGTCAAAGATCACGTCCATCTGAGATACCAGCATCTGCATGCCGGGAACGGTGTTCAGGCCGTTTTTCTCCGCCGCCAGGATCGTCTCGGTCTTCGGCGGGTTGATGATGCAGTCGAACACGGTCGCACTCTTGGGCATACGGTCAATAAAGCCCAGATAGTCATGCTTTGCCGGGAACCCGCACATGCCGAGAGGCGTCACGTTCGCCAGCAGCTCGCATTCCTCCGCCGCCTTGTCGAGAGCCGCGGCCTCGGTGGAGATCACCTCCACCTCCATGGGGGTATTGTCCCTCAGGATCGCGGCAATGTCATTTGCCTTGTCCACAGAACGGTTCGCGATATACAGTTTTTTCACGTTCTTCTGAGACAGCTCATAGCCGATCACGCCGCTGATGCTGCCCGCGCCGTACATCATGGCTGTAATGCCGTCGAATCTGGCTCCGCCTTTTTCCATGGCGCGCACAGCGCCCTTTCCGTCCATGCCCACGCCGTGGCTTCCGTTTTCGTCGATGCGGATCGCGTTGACTGAGCGGAACAGTCTGGAAACAGGATCCACATCATCCAGGAGCGGAATAAAGTCCGCTTTATGGGGCATTGTCGGGCACAGATAGTGAACGCCCAGCAGTCTGCAGGCGTCGAGGAATTCCGGAAGCTTTCCCTTCTGGATCTCAACGGGCAGCATGATGGCATTCATATTCAGTACTTCAAACAGTTTGTTGTAGCATCTGGGGGCATTTGTCTTGCCCATAGGATATCCAACATTGAATACCAGTTCCGTATCAAGATTAAGCTGAACATTTTCAAGTTTCATTTTCTCTCTCCATCTGATTCTATCATCAATCTCTGTTTTACCATGACTCAGATCCGGGATCCGTTCTCCCCTCCGGACCTCAGATCTGAGACGCGCAACCGTGTCCTCCGTCCACATACAGATCAATGCCTGTGATAAAGGAAGCCGCGTCCGATGCCAGGAAGGCCACAGCCATTCCGATCTCCTTCGTGGTGCCGAACCGCTTCAGGGGCGTCCCCTGTTCCATCACGACCAGACGCTCCGGTGTGTTCACATTGATCTTCTTGATCATATCGGTGTAAATGTAGCCGGGATTCACACTGTTCACCCGGATATTGTAGGGCGCCAGCTCCACCATGAGACTGCGCGTCAGCGCTACGATCCCGCCTTTGCACATGGTATATGCCTGGTTGGACGGCATTCCGAGGCGCGCGCTCAGGGAAGAAATGTTGATGATGCTCCCCGATTTCCGCTGCGTCATGTACTTCGCCACTGCCTTCGTCATGAAAAATACCGCTTTCTCCTGAATGGCAACGACTTTGTCAAAATCCTCCGGCGTGTACTCCAGAAATTTCCCCTTCAGGTTGATTCCCGCGTTGTTGACCAGGATATCAACCGGAAATTCCTGTTCGATTTCTTCCATCAGACCGGGCAGCACCTCAAAATCCGTCAGGTCGGCTGTCCGGAAGGCCGCGCGCTCCCCTAATTGTTCCGCAGCCTCCCGCAGGACATCCTCCCTCCTTCCGAGAAGCAGCACCTCCGCGCCGGCGTCGATGAGCTCCGCCGCGATTCCGAATCCGATCCCTGTGCCGCCTCCCGTGACAACCGCATGTTTTCCCTCAAGTAAAATTTCTTTTCTCATATCAACCCATTACTCCCGCAGATTCTGCCAGTATCCAGGCAACTCTTATTTCAGGTAGGACTCCAGAAGCGCCGCGTTTCCAAGCAGGTTTTCCGCCTTGTCCTCCATGATCACGTTTCCGGTCCGGAGCACGTATGCCCGGTCGCTGATCTTCAGAGCCTTGTTGGCGTTCTGCTCGATCAGCATCATGGTAACGCCGGTCTCCTTGATCTTTCTGATGATCTCAAACACCTGGTTCACCACCAGCGGAGCAAGTCCCATGGAGGGCTCATCCAGGATCAGAAGCTTGGGATGGGCCATCAGCGCGCGGCCCACAGCCAGCATCTGCTGTTCGCCGCCTGACAGAGTACCCGCCGACTGCCGGATTCGTTCCTTCAGTCTGGGGAAATACTCAAATACCTGCTCCAGTGTGTCGCTGTCCCGCTTCTGATCCGCCTTCAGGCAGAAGGATCCCAGCCTCAGGTTTTCCTCCACGGTCATGCCGGGGAATACCTGACGGCCCTCCGGCACGATGGAGATGCCTTTTCTGATAATGTCATAATATTTTTTGCCGACCAGGTTCTCGTTTTCATAAATAATCTCGCCTTCATTCACCTTTACAAGACCAATGATGGAAGACAGAAGAGTCGACTTGCCGGCGCCGTTGGCTCCTACCAGTGAGACCAGCTCGCCCTGCTCCACATGTAATGAAACACCATGGAGCGCAATAATCGGTCCATAACCCGCCACTAAATTTTTAATTTCCAGTACGCTCATATCAATCACCATTCCCCAGGTATGCTTCAATTACAGCAGTGTCATTCTGAATATCTTCCTTGGGCCCGAAGGCCAGCAGCGAACCGTAATTCAATACCGCGATCATATCCGAAATGGCCATGATCACGTCCATGTCATGTTCTACCAGCATAACGGTAATGCCCAGCTCGTCACGGATCTTTGTGATCAGCTTGATCAGATCCTGTTTCTCCGCCTTGTTCATGCCGGCCGCGGGCTCGTCGAGCATCAGCAGCTTGGGCTGGCAGGCCAGCGCGCGGGCGATCTCAAGAAGTCTCTGATGGCCGTAGGCAAGGCTCCCGGCCTGCTCATCCTTAAAATCGGCGATTCCAATATAGTCCAGGATCTCCAGCGCTTTCTTTTCTGTCGCATCATGTTCTTTTCTGCATTTCCCCGGTCTCAGAACAATGCTGAAAACATCTGCTTTGGTCCGGCAGGTAAAGCCTGTCATAACATTTTCCAGGGCTGTCATTTTGCCGAACAGACGAATATTCTGGAATGTCCTGGCGATTCCTTCCTTTACAATACGGTTGGGCTTCATTTTGTTCAGGGTCTTTCCGCAGAACGTGACCGTACCGCTGGTGGGAACATATACGCCGCTGATCAGGTTGAACGCGGTGGTCTTCCCGGCTCCGTTGGGACCGATCAATGCGAAAATCTGTTTTTCTTCCACATGGAATGTAACATTATTAACCGCGGTGATACCGCCGAACTGCTTGGTCAGTCCATTCAATTCAAGTACATTCATCTTTCCCACCTCACTTTCCTGCTCCGGCCTTTTTCGCCCTGGAACCAGTTACAAGTCCTTTGATCTTTGCCACCAGCAGATCCCAGTATCTGGCAACTCCGCCGGGGAAGAAAATAATGACGATCATCAGGATCACGCCGTAAAGCACCATCCTGAAATCAGCCAGGCTCCGGAACAGCTCCGGAATGATCGTCAGCAGAATCGCGCCGATGACCGGTCCCTTGAAGGTGCCGATGCCGCCGATGATGACACAGCACAGGATCAGCTGAGATTCGTCGGCACGGAAGCTGTCGGGGCTGATAAAACGGATCACATGGGCGTACAGAGAGCCTGCTATCGCGCAGTAGGCCGCGGAAATCATAAAAGCCTTCAGCTTGTACTGAGAGACATCGATCCCAACCAGCTCGGCGGCCCTGTCATCATCACGGATCGCCAGCAGGCAGCGGCCCACGCGGGATTTCATCAGAACTCTCAGATACAGCATCAGGAGCACCGCGAATATCAGGGCCAGATAATAGCACTGGTTCATATTCGTCAGCTTGAAAAATCCAAAATCCGGGTAAGAAATTCCCACAATTCCATTCGGCCCGTTTGTCAGGGCGATCCAGTTCACCAGAAGCAGACGCACCACTTCACCGAAGCCGATGGTCATCAGTACCAGATAGGTGCCCTTCACCCTCAGGGCGGGGAACGCCAGAAGCAGGCTTAACAGCGCGGTAATCACAACCGAAATGATCAGGGTCGCCCAGAAGGGCCAGCCCAGCCTGGTATTCAGAATACCGGACGCGTAGGCGCCGATCCCGAAAAATGCCGCGTGCCCCAGAGAAAGAATCCCTGTAAAGCCTGTCAGAAGATTCAGCCCCATCGCCAGGATTACGTAAACCAGAATATTCAGTACCAGCTGCATAATATAGGAGTTGGGAACTATCACAGGAACCAACAGAAGAATTGCAGCACCGATGATCAGCTTGATAACGCTGCTCGTTTTCACTTTAGACATAATCTCCCTCCTCCTTTTAGAATTTCTGTTCAACCTTCTTGCCAAGCAGTCCTGCCGGCTTCAGGTACAGTATCAGGATCATGATCACAAAAGCGATGATATCTCTGTATGCGGCAGACAGCACGCCGGATACCAGGGACTCGATGATGCCGAGAAGAAGCCCTCCGACCAGCGCGGCGGGAATGCTTCCGAATCCGCCGATCACGGCCGCGCAGAAGCCCTTTGTACCGACAGAGGCTCCCATATCAGGATAAACATTGTACATCGGAGAAATCAGAATCGCGCTGACACAGGCTAAAATCGCGCTGATCGTAAAGGTAAGATTCCGTGTCTTCGCGACATTGATGCCCAGCATCATAGCCGCCTTGGGGCTGGTGGCCGCGGCCGTCATACTCTGGCCGGTCTTCGTAAATTTATAAAAGCACTGCAGGATGATCACAACCACTGCCGCCACACAGATAATGCCGATACTCTGAGGAAGGATCCGTATGGGGCCTATGGTGATCGGGCGAATCGAAAAGATCTGAGGGAAAGAATAGGGATCAACGCCCCAGATTGCCCTGGCGGCATTGACCAGGATGATCTGCATGCCGATCGTTGCCAGCATCAGGTTTGTAAAGGAGTCGTAATTGACTCTGCGGTAGATAAACCGCTCCAGAAGGAAGCCGAAGCATCCCATGACCACAATGCCCACAATACAGGCGATTACCAGGCTGTTTGTGGCATTGTAAAGCATAAGTGTCGCGAAAGCGGAAAGCATAACCGTATTCGCATGGGCAACATTCATCATGCCCATGGACTTGTATACCACCGTGACACCAATGGCCAGCAGGGCGTAAATGGCTCCCATGGTCAGGCCATTCATCAGATAATTAAATATTGTACCAATCATATATTTCCCGCCTTTTCCATAAAATCGGCTGATATGGCTTCCGGCTTCCTTTCGGAAGCCGGAGCATCATCATTTCTAAACTCATTCCCATTCTGTTCAGCAGAATGATTATTTACGCTCTACCAGTACCTGATTTCCATCCGCGTCATACTGAACCAGCGTGCACTCTTTTACGATATCATTCGTCTCGTCAAAGCTCATTTCGCCGGTAACGCCGGTATAGGTCTGTGTCTTCAGCGCGTCTCTGAAGGCTTCGGAAGTAAAATTCTCTCCGCCGATTTCCTCGATCGTCTGCTTGATCAGATACATGGTGTCATAGGTCTGAGCGCACACCTGAGTCGGCTCAGAGCCGTAGAATTCCGTAAACGCGTCAATAAAGGGCTGAACCTTGTCATTGGTTGCCGCGGACAGCTCTGTAAAGCCGGACGCAACGATCGCGCCTTCTACATATTCCGCGCCAAGCTCTGTGAACTGAGGGTTATTGAAGCCGTATCCCATAAAAGGAATCTGAATATCGTTCTGAACCATCTGCTGGCAGATGTGGGAAGCCGCGCTGTAGTAGCCCCAGCAGATGATCGCGTCGGGATCGGCGCTCTGAACCTTATTCAAAATAGTTGTAAAGTCAACGTCGTCATCATTGAACTGCTCTTCTGAAACGATGGTCAGTCCATAATCTCCGCACTCTTCATTAATTGCCGCGGAAGCCGTCATACCAAAATCACCGGAGGAATGGATCAGGGCAACATCTGTATATCCCATTTCCTGGCAGTATTCCATGATACTGGTAGCGGCAGTCAGGTCAGAAATGGAGGTACGGAAAATCCATTCATTGCCCTGCTCTGTGATAGAAGGAGAGGAAGATCCGGGAGTGATCTGAACAATTCCGGCTTCCTGCGTTACCAGCATGTTCGCCAGCGTGCAGGCAGAGTTCTGAGCGCCGATCACCACGTCTACCTGATCCTGATTTACCAGCTTCTGAGCCACTGTAACGGATTTCTGGGCCGTCCCTTCATCATCCTCTACATACAGCTCAACCTTAAGTCCGTCCATTCCGCCCGCCGCGTTGATCTCATCAGCAGCCAGCTGGCAGGCAGCTTCCATGTAAACACCGTCTCCGGCTGTACCGGACATCGGACAGATCACGCCGATCTTGATGGTTCCTGAAAAATCGCCGTCAGCAGCTTCAGAACCGCTGTCTTCAGCGGCTCCGCTGCCCGCCGCCGTGGTCGAACCCGCGTCATCAGAGTCACCGCCGCATCCTGCAAGTGCGGAACACGCCAATACGCCGGCAAGTAACAAAGCCAATAATTTCTTCATATCATTTCCTCCTTTTTATTAAGATAACTTCTCGGAATCTTCAGCCCTGATTTTGTAAGGCTTTCTGACCCCTATCTCAAAAAAATCACCCACTTTTTTTCAAAAAACGCTTGACAATTCGCTCAAAATTTGCGGCGAAGCCGATTGATTATATTTTATTTCAATCGACTGGAGGCGATTTCTTTGTTACCTACTAATCCTGGCGGCCATGCCGCCT
>CAJFHG010000048.1 GCA_904379015.1 Candidatus Paralachnospira caecorum | reverse complement strand
TGGAAGTACAGCAATGTATGGAGCTGACCAGTACTAATCGGTCGAGGGCTTATCCAGGCGGTTCAGGAGATGTTTTGGCAATGTGTAGTTTTGAAGGTACGTATATGAATATGGCCCGGTGGCTCAGCTGGTTAGAGCGCCGCCCTGTCACGGCGGAGGTCGTGGGTTCGAACCCCATCCGGGTCGTTTGTTTCCAGGAAAATTGAAAAATGAAAGACGGGGTCTTAGCTCAGCTGGGAGAGCATCTGCCTTACAAGCAGAGGGTCATAGGTTCGAGCCCTATAGGCCCCACTCAAAACAAATTGGCGTAGTAATTACGCCGATGTGGCTCAATTGGCAGAGCAGCTGATTTGTAATCAGCAGGTTATCGGTTCGAGTCCGATCATCGGCTTTTATATGGGGGAATTCCCGAGTGGCCAAAGGGGGCAGACTGTAAATCTGTTAGCAGTGCTTTCGGTGGTTCGAATCCACCTTCCCCCACTCAGATAACTTCATAATGGATATTAACGCGGGGTGGAGCAGTTCGGAAGCTCGTCGGGCTCATAACCCGAAGGTCGCAGGTTCAAATCCTGCCCCCGCAACTCGACATTTTAATGTCTTTGCCCAGATAGCTCAGTTGGTAGAGCAGAGGACTGAAAATCCTCGTGTCGCTGGTTCGATTCCGGCTCTGGGCATTTTATTTTTGTCAAAATTTCAAATCTGAAAGAAGTCCGGAAATCCTTGAAGAATCAGGGATTGCGGGCTTCTTTTTTATAGGAAAATGAAATGATGGGCTGGATTTCTTGAGCTACTTATATTATGATAGTAAAGTGGTGGGCAGTTTCCAATCATGTCATGGAAAGAGATGGTGACAGGACAGAATGAAAGTAAAAACTTTAATTGAAGATACAAGCTGTGGAGATCTGTGGGAGCGGGAGCATGGCCTTTCACTGTATCTGGAAACGGAAAGGCACAGACTGCTGTTCGATACGGGGCAGAGCGCGCTGTTTCTGACCAATGCGGCGAGAATGGAGCTGGATATTTCTCAGATTGATACGGTTGTAATTTCTCATGGGCATTATGATCATGGAGGAGGTCTTCCCGCTTTTCTTCAGAGAAACAGAACTGCCAGGGCTTATTTGAACGAGAAGGCTCTGGAGCCGCATTTTTCCAGGCAGGAAGACGGAGACATGAGATTTATCGGGCTGGATGAAACACTGAAAGAAAATATTCAGATCCAGTTCGTTGAAAAAGTTTTGAATATTGACGAGGAGCTTACGATTTTTTCCGGAGTGACAGGAAGAGAGTTTTTTTCGGAGGCCAATTCTGTTTTGCTGGAAAGGGATGGAAGCCAATATAAGGAAGATGAATTTCTGCACGAGCAGAATCTGATCGTCAGGGAACCGGATGGAAAGCAGATCCTGGTTACGGGCTGTTCTCATAACGGCATTGTCAATATTATTGAACATTTTATAGAGCTGGAAGGCCAGGCGCCGGATGTGGTGATCGGAGGATTTCATTTGATGGAACCCCGCAGCGGAAAGCCTGTTCCGGCAGAGCAGATTGAAGCGATCGCGGAAAGACTGTTGTCTTACCGCGGTGAAACCGGTAAAACCAGGTACTATACCTGTCATTGTACGGGAACGGAAGCCTTTGAAATGCTGAAGATGAAAATGGGAAGAAGGATTGCCTATCTGTCTTCCGGAATGGAACTGGATTTATAAAAGGCGGCGCATGCGGATTTTGCCGCTGGCTCTTGTATGTGTAAACGGTTCTCTGGTATAATAAATGCTGATTTATGTTGATTTGAAAATTTAAGAAAAGAGGTTTGTCTGTCATGGCAGAAGAAAGAAAATGTTCCAGTACTACATGCAGTAAGGATTCCTGTAAGGGATGTGATAAGGCTCAGGTCGATTTTTCTGTGAAGCCCAACGAACTGACGCATGTGAAGAAAGTGATCGGTGTTGTCAGCGGAAAAGGCGGCGTTGGAAAATCACTGGTGACGTCTCTTCTCGCAGTGACTATGAATAAGAGAGGGCATCAGTGCGGGATCCTGGATGCGGATATTACAGGACCTTCTATTCCAAAGGCTTTTGGGATCAGGGATAAGGTGATGGCTTCCAGCCAGGGAATGATTCCTGTCTGCAGCCAGGACGGAATTCCTGTTATGTCGATCAATCTGCTTCTCGAGCATGATACGGATCCTGTGGTATGGAGAGGTCCTGTGATCGCCAACACGGTAAAGCAGTTCTGGTCTGATGTGATCTGGGGCGATCTGGATTATCTGTTTATCGATATGCCGCCGGGAACAGGCGATGTGCCGCTTACTGTGTTCCAGTCCCTGCCGGTGGACGGTATCATTGTTGTGACTTCTCCCCAGGAGCTGGTTTCCATGATCGTGGAAAAGGCAGTGAAGATGGCTGAGCTGATGAAGATTCCGGTGCTGGGACTGGTAGAAAACATGTCTTATTTCAAATGTCCCGATAACGGGAAGGAATACCGTATTTTCGGTGAAAGCCACATTGATGAAGTAGCCGCTTCCCATGGACTGAAGGTTCTTGCCCGGATCCCCGTAGATCCGACTCTGGCGGATGCCTGCGACAAAGGACTCATTGAATCCTTTGAGGGTTCCTGCATGGAGGATGCGGCCAAAGCGCTGGAGGAGAAAGAAAACGTATGAAGTTAATGATTGCGTCGGACATTCACGGCTCTGCTTATTACTGTAAAAAAATGCTGGACCGCTATCAGGCGGAAAAGGCAGAAAAACTGATCCTGCTGGGGGACCTGCTTTATCATGGCCCCAGAAATGATCTGCCCGAGGAATATAATCCCAAAGCCGTGATTGCCATGCTCAATGAACAGAAGGACGAGCTTTTGTGCGTCAGAGGAAATTGTGACGCGGAAGTGGATCAGATGGTTCTGCAGTTTCCCATTCTGGCGGATTATATGATCCTGTATCTGGATGGCAGAATGGTATTTGCGACTCATGGGCATATTCACAATGAAGAGAACCTTCCGCCCCTGAAAAAGGGAGATATCATTCTGCACGGCCATACGCATGTGCAGGCCATGGATCACTGCGGCGGGCATATTTATCTGAATCCCGGTTCTGTATCGATTCCCAAGAACGGCAATGCCAACAGTTATATGACATATGAGGATGGCGTTTTTATCATCAAGGATCTGGACGGGGAAGAAATCAGAAGAATGAGCATCAGAGAGTCATAGTATAAGAGTAATGATATGAGATCATCAGCACAGCGGCAGGATGCCGCGGCAGAATTGTATGAAAGGCTGGCGGCATATGGAAAGACGGACTGGTACCCTTTTCATATGCCGGGCCATAAAAGAAACGGGGAGGTCTTCTGTTTTGAAAATCCATTTTCTATGGATATTACAGAGATCGACGGTTTTGACAATCTTCATCATCCTACAGGTATTTTGAAAACGGCCATGGAACGGGCCGCAGGAATATATGGATCAGAGAAAACATATTATCTGGTAAATGGAAGCAGCTGCGGCATTCTGGCGGCGATTTCGGCCTGTGTCAGTCAGGGAGGACGGATTCTGATGGCCAGAAACTGCCATAAATCTGTTTACCACAGTCTGTTTCTGCGGGGGCTGAAGCCGGCCTATCTGTGTCCTCCTGCCCTTTTGGGATGGGGCATGTGCGGCAGCGTCGCTCCGGAGGAAATCCGAAAGGGTCTTGAGGAAAATCCGGACGCGGAGGCAGTCCTCATTCCTTCCCCTACTTATGAAGGAATCTGTTCAGATATTGGAAGGATCGCGCAGATCGTTCACAGTTATGGGATTCCGCTGATCGTGGACGCGGCCCACGGCGCCCATTTTGCTTTCGGGGGCAAAGAAAAGGAAAGGTATTTTCCCGAGTCTGCTCTGGAGCAGGGCGCGGATCTGGTGATCGAAAGTCTGCACAAAACGCTTCCCTCTCTCACCCAGACAGCAGTTCTCCATAAAAAATCCTTTTTGGTGGATGAAGGGCGGCTGGAATGGTATCTTCAGATTTTTCAGAGCTCCAGCCCTTCTTATGTTCTGATGGCGTCTTCTGATTCCTGTATTTCTTATATGGCCGGCAGCGCGGGACAGGCTGCCATGAGGCTGTATGAAAGACGGCTGGAACAGCTGAGGAAGCGAATCAAAAATCTGCGTCATGTGGTTCTGTTTGATGGAGAAGGGACAGGACAGAAGGAAAAAAATCTGCTTTACGACAGGTCAAAGCTGGTGCTCCGGGCGGACGGGCTGAGCGGCCCTGAGCTTTATGACAGGCTCCGGCGGGAATATCATCTTCAGCCGGAAATGTGTACGGAGACATATGTGATCCTTATGACATCTCCCGCGGACAGGGAGGAAGGTTTCCACAGACTGGAAGAGGCTCTTGTGGATACAGACAGCAAAATCAGGTCGGATGGAGGACAACTGTTTCATCCGGCGGTTTTTCCTGAACCCTGTCCGGTATATACCATGGCTGAGACAGAGGGCATGAAGCGGGAAACGGTTCCGGCTGCCCGGGCAGAGGGCAGGATTGCCGCGGAATCGGCTTATCTTTATCCGCCTGGGATTCCTGTTTTTGTGCCGGGAGAGCGAATTACAGGCAGGATTTTGGAAATCCTGGAGATATACAGGGAACATCATCTTGAAATTCAGGGACTGAAGGATCCGGAGGGACAAATGATTCAGGTGCTGGCAGAGTTCTGAAAATGGAGGAATACATGGGCAGGATATTTTATATGATGGGAAAAAGCGCGTCGGGAAAGGACAGTATCTTTCAGATGCTGACATCTGACCGGGAACTGAATTTAAAAACTGTTACCATGTATACCACAAGACCCCGGCGGGACGGGGAACAGGACGGAAAAGAATATTTTTTCCGGGATGAAGCTTTCCGGATCAGAATGGAACAGGAAGGAAAGATCATTGAATGCCGGACCTATGAGACAGTCTGCGGTCCATGGAGTTATTTTACTCTGGATGACGGACAGATTGAGACAGATCAGTTCAGCTATCTGATGATCGGTACACTGGAATCCTTTGAAAATACAAAGAATTACTTTGAAAAAAAGGGATGGAATGTGCTGGTTCCCATCTATATCTGTGTGGAGGACGGAGAACGGCTGCTGCGGGCAGTGAAACGGGAGCAGCTTCAGACTGTGCCCAATTATGCGGAGGTATGCAGGCGGTTTCTGGCGGATGAAAAGGATTTTTCAGAAGACCGGATGAGACGGTGCGGCATCGGGAAGGCGTTTGAAAACCGGGATCTGAAGACCTGCGCGCAGGCGGTGAAGAAAATGATCATAGGGGAGCTCTGTCCATGAAATTATTTCTGCAGCAGCGGGCAAAACTGTGTTATACTATACAATCATAAGGGGGTATGCATGATGCTGAGATTCGAGGACATTTTAGGCCACGAACAGATAAAAGAATATTTTAAAAACGCTTTGGAGCGTCATCAGGTCTCCCATGCATATATTCTGACCGGCGAAGCCGGCATGGGCAGAAAGACTCTGGCAAATGCCTTTGCCATGGCGCTTCAGTGCGAAGAAGGAAAACCGGAACCCTGCGGGAAGTGTCATTCCTGCCGTCAGTTTTTAAGTGGAAATCATCCGGATGTGATTTATGTGCGCCATGAAAAAGTGGGCAGCATCGGCGTGGATGATGTCCGTGAACAGATCATTAATGATGTGACCATTAAACCCTACAGCAGTCCCTATAAGATTTATATAGTGGACCAGGCGGAGCTTTTGACGGTGCAGGCTCAGAATGCCCTGCTGAAGACCATTGAGGAACCGCCGGAATACGCGGTCATCTTTTTCCTGACCACCAATGCGGATTCATTTCTGCCTACCATTTTGTCCAGGTGCACGGTGCTGAAGCTGAAACCGCTTTATGATCAGGTGATCAAGCAGTATCTGAAGGATCATGAGAAGGTTTCGGATCACCAGGCCGATGTGTGTACGGCGTTTGCCAGGGGAAATCTGGGAAAGGCCATCGCGCTCGCTTCATCAGAGGAATTCGCGAGAATGCAGGAGATTGTTCTGCATCTGCTCAAGCATGTGAGAGATATGCAGGTTCATGAGATGCTGGCTTCCATGAAAGAGATGAAGGAAGCGAATCTGAATATCAAAGACTGCATTGATTTTATGGAACTCTGGTTCCGGGACATTCTGATGTTCAAGGCAACGAAAGATACGTCTTTGTTTATATTTAAGGATGAATATAAATATATCAGGGAAATCGCGGATCACAGTTCTTTTGACGGAATTGAAAAAATACTGCAGGCGCTGGACAAGGTAAAAGTCCGTCTGGACGCCAATGTGAATTTTGAGCTTGCCATGGAGCTCATGCTGTTTGTAATGAAGGAGAATATTGTATGACGAGAGTGATAGGCGTGCGTTTCCGTACAGCGGGCAAGATCTACTTTTTTGCCCCGGGAGCGCTTCATATAAAAAAAGGACAGAATGTGATCGTCGAGACGGCCAGAGGCGTGGAATATGGTCATGTGGTCATGGGAGAGAAGGACGTGGAGGACGAGAAGGTGGTTCAGCCTTTGAAGTCGGTGATCCGGATCGCCACGAAGGAAGACGATGCCATAGAGGAAAAAAACAGGAAAAAGGAAAAAGAAGCCTTTAAGATCTGTCAGAAAAAGATTGAAAAGCACAATCTGGAAATGAAGCTGATCGACGCGGAATATACCTTTGACAACAATAAGGTGCTGTTTTATTTCACGGCGGACGGACGGATCGATTTCCGCGAGCTGGTGAAGGATCTGGCTTCCGTATTTAAGACGAGGATTGAGCTGAGACAGATCGGTGTGCGGGATGAGACGAAGATTCTGGGCGGCGTCGGCATTTGCGGACGGGCGCTCTGCTGTCATACGTATCTTTCGGAGTTTATCCCGGTCTCGATCAAGATGGCGAAGGAACAGAATCTTTCTCTGAATCCTTCTAAAATTTCAGGAACCTGCGGCCGTCTGATGTGCTGCCTCAAAAATGAAGAGGAAAATTATAAGTATCTGAACAGCAAGCTGCCGGGCGTGGGAGATCATGTGACTACGGATGACGGCCTGAGGGGAGAAGTTTCCAGTGTAAACGTGCTCCGCCAGAGGGTGAAGGTGATCGTGCATCTGGAGAATGACGAGAAGGAAGTCCGGGAATACAGGGCAGATCAGCTGAAATTCCGTCCCAGGAGAAAGAGGGACAAGGAAAAGATGAATGCCAAAGAAGAGCAGGAGCTGAAGAAACTGGAAGCGCTTGAGAAAAAGGAAGGAAAGTCAAAACTGGATGACAATTGATCTTTTGGAGCATGAACGGATTGACGAACTGCAGCGGAACGGATACAGGATCATACAGAATGAAAAGAAATTCTGTTTTGGCATGGACGCGGTCCTGCTGTCAGGATTTGCCAGAGCCCGGAAACAGGAACAGGTTCTGGATCTGGGAACGGGAACGGGAATCATTCCGATCCTGATGGAAGCGAAGACAGAAGGAGAACATTTTTCGGCTCTGGAAATCCAGGAGGATATGGCGCAGATGGCCAGAAGAAGCGTGATGCTCAACGGCCTGCAGGAAAAAATTACAGTGGTGACGGGAGATTTAAAGGAGGCCTCGAAGATTTTCGGACGGGCTTCTTTTGATGTGGTTACCTGCAACCCGCCCTACATGAATCAGAACCATGGTCTTAAGAATCCGGATGAACCGAAGGCCATTGCGCGCCATGAGCTTTTGTGCACCTTTGAGGATGTGGCCAGGGAGGCCGCGGCGCTGCTGAAAAGCGGCGGGCGCTTTTATCTGGTGCACCGGCCTCACCGGCTGACGGAGCTTTTTCAGACCATGCGGGCCTTCAGGCTGGAGCCGAAACGGATGAAATTTGTTCATCCGTTTCAGGATCAGGAGGCAAATATGGTCCTGATCGAGGCGTTCCGGGGAGGAAAGCCGCAGATGCGGGTGGAGGCGCCGGTTATTGTATATGAAAGTCCGGGCGTTTATACCCGGGAGATCTATGAAATTTACGGATACTGACGGAGCACGGGCAAAACATGGATGCTGCGGAGCGGCAGCAGGAACCAGTAAAAAGGAAAAGAAGGACAGGGGAGAAACATGGCGGAACACAGCACGGCAGAAAAGAACATGGCAGGGCAGCTGTATATTTGCGCGACGCCGATCGGAAACCTGGAGGATATCACCCTTCGGGTGCTCCGGATTCTGAAAGAGGTCGACCTGATCGCGGCGGAGGATACAAGGAATACGATCAAGCTGCTGAACCATTTTAATATCAAGACGCCCATGACCAGCTATCATGAATACAATAAGGTGGAGAAGGCGGCATATCTGGTGGATCAGATGAAGGACGGCGTGACGGTGGCGCTGGTGACAGACGCGGGAACGCCGGCGATTTCCGATCCGGGGGAGGAGCTTGTGCGCCAGTGTTATGAGGCCAGGATTCCGATCACGTCGCTGCCGGGACCCTGCGCCTGCATTACGGCATTGACTGTTTCCGGACTTCCCACAAGGCGTTTCTGCTTTGAGGCGTTTCTTCCGTCAGATAAAAAAGAACGGAAGGATGTGCTGGAGGAGCTGGAGCGTGAGACAAGGACCATTGTGATCTATGAGGCGCCTCACCGGCTGCTAAAAACTCTGGAGGAGCTTCTGGAAGTGCTCGGAGACAGGGAAATTTCCATCTGCAAGGAGCTGACAAAGGCGTTTGAACAGGTATTTCAGATGACACTGAAGGAGGCCGTCAGCCGTTACCAGGCGGAGGTGCCCAGGGGGGAACAGGTGCTGGTGATCCGGGGAAAGAGCAGAGATGAGATCCGGGCAGAGAAGGAAAAAAGCTGGGAAAGCCTGTCTCTGGAAGAACATATGGATCATTATCTGCGCCAGGGAATTGAAAAGAAGGAAGCCATGCGCATGGTGGCCAAGGACAGGGGAATTTCAAAGAGAGAAGTGTATCAGGGGCTTCTGAAATGATTCCGGGATCAGACGGAAAAAGAAGCTTCTTCCATAAATGAAATATTGATTGTTATCACAGGAATCGTATGTTATATTAGTTAATATGAGAAAATGATTTTCAATATCATTTCATATCATAATCTGCATGAAGATCAATCATAACAGGAGGAAAATTCATATGAAGAAGCTGACAGTGAAAAAAGGCGCAGAGTGTATGGCATGCCTGGCCTGCGTACAGGCCTGTTCAGAGGCATTTTACAAGGAGTTTCATCCGGATAAGGCCTGCATCAAGATCGGTGAGAAGAAGGGCGAGGTAAAGCCCACCGTATGCGTGCAGTGCGGAAAGTGCGCGAGAACCTGTGAGCACGGCGCCATCAAGCAGAATGCCAAGGGAGTTTACATGATCGACAAGAAGCTGTGCGTGGGCTGCGGAAAATGCGTGGAAGCATGTCCGTTCGGCGTGATGGTGATGCCCGCGGAGGCAAAAACACCCACAAAATGTATTGCCTGCGGAATCTGCGCGAAAGCCTGTCCGATGGACGTGCTGGAAGTCGTGGAGAGCTGATGTGGAATTGAAAAAGTGAGTATGGAAACATGCGTACATAATGAATGCCCCGGACAGAGTGCAAAGAAGGATGCTGTCCGGGGCATTTTCTGATGCTGAAAAGGCGGTGCCAGTGCCTGTTTTCCCGGGTCAGAACATGTCAGTACAGAGAGAGTTTTTCTGTGATTTCACCGGCAGCCTGAAACAGGCATTCTTTGATGTAATTGAAATGATCTTTATCCCGGTATTCTTCAATATATCCGGTCACCCCCACGGCGCCGGCGCACTGTCCTTCCGAGTCAAAGACAGGGGCGGCCATGCAGCCGATGCCGATGGAAAATTCTTCATTGTCCAGTCCGTATCCCCGCTTCGCGGAACGTTTCAGTTCCTTTTTCAGCCGTTCCATATTGTCGATGGTATGGCTGGTGCGTTTGTGAAGGGTGACGGAAGAAAGATACTGTTCCTGGATTTCCTCCGGCTGGTTGGCCAGGATGATCTTCGCCCCGGCGCTGGTATTGATTTCCAGAGGCGTATAGAGCTGGGCAAGAAAGTTCAGCTCTGCCGAGGACAGGACCTGTTCGATATAGATGAACTGTCCGTTCTGGAATACGGCATACTGGGCAGTCTGGCTGGTTTTCGCGGTCAGCTTCTGCATAACGGGACGGATCACATCCTTCTGGCTGATCCTGCTTTTATATCCGTTCACCAGCTGGAAGGGCTTATGTCCGATGGTGTAGCGGACAGGGCTTCCTTCAAGGACGGTGACATAACCGCGCGCGGTCAGATTTTTCATGATCCGGAATAGAGAGGCGGAGGGAATGTCCAGATCTCTGGACAGTTCTCCCAGGGATCTGGGAGAAGAAGCGGCAAACAGGGCCTCTATGATATTCAGCGTCCGCATAACTGCGGGTACAATGACAATTTCTTCTGACACGGAATTCTCCTTCTATCCATATAAGTGATCAGTTTCTGTATGTGAATGCGGCTGATGTTCCATTATGGGAACAGGCGGTCCAGGGCGAGGAACAGGCCTTCATGATTATTGTCCGCTGTGACCCAGGATGCCTGTTTCTGCACCTCTTCCGGCGCATTGCCCATGGCGATTCCGAGTCCGGCAGCCTGCAGCATGTCCGCATCGTTGTAGTTATCCCCAAAAGCCGCCGATAACTGGGGAGAAATCCCCAGATATTCGCAGAGTGTGTGGACAGCATGGGATTTGGACACATGTCCGTCCATGATCTCCAGAAGGGTATGGAAGGATTTATAAATGGCACACTGGGGAAATTGTGCGCGGAGTCCGGCGGAAATATCGTCAAGAAGACCGGAAGGCCCGAAGCACATGAGCTTGTGGATGATATCAGAGTCGGAAAGAAAGTCCCGCATTTGGCCTTCTATGGCACGGACTTTTGTAACCTTCTCCTCCTGGCGGATCACGGGATTGGTCCGATCGGATACAATCCATTTCTCTCCTGAATAGGCACAGAAGCGATAATCTTCCGTTTCTTCCGGAACATGGCTCCGGATTTTTTCCGCGAGAGACAGAGAAAGTCCTGTACTGGAAATGGGACGGCCCTCTTCATCCAGGATCAGCGCTCCGCCGTAGCTGATAATGGGAGCTTTGATGCCAAGCTCTTTCTGAATGGGATCAATACCCGCGGGCATTCTGGCGGAAACGAGAATGAACGGAATGCCGGAGCGGTGGATATCCTGTATTTTTTCTTTTGTCCTGTCTGTGATTCTGTGGTCCGTGGTGAGCAGAGTACCGTCTATGTCACAGAAAACGGCTTTATATTGAGTATGACTGGAATGCTTCATGAACAGATCAAACCTCCGGAATATGGTATGCTTTTGCAAAACATACCATATTTCAGAGGTTTTTTCAATGGATTTATCCCGGCCGGCAAAGATAACAGAGGAGATTTTCCGGCGGTACTGGATATGAAAGGGGGGAAATGATATACTGGATTCAGAAAATCCGCGGCGGATGTTCCGGGATATATCGAGAATGGAGGTACAGACAATGAGTAAAAATTATCGTGCGGAGCTGGTCGGCGCCTTCGGGAATCCGATCGATGAAAATCCCACGGGTGTGATGGAGGAGGCGGCCTTTGCGGCGAAGGGACTGAATTTCCGTTATCTGACAGTCAAGGTCAACCGGGAGGACCTGGAGGCGGCCATGAACGGCGTGAGGGCATTCCAGATGAAGGGAATCAATCTGACGATTCCTCACAAGGTCCGCGTCCTTCCGTATCTGGACGAGCTTTCCCCCGCGGCCGAAATCATCGGCGCGGTGAATATGGTGGTCAATCGCGGAGGGAAGCTCTGGGGAGACAATACAGATGGAAAAGGATTCCTGATTTCTCTTGAAAATGAAGGAGTAACGGTGAGGGATAAGAAGGTGGTGATCCTGGGCGCGGGCGGAGCCGCGAAGGCCATCGGAGTGGAATGCGCGCTGGCCGGCGCGAAAAAGATCACCGTCGTCAACCGGAGCAGAGAAAGAGGCGAGGATCTGGCGGAACTGATCCGGGATCGGACAGAGGCGGAGTCAGAGTACGTGGAATGGGACAGCGCGTATTCGGTCCCCCGGGATACGGATATTCTGGTCAATGCCACCAGTATCGGACTGTATCCGGATGTAAACAGCAAGCCTGACGTGGTTTATGATACCATAACGGATGGGATGACCGTCAGCGATGTGGTCTTCAATGATCCCAATACTCTGTTTTTGCAGGAAGCGGCCAGACGGGGAGCCCATACCGTGAACGGACTGGGCATGCTGGTCAATCAGGGCGCTCTGAATTTTACCCTGTGGACAGGAGAAGAGGCGCCGGCAGAAGTGATGATGGATACCCTGAAAAAGGAATTCGGACTGTAAAGGGATCGTGACGGAGAAATCCCGGATCTGATATTATTCATTCAGCGGGTAAATACGGATATGGAGGAGTGAGTCAATGAAAAAGAGAATTGCGGCGTCTTTGCTGGCGATCACATTGTTGTTTACGGATTCCAGTATTGTTTTTGCGGCAGGGACAGCCGGTATTGACACAGGAAATGCTTTGGTAAAGGAAGCGGCAGAGCAGACGGAAACTGATAAGCAGGATGAGCAGGAGCCGGTTATAGAGCTGAGAAGTGTACAGGGGGATTTTGAGTATACAGTCTCAGGCGAAGCGGCTACGATCACAAAATATACGGGAACCGGAGGGACAGTGACAATACCGGAGGCCATAGACGGCGTGCCGGTGACCGGTATTGGCGTTTCAGCCTTTGACGGGTGCAGCGTGCTGGAAAGGATTGTGATCCCGGACAGCGTGACGAGGATCGAACGGGACGCCTTCAGGAACGCGTCGGCCCTTTCGGAGGTGCGTTTATCCGGAAGCCT
>CAJFHG010000047.1 GCA_904379015.1 Candidatus Paralachnospira caecorum | reverse complement strand
ATCAGTCTCTGCACGTCAACTATTGAAAGCGCCGGATACGTGAACCGTATGTCCGGTGCTGTGAGAGGACGGGAGTTAATCACTCCCTCCTACTCGATTCTGATTATTATGAGGACATACAGTGACGGATGCATCATGGATGCTTTTTGAAAAGCTGCGGATGATCAGCTTAATTCCGGGGTTCCCTCAAGATTGTACGGCGTCACCTGATACACGTAAAAATTGATCCAGTTGTTGTAGAGGGCATTCGCGTGCATTCTCCAGGTCAGCACCGGCCGTTTGCTGGGATCATCGTTGGGGTAATAGTTTTTCGGAACTGCCGTATTCAGTCCTTTTCCCTGATCGCGGCGGTATTCTCCGTCCAGAGTTACTCTGTCGTATTCCGGATGTCCCATCACAAAAATCCGTTTTCCGTCTCGGCTCTGCACCAGGAACACGCCTGCTTCATCTGATTCTGCCAGGATCATCAGATCCGGACACGCTTCGATATCCTCCCGCCTGACATACGTATAGCGGGAATGGGGTGCCCGGAAATAATCGTCAAATCCTCGTACCAGCGGAATGGTTCTGTCCAGTACACGATGTTCGTAGACCCCGAACAGTTTTTTCTCCATCTCATATTTCTGAATGCCGTAATGATAATACAGGCCGGCCTGAGCGCCCCAGCATATATGGACGGTAGAAGTCACATGGGTCGTCGTCCACTTCATGATCGTACAGAGCTCTTCCCAGTAATCCACTTCTTCAAATTTCATCTGCTCCACCGGAGCTCCGGTGATGATCATTCCGTCGAATTTCTTCTTTCTGATCGCTTCGAATGTCACATAGAATTTGTTCAGATGACTCATGGACGTATGAGTCGATTCATGGCTGGACATGTGCAGAAACGTGATGTCGATCTGGATCGGCGTATTGGACAGGGCGCGCAGAAGCTGCGTTTCCGTATCCTCTTTGATCGGCATCAGATTGAGGATCACGATCTGAAGAGGACGGATATCCTGAGAAAGAGCGCGGTTCTCATCCATCATGAAAATATTTTCCGTCTCAAGAATCGCGCGTGCCGGCAGGTCATTCTGTATTTTGATAGGCATATATCATCTCTCCTGTTCTGTCATGTTCAGGAACTCCTCCTCCGTGATAATGGGAATTCCCAGTTCCTTCGCTTTTTTATTTTTGGAGGAGCCTGATGTGATGTCATTATTGATAAGGTAGTCGGTCTTTGCCGTAACAGACCCGGTTACCTTTCCGCCCAGAGATTCAATCAGGGCCCTGGCCTCATTCCGGTTGGCAAAATGCTCCACAGTTCCGGTAATGACAAAGGTCTTTCCGGCTAAAATCTGTGTCTCAGCTGATGGCACTTCGTCATGAAATGTCACCAGCTCCAGCATTCGGTCTGCCTCCTGATTGTTTTTGTCTGACTGAAAATACGAAAGAATGGCATCGGCGATCACCGGTCCGATCCCGTCGATCTGTTTCAGCTCCTCTTTTGTGGCATGGCGGAGTCTGTCAAAATCATAATGGAAGGCTCTGCACAGCACTTTTGCGTTGGCTGCGCCGATATTGGCGATTCCCAGGCCGTACACAAACCTGGCCATCGTCGTATTCTTTGCCTTTTCGATGGATTCCTGAAGATTGTCGAAGGACTTTTCCCCCAGTCCTTCCATGGAAATGATCTGCTCTTTGTAGCGGTCCAGATGGAACAGATCAGAAAATTCCCGCACAAAACCGGCATCCACAAATTTTTCCAGAGTTGCCTCTGAAAGTCCATCTATATTCATGGCGTCTCTGCTCACAAACAGAGAAAACCGTTTGATCTTTTTTGCCTGACATTCCGGATTGACGCAGTAAAGAGATTTCACGTCATTTTCCTGCCGGATCTGTGTCGGCCCGCCGCACACGGGGCAATGCTCCGGTATGGGCAGGTTTCCGCTTCTGGTCAGATTGTCCGCGATCTGGGGGATGATCATATTGGCTTTGTAAACCGTGATCTCATCTCCGATTCCCAGCTCAAGCGACTCCAGAATGCTCAGATTATGCACGCTGGCCCGGCTGACTGTGGTTCCCTCCAGCTCCACCGGCTCAAATACCGCCACCGGATTGATGAGTCCTGTTCTGGAGGCACTCCATTCGATATAGGAAAGTCTGGTCGTCTGGATCTCATCGGCCCATTTAAAGGCAATAGAATCCCGCGGGAACTTGGCCGTCCGACCAAGAGAACGGCCGTAGGCAATGTCATCATAGATCAGCACCAGTCCGTCAGAGGGCACGTCATTCTGTTCAATCCGTTCCGCGAAATTCTGGACTGCCTCCGCGACAGTATCTTTTGTTACCCGCCGGTACTCCACCACATCAAACCCCTGGTCTCTCAGCCATAAAAACTGCTGTTCCCTGGAATTCTCAAACTCCACGCCCTCCGCTTTGACAAGGGAAAACGCGTAAAAATGTACATTCCGCTTTGCCGTGATCTCGTTATTCAGCTGCCGGACCGATCCGCTGCAGAGATTTCTGGGGTTTTTGTATTTGGCGTCGATTCCGTCGATCCGGGCATTGATCCTGTAAAAATCAGAATACCGGATCACTGCCTCGCCCCGGAGTACCAGTTCGCCTCTGTAGGCGATCGTCAGCGGTATATTGGCAAACACCCTGGCATTGGACGTGATCACCTCGCCTACTTCTCCGTTGCCTCTCGTTACCGCTTTGACAAGATGCCCGTCCCGGTAGGTCAGCACAATGGTCAGCCCGTCCATCTTCCAGGAAAGAAGTCCTTCCTTTTCCCCCAGCCAGTCGGCCAGGGCCTGGACATCCTTTGTTTTGTCCAGGGAAAGCATGGGGCTTTCGTGGGCCTCCTTCGGAAGCTCACTGAGGAGCTCATATCCTACCTGGACCGTCGGACTGCCGGACAGCACAGTCCCGGTCTCTTGTTCCAGCGCTGACAGCTCGTCATACAGGGCGTCATATTCATAATTGCTCATGATTTCCCGGTTTTCCTGATAGTAGGCTTTCCCGGCTTCTCTCAATGTATGGACCAGCTCCCGCATACGCGCAAGCTGCTGTTCCTTCTTCTCCATTCCGCACCTGCCTTGCTATTTTTTTATGGAATCTCTCTGCTGCCGCGCGCAAAGAGCGTCCCTGTGCTCCCTCCAGGGTCTGTCATCCGAATCCGCCAGAAGCTTCCGGAGCCCGGCCATTTCCCGGTCCGTCGCTTCCCGGTAGCCGCCCGACGGGATTCCGTCCAGCGTAAACTCCATGATCCGGACCCGCTTCAGCGCCGTCACCCGGTAGCCGAAATATTCGCACATCCGGCGGATCTGACGGTTCAGTCCCTGGACCAGGACGATCCGGAAGCTGTAAGGTCCTGTCTGTTCTGTCCGGCAGGGCGCCGTTACCGTCCCGAGGATCGGTACGCCTTTCTCCATGGCCTCCAGAAATTCCGACGTCACCGGGCGGCTGACCCGCACCAGATATTCCTTGCTGTGGGCGTTGCCCCGTCTCAGGATCTTATTGACCAGTTCGCCCTGATTGGTCATCAGGATCAGTCCTTCCGAATCCTTGTCAAGACGTCCGACAGGATAAACGCGGACAGGATAATCCACCATATCTACAATATTCTTTTCCCCTTTGAAGTGGGCGGTCGTGCAGACGATCCCGGCCGGTTTGTTGACCAGCAGAAGGACCGGCTTTTGTTTTTCTCCCACAGGGGTTCCGTCCACACAGACTACCTGTCCCGGCAGGATCCGCTGTCCCATGGAAGGGAGAGTTCCGTCCACGGTCACCCGTCCCTCTTCCGTCAGCCTGTCGGCCTCTCTTCTTGAGCAGACCCCAGCTTCGCTCAGATATTTATTCAGACGAATCCCCTGTTTTTCTTCCATACTCTGTGTCCTTCCTCCGGCTGTCCCGGATTTCTGTCTTCCGCCGCGCCGGATTCTGATCCGGTTTCCGGCTGTTGATTGTTCAGAGCTTTATTATAACTTTCCGGGCCGGGATAGTCAAGGATTGATAGGGAAAGCAGGCCTGGCTCTTGCAGCGGCTGCGGGGCTTTGTTATAATCGGATCAAACAGTAAGAAGAAAAAAATTCGGCCATGAACCGGAACCGAGGAGGAATTGATGAAAGAAGAATGTCTGATCTGCAAAGCGCCCCTGGAATACCTGAAGGAAGATATTGAAATGGAGTGTGAACTGTGCCATAAAAAAGAAAAAAGCAAAACCCGTTGTATCAATGGCCATTATGTATGCAATGAATGCCATATGCAGGGGATCGACAGCATGATCGGGATATGCATGGGTGAAACCTCTGAAAATCCGGCGATCATCCTGAACAGGATGATGTCCCAGCCTTTCTGTCATATGCATGGCCCGGAACATCATGTCATGGTGGGAATGGCGCTTCTTACGGCTTACAGAAATTCCGGAGGGGATCTTGATCTGGAAAGGGCCCTGATCGAGATGAACAGCAGGGGAAAGCTGGTACCGGGAGGCGCCTGCGGATTCTGGGGAGCCTGCGGCGCCGGAATCAGCGCGGGAATGTTTCTCTCCATAGTGACAGGATCCACGCCGCTGGGAGGGAATTATTTCGGACTGTCCCATAAGATGACGGCAAGGGCACTAGGGGCCATCGGGGAAATCGGCGGTCCCCGGTGCTGCAAGAGGGATTCTTATCTTTCAATTCTTCAGGCCGTTGATTTTGTCAGAGAAAACCTTGGAATCCATATGGAGCGGCCCAGAATATGCTGTACCTACAGCAGTCAGAATAACCAGTGTATCGGGAAACGCTGTCCGTTCTGCAGAAAGAAAAAGAAGATTGCTTTTATCTGTGTCCATAATTCCTGCCGGAGCCAGATCGCCGAAGCGCTGGGGAAGAAGTATTTATCCGATTTTTGTGACTGCTGTTCTGCCGGAACAGAAATCAGGCCGCAGATCAATCAGGATGCGGTAAGGCTGATGAAGCAGGAATATGGGATTGATATGGAAAAGGATCAGTATTCAAAACTGATCCAGGATATACCGGAGGCCGATCTTTATGTGTCTATGGGATGCAATGTGGCATGTCCTGATGTTCCCGGTAAGCGGATGGTTAACTGGGGGCTGGAGGATCCAACGGGAAAGGAGGATCAGGTTTTCCTGGACGTCATCCGAAAGATAGAAAAGAACATCAGGCAGTTGAGAGAAGAGAGGGTCGTTTAATATATGAAAAAGAAGATTGCAGGATGTCTGATATTAGTTGTTTTCCTGCTTTTCCTGCTGATCACATATTCATTTCCAACATCTTTGATAAAAAATGACGATTTTTTTATGATTGTTTCGATACATTATCAGGGTTCAGATGTAACAGATCAGGTGGACCTTGAGGACCTGATTCAAATATTGGAAAAATATCAAAAGAAAAGAACTCTGAAACAAATCCCCAACACCCAGCCTGAAATAGAAATCAATCTTGTGAACGAGCAGCAGCCCCTGCATATTATTATAGGCAAAGAAGCTCTTTGTTATAAAGATTCCGGCGGAAAAGTATGGGGAATACTAGAGGGTGAGCAATTTAAAAAAGAGCTTTTGCTGTTATTATAAAAAAGGGGCGGAGGGATATACCTGCAGCGGGCTGTGCTTTTTCCGGAATCACTTCCGGCAATGAGCATTGCAAAATCATTGCGCCGAAAAACACTGGTTTTTGAATACAGAATTTTACATGGAATTTAAATGATTATGATAGAGACCTTTACAGGACATGGGCTAAACTGAAACTGTTTTTTAAAATGGGATTGGTGTCATTTCATATATCAACATTTTCAAGAATCAGGCAGGAGAGGATCTATCTATGAAACATATCAGGCGCTTCACGGCTTTACTGCTGATGTTTTCTGTTTTGCTGACTGTGTTCGGCGGCTGCGGTTCCGAAGGAACGGAGGGCAGCGGGGCGGATACGGTTTTAGGCAGCGGCAGCTCGGTGCTGCGTATCATTTCCGGATCGGAAAATGCGGAGCTGGAGCCGATCCTGGAGGAGTTCGCGGAGCAGGAGAACATCCGTATCGAGATGACTTACCAGGGATCTCTGGATATTATGCGTCTGCTGGGAGAAGAGGAGATTCCTTATGATGCCGTGTGGCCTGCCAGCAGTCTGTGGCTGACGGTCGGCGATACGGAGCACCGGATCAAGCACGCGGAGTCAATATCCATCACGCCGGTGGTGTTCGGCATCCGGAAAAGCCTGGCGGAGGAGCTGGGCTTTACAGGGCGCGAGGTGTCGGTCAGCGATCTGCTTCAGGCAATCCAAAGCGGGAAACTCCGCTTCTGCATGACCAGCGCGACTCAGTCCAATTCCGGCGCCAGCGCGTACATCGGCTTTCTGTACGCCCTTCTGGGAAATCCGGAGGTGATCACAGAAGAGGATCTGCAGAGTGAAAGCCTGAAAACTCAGATGAAAGAACTGCTTTCCGGTGTGGACCGTTCTTCCGGCAGCTCCGACTGGCTCAAGGATATGTTCCTGGAAGGCAATTATGACGCCATGGTCAATTACGAGTGCCTGATCATCCAGGCCAACCGGGAACTGGAGGAGCGGGGCGAGGAACCTCTGTATACGGTGTACCCCTACGACGGGCTTTCCATTGCGGATTCCCCGCTGGGATATGTGGATAAGGGCGAAGACAGGCAGGAGGAGCTGTTTTTAAAGCTGCAGGAATATCTGCTGTCGGAGAAAACCCAGAACAAAATCCAGCGCACCGGCCGCCGTTCGGGTTATACCGGCGTTTCCGAGGAGAACAGGGACGTGTTCCGTTCCGACTGGGGGATGCAGCCGGACCGGGTGCTGTCGCCGATTAAAATGCCGGCGGCGGATGTCCTGTTTGAGTGTCTGAACTTATATCAAACGGATTTCCGCAAGCCGTCTCTTACTGTGTACTGCCTGGACTATTCCGGCAGCATGAGCGGTTCGGGCAACAAACAGCTGGTCCAGGCGATGGAGCAGCTGCTGATCCAGGAAAACGCCCGGGAAAATTTCCTGCAGGCGTCGGAAAACGAAATCAATATCCTGATTCCCTTTGATGACGGCGTGATCGACACCTATACGGCTGAGGGTAACGGAAGTGAACTGGAAGCACTCTATGATGAAGTCAAGAATCAGGAGGTGGGCGGCGGCACAAATATGTATGCGGCCGCTGTGCGGGGAATTGAAATGCTGAAGGAATACGATCTGTCCCAGTATACCCCCGCCATCATCCTGCTGACCGACGGGCAGTCCGGCGGTTCCATCTATGATTTTGAACCTGTCTACGCGGAGCTCGGGACCAGGGTTCCGGTTTTCTCCATCATGTTCGGGGACGCCGATGAGACCCAGCTGGAGGAATTGGCAGAGTATACGAACGCCCGGGTATTTGATGGCCGGGAAAATCTGACGGAGGCTTTCCGGAGCGTAAAGGGGTATAACTGATGAAAGATACGCCACGAATGATCGTTTCTGTCCTGACTGCGGCTCTCCTGTTTTTATTATTGTTTCTGTTCCTTCGCTGGAATCTGATCGTCTGCGTCTTTCTGTGCGTCGGCGTTTACTTCGGACTGTTCTTTTTGCTGAAACCCAGCCGGAAGATCGCGGGCATTGATGTGGAATCCATGCCCGGCGGCGAGGAAATCCAGAAACTTCTGGATGACGCCCAGGCAGACCTGGCAGACATTGACAGGTCGGTAAAGGCCATCGCGGATCCTGCCGTGGGGCAGGACGCGCGGACTCTGTATGTGACCGGTACAAGGATCCTTGCTTATCTCAGGGAAAATCCGGATAAAATCAAACTGGCGCGCCGTTTCTTTACCTATTATCTGGATATGGCCGCCAAGCTTCTGGCACGGTACGTGGATTTTCAAAATACGGGACTTCACTCTGAAGAAGTCACGGACATTCTCCGCAAAACCGCCGAGTCTCTGCCGGTGCTGAACAATGCCTTTGAAAAGCAGTTTACCCATCTGATGCAGGGAGAGCTGCTGGATGTGGAGGCGGATATCGAGCTGCTGAAGAGCACTTTGAAAATGGAGGGCGGAAAATGAAGACAAAACTCATCGGTTTAGGAATTTTAGCGGCGGTTATCATAGCTGCCGCCGCGTATGTGTTCATAAGCAATCGTCAAGCCGTAACCGAGATCAACGGTTATGTGGGCGGCGAAAAGATCGGCCTGCTGGAGGACGAAGAAGTACAGGATATTCTCCGGGACAGATATAAACTGGTCATCGACTACGCGAAGGCCGGTTCCATTGATATGATCACCGCCGACGCCGGGGGACGGGATTTTCTGTTTCCCTCCAATCAGACAGCCCTGGAGCTTTACAGGCAGTACAATGGAGATCCGCTGAAAAGCGAGATCATCCTCAATACGCCGATCGTCCTGTATACCCGCAGCGCTGTAGCGCAGGCGCTGACCGACAGCGGGATTGCCTCGCTGAATGACGGGGTGTACACTGTGGATATGGTCAAACTGACCGGGGCGATTGAAAACGGAACAGCCTGGGCGGAGATTGGCCTGCCCCAGCTTTACGGCAGCATGACCGTGGGCACCACCGATCCTACCAAATCCAATTCCGGCAATATGTTCGCCGGCCTTTTGGCCAATACCCTCTGCGGCGGAGTGGCGGATGAAAGCAGCCTTGATGAAATCCTGCCGCGTCTGCAGAACATTTTTCAGAAACTCGGATATATGGAAAGCTCTTCCTCTGATCTGTTCGACCAGTTCCTGAAAACCGGCATGGGCGCAAAACCTCTGATTGCCGGCTATGAAAACCAGCTGCTGGAATTTGCGGTGGAAAATCCTGACACCTGGGAACAGATCAAAGGGGATATCGTGATGATGTATCCAACGCCTACAGTCTGGTCGTCCCATGTGTATATCGCGCTGGATGAAATGGGGACGGACGGGATCGACGCGCTGCTGGATCAGGATATTCAGAGGATTGCCTGGGAAAAGCACGGGTTCCGCACCGGCGTGTACGATACTCCGACAGATGCGGAGCATTTTGGCGTATCGGGGATCGCGGATGAGATTACCCAGGTGGCGCCGATGCCCGACGCGAGCACCATGGACCGGATCATCAAGGCGCTCTTATAGAAAACAGGAAGGGATGGATAGAACATGGCAGAAGAAATTACTTTGGATGCGTTAATGCGGGGAAAAGAAAATACGGTTCCGCAAAAACAGGAACCGGCGGACACGGAGACGGTCCGCGCCCAGATAGAAGAGCTGACTCCGGAACAGAGAGCGCGGGCTGAGGAGCTGAAAAACAGCATCGACCTGATGGATTCCCAGACCGCGATTCAGTACGGGATAGGCGCCCAGCGGAATATTTCCAGCTTTTCCGACAACATTCTGGCGCAGGTGCGCAGCAAGGACAGCGGTTATGTGGGAGAACTGATGTCAGAGCTGGTCTTAAAGGTTAAGGATGTGGGCGTGGATCAGCTGGACGACGGGATTTTAGATAAAATTCCCTTTCTGAAAAACGCCTCCCGGTCGGTTAAAAAGTTTATGCAGCGGTATGAAAAGCTGGAGGTGCAGATCGACCATATCGAACAGCAGCTGGAACAGGCGCGGATGCAGATGCTCAAGGACATCACCATGTTCGACGGGCTGTATGAAAAAAACCTGGAATATTTTCAGGAACTGCAGATCTATATTGCGGCCGGCGAGGAAAAGCTGAAGGAATTGCGGGAAATCACCCTTCCGAAGCTTCACGCGGAGGCGTCAGCCAAGGGCGATCCCATGAGCGCGCAGGCTGTGCGGGACTTCGAGGATACAGTGAACCGTTTTGAAAAGAAAATCCATGACCTGAAGCTGAGCAAGACCATCGCCATCCAGACGGCGCCGCAGATCCGCCTCATCCAGAACAACGACAAAATGCTGGTGGATAAGATCCAGACCGCTGTACTCAGCACCATCCCGCTGTGGAAAAGCCAGATCGTGATCGCCCTGGGGCTGCACCGGCAGGAAAATGTGCTGCAGGTGCAGCGGAGCGTAACCGACGCCACCAATACGCTGCTCACCAAAAACGCGGAACTGCTGAAGCAGAACAGCGTAGATGTCGCCCGGGAATCTGAACGCGGCATTGTGGATTTGGAGACGCTTAAAAAGGTCAACACAGATTTGATCTCTACCATAGAGGAAACCATTAAAATCCAGCAGGAGGGCAGGGCCGCCCGCCAGAATGCGGAAGCGGAGCTTGCTGGCATCGAACAGCAGCTCAGGAAGACTCTGCTGGAGGCATCGCGGAAATAAGAAAAGAACAGTATAATTTTGTCTTTTTATAGGATATAATGGATGAGAAGGTGAAAAATAAGGTAAGATAAGAAAGGTGAAAAAAATGAAAAAGATAAAGCCTCCATCCAGAAAGGCGCAGTTTCTTCTGCCGGCGTTAGTCCCGGTTTACTTTATGGCGGCGGGGATCATTCAGCAGCCAATTCATTTGTTGTGGGAGGGACTGCTCACAATTTTGCGGGAGCCGGATTTCCTGATCACGGATTATTTTGAGATCGGCGGCCCCGGAGCTGCTTTTTTGAATGCGGGGCTTGTGACGCTGCTCTGTCTGCTGATCATCTATAAACTGGGAATGGAGATCAATGGTCATACCATCACGTCGATCTGTCTGATGTTTGGTTTTTCTCTGTTCGGGAAAAATGTTCTGAATATCTGGAGCATTCTGCTGGGTGTTTTTCTATATTCAAAATATCATAAAACTTCCATATCAAAATATATTTATGTTGGATTTTACGGGACGAGTCTGTCTCCCATTATTACGGAGCTGATGCAGGTCGGTCATCTGCCGGTGCCTGTCAGGCTGCTTCTGGCCGTTGTGACCGGCCTGGTGATCGGATTTGTGCTGCCTCCCCTCAGTACGCATGTTTATGATTCTCATAAAGGATACTCACTTTATAATGTGGGATTCGCGGGCGGGATCATTGCTACGGTGGTGATGTCCCTGTTTAAATCCTTCGGCCATGAATTTGAGTCCAGATTGTTCTGGTCGACTGAATATACCGCGCGCATGGCTGTTATTATGGGAATATTTTTGTGCCTGCTGATCGTGTTCAGCCTGTATCCGTCTCCGAAGCGTACTCTGCGCAGCTACGCGGAGATCCTGAGATCGCCGGGAATCGGCGGTACAGATTATATCAAGTCAGAGGGAATGCGCCCCGTCCTGCTGAATATGGCAGTCAACGGTATTTTCGCGACCGGCTTTGTGCTGCTGGTCGGCGGGGATCTGAACGGCCCCACCATAGGCGCGATTTTTACGATCCTTGGCTTCAGCGCGACGGGAAAGCATCTGCGCAATATCGCTCCCGTTATGTTTGGAGTGTGGCTGGCGAGCCTGACGAAAACCTGGAATATTGCCGATCCGTCGGCGATCCTGGCCCTGCTCCTTTCCACGTCGCTGGCTCCGATCGCCGGCAGATTCGGCGTTGTCTGGGGAATGATCGCGGGTTTCCTTCATTCTTCTGTGGCGCTGAATGTGGGAGTTGTGTACAGCGGCATGAATCTTTACAACAATGGATTCGCCGCGGGACTCGTGGCAATTTTCCTGGTGCCGCTGATCCAGTCATTTGCGGACAGAAAGGCGAGGGCCAATGGGGATATCTCGCTTTAAACAGGAATGTCTTCTTCTTTTTGGGTGACGAACAGGAACAGGAGGAACACGGCGCAAAATAAGGAGCCGGATACTGCCAGGCCCAGAAGCGCCGGAAACGCGCCGCAGAAAGGCAGGGATTCCCAGGCAAGGGAAACGCCTGCGCCCAGCAGGGCGCCGAAAACAGGACGGAGCAGTTCGTATACAGGTGAAAAAGACAGCCGGATCTTTCTGTGAAGAAAGCTGAGATGGCACAGGGTCAGGACCAGTTCGCTGCTGAGCAGCCCATACAGATAGGCGTGGATTCCCATCTCCGGAATCAGGAAGAAGACGAAAAACAGACGCACAGAGAGACTGAGGACCATGTGGAAGAATGTGGTCTTTGTGTAGCCGAGGCCATTGATGATGCTGTTCAGGGTGCCGGATACATAGAGGAACGGGCAAAGCCACGCGAGGATCGTGAGAAAACTGCCGGCTGTTTCATTGCCGAACACGGCGGGACCGATGGCGGAGCCGAATTTAAGAAAGATTCCCGCAAACAGGATCCCGATGTATAAGCCGTACCGGATCGACATCCGGGATGAATAGCTGATGCTTTCGTAGGACTTTAAAGACTGAGCCTTCGCGATGTGAGGAAGGAGCATGACCGACAGAGAATTGGTAATGGCTGTCGGAAACATGATAAACGGCAGCGCCATTCCGGTCAGGACGCCGTAAAGACTCAGGGCATCCTGGGCGCTCATGCCAAATTGCTGCAGCCGGCCGGGGATCATGATGGATTCGGCACTCTGCAGAATGCTCAGGATCAGCCGGTTGGCCATCAGGGGAAAGGCCATGAAGATCAGGTTGCGGACCACCGTGCTGTAGGGCAGCGGACAGGCCGCCGGGGTCTGGCGGGCCGCGGAAGCAATGCGGGCGCGTTTCTGCCGCCGGGTATGCAGCATGAAAGAGAGAAGACTGGAGCTGAGCGCGCCGGCTTCTCCCGCCAGGTGTCCCAGAACGGCGCAGGCGGCTGTGACAGCTTTGCCGGAGGCTTCCGCCCATTGAATCACAATGACAATTGTAACGATCCGCACAAACTGCTCCGCGATCTGAGACGCGGCCGGGATCTGCGCTTTGCTCCGGCCGTAATAATATCCGCAGATGCAGGCGTGGACGGCACTGAAAGGCACGGAAAAGGAAAGAAGTTTCAGGAGTCCTGCGCAGCGGGAATCGAGCAATACGGATTCCGCCAGAAGCGGGGAAGCATTATTTGAGCTGTGCGCGGATGAAGAAACCGCAGAGGCCGCCCGGCCGCCGAAAACCGGCGGACAAACAGGCCCATCA
>CAJFHG010000046.1 GCA_904379015.1 Candidatus Paralachnospira caecorum | reverse complement strand
AAAAGGGAGGTCAATGCTCTTTTTATTGCAGATTTCCCTTAAAATCAAGGTTTCTAAAGGATTTAGATATAAAAAAAGTAGGTAGTATTTGACACTACCTATCAGGAAAGAGAGGATAAGATATGGAATACCGGATACTTGGAAGAACGGGAATCAGAGTGAGCGAGATCGGCATGGGCTGCGAGGGACTGGCGGGAAAGAGCCCCGAACAGGTGAAGGAGCTGGTGGACATCATGGAGGAAGGCGGCGTCAACTGCATTGACCTGTATTCACCGGATCCGGATATGCGCACGAACCTGGGCCTGGCCCTGAAGGGAAGACGGGAGAAATTCGTGCTGCAGACCCATTTGTGCGCAGTCTGGAAAAACGGACAGTATGAGAGAACACGGAAGATAGAAGAGGTGAAAGCAGGATTTGAGGACGCGCTTGCCCGCCTGGGGACCGACCATGTGGAGATCGGGATGATCCATTATGTGGATTCGCCCGCGGAGTGGGAGCGCCTGAAGGACAGCCCGGTCATGGAATACGCGCTGGAGCTGAAGCGGGCCGGGACCATCGGCTGCATCGGCATGTCCAGCCATAATCCCGAGGCGGCGCTTCCGGCGGTGAAAAGCGGCCTGATCGATGTGCTCATGTTCAGCGTCAATCCCTGCTATGACCTGCAGCCGGGAAGCGAGGACGTAGAGCAGCTCTGGAACGAGAAAAATTATGAGAAGCCTCTGATCAACATGGATCCCCGGCGGCAGGAACTCTATGAGGTCTGTCAGAGAATGGGAGTGGGCATTACCGTTATGAAAGCTTTCGGCGGAGGCGATCTGCTGGATGCCAGGCTGTCTCCGGCTGCGGCCGCGCTGACGCCGTTCCAGTGCATCCATTACGCCCTGACCCGTCCGGCGGTGGCCAGCGTCATGTCGGGGGCACGGAATGCCGAAGAGCTGAAGGCGTCCATCGCCTACGAAGACGCGCCGCAGGAGGAGCGGGATTACGCGCAGGCGTTCGCGGCCATGCCGAAGATCAGCTGGAAGGGACACTGCATGTACTGCGGACACTGCGCGCCATGTCCCCAGGGGATCGATGTGGCTGCTGTGACAAAATTTTTCAGCCTGGCCCGCATCCGTGAGGAGATTCCGGAGACGGTCCGGGAGCATTACGCGGTCCTTCCTCACCACGCGGGAGAATGCATCGGCTGCGGCGCCTGCGAAAAACGGTGCCCGTTCCAGGTGCCTGTGATCGAGAATATGAAAAAGGCCAGGGAGCTGTTCGGCAGATAAATCAGAAAACGAAAAGGAATAAATCTTAAAAAAATTGAAAATTATTCTAAAAGAATGATTGACAAAAGGGTTAGATGATGCTAACATAAATTCGGTTAGAAAAATCTAACCCTATATTTTTGGAAACTGGTTAGCATCTACTTACCAGAGAGAAGGGGATGGATATGATGCCGTTGATGCTCGCAGATATCGGTGAAGAAAGCATGATCATGAGAGTCGGAGGAAACCCGGAGGTGCGCGCGCACCTGGAAAACCTCGGATTTGTACCGGGTGGGAGCGTGACTGTGATTTCCACCATCGGAGGAAATCTGATCGTCAACGTGAAGGAATCCCGCGTGGCGATCAGCCGCGAAATGGCCGGAAAGATCATGGTGCAGGCCAGTGGAAAATAAGCAGGAGGACATGATATGAAGACGCTGAGACAAGCAAAAGTGGGAGACACAGTCACTGTGGTGAAGCTCCACGGTGAGGGCGCCGTCAAGCGGAGGATCATGGATATGGGAATCACCCGCGGAGTTGAGATCCATGTGCGGAAGGTGGCGCCTCTCGGTGATCCGGTCGAGGTCACGGTAAGGGGCTATGAGCTCTCTCTCAGAAAGGCCGACGCGGATATGATTGAGGTCGGATAATCCTCAAGAATCAAATTTCCCGCTGCGGGCGTAAAGTTCCGGAGTGAAAAGGAAATTTGGAGAGACTAATTTTGGAAAGGACGATATAGAGATGGAAATCAGAATTGCCCTCGCGGGTAACCCCAACAGTGGTAAAACGACTCTGTTCAACGCTCTGACGGGTTCCAATCAGTTCGTGGGAAACTGGCCCGGCGTAACGGTCGAGAAAAAAGAAGGAAAGCTGAAAAAGCACAGTGATGTGAAAATCATGGACCTTCCCGGCATTTATTCGCTTTCTCCCTACACCCTGGAGGAAGTAGTAGCAAGAAATTATCTGATCAATGAAAGACCGGACGCGATCCTGAATATCGTGGACGGCACAAACCTGGAGAGGAACCTTTACCTGACCACTCAGCTGACGGAGCTTGGAATTCCCGTCGTGGTTGCCATCAACATGATGGACGTGGTCAAGAAGAACGGAGACAAGATCAATACTTCTGAGCTGTCCAGGGCGCTGGGCTGCAGGGTGGTGGAAATCTCCGCTCTCAAGGGAACCGGAGTCATGGAAGCCGCGGAGGCGGCCATTCGGGCGGCAAAGAGTGAAAAGACCGTGCCTCAGCACAGCTTCAACGGAGTGGTGGAGCATGCGCTTGCTCATATTGAGGAATCCGCGGTACATAACCTGCCGGAGGAGCAGCAGCGCTGGTATGCCATCAAGATCTTTGAGCGGGACGATAAGGTACTGGAGCAGCTGAAGCTGGATCAGTCCGTGATGGCTCATATTGAATCAGATATCAAGGCGGCGGAAAAAGAGCTGGACGATGACGCGGAGAGCATCATCACCAACGAACGCTATATCTATATCGCGTCCATCATCAAGGGGTGCTACAAGAAAAAGAAAGCGGGCGAGCTTTCCACATCAGACAAGATCGACAGAGTGGTGACGAACCGTTTCCTGGCGCTGCCGATTTTCATCCTTGTGATGGTCATTGTTTATTATGTATCAGTGAGTACAGTGGGGACCATTGCCACGGACTGGGCTAATGACGGCGTGTTTGGTGACGGCTGGTATCTGTTCGGCATCGGACGGGACGACTACGATGCGGCTGCGGAAGAATATACGGAGCCCGGAGCCATCAAGGACGCCTTCCTTGAGGCGGCCGCGGAAGCGGGTGCTGTGGACGAGGCAGCTTCCACAGATGAAGAAACTGTGCTGATCCCCGAGGCCGCAGAGTCGGTGACGACGACGGCGGTGATCTATGACGATGAAGGAAATATAGAGCAGGAAATTCCTGTTACATATGATTCTTATCTGGAAGTGGCAGATACAGAGGAACCGGATCCGGCTGATTACGGGATCTGGGTGCCCGGAATCCCCGGACTGATCGAACGGGGACTGAACGCCATCAACTGCGCGGACTGGCTGCAGGGCCTGATCCTTGATGGAATTGTGGCCGGTGTCGGAGCTGTGCTGGGATTTGTTCCTCAGATGCTGGTGCTGTTCCTGTTCCTGGCATTTCTGGAGAGCTGCGGCTATATGGCGCGTATCGCTTTTATCATGGACCGTATCTTCCGCAAGTTCGGTCTTTCCGGAAAATCCTTTATCCCGATGCTCATCGGCACCGGCTGCGGCGTGCCCGGCGTTATGGCATCGAGGACCATTGAAAATGACAGAGACCGCAAGATGACGGTCATGACCACGACCTTTATTCCCTGCGGCGCCAAGCTTCCGATCATTGCCCTGATCGCGGGCGCGCTGTTCGGCGGCGCCTGGTGGGTATCGCCCAGCGCTTACTTTATCGGAGTTGCGGCAATCGTCATCTCCGGCATCATGCTGAAGAAAACAAAGATGTTCGCGGGGGATCCGGCTCCCTTCGTGATGGAGCTTCCCGCTTATCACTGGCCCACAGTGGGCAACGTACTGCGCTCCATGTGGGAGAGAGGATGGTCCTTCATTAAAAAGGCCGGAACCATCATCCTTCTGGCGACGATCCTGGTATGGTTCGCATCCTCCTATGGATGGGGTCCCGATGGATTCGGCGCGGTGGATATGGACAACAGCATTCTGGCGGCGATCGGCCGTGCCATTGCATGGATCTTTGCTCCTCTTGGATGGGGACACTGGCAGGAAGCGGTGGCCTGCGTAACCGGTCTGATCGCAAAAGAAAATGTGGTTGGTACATTCGGCGTTCTCTTCGGCGGCTTCGAGGAAGTAGCTGAGAACGGCTGGCAGGTATGGGCAAATATGCGCGAGGCGTTCACTCCTCTGTCCGCGTATTCTTTCCTGATCTTCAACCTGCTGTGCGCGCCCTGCTTCGCGGCGATCGGCGCCATCAAAAGAGAGATGAACAGCGCCAAATGGACCTGGTTCGCCATCGGCTATCAGTGTGTGTTCGCCTATGTGATCGCCCTGATCGTATATCAGTTCGGACTGCTCTTTACGGGCAATATGAACCTTCTCGGTACCATCGCGGCGGTGATCCTGACCATCGGCATTCTCTACATGCTCTTCCGTCCGTATAAGGAGAGCAATACACTGAGAACCCGTGTCAAGATGAAACGGGCGTAAAACGCATAATCATTCAGAAAAGAGACAATCTCGGAGAATTCGGGTATTTTCAGAGCCCGAAGTCTTCAGGGGATTGTCTCTTTGAATTTTAAGCTTTTCTGAGCCGGACTGTCCGGATCAGCAGGCCGATGAGAAGACCTGCCAGCGCCGGGCAGACCCAGCCGAATCCCTGGCCGGAAAGGGGCAGCAGCGTACCGGAGGCTTTTATAACGGGATCAAGGTGCAGAAACGCGCGGGTACCCTCCGGCAGCGCCCGGAGAAAGTCAAAAAACGCCGCCGCCGCTGTGAAGCCGATCGTCCAGCGCAGTACAGTCCTGTCCTGCTGAAAGGCTTTTCCGGACAGAGTCAGGAGGATCAGTACGATCGCCAGGGGATAGAGGAACATCAGGACCGGGAGGGAATAGGCGATGATCAGGTCAAGTCCCAGATTCGCGATCAAAAAGGACAGCAGACTGAACAGCACGGCCCAGACCCGGTAAGAAGGCCCTCCGGGGAACATGCCCGCGAAGGTTTCGCCGCAGCTGGTGATCAGTCCGACCGCCGTTTTCAGGCAGGCAATGGTGACGGTAGCGGCCAGGATGACAGCTCCGGCGTTTCCGAAGTAATAGCTGGCAATCTGGGCAAGGGCTTCGCCGCCGTTGGATGCCGTTTCAAAAAGACCGCGGCTCTGAGCTCCCACTACAGTGACCAGCACGTAGATGACTGCCATCAAAAGAGAACTGAACAGGCCGGCGAGGATGGTGTTTTTGGCGATCTCTCCCGGTTCTCTGACGCCCAGGCCGCGGATCACATGGATCACCAGGATGCCGAAGGCAAGCCCGGCCAGCGCGTCCATGGTATTGTAGCCCTCCAGAAGCCCGGTGGAAAAGGCGCCGGAAGCATAGGCGCCGGACGGAGCAATATCGGAAACGGCGCCCATAGGCGCTGTCAGGGCGCGGATGATCAGGATGGCGAGGCAGCAGAGAAACAGAGGATTCAGCACCTTGCCGATCCAGGTCAGGATCTCGCCCGGCCTCAGTGAGAAAAACAGCACCGCCGCGAAAAAAAGCAGGGAGAAAACAGCCAGCCCCACGGTCTGTCCGGTGCCGGGCAGGATCCGCTGGATTCCCACTGTATAAGAAACGGTCGCGCAGCGGGGAATCGCGAAAAAAGGACCGATGGTCAGATAAAGGGCGCAGGTAAAAAAGAGTCCATAGCCTTTTCCGACCCGCGAGGAAAGTCCGAGGAGCCCGGATTCCCGGCTGATGCCGAGGGCTGCCACGCCCAGGAGCGGCAGTCCCACGCCGGTGATCAGAAATCCGGCGCAGGCCTGCCAGATGCTGCGGCCCGCCATTTGTCCCATAGAAGCGGGGAAAATCAGATTGCCGGCGCCGAAAAACATGCCGAACAGCATACTTGCCACAAAAAGAATTTCTTTCATATTCATCATATTCAATTTCTTCATATCTTATGCACTTCTTTCAAAAGTTTTATAATAGTAAAGCAGAAATCAGTAAAGAAAAAATATCGTTGATAATTATATCAGATAATGTAAAATAGTAAAAGTAGAATGAAGAAAAAGGAGGATCATTTATGCTGGATCAATCTTATTATGAGAAAGCGGATGAGATTATTGCATATCATGGCCGCAAATCCAGTTCGCTGATTCCGATTATGCAGGATATTCAGGAAGAATACCGGTATCTGCCGGGCGAGCTTCTGACTTATGTGGCAGAGCAGATCGGCGTGACGGAAGCGAAGGCGTACAGTGTGGCCACGTTTTATGAAAATTTCTCATTTGAGGCAAAGGGAAAGTATGTGATCAAGGTCTGCGACGGTACGGCCTGTCATGTGCGCAAATCTATGCCGGTGCTGGAGGCGCTTTATAAAAAGCTGGGCCTCAGCAAAAAGAAAAAAACGACAGACGATATGCTGTTCACGGTGGAAACTGTTTCCTGTCTGGGGGCCTGCGGCCTGGCGCCGACCATGATGGTCAACGATGAGGTACATCCCCGGATGACTCCGGAAAAGGCAGAAGAGCTGATCGATACGCTGAAAGGAGGCGGAGGAGCATGATCCAGAACAGAGAAGCGCTGTCGGCCAGGAGAGCGGCGGCAAAAGAAAGGCTGGAATCGTATGACTGCAGGATCCTTGTCTGTTCCGGGACCGGCTGCATCGCCACAGGATCAGAACGGATTTATGAGAAATTCGCGGAGATCTGCAAGGACGCTCCGGGCGTCACGCTCACCTTTGAACCCCATGATCAGGGGGAGCATATGGGCGTCAAAAAAACCGGATGCCAGGGCATCTGTGAGCTGGGACCTCTGGTCCGGATCCAGAAGGGCAGCCAGGTGATCCAGTACACAAAAGTACAGGAAAAGGACTGTGAAGAAATCTTTGAGCGGAGCGTGATGGGAAACGAGGTTCTGGATCATCTTCTTTACAAACAGAAGGGCGTATCCTATGAAAAGCCGGAGGAGATCCCTTTTATCGCGAAGCAGACCAGACTCGTACTGGAGAACTGCGGAAAAGTGGACGCGGAATCCCTGGATGAGTACATAGCAAGCGGCGGAATGACGGCGCTTGAAAAAGCGCTCTTTGAGATGGACGGGACTGCCGTGATCGAAGTAGTGGACCGGTCAGGACTGCGGGGCCGCGGCGGCGGCGGATTTCCGGCGGGAAGAAAATGGAAGCAGGTGGCGGGGCAGGCGGAAACGATCCGTTATGTGGTCTGCAACGGCGATGAGGGCGATCCGGGCGCCTTTATGGACGGCTCCGTCATGGAGGGCGATCCCTACCGCCTGATCGAGGGCATGATGATCGCCGCCTACGCGGTGAAGTCCTCAGAAGGATATATTTACGTCCGTGCCGAATATCCCATGTCCGTCAAACGGCTCCGTCATGCCATCGATGAGCTGGAAAAGGAGGGGCTGCTGGGCGATCATATTCTGGGAACAGATTTTTCATTCCATCTGCATATCAACCGGGGCGCCGGCGCCTTTGTCTGCGGCGAGGGCTCCGCGCTGACCGCTTCCATCGAAGGAAACCGGGGCATGCCCCGGGTCAAGCCGCCGAGAACGGTGGAGAAGGGCCTCTGGGAAAAGCCAACGGTGCTCAACAATGTGGAGACCTTTGCCAATGTGCCCAAGATCATCCTGGAGGGCGCGGACTGGTACAGGAGTTTCGGAACAGTGGGAAGCCCCGGGACCAAGACCTTTTCTCTGACCGGCGCCATTGAGAATACAGGACTGATCGAGGTTCCCATGGGAACCACTCTCCGGGAGATCATCTTTGATATCGGAGGCGGACTGAAGGACGGCGGAACCTTCAAGGCAGTGCAGATCGGCGGGCCTTCCGGCGGATGTCTGACGGAGGAGCATCTGGATGTGCCCCTTGACTTTGATTCAGTGAAAAAGTATGGCGCCATCGTGGGATCCGGCGGTCTGGTGGTCATGGATGAACATACCTGCATGGTGGAAGTGGCCCGGTTTTTCATGAGCTTTACCCAGCGGGAATCCTGCGGCAAATGCGTGCCCTGCAGAGAGGGGACAAAGCGGATGCTGGAGATCCTGGAAAAGATTGTGGCGGGAAAAGGAGAGCTTGAGGATCTGGACCGGCTTCAGGAGCTGGCGGAGATGGTTAAGAGCATGGCGCTGTGCGGTCTGGGAAAGAGCGCGCCGCTTCCGGTCCTGAGCACTCTGAAATTGTTCCGGGACGAATATGTGGAACACATTGTGGACCATAAGTGCCGGGCAAAGGTCTGCGCCGCCATGAAACGCTACGTCATCAATCCGGAATTCTGCCGGGGCTGCGGAAAGTGCGCGAAAAACTGTCCTGTGGGCGCGATCACGGGAAGGAGAAAAGAATGCTATCACATCGATTCCTCTGTCTGTATCCAGTGCGGCGCGTGCCGGGACAACTGTGCTTTTGATGCTATTTACGTAGAAGACTAGGAGGTGGAAGTATGGGAACGATGACAATTGACGGCAGAAAAGTAGAATTTACTGATGAGAAAAATGTGCTGACTGTGATCCGGAATGCCGGAATCAATATTCCCACTCTGTGCTATCATTCGGAAGTGTCCACCTTCGGAGCCTGCCGGCTGTGCACAGTGGAGGATGACAGGGGGAGATTCTTTGCTTCCTGTTCAGAGGAGCCGAGAGACGGCATGGTGATCTACACCAATTCGGGCAGGATCAAAAAATACAGAAAGCTGATCGTGGAGCTTCTTCTGGCGGCCCACTGCCGGGACTGCACCACCTGCGTCAAGAGCGGAGAGTGCAACCTTCAGCAGCTGGCCCACAGGATGGGCGTCATGAATGTACGGTTTGAAAATACAAGGGAGCAGCGGGAGCTGGACGAGAGCTCTGACGCGATCGTGCGGGATCCCAATAAATGTATCCTCTGCGGTGACTGTGTCCGCGCCTGCGATGAGCTTCAGGGGATCGGCGCCCTCGGCTTCGCGTTCCGGGGAACGGAGGCCATGGTCATGCCGGCCTTCAACAAAAAGATCGCGGAGACCCAGTGCGTCGGCTGCGGGCAGTGCCGGGTTTACTGTCCCACAGGCGCCATCAGCATTAAGATGAATATGGACGAGGTCTGGGATGTCCTGGCGGATCCGGATGTACGGGTGGTGGCCCAGGTGGCGCCGGCCGTGCGGGTGGCTGTAGGCGACGCCTACGGGCTGACCAAGGGACGCAGCGTCATGGGCAAGATCGTCAATGTCCTGCACAGGATGGGATTTGACGAGGTCTATGACACCACCTTCGGCGCGGATCTGACGGTTATGGAGGAGTCGGCCGAATTCCTGAACCGGCTGCATACGGGCAGGAATCTTCCGCTTATGACCTCCTGCTGTCCGGCCTGGGTGAAATTCGTGACAGACCAGTATCCGGAGTTCAAGGGAAATCTGTCCACCTGCCGCTCTCCCCAGGGAATGCTCTCGGCTCTGACCAAGGAATGGTACCGGGATCCCAAGCACGCGGCGGGAAAACGGACGGTGGTGGTCTCCTTTATGCCCTGCACGGCTAAGAAGATGGAGATCAAACGGCCCAACAGCTTTACAAAGGGGGAACAGGATACCGATTATGTGGTGACAACCACGGAGCTGATCCGGATGATCAATAACTCCGGTATTGATTTCGCGGCCCTGGAGCCGGAATCCAGCGACATGCCGTTCGGTTTCGGATCCGGCGGCGGTGTGCTTTTCGGTGTGACGGGAGGCGTGACGGAGGCGGTGCTCAGAAGGCTGGTGCCGGAGCATGACAAAGCCTCCATGGACGCCATTGCGGACTGCGGTGTCAGAGGCGATGAGTCGATCAAGGAATTTACGGTTCAGTATGAAGGAACGGATATCCGGGTCTGTGTGGTCAGCGGCCTGGCCAATGCCAGAAAAGTTTTAGAACGGGTGAAGAACGGAGAGGTCCAGTATCACCTGATCGAGGTGATGGCATGCCGCAGGGGCTGCATCATGGGCGGCGGGCAGCCTCCCAGAGCCGGAGTCCGGACGAAGGCCGCCAGAGCCAGAGGCATTTATAGTGCCGACAACATGTCCATCATCAAGAAGCCGGATGAAAATCCCATGGTACAGGCGCTGTATAACGGATTCCTCAAGGGAAAAACTCATGAGCTGCTGCACAATGACGGATATTGATCGACCTGAGAAAATTGTGGAAAAAATAACAATTGAATAGAAAAAGAAGAATACTTGACAGAAAAGAATCGGTATATTATAGTAAAATTAATTAAAACGAGTGGTGGAGTCTGTCATAAAGTGTTGAATGTGCTTTATTTGTTTTAATTAGTTCCGATTTTACAGAGATGCAGGAGACAGAGCCGGGAATACCAGGGTTTTGCCTCCTGCTTTTTTGCGAAATGGAAAAATTTTTGGAACTTCCCAAATATTCAGATAAGTGCGCGGCGCAGAAGACAGAACCCCGGATTCTCATTTTAAAACCAACGAAAAAGGAGGCTATGTATGGAACATCAACTATCACTGTTTTACGGGCTGTCATTTCTGACGGCAATCCTGGCGTTTGCCTTTGCGGCTTATCTGTATCTGTGGGTCAAAAAGCAGCCGGCGAAAAATGCCAAGATCATTGAGGTATCGAAGCTGATCAAAGAGGGCGCGAATACCTTCATGAGGCGGGAATATAAAATCCTGGCAATTTTCGCTCTGGTGGCTGCGGTTATCATTTTCATACTGCTTCCTGAACCTGTCTGGAGCGGAGATCCTTTGGACAACCTGGCCATGGCCATTGCCTACCTGGCCGGCACGGCTCTCTCGGCCATCGCGGGAAAGATCGGGATCATGGTTGCCACGCTTTCCAATTCCCGGGCGGCGGAAGGCGCCCAGAAGGGGATCAAGCCCGCTTTTCTGATCGGCTTCCGGGGCGGCGCCGTCATGGGGCTTCTGGTGGTCGGCTGTTCCCTGTTTGGAGTCGCGGCGGTCCTGATGATCGTGGGAGACGCCAGCATTCTGCTCGGTTTTTCCTTCGGCGCCAGCTCCCTGGCTCTGTTTGCCAAGGCCGGAGGCGGCATTTTTACGAAGACGGCGGATGTTTCCGCTGACCTGACCGGCAAGGTGGAGCTGGGCATCGCGGAGGACGATCCCCGGAATCCTGCCGTGATCGCGGACAACGTGGGCGACAATGTGGGCGATGTGGCCGGTATGGGCGCAGACCTGTTTGATTCCAATGTGGCCGCCATGACCTCTGCCCTGGTGATCGCTCAGTCTCTGTCCGGTGATGGAATGGCCAATGTTTCCATGATCTTCTGCTATGCGATCCTGGGACTGCTGTCCTCCATTATCGGAATCGCCACGGCGAGAGTGGGAGAGAACGGAAATCCGACCAGAGCCCTCAATTCCTCTACTTATGTGACTACTGCGGTCTTCCTTGTACTGACAGCCGGCGCGACAGCGCTGTTTGAAGGCTTTTCCTGGCGAATCTGGGGCGCTTCCGCCACAGGTCTGCTGGTGGGTGTGATCATAGGAATCACCACGGATTATTTCACGGACGATACGAAGCCGATCGTGCGGAAGGTGGCAAAGGCCTCCGGTTCCGGTCCGGCCTTCACGATTCTGTCCGGTGTCTCCTACGGATTTATTTCTGCCCTTCCGGCCATGGCCGGCATCGCGGTTTCAGCACTGGTGGCTTATAAGCTCTGTGAGCCGATGGGCGCGGGATATGCTGTTTTCGGAATCTCCATGGCGGCTGTGGGCATGCTTTCCATCGTCGGCATGATCATTTCCAACGACGCTTACGGTCCGATCGTAGACAACGCCCGCGGGCTGGCAGAGATGGGCGGCCTCGGGGAGGAGACCATTCAGACGGCGGACGCTCTGGACAGCGCGGGCAATACGGTCAAGGCCGTGACAAAGGGATTTTCCATCGGCGCGGCGGGCCTTACGGTCATTTCCCTGCTGGGCGCCTTCATGTCGGAGGTCAATGTGGCCCTGGAAGCGGCGGGAAAGCCTCTGATCACCGGATTCGACATTATGTCTCCCACCGTGTTCTTCGGCGTTCTGATCGGCGCGGCGATCCCCGCGGTATTTTCTGCCATGCTGATCCTGGGCGTGGACAAAAACGCGCAGCGCATGGTGGCGGAGATCCATCGCCAGTTCAATACCATCAAGGGACTGAAAGAAGGAAAGCCCGGCGTGCAGCCGGAGTACGGCAAGTGTATTGACATCGCCACATCAGGCGCGCTCCGGGAGCTGATCCCCGCCGGACTGATGTGCATACTCGCGACCATCGTGGTAGGTTTTATCGGAGGTCCTCTGGCCATCGGAGGCTTCCTGCTGGGCAACATCGTCAGCGGCCTTCTGCTTGCCCTCTTCATGTCCAATTCCGGCGGACTCTGGGACAATTCCAAAAAATACATAGAGTCGGGAGAGGAAGGCGGAAAGGGCAGCGAAGCCCATAAGGCGGCCGTGATCGGCGACACGGTGGGCGATCCCTTCAAGGATACGGCGGGACCTTCCATCAATACCCAGATCACAGTCGTATCTCTGGTGGCGTCCCTGCTGTCTACGATCTTTGTGGCGTTTTCGCTGTTCGGATAAAAAGCAGGTCAGAAATTCTTGGACTTCTGTATGGATATCCGATATAATGGATCTCAGAATACAGAGTTTGCAAGGAGGAAGGATATGTATTATATTGGCATTGATCTTGGCACATCTGCCGCGAAACTGATTTTGATGGACGAGACGGGAAAGATTGAAAATATCGTTTCCAGGGAATATCCTCTGGAGTTCCCTCATCCCGGCTGGAGCCAGCAGAATCCGGAGGACTGGGTGAAGGCCGTGGAGGAAGGCGTACCGGAGCTCCTGAAGGGCTTTGACGCCGGAAAGGTGGCTGGCATCGGCGCCGGCGGACAGATGCACGGGCTGGTGGTCCTGGATGAACAGGACCGGGTGATCCGTCCGGCCATTCTCTGGAATGACGGGCGCACCAGCAAAGAAGTGGATTATCTGAATCAGGAGATCGGTATGGAGCGGCTGAGCGCGTACACGGCGAATATTGCCTTTGCCGGATTTACCGCGCCGAAGCTTCTCTGGATGAGAAAGAACGAGCCGGAGCTGTTTCAGAGAATCGCGAAGATCATGCTTCCGAAGGATTATATCAATTATGTGCTGTCCGGCGTGCACTGCACCGACGTCTCCGATGCTTCCGGGATGCTTCTGTTCGACGTGAAAAACAAGTGCTGGAGCAAAGAAATGCTGGAAATCTGCGGCGTGCGGGAATCGCAGATGGCAAAGATCTTTGAGTCATATGAGAAGGTGGGAACCATCCTGCCTGAGATGGCAAAGAAGCTGGGAGTTCCGGAGACAACGGTCATTGCCGCCGGAGCCGGAGACAACGCGGCGGCGGCTGTGGGAACCGGAACGGTCGGAGACGGCGCCTGCAATATTTCCCTGGGTACGTCAGGCACCATTTTCATATCCAGCGATCAATTCAGGGTGGATGCTCATAACGCGCTGCATTCCTTTGCCCACGCGGACGGTCATTACCATCTGATGGGGTGTATGCTCAGCGCGGCTTCCTGCAACAAGTGGCTGATGGAGGATATTTTAAAGACGACGGATTTTTCCGGCGAGCAGGCCGCCATTACGGAAGAGATGCTGGGCCGGAACCATGTGTATTTTCTCCCTTATCTGATGGGAGAGAGGAGCCCCATCAACGATACCAATGCCAGGGGCACATTTGTGGGCATGACCATGGATACCTCCAGAGCCGATCTGGTGCAGGCGGTGCTGGAGGGAGTGGCCTTTGCCATCCGGGACAGCCTGGAGGTGGCCAGATCCCAGGGAATTGTGATCGAGAGGAGCAACATCTGCGGAGGAGGGGCCAAATCTCCGCTGTGGAAACAGATCATGGCCAATGTGCTGAATCTGAAGCTGGATATCGTGGAGTCGGAGCAGGGTCCCGGAATGGGCGGCGCCATGCTGGCCATGGTGGCTGACGGCACATACGGCAGCGTGAAGGAGGTCTGCGGCAGACTGGTCCATATCGTGGACACCATAGAGCCGGATCCGGAGCTGGTGACGCGGTACGAGGAGCGGTATCAGAAATTCAGAAAAATCTATCCGGCCATGAAAGGGCTGTTTACGGAACTTCTGCAGTGATTCTGCAGTGATCAGGAAGAAACCAAAAAAAGGAGCGCTTTATTTTAGAAGTAAGGCGTTCCTTTTCCTGTCGTGCGCCTGGCGGCGCACGTTTCTCAAGGGTGCAAGTCCCAAATCCACCCGGTAGCGGGAAGGATATAGCCGAAGGCATGCAAGTCCTCCTCAGAAAGAGACAAAAGAAATCCGGGAACTGATCGAGCAGTTCCAGTTCAGCAGGAATTCCGTGGATTTTGCGGTTTGCATCAGCACCTGCTCCCGTACCACATTCTTCAGCTCCAGCCGCACCTTATCGAGAAAAGAAGCGATGTTGTTGGTTGATACATTGAGGATATACCCGTTTTTTACCATGTCAATAGACCTCCTGGTTTTAAATTTGAGGCAATATAGGAGGCTCTGCTTGAGTTGTCAAGAAAAAAGGAACGACTTGACTAAAATCACTTGATGCGATAAAATAATAATAAACAGGAATAGACTAATTTTGTTTCCAATAATAGGAGGCGCCTATGTTTGTTGGCAGGAAGAATGAACTGAATGAACTGCAGGAAGGCTATGACAGCGGAACTTTTCAATGTGTTGTCCTGTATGGAAGGCGGAGGATAGGGAAAACCTATCTAATCTCACGCTTTATTGAGGACAAACCCGCTATTTTTTATACCGCGCAGGAAGTAAACGATAAGCTCAACCTTTCTCATTTTACGGAGAAGGTGCTGGGATTTTTTAAGATGGGGGATTCTGGGATAGAGTTCCGGGACTGGGATTCTGCTTTCAAATTTCTTGCAGACAAGGCGAAGGAACAGCAGTTTGTCCTGGCGTTTGACGAATTCCCGTATGCCTGCAACGCAAATAAAGGCCTTCGCTCCATATTGCAAAACGCCATCGACCACCAGTTTAAGGACAGCAAGCTTTTTCTGATTCTATGCGGCAGCCATGTAGCATTTATGGAGCGCAGTGTCCTGGGAAGCAAAAGCCCGTTGTTCGGACGCCGGACCATGCAGTTGTGTTTAACGGGATTTGATTATCTGGATGCGGCGCAGATGCTG
>CAJFHG010000045.1:1451-17650 GCA_904379015.1 Candidatus Paralachnospira caecorum | reverse complement strand
AGCCATCAGGAAAGCTTTTTCTACTATCCGCACATCGGATTGTATGGGATGGTTTCGTGCGTGTGGTTATGTGCAATAATTTATTGGATTGCTATAGAATCTCTGTATAATCTGTATTAAATCTTAAATCAAATGCATGAATATTTCCATAAATAAGCAGAAAAAGCAATACCAGCACAGCTGCGAGGACACTTGGTTTGTGTGTTATCACCAATTGTTTGACCAGCATAAAAAAGCTGTGATACCGCTTTGCTCGGACATGCGGATGCAAAACTGCCTCATTCGTTTCTGAACGTTTTTCCAGATCTGAAGTCGGCCCAATCAATCTCTCCATTCATGCATCAACCTTCCCAAAACCTTCTGTTTTTTTACATAAATTTTACAGAATTCTTATTTATTATACAGAAATCTCTGGATTTCGTCAATTCGAAGTTTTCAGGAAAACGCTTGCGTCTTTTCTCATTCTGTGATATGCTGAGATGCGGCACTGACAAGACAGCTGTTTTGTATTACATTTACACCAATACCGACTGTGCTTCAGAAGCGGCTTTGGTGCTCAATCACACAAAAACAATTCTGTTCCAGCAGCACATCCATTCACAGTATGAGAAAGGCGGTAACACTTATGAAAAAATGGCTGAACCGGCTGTTCATCGACGGCCTCAGCGGAATGGCCACAGGTCTCTTTTCCACCCTGATCGTGGGGACCATTATCCAGCAGATCGGCAATCTGATCGGCGGAAACATCGGCAATTTTCTGTACCTATTCGGAAAGCTTGCCGCGGCGCTGACCGGAGCCGGCATTGGCTGCGGCGTAGCCTGCAAATTTAAAGAAAGTCCTCTGGTTGTTCTCTCGGCGGCCACCAGCGGCATGGTGGGCGCTTTTGCGAGCCAGATCACAGCAGGGACAATCCTGTCGGAAACCGAGGCTGTCATCCTGTCCGGTCCGGGCGAGCCTCTCGGCGCTTTCATCGCCGCCTATGTAGGCATAGAAATCGGCCATCTGATCGCCGGAAAGACAAAGCTTGATATTGTACTGACTCCCATTGTCTGCATCCTGGCCGGTTCCGCCGTGGGACTGGTCCTCAGCCCGCCGATCTCTGCTTTCATGAACTCTCTCGGCGCCATGATCAACTGGGGAACAGAACAGCAGCCTTTCCTGATGGGCATCATCGTCTCTGTGCTGATGGGCATCATTCTGACCCTGCCGATCAGCTCCGCCGCTCTCGGCGTTGCCCTGAGCCTTTCCGGCCTGGCGGCCGGCGCGGCCACCGTGGGCTGCTGCGCCAATATGGTCGGCTTTGCTGTAGCCAGCTACAAAGAAAATAAAATGGGCGGTCTGCTTGCCCAGGGAATCGGAACCAGCATGCTGCAGGTTCCCAACATTGTCCGAAAACCCATTATCTGGCTGCCGGCCATCGTCGCCAGCGCCATTCTCGGACCCTTGTCCACCATGGTATTTCACATGACCAATAATCCTGTGGGGTCCGGTATGGGATCAGCAGGACTGGTCGGTCAGATCATGACCTTTCAGACAATGGCGCCCGCGGAAGGCGCGCCGCTTGTCCTCTTTAAGATCGTTCTTCTCCACTTCCTTCTTCCCGGACTGATCGCCTGGCTGGTATCCTGGTTCATGCGGAAGAAAGGATGGATCAAAGACGGCGATATGAAACTGGATGTCTGACAGGCTCCCGGCAGTCCTGCGCGGAAGCGGCATCTGACCAAAACAGACCGGGAGGGATCAGAACAGGGGCGCAAACAGCCTGAGCACCGCGTCTAAAAGCCCCCCCAGAAGTCCCTCCCGGCATTCTCTGAGAGAGACAGGATGGCTCTTCCTGATCGTCTGTACCGCGTCCATTTTCAGATCCATCACCGCGTCACAGCGGTACAGGAGCGTTCCGCATTCAAAATGCAGATACAGGCTTCTGTAATCCATATTGATGGTGCCTACCACTGCCATCTCGTCATCGCATACATAGCTTTTGGCATGGATGAATCCCGGTGTATATTCATAGATCCTGACTCCCGCTTTCAAAAGCGGCGCGTAATTGGAGCGGGTCAGCCGGAATACAAGCGGTTTGTCGGGGATCCCCGGCGTTACGATCCGTACATCCACGCCCCGCTTGGCGGCCTGAGTGAGCGCCGCCTTCATTTCATTGTCTACGATCAGATAGGGAGTAAAAATGTAGCAGTAATGCCGCGCCTGATTCAGGATCTCCATATAGACGTTTTCAGCGACTGCCTCGTTTTCCAGCGGAGACTGCGCGAAGGGCTGAACATATCCGCTCCCGCTGAAGGGCTGCGGATGATGGAGTCTTGGCCTGTACTGTTCCAGATTTTTGTCTTCTTTTCTGTAGGCATTCCACATCTCAAGGAACATCAGCGTAAAACTCCAGACCGCTTCTCCTTTGAGCCGGATGCCGGTATCTTTCCAGTGGCCGAACCGCTTTTTCAGATTGATGTACTCATCCGCGAGATTGATGCCTCCCGTGAAAGCCGTATGCCCGTCGACCACCAGGATTTTCCTGTGATCCCGGTGATTCATCACCATAGAGAAAAAAGGAATGACCGGATTAAACGCCATGCACTTGATCCCCCGTTTTTCCAGCTCTTTGGCATATCCGCCGGGAAGCAGGGCCACGCAGCCCATATCGTCATACATCATCCGCACGTCAACGCCCTGGGAAACCTTTCGTTCCAGGATCTCCAGGACTTTATTCCACATGACGCCCTCTTCCACGATGAAAAACTCCAGAAAAATATAATATTCTGCTGACTCCAGTGCCGCCAGCATATCCCTGAACATCAGCTCGCCCAGAGGATAATAGGTTACATCTGTATTTTTGTAGGCCCTGTAATCACTGACATTTTTCAGATAGGCGCTGACTCCCGCTGCCCGTTCATCCAGGGAACGCATTTCATCCAGCGCTTCTTCCTCCACCTGAAATTCTTTTTCAATCCTTTTGTGCGAAAGAGTCAGCCTCTTTTTCATCTTTTTGGATGGATTTTTATTTCCAAGGAATAAATACATCAGCCCGCCGAACAGGGGCAGACACAGGATCAGAATGATCCATGCGATTTTATAGGCGGCATTTTCATCTTTGCCTATGATATACAGAACAATAAACATGCTGAGAATCCTGAAGGACGCGTTGATCCAGATGGAATAGCTGGTAAGCCGCCAGAATACCAGCACGATCCAGACCACCTGCAGGATCAGAAGAGTGGCAGTTATGAGGATTCGGTTTGTAATCAGTTTTTTGTACTTCATGTTTTTTCCTTTTTCACGCAAACCTCGATTTTCTTTCTATCTCTTTTGTGATACCATTAATTCAGAAAAGGAGGTAGGCTTATGCTGAAATGTTTAATAATCGGATCTGTCACCGCCGATGTCATTGTCCGGGTGCCGCGTCTGCCGTCCGCCGGTGAGGATATTCACATTGACAGCCAGACGCTTTCGCTGGGCGGATGCGCCTGGAATGTATTCCATATACTTCGTCTTTTCCATGTGCCGGCAGTGCTGTTTTCTCCTGTGGGAACCGGCATTTACGGAGAATTTGTCCGGAATTCCCTGAGAGCCAAAAATGCCGCCACTCCCATTCCGCCTGTCCCTGAGCCCAATGGATGCTGTTATTGTTTTGTGGAACAGAATGGCGAACGGACTTTTCTTTCTGATCATGGCGCCGAATACCGATTCCGCGGAGAATGGTTCCGGCTGCTGGAGGGACAGGATTTCGACCTGTGCTATATCTGCGGTCTTGAAATCGAAGAGCCTGCAGGCGCCTGCATCATCGACTATCTGGAATCCATCGCCCGGACCCCTTTCGTTTTCGCGCCTGGCCCCCGGATCCTCCGGATCAGCCCGGACAGACTGGACCGCCTGTTCGCTCTCCATCCGATTCTTCATCTCAACCGTCAGGAAGCGCTTTCCTTCACAGGAGCGGATTCTGACGAAAAAGCAGCGCAGCTCCTCTTTGAACGCACCGGCAATCCTGTGATCATCACGCTGGGACGCGAAGGCGCCTATTGCTGTTCCGAAAAACTCCGCTGCCATTTTGAGCCTGTCCCTCAGAAAAATGTTCTGGATACCACAGGGGCAGGGGATTCCCACGCCGGCACTGTCATGGCCTGCCTGTCCCTCGGCTTCTCTCTCCCCGATGCCATCCAGACTGCCAACCATGTTGCTTCTGCCGTGACCGGGGTCTCCGGCACAACCCTGTCAGAAGAAGAATTTAAAGCACTGCCGTTTCCAATGCTACCCGCATCATATTTGTGAAGCCGGTCTGCCGTTCTTCGGCAGGCAGCGCCTCGCCCGTCACAATGGAGTCCGAAACCGTGAAGATTCCCAGAGCCTGCACCCCGGCCCGGCTGGCGTTGCAGTAAAGAGCATAGCTCTCCATTTCAATGGACAGGACTCCCATTTTGGCCCATTCTTTCCACTCCGGTGTCTCCGTATAAAACAGATCGGAGGACAGAACGTTTCCGACTGTATAGGAATATCCGTGAGATGCCGCGGAATGCACGGCTCCCGCCAGAAGCTCATATGACGCGGTTGCGGAATAGGTTCCCGGCAGTCCGTACTGATGCGCGTAATTCCCATCGGTGCTGGCTCCCATCGCCATCACCAGATCTCCGACCTTTACTTCCTCTCTGATGCTGCCGCAGGAACCAACCCGGATCAGCTTCCTGACCCCGTAAAAGTGAATCAGCTCATACGAATAAATACCAATGGAAGGGCAGCCCATTCCGGTTCCCATGACAGACACCTGTTTTCCTTTATAATTCCCGGTATATCCAAGCATATTCCTCACAGAATTAAAAGGGCGCGCGTCCTCAAAAAAATTCTCCGCGATGAATTTTGCCCGCAGAGGGTCTCCCGGCAGCAGGATCCGCTCCGCGATCTCTCCTCTTTCCGCCTGATTATGGGGAGTAGCCATAGTTTGTACCTCCTGTTTTTTGTTTTCTCATCACACTGTTACCAGTATAACATAACCTCTTTCTGTTTTCTACAAAACCTATTGACAATTCCTGATTTCACATGTAATTTAAAAATAGAGTTTTTTTTGCCATTTTATTTACACGAATAAATACGATCTGTTGATTCAAAAGAGGAGGGGTATTTCAAATGGTATACGCGTTTCTCGCAGTTCTTGCCGGCGCCATGATTTCATCTCAGAGCAGCTGCAACGGCGTCCTGTATCCTTACATAGGCGTTCTGGGCGTCGGATTCATCAGTCCGTTTTTAAACGCTGTGTTCAGCTACATCTTCCATCTTGTTTCGGAGAAAAAGCCTCTGCGGCTCAACGGAATGCCTGTCCACGCCAGCTTCGGCGGGTTCTGCTCCGTCTTCGTGCTGGGATTGTCCGGCTACTGCGTTGCCAGACTCGGCACGGCCGTCAGTGTGTGCCTCTCTGTGTCCGGCCAGCTTTTCATGTCGGCCATCGTTGACCATTTCGGTCTGTTCGGCACAGAAAAAGTTTCCTTTCATTCTATACGGATTCCCGGATTTCTCTGTATTCTGGCCGGTATTTTCATCATCAATTTCGCGGGCGCCGATTCCTTTTCTTCCATAGACAGCCGCGGGATCCTGTTCCTGATGCTGCTTCTGGCCCTTGTCATCGGCTTTGTCACAGTCATGGCCCGCATGTTTACTTACGAAGCCACCCGCTACGTGGGCCGGTTCGGAGCAAGCTGCATCAATTCTCTGGTGGGATCTGCCGGCGCCCTGGTCCTGATCCTCATTACGACCGGCTTCCGTCCCTCTCTTTCCGGATATGTGGAAGCTCCTCTGGTCAGCTATCTGACCGGTCCCCTGGGAACCGTCTCCTGTTATCTCAGCAATATTGCCTACGACAAGATCAAGGTATTTTACGCCACGATCTGCCTACTGGTCGGACAGATTGCCGCCGGCATCGCAGCAGATCTTTACATGCTGGGCAGTTTCCATCCCGGAAAAATCATCGGCATTGCCGTGGTCTGCGCCGGAATTTTCTGGGACAAAAAACACACCGCCGCCTGATCCGCCTAAAGCCGCAGGCCCTTGATATCTTTGATTCTGGACAGAATCGTGTCGCAGGAGATATTCCGGATACCGGGAAGGCAGTCGATCTCTCCGCGGATCAGCGCCTCCATCTCGTCCTGCCCTGCCGTCACCGCATGAACATGCAGTTTGCTTTTTCCGGTCACCCGGTAGATCTGGGTGACCGATTCATTTTTATTCAGGATATCAATTACCTCCTGAAGAGTTTCCGGCTCTGTTTCGATTTCAAAATAGCAGGATACCGCTCCGTTGATCTTCTGAGGATTGATAACCGTCGTATATTCCTCAATGATGCCCTTCTCCTCCAGCGCCTGGATCCGCGCTCTCACTGCGACCCTTGAAATTCCTGTTTTTTCCCCGATATCGGAATAGGAAAGCCTCGCATTCTGAATCAGCAGCATCAGGATTTTCTGATCCATTTCGTCCAAACCGCTCAAAAACACGTCCCGCACCTCCTTCTTCTGTGGATTCTTCCTTCCGTTCTTTTCCGGACGACATTCATATCTTAGCACAGTTTCTGCAGTTATGTAATATCAGATTGACATTTTGTATTTTATATTTTATTATATATTCGAAACGTAAGTATTAAATTACATTTCGTAATTCACATCCAGATAAAACGTTTTATTATTTTATCAGAGAAGGCAGGTAGCAATACAATGGAAAAAGATCTTACCCGGGGACCGATTACGACGACCATGCTGCGGTTCGCGCTCCCCATGATTCTGGGCAATATGCTCCAGCAGCTTTATAATGTAGCCGACACGCTGATCGTCGGCCAGTTTCTCGGTTCTAATGCTCTGGCAGCTGTCGGATCCGCCTACACACTGATGACGTTTCTGACTTCTGTCCTGATCGGACTGTCCATGGGAAGCGGCGTTGTCTTTTCCAGGCAGTACGGTGAAAAAAATATGCAGAAGCTGAAATCCAGCATATTTTCTTCTTTTCTGCTGATCGCCGCCTGTACGGCAGTCCTGAACATCGCCGCCCTTGTCTGGATCGATCCCATCATGCGTCTCCTTCAGACGCCGGACGAGATCTATGATATGATGCGCAGCTACCTCATGGTCATCTTTATCGGACTCAGCGCTACGTTCCTTTACAATTTTTTCGCTGCCCTTCTGCGCTCAGTGGGAAATTCTGTTACGCCTCTGATTTTCCTGGCCATATCCGCCATTCTGAATATCATTCTCGATCTGGTGTTCGTGATCGTATTCCGCTGGGGCGCTCCCGGAGCCGCCGGCGCTACCGTATTTTCGCAATTTGTATCAGGAATCGGACTGATGCTTTATACTGTGATCCGTTTTCCTCAGTTTCTGCCTGACAGAAACGCGCTGCGTCTGAAAAAAAGAGTTTTTGCCGAAATCACACAGCTTTCGTTTCTCACCTGCCTGCAGCAGTCGATCATGAACTTCGGTATCCTGATGGTTCAGGGACTGGTCAACAGTTTCGGTCCTGCCGTAATGGCCGCCTTTGCCGCCGCCGTCAAGATCGATACCTTCGCGTATATGCCGGTCCAGGATTTCGGAAATGCTTTTTCCACCTTTGTCGCGCAGAATTACGGGGCGAAAAAGACAGAGCGGATACAGAAGGGCATCAGAAGCGCGGTCTTTACATCCGTGATATTCTGTCTGTGCATCACTGCCGCTGTCTGCATATTCGCAAGACCGCTGATGCTCATATTTGTCAAATCCTACGAGACCGAGATATTGGCCATCGGCGTCCAGTATCTGCGGATCGAGGGAGCTTTTTACTGCGGAATCGGCTGTCTGTTTCTCCTGTACGGTCTGTACCGGGCTCTTGGAAAGCCGGGGATGTCTGTCATCCTCACCATTGTCTCCCTGGGGACCCGAGTCATCCTTGCCTACGGTCTTTCCGCCGTCCCCTTCCTTGGCGTGACCGGAATCTGGATGTCCGTTCCCATCGGCTGGTTCCTGGCCGACGTCATCGGATTCATCTACTACAGGATCCGCCGGAAAACATTGCTGGCTATCTGACAACATGAGCCGGGAACATGAAACCTCTGTTCCCGGCTCATTGCCTGCAGTTCTTAAACTTTTATGCTTCTGCCTTTCTCATGGCAGCTTCTACCACATGTCCCACAAGCACAGAAGTGGTGACTGCTCCCACCCCGCCGGGTACGGGCGTAATGGCGTCTACAACCGGCTCTACCGTATCGTATTTCACATCGCCGCAGAGCTTGCCTTCCTCATTGACATTGATTCCCACATCGATCACAATCTGTCCGGGCGCTACGTAGGACTCATCCACTACGCCGGCGCGTCCGGCTGCCACGATCACAATATCGGCCTCTCTTGTCACAGAAGGCATATCCTTGGTTCTGGTATGGCAGACGGTCACAGTCGCGTTCTTTTTGATCAGCATCATGGCCGCCGGCTTTCCGACTACAAGGCTTCTGCCGACTACAACCGCCTTCTTGCCCGTGCAGTCGATTCCATAATGATCCAGGATCTCCATGCAGGCCTGCGGTGTGCAGGGAGGAAAGCCCTGCTTTGTCCCTGCAAATACGCCAACCATAGAACCGTCTGTGATGCCGTCCACATCCTTCTCCGGATTCAGGGCTTTGATCACAGCCGCCTCATCCAGATGCTTGGGAAGCGGCCTGAAGATCAGAACACCGTGAATCTTGTCGTCTTTGTTCACCTGATCGATTGTCGCCATCAGTTCTTCCTGAGTCACATTCTCGGGAAGCAGGAACTTCTCCACTGCCACGCCCAGCGTATCGCAGCGCTTTGTCGCGCCTCTCTCATAAGAAAGATCATCCGGTCTCTCTCCTACACGGACAATCCCCAGTGTGGGATTGATCCCCTTTTCCTTCAGCTTTGCCACATCCGCCTTGATCTTCTCGTTCAGCGCGGCCGCTACTTCCTTGCCCAGCAACTGCTTTGCCATTGTGATTTCCTCCTTATTTCAGTCTTCCAAGTACGCTTGCAAATACTTCATCCGCAATCTTTGTATATTTTTCCAGCATGGCGTCTGCCTTCTGGTTCAGCTCTTCTGCATATTCCCTGTTTTTCATGGATTTTGTATTGATGTACACATTCAGGCTGGCGCCCTGAAGCGCGGCCTTGCAGAATGCGGCGCCAACGCCGGCATCGCTGATGGCCAGCGCGGAACCTTTAGCCGCGAATTCTACGATCAGATCCAATGCCTGGCAGCATTTTTCCATGATTTCCATGGGTACGGAGCAGGCGTCCTTAAGCACGATTTCCATCACCCTGGCCTTTTCTGCTTTTTCTTCCTCCGTCTCTCTGGGCATTCCGTAGGCTTTCGCCAGGGGTTCAAATACTTCCGCGTCTCTTTCGATCAGAGCAAGAAGCTCGGACTGCAGAATATCCGCCTTGGACTTCAGCTCCCACATTTCCTCTTCTACATCCGCGTATTTTTTCTTTCCCACTGTGAGAGAACCGACCATGTTTCCAAGAGCCGTTCCCACAGCGCCTACCAGAGCGCTGGCTCCGCCGCCGCCCGGCACAGGTGCTTTGGAAGCAAGTACTTCCACAAATTCATTGCATTGTACAGTTGAGAATCCCATTTCCCCATACCTCCGTTATTTCTTGATTTTTAAAAAGGGGACGGCCTGGAAGACCGCCCCATGAACCCCTTTATCAGTCAGCCATATGCATCGATTCAAGTGTTCCGTTGTCAGATATCCTTCGCCAGCGTCTTCAGAGTACCGATGGAAATATCGCCTACGGCAGCCATATCCTCTCCCTGAAAAGCAGAAGAAAAATTATCAGAAAACAAAATCTGCGCGGACGGCGGAAACTCTTCGTCTCCCTCCCATAAAATAAACTGAAGCCGCAGCTCGTCCAGAAACGCGAACTCGTAGCCGACGTCTCCCACAGGAATCTTCTTCCCGCCGATAGACTCCAGAACACGGCAGAATTTATCCATCTGAAAGCCGAAGGAATATGCCAGCCGTTTCAGGCATCTGCCCTGAAATACCTGATTATAATGATTTCCCCAGGGCATATCCGCGTAAGCATAAAACCTTCCCTTAAACTCTGCCTTTTTTCCTTCCAGAATATAACGGATCAGAAGAATCTTGGTTTCAAGATCCGTCAGAAGCGGCGCGTAGGTTGCTTCTTCTGAAAGACACACCACCTCAAAATCCGGATGATGGATCGTATATTGTTTATTCATCAGAGTGACCGAAAAGGTCCCATCTGCCTCATCATAAGGAACGCCGCTTGCCGCAGACAGGGCTTTCGGGTCTGCCTGGGCAAATCTGGCCTTATAAGTTTCAAAAGGAACCCGGTCCTTCTGGTTTTTCTCATAGGGAACGCTCATAAAAACCCCCCTGATTTTTATTTTCTTATATAATTTATTACAGCTCCACCTGCGTTACAGACGGAAACAGCGCTGTATTGGTATGCGGAATAAAGCACGCGGCCACAAACTCATCCATGTATCCGGGAGTTGTGGAAAGCTCCACATATGTGATGCTCTGCGCCAGTTCATAAACCTTCCGCTCTGCCTCTGAAGAAAGAAGCATCGCGTAGGCGCCTGAAAGAGAAGAATTCCCAATATAATGGAATTTCTCCAGAGGAATATCCGGCAGCATACCGATTCCCACAGCGTTCTTCATATTGATCCCGCTTCCGATTCCGCCTGCCACATACACATGATCCACCATGGACACGTCAAAATCAAGAGAACTGAGCAGGGTCTGGATCGCGGAAAAGATCGCGCCCTTCGCCCGGATAAAATTATCAATATCAACCTCTGTGATCTCCACGTCTTTGACAGAATCCGCATCCTCCCGGAACGCGAGCACATAGCTGCCCATCCCGTATTTATCATGGCGGATCCGTTTCCCTTCCCGGATGAACTTGCCTTTGGGACTGATCATGTTGCAGCGGAACAATTCGCTGATCACATCGATCAGGCCGGAACCGCACAGCCCCACCGGCTTCTTTCCCGCGCCGCCGATCACTTTAAAATCAGGCTCCATGGTAACCGGATCAATGGTGCACGCTTCAATGGCGCCGTCTGTCGCACGCATGCCGCAGCTGATATCTCCGCCCTCAAATGCCGGCCCCGCCGAGCAGGCGCAGCTCATGAGAAAATCAGAATTTCCAAACACGATCTCGCCGTTGGTACCCAGATCGATAAAGACCGAGAATTCGGGACGGTTCCAGATCATGCTGACCAGCACGCCGGCCGTAATATCGCCGCCCACATAGCTTCCCACATTGGGCGCGATGATAATATGGGCATCCGGATTGATATGAATATCCAGATCATTGGCAAATACCGCATTGGTCTTGAAAAACGCCGGAATATAAGGCTCTGTCCTGAGGGGATCCGCGTTGATTCCCGCAAACAGATGGTTCATAGTCGTATTAGCGCCTACACACATGCGGTAGATCTGGTTGGGCTTCATGCCGCTGGACGCGCACATGGTATCGATCAGCGGATTGATCGTCTCCTTAATGACCGCGTCCTGGAGCTTTTTCTGCCCGCCTTCTTTCCGCGATTCAATAATACGGTTGATCACATCCGCGCCAAACCGGATCTGTCCGTTTCCTGTAGTGGCCTTGGCCAGAATATCTCCATTGAGCATATCGATGATCAGAGCGGAAACAGTAGTGGTGCCGATATCCACTACAAGACCTCCGGCCCTTACCGTATCATCTTTTCCGAAAATATCATAGACAAAAACATCCTTTTTTGTCTTCCTGACCACACACTGCACATCGAAATCATATTCCCTGAGCTTGTCCGGCAGGACTTTCAATACCGTATAGGGAACCCGTACCTTTGCCACGCCTGTCGCCGCAGAAAGCGCGCGCTCCAGCCGTTCCACATCCGGCATCGTATCATCCAGACTGGGGTGGTTCATGGTCACCGGAACCAGCTCCAGACTGTTGGAAAGGGCAATCCCCGCCTCCGTAAGCTGGTGCTTCACATCCTCAAAGATCCGAACCTCTTCCGGAGAACTTAAATCTGCCGCTTTCATCCGTCCTTTATATGCAGAGGCAATGTCCGGAACCAGCACTTCCACATCTGAAACCACATGGCTCACACAGGCCAGACGCCAGCCCGCGCCGTATTCCTCATCTGATATATGGCGGGTTTTCTGAGAATCCAGTTTTCCTCCCAGCAGCCTTACCCGGCATTTTCCGCATGCCGCGTTTCCGGAACAGGGAGCGTCGATGGCTACATTTGTTTTTCTCGCCACCTCAAGAAGGTTTTCACCGGAAGCAGCGAAGGCTTCTACGCCCTCGCCGCTTTCAAACTTAAATGTTACCTTATACATAACATCTCACCTGAGAGATCAATTAGACTTCCAGATAAGAATCTGCATACAATGTAGCGTTTCTGATGATATCACAGGACTTGATGGTCTCCATCAGTCTCAGGTCATTGGGGTTTACGATTGCAGAAGTCATACCCTTCATCATAGCCATGGCAACCATTGCGGAATCCATGATCGGACGGATATGCTTGGGCATACCGTTGGAATTGTTGGAAAGTCCGCCGGTGGTCTTCAGGCCCATGTCAGTCAGGTCGCCGATGAAGTTCAGAACATCCATCTGCTTGTCCTGCATACCTTTGATTACCACGAAAAGCGGATCAAACCACATATCATCCTCTGTCAGGCCGAGAGACAGACCTCTCTCCAGCAGCATCGTGCAGTAGCCCATACGCTCGTCATTGTCAGCGGCAATGCCTTCGCCGTTGCAGAGCGCGATTACAATGGCATCGTTGGCCGCAGCCAGGTCAATATTCTCAATTCTTCCGGCAGCGTCCGCGGAGTTTACGATGGGTTTTCCCTTGGAACGGTTGTAAACAGAGATACCTGCCTCGATAGCAGCCTTGTTGGATGTATCCAGAGCAAGCGGAACATTGTCGAAATTGCTCTGCAGGAGCTGTACAGCCCATTTCATCAGATCTTCACCATAGCCCTCAGCAGGTCCGATGTTGACATCCAGATAAACGGCGCCGGCATCCAGCTGAGCTTTGGCTCTTGCAAGGATGGGTTCGGGATCTCTTGCCAGAAACGCCTTATTAACAACGGGAGCTGTGGTAGAAAGTCTCTCACCAATAGTAATGAATTTGTCCATTATTTTTCTCCTTTTTTATAATTTGAAAACATTACGCCTGGCCGTTTGCCTGCATATCCTTCAGGAATTTCACAAGCTGAACAGCCTCAGTAGGTCCTACAACAATGTTCCAGCCGGGAAGCTTCGCTTCCAGATCGCCCTTGAGTACGGCAACCTTTCCGGGGATCACCAGAGTACGGTTCTTGATCTTGTTCTCAATATCAAATTCCTGAATGTACTTCGCGATGGAACCGGAGGAGAACTTGCCGGCCGCCCAGGAGGTCAGAACAGAAAGTCCGCCCGCGTCACTGATCAGCAGATTGCAGGGAACGCCGGAACGCTCCAGCTCGCCGGATACCAGGAAGTAGGTCAGAGCGAAGTCTACAGTTGTCAGGCAGACAGAATTCTCATCTCCGCCGTTGATCGGATAGATGCCGGGCTCAATTCTGGGAGCCTTCTGAGGATCTGTATAAAGATTCTGTCTTAAGCCGTAAAGAGGAAGTGCCTGTGCATAGTTCATTTCCTCAACAATTACGATGGAACCATATTTCATGGTAAACAGAGCTGCCAGGGCTGCCTGCATATGAGCATCTCCGGCCGCCAGCTTGCCTACATTGACAATGCTGGGGTATCCAAAGGTTCTGTCGGAATCCTTCAGAGCCGCACGGCGGATCAGTACTGCATTTGCAAACGCATCCTTGATGGAAGCCGTACCAAGATCCAGGATCAGGTTCTTGTTGCCGGCCTTCTCAAGAGCCGCCACTGTATCGTACAGCTCTTCCACAGAAGCGCCGCTTACGCCGAGCACTACGCCGGCATCTGTCGCAAGCTTGTTCATTGCCTCATAGTTGGATGCATCAGCAGCATTCAGGATCGGCTTTTTGTCTTTGCAGACATCCAGAGCCGCCTTCGCGCATGCCTCATCCTTTACATTCAGGATCAGGGATCTGCCGGCTGCGTCAGCTTTCTTTACCAGCTCTGCGTATTTTTCAGGTGTGCATCCGTCTGCGCAGTCTACTGCAACGAATTCCACATACATTCTGTCGCCGATACGATCATAATCGATGGCGGAAACGGAAGCCAGACGCGCATCAACTGCCGCGTCATCCATGCAGCTGCATACGGTGGACGCATATCTTGTCTTGTTTACAAAGGTCTTCTCATGTCTGAACAGAACAGTCTCACCGCCGAGGCTGTAATCTTTGTCAGCGTCATTTTTATTATCAGCAAAAGGTTTTACACCGGCCTTGATTGTCTTCATGGGCGGTGCAGAAGCCTCTGAAAGGGTCGCGATTGCTTCCTCGCTCATATGAGGACACTGATCAATCGTCATCGCTCCCTGAGCTACCTTCATGGAAAATGCCATACAGGTAGGGCAACCGCATTCTTTGCAGTTCTTCTTGGGCGTTAATTTAAAAATCGCAATACCATTTAATGCCATTGTTTTCTCCTCCTGTTATATTAGTTTAAAGCCTGAATCAGTTTGGCAACTGTCGCAATGGATGTGGGATGCTTCAGAATCACAGCATCAGATCCGCATGTCAGGCATGCGACAGCAGTTTCAATTTCCATATCAATTCCTCTCTCCTCGACAGGACCCCATGCGGGTTCATCCTCTTCGGAAGCAGAGGCTTCTTTTACAGACCAGGTTTCAGATGAAACAGGAGTAATGATGGGCATCAGCAGAGAATCATCCGCCTGACCCAAAGCAGCTGCTGTTACACGGTCCATGGTAGAAATCACATAATCAAAACCATAGCCTGCGGCCGCGGAGCCAACGTTCATCACGATTTTTCCGGTATCTACGCCCAGCTGTTTGATCAGCACATTCAGCTGTTTTGCCAGGTTGATGTCTACAGCGGACTCAGCGCCAATGAGCTGGTCATAGGCAAGACCTGCGGCAGCAGCGATATTCTTGTAATCCTCTTCTCTTGCGGACATCAGCAGAACATTTTTGCCCTGAAGCGCTTCCGCTACCTTCGGAAGAAGCGCTGCATCCTTCTGAACATTCTTGCATCCTTCCACAACCAGAGGAAGATCGATTGCGTCAGAAACAGCCTTTGCTGTTTCAACCAGATCCTCCACAGGCTTGTCTTCACCGTTGGGATCACCGCCGTCCAGTTTCAGAACAACAAAATCAACCCCTTCTACAGTAGCTGCCTTCTTTGCAATCTCTACTACAGACTCACATCCTTCGTAGAAAGCCTTAATGCAGTCGGGCTCATTAGCAAGACCTGTATCGGAAATCTCGATACCAATCTTTGCTGTGTTTTCTGTGGGGCCGTCAAATGTATAGAAGGGGAATGTATTTCCTCCTCCGAGCTTCACGGCTTTATCACCTGTGCCGAGTTCAACGGTACGTTTCTTCGCGTTGAATTTCTGTAATTTCTTTGTAAACGGCATTTCCTACTCGCCTCCTTGAATAATTACTTTTGTGATTGCTTTTGTAATATTTTCAGCAGGAGACAGGAACAACCCTCCCTATCAGGGTGTTCCTGCCGCTGCTGTTTTTCATAAGATTAAATAGACTCAAGGATTCCATCCCTTCCCCTGCTCCGCAGGCGCGGACGCTCCCGCGTCCCATGGAATCCTTTCGTTAAAGCCTCCGTGGGAATCAAATGGCTGCAATGCAGCCGCTTGATTCCCTTTCCTCGGCTTTACATCATAGGATCCATTGCGAGGGCGGGATGGCCCTTTTCGGTCAGGAAGGCCTCGGGATCTTCCGCGATGGTCTCGTCGCCGATCATATCGGTGAAGTTCTCGATTCCGTACAGCTCTTTTGCTGTCGCGTTCAGTCTCTCTCCTACCTGGTCTTTCAGATCCTTGGGCATCCATACGATCCTCTCGATTCCGCCTTCTGCCTTCATGAACTTCTTAGACGCGATGAAATGTTTTCCATGGCCCATGAAGCCGGGGGTCTGCACGCCGCCGCCTGTCATGGACGCCAGGTCCGCGAAGGTCATTCCAAGAGGGGTCATCCCGGCGTACTCACGGTTTACGATGATCACGCCGTTGGAGAAGGGCTCGATTCCGCAGATGCACTCGAAGCATCCGCAGGAGGTCATCGGCTTCTCCATGATGGAGTA
>CAJFHG010000045.1:0-1346 GCA_904379015.1 Candidatus Paralachnospira caecorum | reverse complement strand
TCTTTTGTGATCACCTGGCAGGGGCCGGTGGGCTCCAGCTCGTTGGTCGCCTTCGCGTCCAGCCATGACACGGCTCCGCAGAGGCCCAGTCTCTCAGGGGTGACCACGCATACATGGCTCGGGGAGAATGCCTGGCACATGATGCAGCTGTAGTATACGTCTACTGACTCGTCTGTCAGGGATTTCAGTCTGTCGTCTCTCTTGTCGAAAGCGGGGATCGCCAGCTCATGGCGCAGCTTCGTCACCATCTCCGGATCTGTGATGATCTTCACCTGGCACTTGTCCACGACCGCGTCAAAATCATTCTTGATCTTCGCGTACAGCACCTCGCCGATGTGTTTCGCGCGGAATCCCGCCTCATAGGCCGCGTCACTGATACGGATGCGGATCATGTCGCGCTGTCCGGTATGCATCACGCCCTCGATGCAGTTGATATAGCTGTGGAACTTACGCTCGAACACGGACTCGAAATCGGTCTGCATGTTCTTTCCCGCTACTTCCACGATGTAGCCCAGGCTGTGCTTGCTTCCAAACTCGAAGCTGTCGAAGTCCGGTCCGATCAGCTCGATCTTGTGGTCCTCCACCTCGGACGCCTCTTTGGTCTGCACCAGCTCGAAGCAGTCCACTCTGGATCCGTCGAACTCGACCTGCATCTGCTTGCGGCGGATGATCTCGCCTTCAAACGCGGACGCGAACGCCACAGGGATATCGATCTTGGTGATCTTGATCTTGATATCACGGGCCTCCAGGGAGGTGGCGTTGAACCTGGAGATGTCTTCCTGCACGATCAGGCTCTTCGGCACCCGGAAGATGTTCTCGGTCTCGTTGGTGATGACCGGGAAGCCAAGGGCGATCGCGCCGGCTCCGCAGGCAACCACCACATCATCTAACGGCGCGAAGGCATTGACAAATGCCGGCACACGCTCGAAGGTGTATTTCATCAGGCCGGCTGCGTCGCCGGGCTCGATGTTGCCGAAGATCAGGGCCGCCCTGACCGCGACAGATACGACATGGATCACGGATGTCACGTCTTTGCCCAGCGGGATCACGCGGACGCCGGCGCCCATGTTCACGTTTTTCTCCACGCACTGGTCGATCACATCGCCCACCAGGGTCACCAGGATGCCCTGTGCCTGGTAGCTCTTCACCAGCTCGGCAGCCTCATCGGCCGTGGGAGCTTTTCCAAGGATGACCGCGACGCCGGGGATATCACCGGTTACCAGCGGCACACCCAGTTCACGGATCACCGCGTCTGCCAGATGTCCGTAGCAGGGCTCGCTGTAAGGCTCCGCCCCGTCGATATATTTCAGTACTTCAATAAATTCTGCGCAGAGGGCTGTCGCAAC
>CAJFHG010000044.1 GCA_904379015.1 Candidatus Paralachnospira caecorum | reverse complement strand
GCACCCGTCCAAATACTGGAGGGACGCTGACGATGCCCAGCTGATCAGCTATGTGGATTCCCACTACGGCACATTCTCCCAGCGCAATTATCAGATCGCCGTGACCAAGGTGGCGGACGACCGCTCCTACCATCCCATCCGTGAATATCTGGCGGCTCTGCCGGAGTGGGACGGCGTTCCCCGTGTGGACACGCTCCTCATCGACTATCTGGGTGCGGAGGATAATTCCTATGTCCGTGCCGTGACCAGAAAGACCCTCTGCGCCGCCGTGCGCCGGGTGCAGGAGCCGGGTGTGAAGTTCGATACCATGCTGGTCTTGAACGGTCCCCAGGGCATCGGCAAAAGCACTCTTATCTCCCGCCTTGCCGGGGAATGGTTCTCTGACAGCCTGAACCTGAGCGATACCAAGGACAAGACCGCCGCCGAGAAACTGCAGGGCTATTGGATTCTGGAGATCGGTGAGCTGGCGGGACTTCGCAAAGCCGAGGTGGAGACGCTGCGCTCCTTCCTCTCCCGACAGAACGATATCTATCGCGCCGCATTCGGCAGACGGGCAACGCCGCATCCGAGGCAGTGTATCTTCTTTGGCACCACCAATGCCGAGTCCGGCTATCTGCGGGATACCACGGGCAACCGCCGGTTCTGGCCGGTCAAAACGCCGGGCGGCGGCACAAACGCTGATGCTTCCCGGTATTTCCAGCGCATCGACCCCGGCTGCGCCGCGATCATGCGGACAGATTGTGTGAAATTTACCAGCCTGGTGCAGATGTGCTGTGAGCATTAGGATCTCACGTTCTGAACTCCGGGCCGGATTCGTCGCCGGCAATCTCATGCCGCAGGCAGTCCAGGCTGCGGATCTGCTGTTCCGCTCTGTGAAGCTCATCCAGCGCCGCCTTCCGCCGGCCTTCCAGCATCTGTATGCGCTGCCTGCCCGTTTCGGCGCCGCCCAGCTCCAGACGCATATAAAACTCTGTCTCTTCCGGAGAAAACCCCACGCTGTACAGCGTCAGGACCAGCCCGATCCTTTCCAGATCCCGGTCATCATATTCCCGGTGCCCTGGTTTCCCGGCTCCGCACAGATCCCAGCTTTCGTATTCCCGAAGGATTTCCATCGGAACCATATATCTTTTACTGATTTCCTCTCCTGTCATGGATCCATTCCTTTACTTTCCCGCTGACCGGACGGCCGTTCCGCCGCGCGTATCTGCCCGGCTCCGCCGTCGTGCGCGGTTTATGCGCAGGCAGAGACTCCCATCTTATGCCCGTTCTTCTTCTCTGCGACAACTTCTCCTCTGGCATTCGGAATATCCCGGATGACCTCTCCCACAGCCGGAACTGTAATCCGGCCTGCCAGCGGATTCTTGATGCTGATCACAGGCGTTGTGATGTCTGCCTGCACTTCTGACCGCTCAAAGGCCAGATCGCAGTCGATCATTTCACAGTTCACAAGCTTAAGGCCTCTGCAGTAGCAAAGAGGCTGGGTGCCGATGATCCGGCAGTTTTCAAAAGTAACGTTCTCACTGTACCAGGCCAGATACTCTCCCCTGACCACACTGTTTTTCACCACTACGTTTCTGGCATGCCAGAAAGCGTCCTTCGTATCAAAGGTGCAGCTCTCAAAAACCGAATCTTCAATATACTGGAATGAATATTTTCCCTTCATCCGCACATTTTCAAAATGAAGTCCGGAAGAACGCATCATAAAATATTCGCTCTCAACATCGCAGTCCCTCATTTCCGCTTCCCGCACTGACCAGCCGAACTCCGGCGATACCACGTCGCACCCGGTCATCCTGACCTGGCTGCATTCCCGCAGGGCCTTGATCCCGTGAAGCTTCGTGCCGGTGATCTCAATGTGATCCGAATACCACAGAGCCGCCCGGCAAAGCTCTGTCATTTCAGAGTCGCGGATTCTCAGCCCGTGATCGTGCCAGAAAGGATAGCGCAGATTGAAAAAGCAGTGTTCCACCTCTACATGTGAGCTCTCTTTAAATGCGCTCTCTCCGTCAGCGGGGCCGTCAAAGGAACAATTCTCCGCCACAATGTCCCTGCTTCCGTAAAGTGCCCGTTCTTCGTCAAATGTCTGATTCTGAATTTTATTCATATGATTCATAATAACCTCCTCATTTTGCCTGCACGGCCTTTTCCAGCTGATAGGCCAGATAATCCAGACAGTCAATCCTCTGTTCTTCTCTGCGCACCTGATCCTGAAGGCAGCTGCGGTGCCGGGAAAGCAGCGCCAGCTGTTCTTTCCTCTTTCCTTTCTCCTCCAGAACAAGAAACTGCTCTGCCAGCTCCCTGCTGCATCCGGCGTCTTTCAGCTTCTGGATCACCGCCTGCCGGGAAGTATGTTCCATCTCAATTCGCCTCTTTTCCAGCATCGCTTCCCCGTTCCCGGGAATCGATGACAAGCGTCAGCCGGCTGTATGCCCTTTCCGGCACAGAACGCGTTCCCCGGCCGGCAAACGGCCCGCCGCCGTTCTGCTACTATTATAGTATCCGTTTCTTTCAACGGCAAATGCTTATATTTTATGCTGCTTTATAGCTTTTTTCTATATTTCAGTCTGCCGCTGCTCCAGATGTCTTCCCGCAGACTGACTTGGAAAAAAGAGTTCTCTTGATCAGCAATCGAAACAGCGGCACTTTTTATTTGCAAACTAAGTTTTCGATAAGTTATACCTGCGGCTGCGGCTTAATCCACATACACGATGTTCTCCGGGTTGGCCGGGTACTCCTTATGGGGATCCGTATCATCCGTGTAGCCGAATACAATCATGGCCTGGGGCTGGGTGTTCTCAGGGAGCCTGGCAGCCTGAGCCACTTCGGGAATGTTGAATGCAAGTACCGGGGACTCCAGATAACAGGAGCCGAGTCCCAATTCCGTGGCAGCTAGGAGCATATTCTCGCCAGCACAAGCGGCATTGGCCCGGGCCATCGCTGCGATGTTCGGCACATCCGTCCTGGTGGCTGAGATTACGACAGCAACCGGAGCGCCATAAATCAGGTCATAGCTGGGATTGGAGGACAGTTTGACCAGCATTTCCATACCGGAATTGGCCATAGCGGCTTTCGCGCCATTCACAATACCCTTCAGAACCTCAGCATTGGTGATAACATTGAAATACACCTCACCCGCCATCGGGGTTCCTGCCGCCATGTTGCCGGCTTCCACGATCATTTTGATCTTATCCGTCTCCACGGGCTTGTTTTGGTAAGTACGGACACTCTTTCTGGTCTTAATGATTTCAAATGTACTCATGATATGATCTCCTTTACTGTTTTGATTTCCGCATTTCTGCAGATTGACTTTCCATTACACAGTTATTATAATTTAGTTATAAAAGCTTACCAAGTACGCAGAATAAACTAACAAAGTAAGTTTAACATTACCATAGGAGGTCATCATGAAAAAGACGATTGATATAACAACAGAGGAAGTTATGAATTGTCCCATCTACAAGACGATGGAGATATTTCAGGGGAAATGGAACGCATGGGTTCTCTTTGAGCTGGGGCGGAATAAGACTGCTCGCTTCGGACAACTGAAAAAAGCAATCCCCGGAATTTCCAACACGGTGCTAACTACCACCCTCCGAGACTTGGAAAAACGGGGGCTTGTCAGCAGGATACAATATAACGAGATCCCGCCTCATGTAGAGTATACAGCAACAGAGAGTGCCAAAGACTTGAAGGACATCTTTGCAGCCATGTGGGCGTGGGGAGAGAAATATGCAAAAGAATGAGTTGCCGTAACTATATTCCTTGACATGATGGCAAAGACGATCCGGCTCGCATACAGCGTCCTGGTCGGCTGCCGGCGGGGAAAGACGGCTCTGCCGGAATATATCTTGCCCCGCATTTCAGCATCCTCCTGATCATAGTTCCTACTATTTTTGACATACGGGGCAATACACGCTGCTTCTTCCACCAATCACACTGCGACAGAGTGTTTCCCCGCAGACCGGGCATGGTTCGCCTCCGTGTCCATAGACCTGCAAAAACGGCGTATTGCGGTAGTCCTGTCCCTTCGCTTCCAGATATTCCTCCGGCGTTGTCCTGTTCTTTTCAATAAAAAAGGCCATCCGCTCCGGAATCACCGAAGCAAGCCGGTTCCATTCCTCGGTTGTCAGCGTGCTGGCGGACCGCAGCGGATGAATGCGGGCGGCAAACAGGATTTCATCGGAATAGATATTGCCGATCCCGGCTATCACGCTCTGATCCAGCAGGCATTCCTTGATGGCTTTCTTCCGTTTTCCAAGGCGTGCGGACAAGTATTCTCCGGTGAAAGCGGGATCAAAGGGTTCCGCTCCCAGTTTTTCGATCCCGCTGTATGAATCTTCCTCTCCCCGCCGCAGCAGCCAGAAGCGCCCAAACCGGCGTGTGTCGGAAAACCGCAGCTCCCTGCCATCCGACAGTTTGAAAACAAGGTGTGTATGTTTTTCTTCCGGATCATCTGCCGGTGTCACCAGCAGGCAGCCGGTCATCCGCAGATGCAGGATGATCCTGTCTCCGCTTTCCATCCAGAGAATCAGGAATTTTCCCCTGCGCTCGATTCCCGCGAATCTCTGACCGGTAATTCGGCCGCAGAATTCATCCGCGGCAGGATGCGCGATCACTTCCGGCCTGCCGGCTGTGATCCGCTGAACCGCAAGTCCTTTTATCTGCGGTTCGATCACCCGTTTGATCACTTCTATTTCCGGCAATTCAGGCATGACTGTCACCCCCTCTCTTTGCGGATTTTTTGATTTCATCATGATAAAAGAAATTCACGATGACCGGCGGCTCATCGAACGGCTTATTGATGGTGTTATCATCACGGACATATTCAAGGCCGTTTTGCGCTGCGTAAGTCCGCACCTGTTCATCAAGAGCCTCCCAGTATGTCCTGCTTCCCTGTATGTAGATCTCCTCATAAAGCGGGAAAAGTTCCGGGTGCTTCGCTCTGATATACTGCAAAATAACACGTTTATAGCTGCCGCGCAGATTCAGATTCTCCAGCCAGACGTAGTTGCATTGATTTTTTACACGATCAATGATAGCCACCGCATCTGTAATTCCCGGGAAAATCGGTGACATGAAACAGCTGGTGCGTATACCGGCATCATGCAGTTTCTTCATCGCCGCAAGCCGACGCTCGATACTTACCGCCTGATCCATGTCGGCGCGGAAATCTTCATCCAGCGTATTGACAGAAAATCCTACTCTGGCATCCGGGAATTCCTTGATCAGGTCAATATCCCGCAGCACAAGATCTGATTTTGTCTGAATGCTGAGCCTAACCCCGCTGCCCCTGAGCTGCTCAAGGAGCGCTCTGGTACGCTGAAACTTTTCTTCCTGCGGATTGTAAGGGTCAGTGACTGAGCTGATAAACAGCTCTTTCCCCGCATACTTTTCCGGATGTTTGATCTCTGGCCAGTATTTTACGTCCAGAAAAGTCCCCCAGGGCTCCGGATGATTTGTAAAACGTTTCATAAAACTGGCGTAACAATACTTGCGCGCATGCGTGCATCCCACATAGGGATTCACGGAATAGTTGCTCACCGGCAGGTTGGATTTGGTGAGCACGCTTCTGACTTCGATTTCCTGAATGATGGGAGACGCCATATTACCAACCTCCCATATGCTTACCACTTGTTCCAGCGAACTTTATTCTCCACTGTAGCTTTGACCTGGGCCGGCAGAAGCGGGTCTTTGACGGCATAGCCCAGAACTACCAGGGCGGAGAGACCCCAGCCGTCCGGCACCTTCAGAAATTCCCTGATCTGCTCCGGCTCTTTCTTCACCGGGATATGTACCACACTTCCCAGCCCCTCGGCGGTGGCAGCCAGCAGCATATTTTCAATGAGCGCCCAGGCAGCTCCGTAATCCATCAGCCCGTAACCGTTCTTATCCTCGCTCAGAGGATATTTCTGCTTAAAATACGGCAGGATCACGCAGGCGGATTCCTCGATCATCGTGCGCTGCCGGGGATAGGCGATCTTGAACATCTCCTGCTGGGGCGTTTTCGGCTCCTGAACCCGGCAGGGATAGGGGCGGATGAACTTTGCCAGATCCAGAATAATCTTTTTATCCGTCAGCGTCACCAGTTCCCAGCGCCTCTGATGATTGGAAGACGGGGCTTTCAGCCCCGCGTCCAGAATCCGCTCCAGAACATCCCTGGAAATTTCCCTGTCCTCAAACTGACGGATGCTTCTTCTCCTATTGATCACGTCATAAAACTCCATTTACATATCCTCCCCTTCCTGATTGACCAGTCTGGCAAGATTCTTTGTGAATGTCCGGGACAGGTCGATCAGCAGCTTTTGTTCCTCCGGCGTAAACATGGACATGGCCGTGTCCTCCGCCCAGGTAATATGACGCACGACTTTTTCACAGTAGGCCCTTCCGGCATCGGTCATCCGGACAATCTTGTTCCGTTTGTTTTCCGGAACCTCGGTGACGGTTACATAATGCCCGGCCAGCAGGTTCTTGATGATCAGATTAACGGTCTGTTTGGATTGAAATGTCCGCTGGCAGATTTCCTTCTGGATCATACCGTCTTTCGCATAGAAAAGGACATTGACCACCAGCAGTGTTTTCATCATCATTCCATTGCGCTTGGCGTACTCATCATAGAGAGCAAACTGCTCGTCCCTGAATTTACAATATAGATACGCGTTTTTCTTATCTTCCTTAGTCATATTCCACCGCTTTTAGTATATTTTTTTACAGTCAATTATTTGACTGCATTATAGCAATAAAAGGTTCATCCGTCAAGCCCTTATATTCCTGCGGTTCCGCCGCTCTCTGCGGGGCCTCGAATGGACTTGACGGGCGAAAATATGGTACAATCAGTCAACAGATACTTTACGGTCATGATATTGGGAACAGGTGAAGAAAATGGAAAAAGAAATGGAAAGAAAAGATTTTTCTCTATTGAAAAAGAATTTGACAGGATCCGGATATATCGTCCGCTGCTTTGATACCGCATCAGAGGCCGCCGGCTATCTGAATACGGAAATCGACGGCCAGACTGTTGGATTTGCCGGCTCCGTGACCCTGGAGGAAATGGGATTATACGAGCTTCTGAGCACGCACAACCGCGTATTCTGGCATCAGAGAATCCCTGCCGGAAAAACAAGCCGGGAGGTCCGCACCGAAGCGAACGCCGCCGCTGTTTATATTTCTTCAGTGAACGGGATTTCCGAAAATGGAGAAATTATAAACATAGACGGAAACTGCAACCGTGTTTCTTCTATATTTTATGGTCACCAGAAGGTTTATTTTGTTGTAGGCGAGAACAAAATGGAAAAGAACTATGACAGCGCGCTGTACAGAGCCCGAAACATAGCGGCTCCTCTGAACGCCAGGAGGGTCGGGGCCAAAACTCCCTGTGCTGTCAGAGGAGACCGCTGCTATGACTGCAAAAGTCCCGAAAGGATCTGCAGAGGCCTGTCCGTTTTATGGGGCAAGCCCATGACCGGAGAATTTGAAGTTCTTCTGATCCATGAAAAGCTCGGATATTAGCTTTTTTCAGTTCTTTTCTCTTGCCTCAGCGGCCCGGTTGACGCAGGCAATGGCATTCAGGCTGCGGGGATATCCAATATAGGGCAGACACTGTGAAACGACTCTGATCAGAAATTCTCTGTCATTTCCCAGATTCATGTTTCCGCCCGCATGGGAAGTCAGCTGGGGCTCGCAGCCTCCCTGCGCCGCCAGGAAACAGAAGGTGATCATTTCCCGCTGCGCAAGATCAAGTCCTGTACGCGTGTAATAATCACCGAAACAGTTGGCCGCCAGCCAGCGGTTGATATGGCTCTGTTTCCAGGCGTCGCGCATTCCGTCCCCGAAAATTTCCACCTGTGCCTGCGCGCCCCGTTCCAGCCGGTTTTCCATGGTGGTCGTACTCTGCCCTTCCAGCGGAAGCTTCACGCCTCTTGCCGTCAGGATCTCATTGGCTGCGTCCAGAAACGGACGGACCCGTCCGATCCCCAGGTAATCCACTGCCTGATAGATCACTTCCTTGACCATAACGGGAGAAAGTCCCGCATCCAGAGCTCTGGGCAGCTCCTCCTTAAATTCGTCTATGCCCTGGCAGCCCAGCAGTGTCGCAATGACCGCCAGATGGCGTGTTGTTTCATCCAGCCCCTGCCCTTCCTCATTGACTACTTCATCAAAAGCAAAATGTTCAAACCGCTCCGCGAATTCCGGATCTGTCTCACGATAATTCATCTCTAATTCCTCCTGCTCCTGCGCGATCCCTGCTGTTTCCGTACATCAGACATCGTCCGTTTTGTCGTTATCTCTGTTCCAGGCTGCTGTAAGCCTCGTCATCTACTGCTTCCAGCCATTCGTTGGACGCACCTTCCGCCGGAACTTCCACTGCCAGATGCTGAAACCAGCTGTCTTTCGCCGCGCCGTGCCAGTGCTTCACTTCCGGCGGAATATTCACCACATCTCCCGCGTGCAGCTCCCTGGCCGGTTTTCCCCATTCCTGATACCAGCCTCGTCCGCCGGTTACAAGCAGGATCTGTCCGCCCTTGTGATGGATATGCCAGTTATTGCGGCATCCCGGCTCAAAGGTTACATTGCCTACTCCGACTCTCTCTGTGGTAAGCATTTTTAAATAACTCTGGCCGATAAAGTACTGCGCAAACGCTGTATTCGGCTCACCAATCTCAAATACGTTTCCGCCGCCTAAGTCCTGTTTCATTTTTTCTGTATCCATAGATAACGCCTCCCGTTTGTTTATAAAATATGATCTTTTTTGTCTGTATATATTGTATAACCGATTGAGTCTATGGGCAAATGCTTAGTTCATATGATGGAGTATGCCTGGAAGGTATGATTGTGAAATGTTATTCTCCCCTTATTCCTCCCTATCCTGCAACACATAATAAGTTCCCTTTGATTTTCCTTCTTTCTTTAGCAATTCTGAATTCGTTAATTCTCTTAATATCTTTAATGCCCTTGATTCTTTTACATTTAGAAGCTTCTGCGCTTCTTTATTAGTTATCATTCCATTCTTTTCAACATATCCTATGATCTTTATTTGACTTTCATTTAATTTTTCCCGTACTTTCCCCGTACTTTCACTTGATTTATCCTCTATACCTGCATATCCCGGACTTTCGACATCATGCCCAGGTTTAGCCTGCCCAAAATCAAAAGAATAGTTATCATCCAACGGAACTATAATTCTGAAAATATCTCCTTCGATAAACTCCGGATCTTTACCAGCATAATATTTGCTGTATTTGAATAAATTTCTCACACCGGATCCCAACTGATCTGCATATCCAATATTTCTGAAAAATGCAGCAATAATTCTCTCTTTCTGCTCCTGAATAATCTTATCTTTGCTGTCCATATTTTTACCTTTCATAAAATCAAGAAAAATATCACGTTGCATTTGTAATTTCAATTTACAACGCAGTATATAGAAAGACAATCAAAGCAATAAAAAAAGCCGGCATCCAGATTTTACTCCTTCAACCAGCTTCTCATCTATCTCAACATCATACACTCTTTTCTTTCTCAACTGTATACACTATACCATATTCACCTATATTTCAAACGCTATACACATGATACACACTCAAAATCTCAGTACATTTTACAGCATCCCGGCTCAAAGGTATGATTATGATTTTTCCTCTTTCCTGAGAATATATGCTTCTATGGTCTTTACAAAAGTCTCTGCATGTTCCAGTTGTATAGAGGATTCTTCTTTTGCCCGTTCCAACCGGTATTTGCACAAGGTTTCTCTCTTATGCTGCATAGACCACGACTCCTTCCCGGTCCACATTCCGATAGAACGGGGATATTGTCTTCCAATCCTGATACTCCTGATATTTTACATCAATGATGGAAAACACTTTTATATACTTCAGGGCGAGATCTGTAGACACATCGCTGAGTCTTTCATCGTATTCCCGCAATTGTGCATCCGTGCCATCTACTAAAACCATGATATCCACATCGGAATCTTCCGTCTGGGTTCCTCTGGCAACAGAGCCGTATAAGATTACCGCCTTCAGTCGATTTCCATACACACCGTGAAGAAGTTCCGCCATTTCCTGCAAAATCTTTCTTAACTTTTCATCCTTGATCTTTTCCATATGCTCAGACCTCCTGGATAAATAATTTCAAAATGAGGCTCTTTCTCTCTATTGCTTTTAGTATACCACACTACCTCATACTTATCTATCAGAAACAGTAAATCCAATCTCCATCAGCTCCTGCGCAATTTTCTTACTCTTCACCCGCATCAGATTATCCTCTTCCTTCGCATAGTTAAGAAGTCACTCAGAGCATACATCTCCAGCTGTCTTTACATGAATTTTACCCGAACCTGCCGCTTCTCTGGAAGACAAACGCCCGCTTTTTCAGTACAATAAAACCGAATCCGGAAAGCGGAAAGGGACAGTCCCTTTCCTTATGTTCCTGTAAAACACAACAGGTCCGGATATAAAAGATTCCGGACAGAAACAGAGGTTAGATATGAAACAGATTATACTTTATGGAAACAGATACGGCAGCGCCCACAGATACGCGGATAAATTCTCAGAGCTGACAGGAATTCCCGCTATCAGCTGCGAAGAAGCGCCGCCTCTCACAGAATATTCTCACATTATTTATTTCGGAGGGCTGTACTCCGGCGGCATCCGCGGACTGGACAAAGCATTTTCCGGTTTTACTCCGAAAAAAGAACAGATCATTCTGATCGCCGCCGTAGGACTGACCGATTCCACGGAGCCGCAAAACAGCGAAGCTTTCCGCCTTGCTTTGAAAAAACAGATTTCTGAACCGATCCGGAAACAGGCTGAATTTTTCTTCCTGCGGGGTTCTATCGATTATAACAAGCTCAGTCTGAACCAGTGGATCATTCTGTCCCTCTTATATCAGAGCATCCGAAACACGCCGGCGGACAAACTGGCTCCGGAAAACCGTATCCTGGAACTATATGAAAAGCAGGCAGAATCCGCGGAATCCAAAGCGCTGGAGCCTCTTCTCAGCAGGCTCCCCGCCTGAACGGCCCGCGGCTGGCTCCGGCCTGTAACCCCACATCTTTTTTCTGTTCAGAATCATTCCCTTCCCAGCCATCCCGGCGTATCGCAGCCTTCTCATCTTCTTTTCCCAAAACCGAAAAAGTCTATGGATTTTATGTCAGATATATGTTAACATTATGACATAATATTTGGTTTTTTCTGCTATTTCTATATTTTCCAATGATATTCCATATGTTCTTGGAAGAGTATAAAAACGGTCATAAAATAATCTGAAGAAAGGAGAATGCGAATGAAATATGTCTGTTCTGTATGCGGATACATTTATGATGAAGCAAAAGAAAAGCTTCCCTTTTCCAGTCTGCCGGAATCATGGAAATGTCCCGTATGCAAAGCTGCCAAATCCGTGTTTGCGCCCGAAAAGAAACAAGAGTCCCCGGAAAAGACCGTGTCAGTTCCTGCCGCTCCCCTGGACAGCGACATCAAGGACCTGTCCGCGGGCGCCCTTTCCGCCCTTTGTTCCAATCTGGCGCGGGGCTGCGAAAAACAGTACAGGGAAAAAGAAGCGGCTCTGTTCCGGGAAATTGCCGGTTATTTTGAAGCTGCCGTTCCCGGCGTGCCCGACGCGGATCTGGAGCGGCTGGCCTCTCTGATCCGGGAAGATCTGACTCAGGGATATCCCGCTGTATCCGCCGCCGCGGATGCCTGCAAAGACCGGGGAACGAAACGGATCTGTGTCTGGGGCGAAAAAGTCACCAACATGCTGGATTCCCTGATCCGTCAGTATCAGACAGAGGGAGAAGCCTTCCTGGCAGATACTGAAATCTGGGTCTGCAGTGTCTGCGGTTTTATCTATGTGGGAGACGCGCCGCCGGAAATCTGTCCTGTATGCAAGGTTCCCGCCTGGAAATTTGACAAAACAGAAGGGAGGGATTCTGCATGAAGAAGACAGCCGTGAGAAATCTGAGGCTCTGCACCAAAGACTGCCTGTGCCTCTACGTATGTCCCACAGGCGCCACCGACACAGAAGACAGCATCATTGACGCGACAAAATGTATTGGATGCGGCGTCTGCGCTTCCGCCTGTCCCAGCGGCGCCATCTCTATGGTGCCCGAAACCTATCCGCCCCAGCAGAAAAAGCAGGAATCGGTGCTGGCAGCGGAAAAAGCGCTGGCCGAAAGCAAGGCAAAACAGGAAAAAATCGCCCTGCAGCTGGCAGAATCCGCATCCGGCAGCGGCCTGTACCGGCTTATGAAAGCCGCCGCCAGATCTGTGCGTCTGGTCAGTGAAGATCTCCTGCGGGAATCCGGCTATATGCTGCCCCAAAGCCAGAACGCCCATTCCCTGCTGAAGGATTTCGTACAAAACCCGCCTTCTCCCGATTTCCCGGTGAAGGCAGCAAAGGAGCTCCTTGACAAAATTCCCTGCAATGAAGCAATACCAGAAATCCAAGATCACCATGAAACCAAAATAAAAAAAGAAAGTGAGGAACACAACATGAGCAAATACGCCGGAACACAGACAGAAAAGAACCTGGAGGCCGCCTTCGCGGGAGAATCCCAGGCACGCAACAAGTATACATATTTCGCGTCTGTCGCCAAAAAAGAAGGATATGAACAGATCGCGGCTCTTTTCCTGAAGACGGCGGAAAATGAGAAAGAGCACGCCAAGATGTGGTTTAAGGAAATGAACGGCATCGGAAACACGGCGGAGAATCTGCTCCATGCGGCCGAAGGGGAAAATTATGAGTGGACCGATATGTATGACGGATTCGCGAAAACTGCCGAGGAAGAAGGCTTTCCGGAGCTGGCCGCGAAATTCCGCCTGGTAGCCGCTATTGAAAAGCATCATGAAGAGCGCTACCGCGCGCTGCTCCATAATGTGGAGGCAGCCGAGGTCTTTGCCAAGAGCGAGGTCAAGGTCTGGGAATGCCGCAACTGCGGACATATTGTAGTCGGAACATCCGCGCCTGAGATCTGCCCGACCTGCAGCCATCCCCAGAGCTACTTTGAAGTACACTGCGAAAATTACTGATTGCCGTCAGATTGGGCTATCCCACTAAATTAGTGCGGCAGTCCCATTTTATTCTCCTCTTTTCCGAATAGAAAAATACAATGCCATGTACAACGCTCTCTGGAAAGACGGCGCGTGGACTGTACAGGAACTGAGAGAACGGATCCCCCCTGCGGAATTCTTTTCTGTGAATTCCGCAGGGATTTTTTCTGCGCATTTCCAGATCCCAGGGAACAGATCCGTTCCGCGTTTTCTCTGCGCGCCGGGAAAAACTTGTAAGAAAAGGAAAAAGGCTGTATAGTAAAACAGAGACCGGCTGCCGCGGCCGGACAAACAGAAATCACCGAGGGGGGAAAACGTGTATGGAAAGATTATTTAAACTGAAAGAAAACGGCACCAGAGTCTCAACTGAGATCATGGCCGGTCTGACTACATTTTTTACCATGGCCTATATCATTGTGGTCAATCCGGGGATCCTGAGCCAGGCCGGAATGGAATGGGGCGCGGTCTTTCTGGCTACGATCATCGCTTCTATCATCGGCACGCTGGTCATGGGGCTGTTTGCCAACGTGCCCTACGCCCAGGCTCCCGGAATGGGACTGAATGCCTTTTTTGTCTACACCGTATGCTTCGGATTGAACTTCACCTGGCAGCAGGCGCTGTCCATGGTATTTCTCTGCGGAATCATCAACATTGTGATCACCGTCTCCAAAATCCGAAAGTCTATTATCAGATCCATTCCCGTCAGCCTTCAGAATGCCATCGGCGGCGGAATCGGCGTATTTGTGGCATATATCGGCCTGCTCAATGTGGGCATCATCAACCTTGATTCCGGCGTCCCTTCCTTCGCCGCCCTGAACCAGCCCTCTCTCTGGCTGTTTCTGATCGGACTGGTCCTGACAGTGGTGCTCCTGGTCTGCCATGTGAAGGGCGCGATCCTCATCGGCATCATCCTCACCACACTGCTGGGAATCCCCATGGGCGTCACCACGGCCAGCAGCTCTGTAAGCTTTTCGGAAGCCTGCGCGGCTCTTCCCTCCACCTTCGGCGTGATCTTTACTTCAGAGGGCATTCCTTCCCTGTTCCGGGATCCGTCCAGGCTGCCTGCCGTGCTGATCACGATCTTCTCACTGAGTGTCTCCGATACATTTGACACGATCGGAGGCTTCATCGGAACAGGACGCCGCAGCGGCATCTTCAGCGAGGAGGACGAAAAAGCCATGATGTCCGGCTCCGGCTTCCGCTCAAAAATGGACAAAGCTCTGTTTTCGGATGCCATCGCCACCTCTGTCGGCTCCATTTTCGGAACCTCCAATACCACAACCTTCGTGGAGAGCGCCGCCGGAATCGAGGCCGGCGGCCGCACCGGCCTGACCAGCGTAGTGGTATCCGTCTGTTTTGCCCTCAGCGCTTTTCTGGCATCGTTTGTGAGCGCGATCCCTTCTGCTGCCACCGCTCCGGCGCTGGTGGTCGTAGGGATCATGATGACCTCGGTTTTTAAGGAAATCCGCTGGGACGACTTTTCAGAAGCAGTCCCCGCTTTCTTTGCCGGCCTGTTCATGTCCCTGTGCTACAGCATTTCCTACGGAATCGCCTTCGGTTTTCTGTCTTACTGTGTCATCAAAATCTGCCGCAGAGAAGCAGGGGCCATCCATCCGATCCTCTGGGTCTCCACCGCTCTTTTTATCCTGAATTTCATCTTTCTGGCTGTCCTGTCCTGACGGGCAGCCCTCCGGCCGGATCCGTTCCTGTCCGCAGCTTCTCCATCCGCCTCGCCATGTCTGTATCCCGAAAGTTTCACGTCACTTGAAAGTTTGCGCCACTTGCTGTTTACAGGCGGAAAATCCTGTGATATATTGATAATCAGATTATCGGTAATCGAATTATCCATGTTGGAAGGTGATATGATATGGCAGTACCGGACCGATCCATTGATCCCCGCATACTGAAAAGCGCCCGAAGGGAATTTCTGGAACATGGCTTTGAGAAAGCTTCTCTGAAAACCATCTGTGAGGGAGCCGGCGTCACGACCGGAGCCCTGTATAAGCGGTACAGGGGAAAGGAAGACCTGTTCTGCGCCGTGGTGGAACAGACCGTAAGGGATCTGTACGAAGTGGCCCATTCCCGGGGAGACCGGGATCCGGCCGGCATGTCGGACGATGAACTGATCAAGGCCTGGGATATGGACGGCCCGGATATGATGTGGTGGATGCGGTTTCTCTATGACCGGCATGATGATTTTGTCCTGCTGCTCACCTGCGCGGACGGAACCCGGTACGCGAATTTCCAGCACGACTGGGTGGAAGTGCTGACCCAGGCCACCAGCGCCTTCCTGGCGGAAGCCCAGCGCCGGCGCATCTGCCGGACAGACGTGGGGCCGGAGGAACTGCACATCCTGCTCTCTGCTTTCTGGACCACCATCTATGAGCCATTTATCCACGGTTTTGACTGGGAACAAATCGAACGGCACTGCCGAGTTGTCTGCAGACTGTTCGACTGGCATAAGGCTCTGGAATTTCATGTAAAGAAATAGCCCTCATCAGAGGGTTTTTCTTCCGAACTATAGTTAGTTCTAACTAATCACTTTGCAAGGAGGTAAAGCTGTGTTCAAAAAAGTGTTGGAATACGCGGGCGAATACCGCAAAATCACCTACGCTTCCATGGCAGTCATGCTCATCGGCATTGTCATGAATGTACTGCCCTTTCTCTTTCTTTATCAGCTCATGGAACCGCTGCTTCTGCACAGGAGTGTGGGGGCCTGGTATGTGGCGCAGCGTGTGCTGGCCATTGGAATCTGCGGGGTGCTGTATGCCCTGTTCTATGTCAGGGGCCTGGCCCTCTCCCACCAGGCCGCCTACAAAACCCTGAAAAATCTGCGTTTCTCCCTCCAGCGAAAGCTGGAGCGCCAGCCCCTGGGAACCATTCAGGAAAAAGGCGTTGGAACCCTCAAGAAAATGTTCATCGACGACATTGACTCCATCGAGCTGCTGCTGGCCCATGCTCTGCCGGAAGGTCTCTCCAACGTAGCAGTACCGCTGTTCGTACTGATCGCCATGTTTTTCGCAGACTGGAAGCTGGCGCTCCTGTCCCTCTGCGCCCTGCCTTTGGGCCTCATCGCCATGGGCGCCATGTATCAGGCCGGCACCAGCAAAATGGGAGCCTATTATGCTTCAACCGGGACGGCGAATCCTACAAGCGGTTTGAGCAGGATGTGCGGGGCTACCGGGATTTCACGCTGGCCTGGTACAAGGTCTGCTGGCCCTGGATGGCCCTTTATAACAGCCTTCTTCCCTGCCTGGCTCTGTTCACCCTGCCCATCGGATCCTGGCTGGTGCTTTCCGGCGCTTCCACTCTGCCGGACCTGGCTCTGGTGCTCTGCATGTCCTTTGGCGCGGGCGCGCCGCTGCTGCGGGCGCTGAGTTTCATGTCCACCCTGCCCCAGATCAACTACAAGATCACAGCGCTGGAACAGCTGATGAACGCTCCGGCGCTGAAACAGAAGGAAGCCCCCTTCACCGGTAAAGGCCACAGCATTTCCTTTGAAAACGTCCGTTTTTCCTACCAGGAGGAGGAAGTGCTTCACGGAATCTCCCTCACGGTGCCGGAGGGCAGCCTGACCGCCCTGGTGGGAGAATCCGGTTCCGGGAAATCCACTCTGGCAAAACTGCTGGTCCATTACTATGATGTGACCGGCGGCAGCATCCGGATCGGGGGGCAGGATCTGCGGGACATGAGCGTAGAAGCGCTGAATGATCAGATCTCCTATGTATCGCAGGAGCAGTTTCTCTTTAACATGAGCCTGCTGGAAAATATACGCCTGGGAAAACCGGATGCTGCGGATGAAGAAGTTCTGGCAGCGGCAGAAAAGGCTCAATGCGCGGAATTTCTCGCCCGCCTTCCCCAGGGCATCCATACCATGGCCGGGGACGGCGGAAAACAGCTCTCCGGCGGAGAGCGCCAGCGCATCTCCCTGGCACGGGCCATTCTGAAGGATGCTCCCATTGTGGTGCTTGACGAGGCGACCGCCTTCATGGATCCCGAGAATGAAGAAAAAATGAATGCGGCCATTGCCGAAATCATCAAAGAAAAAACAGTCATGGTCATCGCCCATAGGCTCCACTCTGTCATGAACGCCGACCAGATCTGTGTGATCAACAGAGGCGGGATCGCGGGAATCGGACGTCACGAAGATTTACTGGGGAACTGCCCGGAATACGCGAAATTGTGGCAGGCAGCGGAATGCAGCGCCGCCTGGGGTGTTGCGGCAGACACGGCTGCGGAAGGAGGAAACGTTCAATGATCAGATTGATGAAACGGATTCTGGCCGTATCGGGGAAATACAAAAAACGGATTCAGCTGGCCTTTGTGTTCTCATTCTTAAAATCTCTGCTGGCCAAGGCTCCCATTATGCTGGCGTTTCTGGCGCTGGCCGGATTTTACGGGGACACCCTTGCCGCCGCGGACTGCCTGCAGTACGGAATCGCCATGATTGCCTGTGTCCTTTTGCAGGTTTTGTTCCATCATATCGCCGACCGTCTCCAGTCAGCGGCAGGATTTATGGTATTCTCCGATATGCGGATGGAACTGGGTGCCCATCTGCGGCGGATGCCCATGGGATATTTCACCGAGGGGAACATCGGCAAGATCAGCTCCGTACTTTCCTCCGACATGGTGTTCATCGAGGAAAACTGCATGACCGTGCTGGCCGATATGATGAGCTACATTTTCGCGGAAGCCATTATGGTCATCTTTCTGCTGTTTTTCAACATCTGGATTGGTCTGGCCGCGCTGGCCATCATCGGGATCGTCCTCCTCATCGCCGGGAGTATGAAAAAAGAAGCCCTCCAGGATTCCAGGGACCGGCAGGAACAGAACGAAAATCTGACTGAAGCGGTACTGGATTTTGTGGAGGGCATCGGAATCATCAAAACTTACAACCTGCTGGGTGAGAAATCCGGAAAGCTGACCGAAAACTTTGAGAAGAGCTGTGAAACCAACATCCGCTTTGAAGAAAACCACGCTCCCTACCAGCTCTGGATGAACATTGTTTACGGCCTGGGCGCTGCCGCCATTGTGGCCCTGTCCTTCCTGCTCAACAGCAGGACGCTTCTGAGCGTCACCTTTCTGGTGGGCATCATGCTGTTTGTATCGGACCTGTTCGGCCCCATCAAGGCTCTGTACGGCCAGGCCACCCGACTGACGGTCATGAACAGCTGCATGGACCGGATTGAGGAAATCTTCGGGGAAAAGGAGCTTCCGGATACCGGCGGTTTTTCCATCCCGGAAAGCAGCGAAGCGCCGGAAGTGGAGTTCCAAAACGTGTGCTTCGCCTATGGTGAAAAAGAAGTGCTCCACAACATTTCCTTCAGCCTCCCCCAGCACACCATGGCGGCGCTGGTCGGCCCCTCCGGCGGCGGAAAATCCACAGCAGCAAACCTCCTGGCCCGGTTCTGGGATGTGGATTCCGGGAAGGTGCTGGTTCGGGGCAGAGATGTGCGGGACGTGCGTCTTGCCGACCTGATGGACCATATCTCCATGGTGTTCCAGCGGGTGTATCTCTTTCAGGACACCATCTACAACAACATCGCTATGGGGCGGCCGGACGCCACCCGGGAGGAAGTGATGGAGGCGGCGAAAAAAGCCCGGTGCTACGATTTCATCATGGCGCTGCCAAAGGGGTTTGATACGGTGATCGGCGAAGGCGGCGAAAGTCTTTCCGGCGGGGAACGTCAGCGCATCTCCATTGCCCGCTGCATCCTGAAAGATGCCCCCATCATCATTTTAGATGAAGCGACCGCCAGCGTAGACGCCGACAATGAAAGCTTCATCCAGCAGGCCATCAGCGAACTGTGCAGAGGAAAGACCCTGCTGGTGATCGCCCACCGTCTGAACACCATCCGGAACGCGGATCAGATCCTGGTGATTTCAGACGGCCGGATCACCCAGTCCGGCACCCACGAAGAATTGATGGAAGCCGGCGGCCTGTATCGGGATTTCGTCACGGTGCGCCAGCAGAGCCAGGGCTGGAACCGAACATAAACGATTATCGTTCAAAAGGTGCCAGCATCTTCACAACAAAGGACTTTGTTATCTCGTAAACAGAACAGGGCGTATCATCGATATGCGCCAGCCGCATGGCTTCCAGCTGTTTTTCTGTATGAGAAGTGTACGGGTATATCCCAAACAGAAATGGGAAAAAGGCATAGAGAAATTCCTGAATATCGTCTGCGGTCATAGCCGGAAAAAACTTTTGCAGGCAGCAGCTGACTGCTTTTAACGCGTTGGCGTACTCCTTTTTAAAAGATACCAGATTTTCGATCCGGCTGCTGCATTCCATATCGTAGAGATTCATGCACATCAGCTTGAGCATACAGCCTCTCTTTTCCAGAGTACGGGCTAATTTCTCCGAAAAGGCACCGGCAGATAAAGAAGGGTTTGTCCGGGCAATTTCCTCCAGATCCCCGGCCCATAATCTATGCTCCCGCTCCAGCAGAGCCAGAAAAATTTCTTCCTTGGTCTGAAAATAATTATAAATGGAAGTGCGGGTAAACGAGGTCTTCGCGCCAATATCCCGGATTGTGATGTCTTTCAATCCCATCGTTTCATAGAGGGAAGCGCAGGCATTGATAATCTCGTCTTTTCTCGCGTTTGTTAATTCTTCTGATCCTTTTGGCATAACGATTCTTTCCTTCCTATAATGTCAAGCCCTAAATCATTGATTTTTCAGGCTTTTCTTTAAATGTTTACCTCATAAAACAGAGCCAGAGGGGTATGACAGTCATGGTATCTTATACTGAATAGCCAGAAAAGGGTGCGGTTTATAAAACATCCCGTTACTTCGTTTTATAAAGGCTATAAATCCTCTGCTAACTATGGTGGTGAACCTTCCGTGCCTAATGGTATCATGTACCAACTTCCTTCGTCCCACCTGTCCATACACCGAGTGCTTGCGGTGTAGATGCCGGGCGATGCTGCATAGGCCGGTATAGCGGAAATGCCCGCCATGAGGGCGAGCATTACCACCATACTGCACAGCGCCCGCTTGAGCTTTTCTGCAGTATTTGTCATGTTGTTTTCTCCTTCTTAGGACTCTTCGGATTTGCGCTTTCTGGTGACCAGGGTGACACCCATCATGCCAGCAGCTGCCAGAGCCAGCAGTGCGAACACCGCTACGTTGGAGCTGTCGCCGGTCTGCGGGATGTTGGTATTGCCCTGATTCTGGTTTCCTGCGTTCTCGGTGTTTTCCGCATCCGTGATGGTGCTGCCTTTTTCCACCAGAGCGTAGGTTCCAGCGGTCTTGGTGATAACGGTGTAATAGCCGTTCTCCACCGTGCCTCTTACCAGTACCTTGCCGCCGTCGGCCAAACGGTAAACCGCCAGATTCGCGGAATCATAGCCTGCCGCAACCGGGAAGCTGATGCTCACCGTGCCGTTGGGGGCCACTTCATTGCCGTCCGCA
>CAJFHG010000043.1 GCA_904379015.1 Candidatus Paralachnospira caecorum | reverse complement strand
TTTGGGCCTTTTTCCAGAGATAAATTTCTTTGAAAACACCTCAAAAGTCCAGTGTTTATGCGGGTTTACAGGGTTTGGTGCCGACGTAACATCTCAGTAATACTCTTTAATTCTTCCATGACTTTTCACCTTTCACAGAAATCTATTTTCTTATTCCAGATCAAAAAGAACGCGCTCATAGTCTTTCACATAGTACTTAATATTTTTTCGTCCTTTTTGAATGATCGTGTGCCCTTCAACTTCCAGCTTTTCTTTTTGCGCTTCTATACCGCCGGGATATTTCGCGTTTAATTCTCCATTTGCCTTTAATGTTCGCCAATACGGAGTTTCATCTTCCATGCGCTGAACACTTGCCCATGCCACAATCGATACAAAAATCCCGGCAGTGATGGGCTCAGTAAAATCCGCGCCATTCAATTTAGCAAAATACTCCCGGATTTTCCCCACAGTGATCACTTGTCCATAGGGAATCCGCTTCATTACTTTGTCATAGTCAATCGGTGGAGCAAAATACATCCTGTCCCCACCATATCGCTCAATACTTTTAGGATCTGTGATCGTCTGAAACTTAGGCATATCTTTACAATCATTCAGCATAGCATTAAAATCTTTTTTATCCTCATTGGCCATAATCTGTCACCTCCACCTTTCATTATAGAGGACTCCCACAGCAATGCAATGAGACGGTTTTATTTATTTTATCATATCCTTATCGACCATTCTACTTAATATTGCCGTAACCCTTACGCCCGCTTCCGTATTTTCCATGCAACAATCAATCCCATGATATTCTAAAATCATTTTGGTAATATAAAGTCCCGGACCGCTGCCGCCGCTGTTCCGGTTCCGGGATTGATCCGGCTGCTGCTCACGAAACAGCCCGATGCCCTCCAGACCATCCTCCGCTAAAATAACGTGATATCCTTCATTCTCCAAAAATGCCCTGATCACTCTTTGGATAACTCCTTCATCCTCTATAACTAAAATCAGTTTTGTCATTTCTTGCACCTCCAACAGTAGAGTATCACAGGAATGTGGAGTTCAGATGGAGTTGGAATACTTTTTTTCAGCCAGTCACAAACTTTCCGGTTCTCGAAAAAATTCCCCGGGCATCTTCAATAATCCTGAAGCGCAGAAAAGCAGGAACCGCATTGGATTCCTGCCCGATCAATTTACTATCCTGTTCAGATTTTTCCCATCCTGTGTGCCTTCACACTGTACCGAACATAGTCCTCCCCGGACGCATGAAGTTTCATCGTTAGCAGAAGCTGTTTCAATGGTGTTGAATACCAGAAAAAGCATCCTGAAAATTTTCCTTACCCAATAAACATCGCGTCGCCGAAGGAGAAAAATCTGTACCGTTCTCTGACCGCCTCCTCATAGGCCGCGAGAATATGATCCCGTCCGGCCAGCGCCGACACCAGCATCAAAAGTGTAGACTGCGGAAGATGGAAATTGGTAATCAGCGCGTCAATGCATTTGAACCGGTATCCGGGATAAATAAAGATATCGGTCCATCCGCTCTTTGCCTCCAGCCGGCCCTTCTCATCGGCAGCCGACTCCAGGGTACGGCAGCTGGTCGTCCCCACGGCAATTACTCTGTGACCATTTTCCTTTGCCCGGTTGATCTTGTCAGCTTCTTCCTGTTCAATACGGAAAAACTCGGAGTGCATATGATGATCCTCAATCCTGTCCACCTTCACCGGACGGAATGTTCCGAGTCCCACATGAAGGGTCACACTGGCAATCTCCACACCTTTTGCCCGGATCTGATCCAGGAGCTCCTCCGTGAAATGCAGCCCCGCTGTGGGCGCCGCCGCGGAACCGTCATATTTCGCGTAGACGGTCTGATAACGGTTCTTATCTTTGAGCGGATGGGTGATATAAGGCGGCAGAGGCATCTGTCCCAGCTGGTCCAGGATCTCTTCAAATATCCCTTCATAGGAAAACCGGATCAGGCGGTTTCCCTCATCTGCCACTTCCGCCACAGTTCCCTTCAGAAGGCCGCCGCCAAAAGAAAGAACGGTCCCCGGCTTCGCCTTCTTTCCCGGCTTGACCAGCGTTTCCCAGATATTGTTTTCCCTTCTCTTCAGCAACAGGACCTCGATCGTGGCTCCTGTTCCCTCTTTGATTCCGAACAGCCTTGCCGGAATCACCTTTGTATTGTTGATGACCAGACAGTCCCCCGGCGCCAGCTCATCTGTGATATCCCGGAAGATCCTGTGGCGGATCTCGCCGGTCTCTTTGTCCAGGATCATCAGCCGGGAAGCGCTCCTGTCCTCCAGGGGATCCTGGGCGATCAGTTCTTCAGGAAGATCATAATCAAAATCCTTTACATCCATTTCTTTTCCACACTCCTTTTTCTTCATGCTCCGCAAAAAGGGGTGTTCCGAAAGCTCCCGCTTTCGGAAACACCCTCTCTCATCTGCTCTCTGCTCCGGGACCGCTTCCGCGTCCGGAATTATTCATCGCCGGCCGGCGCATTGTATGTCAGATATCCTGCCGCGATGTAACCGGTCTGTCCATTGAATTCCACCCGGCTCCAGCTGTCATTATAGCCTGTCCTGCGGACGGAATCGCCGCCGACCAGAGTGCCGATCACCTCGCCGTCGGCATCAGGGGTGCTGCGCACCCGGACATTGGCTGTAGCATAGACCGTTTCATCCACTGACGTAAAGTCATCAGAGGCAGCCGTCTGGCTTTCCGGCGCGTTGGCTGTCAGATATCCCGCCGCGATGTAGCAGGTCTCTCCGTTGAATTCTACCCGGCTCCAGCTGTCATTATAGCCTGTCCTGTGAACCGACTGTCCGCCTGCCAGAGTACCAACCACTTCGCCGTTGGCATCGGGCGTCCTTCTCACGCGCACATTCTCCCTCGCGTAAACCGTCTCATCTACTTCCGTAAACGTACTGTTGTCCGCAGAAGCCGTTGTCTCCGCAGCCGTGGAAGATTCCGCCGTAGTCTCCTCAGGTGCCTGCGTGGTCTCCGCAGCCGTGGTCTGGGATTCGGATTCATCGGAAGCATCCGTCGAATCTGTACCATTCATCCGGAGAACCAGCGCGTTCAGCGCTTCATCGGATGCCCTGGCCTCGACCAGCTTTTCATCTGTCTCGTTCAGCAGCGCCTGCACATCCTCTCTCGCCTGTACCTGATCCATATAATTCATGACTTCTTCATCAATGGAATCGTTGTTGATATACAGGCTTCCGTCTTCGTTGGTGCAGATATAGAACCGGACCATGCAGGGCGCGGGCGTATCCACATTGAGGAACTTCAGATCATAGGACACATAAGTAATATAGGTTCCGTCCAGCAGACCGTCCAGAGTATAGCATACAATGTTCTGATAGCTTTCCATAAATTCCCGCTCCGCCTGCAGCTGCTCCAGGGAAATGGACTCCGTGGTCGCCACCAGCGTTGACAGCGCATCAATATCACAGTCATGAACCGCCGTGATATAGGAATTGATCAGCGCGTTGACTTCCGGGTTCGCGTTCTGCTCCAGCGGCCCGCCCGGCAGGCTTTCCGCCGCTGTACTGGATTCCGCTTCCGTGGTGCCGTCCTGATCGCTGTTCCTCATCCTTCCCACAATCAGGATCACCGCCACGACCACAATAACCGCGATCAGCGCGAGAATGATATATTTTCCATATAACTGCAGAAATTCCGCAAATGGATTCCCTTTTTTTCTTCTTCTCCGGGAATGACTGCCGCTTTTCTGCACGTCTTTATCTCGTCTGGGTTTCAGTTCTTCCATTCAAAGACCTCCTTTTCTGACAGTCAGCACAATACCACTATTTTAACATGTGTACATGATATCAGAAAAAAGCGGAAAAAGCAACCTGCGGATGCCTGCCGCCATCATGTTTTCCCACAGTCGGAGCAACAAATGTACTGACCTGACGGAACAATTACCTTTTTTTCAAATTTTTTTAAATTTCCTCTTGCCCTTCTCGTCCAAATGAGTTAGAATAGTCATCGATGGACTTGTTTATGCACCTGTAGCTCAGTGGATAGAGCAGTGGCCTCCGGAGCCACGTGCGGTGGTTCGATTCCACTCAGGTGCAGTCCTTCTTTTTTCAGCCGTTCGGCATATGTTTCCCATTTCCATTTTAATTTCATAAAATACTGATCTGCAGGGGTGATTTCTGTTCATCACTGCCTTTTGGAGGTACACATCTATGAACTATTCTGACTTTCTGTCTCAGATCCGCTGTATGGTGCAGTCACATATGGGCAGCCAGGCTGCCGTGTCCATCCAGCCTGTTTTAAAAAACAACAATCTCCGGCTTGATGGTCTGCTGATCCTGAATCCGGGAGAAAATATTTCTCCCACCATCTATCTCAATCATTACTACGAAGAATATCTCGACGGGACTTCCATGCAGGATATCATCAAAGACATCGAGCTGGTCTATGAAACGCACCGGTGCCCCGCTGCCTTTGATACCGACATTTTCCGGGATTTCCGGAGGATCCGGCACAAAATCGCTTTCCGCCTGATCAATCTTGAAGCCAACCCCGACCTTCTCGCCGATCTTCCCCATATTCCCTTTCTTGACCTGGCTATCGTCTTTTATTTCACCATAGAAAATGATTTCATCGGCAGCTCCACTGCCCTGATCCACAACAATCATATGGAGCTATGGAAAACCTCCCCTGAGGAGCTTTACTCGCTGGCGCTGCAGAATACCCGCAGCCTGTTCGGATGCGAGATCCGGCCCATGGAGCAGCTGATCCGGGAAATGACCGGTCAGAGCCTTCCCCTCCCATCAGGGAGCCGCCGGAACAGTGATTTTTTATATGTTCTGACCAACAGGGACCGGATCTACGGCGCCTCCTGCATACTCTACCGTGACATTCTGGAACAGTTCGCCAAACAGGTGGAAAGCAGCTTTTACATTCTTCCCAGCTCCATCCATGAGGTGATCCTCATTTCGGCGGAACGCAGTCCGTCTCCCCAGTCTCTTCAGCAGATGGTCCATGAAATCAATCAGACCGAGCTGGCGGCGGAAGAGATTCTCTCAGACAATGTCTATCTTTACAGAACCGATACAAAAGAACTGGAGCTGGCGGCTCCGCACACACAAAGGGAGCGCACCTCACGGTAACGCCCCCTCCTTCTTTTATTGGTACGCGGCCACGCAGACTGCTTTATGCTTCGCTCTGTGCTCCGGCCTGTTCCGCTTTCTGCTGCGGAACATCCTTCATGGTCAGGTTGATCCTGCCCATCCGGTCGATCTCCAGCACCTTGACTGTCACCTCGTCGCCGATATTAACCACATCTTCCACCTTTGCCACCCGTTTCTGGGACAGCTTGGAAATATGGACAAGGCCGTCCTTGTTGGGCGCCAGCTCCACAAACGCTCCGAAATTCATGATGCGGACTACTTTTCCGGTCATGATCTGTCCGGGTTCCACATCATTCACAATCCGGTTGATGATGTCGATCGCCTTTTCGATCATGGCTTTTTCCGTACCGCATACCGATACGGAGCCATCGTCCTCGATATCAATCTTCACGCCGGTATCCTCGATGATCTTGTTGATCACCTTGCCCTGTTTGCCGACCACATCGCCGATCTTCGCGGGATCGATCTGGATCTGGACAATCTTCGGCGCGTATTTGCTTACTTCTTTTCTCGGTTCCGCGATCACCGGCTTCATGACTTCATCCAGAATGTACAGTCTCGCCTCTCTCGTGCGCGCGATCGCCTCTTCAATGATCTGTCTTGTCAGGCCATGGATCTTGATATCCATCTGAATGGCCGTAATTCCCTTATGAGTACCGGCAACCTTGAAATCCATGTCGCCGAAGAAATCCTCCAGTCCCTGGATATCGGTAAGCACGATATAGTCGTCATCTGTCTCGCCTGTCACAAGTCCGCAGGAAATACCCGCCACCGCGCTCTTGATGGGAACGCCCGCCGCCATCAGAGACAGAGTGGAGGCGCATACGCTGGCCTGAGAAGTGGAACCGTTGGACTCCAGCGTCTCAGATACGGTACGGATCGCGTAAGGGAATTCCTCCTCTGAAGGAAGCACAGGCAGCAACGCGCGCTCTGCCAGCGCGCCGTGGCCGATCTCACGTCTTCCCGGTCCTCTGCTGGGCTTTGTCTCGCCTACAGAGTAGGACGGGAAATTATAATGATGCATATAACGCTTGGAAGTCTCATTCTCATCCAGGCCGTCCAGCTTCTGGCGGTCGGAAAGCGGCGCCAGCGTGCAGGCATTGAGGATCTGGGTCTGTCCGCGGGTGAACATGCCGGAACCGTGTACTCTGGGCAGGATGTCGATTTCAGCCGCCAGAGGACGGATCTGGTTGATGGCTCTTCCGTCAGGACGCTTATGATCCTTCAGGATCATCTTGCGGACTGTCTTTTTCTGATATTTATACAGCGCTTCGCCGATCAGCGGCACCCAGTCGGGATGCTCTTCCGCGTACCGCTCCTCCAGCATATCGCTCAGTTTTCTGATATTTTCTTCGCGGACCTGCTTCACATCCGTGAATACAGCCTCCTCCATGGCCTCCCCTGTGATGACAGTGGTCATATCGTCCCACAGTTCAGCAGGAGTCTCGCAGCTCTCATAGCTGTGCTTGGGCTTGCCGCACTCCGCCACAATGGTATCGATGAATTTGATGATCTCCTGATTCAGAGAATGAGCGGCAAAAATCGCCTCGATCATCTTATCCTCCGGCACCTCATTGGCGCCCGCCTCGATCATGATCACCTTGTCTCTGGTGGAAGCCACCGTAAGGGCAAGATCGGAAATCTGCTTCTGGTCCGCAGTGGGATTGAAGATCAGCTCGCCGTCGATCAGGCCCACCTGCGTGGCGGCCGTAGGACCGTCAAAAGGAATGTCTGAAATGCACACGGCAATGGCCGAACCCAGCATGGCCGTCAGCTCAGGGCTGCATGTGGGATCCACAGACATAACCAGATTGTTGAGCGTCACATCATTTCTGTAATCCTTGGGGAACAGCGGACGCATGGGGCGGTCGATGACTCTGGCTGTCAGAATGGCGTTCTCAGAGGCTTTTCCCTCTCTTCTGTTGAAGCCTCCGGGGATCTTTCCCACCGCATACATTTTTTCTTCAAATTCCACACTCAGAGGGAAGAAATCGATTCCCTCCCTGGGCTTGTCAGAAGCGGTCGCTGTGGACAGGACGACCGTATCGCCGTAATGCATGAACGCGGCGCCGTTGGCCTGGGCCGCTACTCTGCCGACATCCACTGTCAGGGTCCTGCCGGCCAGTTCCATTGAAAAACTTTTATACATTAATGTTCTCCTTTCCCTTCCGGGCAGAAGACACCGAAACTACTGAAAAATACAGCTTTCCGGAAACCTGTGCTTTTCAGTGGTCTCGAGTGCTGACTCCGCCCGGCATGATCGTTGATTGTGGCTTTCAAACAAACAGGGTGGATTTCTCCACCCTGATGAATTTCAGAATCTGCGTTATTTTCTGATTCCCAGACGAGCAATCAAGTTACGGTATGCTTCAATATCGCTCTTTTTCAGGTAATCCAGAAGACCACGTCTCTGTCCTACCATTTTCAGAAGTCCGCGTCTGGAATGATGATCCTTCGTATTGACCTTCAGATGCTCTGTCAGCTCTGTGATCCTCTCTGTAAGAATGGCGATCTGTACCTCAGGTGAACCGGTATCTCCGGGCTTTCTGCCGTACGCCGCGATAATCTCTGCCTTCTTTTCCTTTGAAATCATTTTATTTCCTCCTTTTTTCAGTCACACCTGACACCCGGCATAGGTTGGAGACTCCAAACGCTGAGCGCCGGCGCAAATTTACACCGTCTCAGTATAACATAGTTTTTTTCAAAAGTAAATATGATTTTTTCAATCCGAACAAGTCCCGGCGCAGGCTCCTGAAATCAGTTCCGGATGGACTTCAAAATACGCTCTGCTGTTCTGCGCGTCTCTGTGAAGCTGTTCCCTGAGCAGTTCCACAGAAGCGAATTTCTGCTCTTTTCTCTGAAAATGATAAAGCTGCACATCCAGGGTACGGCCGTACACATCCTTATCAAATCCCATCAGATACGTTTCCACGCCTTTGGGATAATGTCCCTCAATGGTCGGTTTGTATCCCACATTGGATACGCTTTGATATACCTCACCTTCCACCTCCACGCTGGAGGTATAAACGCCATTGGGCGGAAGCAGCTTTTCCTGCACCGGGATCTGATTGATCGTGGGCATCCCGAAAGTCCTGCCGAGATGATTTCCATGAACGACTTCTCCGGTCACGGTATAAGGATATCCCAGCAGCTCATTGGCCTTCTCTATGTTCCCCTCCGCGATCTCTTTTCTCACCCGGGTGCTGCTGATGATCTGTCCATCCCGTGACCTGGCCTTTTCAATCACCTGAAGCCCGTATCCATACACCGGAGCCAGCGCTTCAAGCAGCGCCACGTTTCCCCTTCTCCGGTACCCGAATCCGAAATCCGGACCGGCGATGACCTTTTTCATATTCAGCCCGCCGGCCAGGATATCCCGGATAAACGCTTCCGCCTCCATATGCTGGATCTCTTCTGTAAATGGATATTCCACCATGATATCCACTCCCAGTCTTTCCATATGGCTCCGCTTTTCCCGGCTTGTCAGGAGCACCGGCTGGGATGTCTTCTCCGTCACGCTCTTCGGCGGTCTCAGAAACGTGAATACAACGGTCTGAAGTCCCTGGTCTTTCGATTTCAGCAGCTCCTGTATCAGCTTCTGATGGCCTCTGTGGACTCCGTCAAACTTTCCCAGTGTGACTGCACAGGGTCTGTCCAATTGAATCTCTGTCTGTCCTGTAATCAGCCGCATGTCTCTTCCTCCCTGGCGTAAAACAGCTTCACGGGCCGGAAACGCCGTATTTTTTCATCATAAGCATAGATTCCCATAAATTGTCCATGCATGTCATACAGCCGGATCGTTCCCTTTTCCGTCCTGGTCCCGTCCGTATTCCGGATTTCGGAAGGCGCCATGGGATTTCCGTTATAGAGGAGTCGCTCCGTCCCCTCTTCCGCTCTGTACGCCGGATATTCAGAAAACAGCGTATCCACCGGTATCAGCGCCTCCTTCAGGCGTCCTTCGTCCCGGAGGGCTTCGATCTGCCCCAGTGTCAGGGCGTCTTCACTGCGGAAGCTTCCGACCTCCGTCCTGACCAGGGATTCCATACATCCGCCGCAGCCAAGCTTTTTTCCGATATCATGGCACAGGGTACGGATATAGGTTCCCTTCGAGCAGCGGACCGTGACTGTCAGTCTTGGAAGCTCCACTTCAGAAACAGAAATCTCATGGATCGTCACAGGTCTGGCCTTCCGTTCCACTTCCCGGCCCTGCCGGGCCAGTTCATACAGCTTCTTTCCGCCCACCTTCAGGGCCGAATACATGGGGGGAATCTGTTCATAAGTCCCCTGAAATCCCATCACTGTCTCAACCGCCGCCTCTTCACTGACATGCACGGCACATTCCCGCAGAACGGTCCCCGTCATATCCTGGGTATCTGTCTCGATCCCGAGGCGCAGGACAGCCCGGTAGGTTTTGGCCTGCCCGGTCAGCAGATCGCAGACCTTTGTGGCCTTCCCGAGGCAGACCGGAAGCACCCCTTCCGCCTCCGGATCCAGGGTTCCCGTATGTCCGATTTTCCTCTGTTTTAAAATTCCGCGGAGCTTCGCCACCACATCATGTGAGGTAAAGCCCCGCTCCTTGTATACATTCAATAATCCATCCATATGTTCCGCACCGCTACCTGAGTCCCTGTTCGATCAGCTGCTTCTCGATATGCTCCGATAAGTTATTCAGCACATCATATACCGTTCCCGCCATGGTGCATCCGGCGGCCCGGATATGTCCGCCTCCGCCGAAGACCGCAGCCACTCTGCTCACGTCCACCGTCTTATTGGACCGCATGCTGACCTTGAACTCCTGGGGCGCGGTCTCGTAAAGGAAAATGGCGCATTCCACTCCTTTTATGACCCGAAGCTGGTCCACGATGCCGTCCAGATCCTTCGGGGCAGCCTGATAAAATTCCATGATCTTATGGCGCATGGCCGAAAAAACGCACAGGCCGTCCATAAAGAGCACGCTTTCCGTCAGCATCCTGCCCAGGATCTGGTTCTGGCGGTAGGTCTTTTCAAAAAAGGTCCGGTCGATGAGGGCGGAAAAATCAATTCCCTTATCCATCAGTCTGCCCGCGATCTCCATGGTCTCCCTGGTGGTGTTGGAATGCCGGAACACACCGGTATCATGGACAATGCCCATGTAAAGACATTCTGCCGCGCTCTGATCCACATAGGCGTCATCCATCAGCGTATAGAGCACCTGGCAGGTGGAGCTGCTCTGGGGACACACATGCATGATATCCGCGTAGCCGGTGTTCGTAATATGATGATCGATACAGACAGTCTTTCCCGCATGGTCAAAATAACCCGCGAAGGCTCCGAGCCGTTCCCTGTCGCTGGCATCCAGCGCGATGCACAGATCATACGTCTGGCCGTCGCAGCTGTCCGCGCTCACGGTCTCCGCCCCCTTCAGAAACAGAAATGACTCGGAAAAAGATTCCAGATAAACCTGTACCTTCAGGGCAGGCGCCGCAAGTTTCAGGTAGTTCATCAGACCGAGGCAGGCGCCCACGCAGTCGCCGTCCGGCCTCACATGACCGATCACCGCCACGCTGCTCACCTGCGTTAAAATCTCACTGATCGCTTTCATATCCACTCCACTCCTTTCTGCCGCATGCCCCGGAGGCCGCTTCACGCACCGGGGATCTCATCTTCTTCTCCGCCGTCCTCCGGCCCGCCGGACTCTCCTTCGCCGGCTTCCTCCGACGTTCCCGCGCCGACCACGTCGTCAATGAGTCTTGTCATATGAACACCGTACTCAATGGACTGATCCAGGATAAATGTGATCTCGGGAGTGTTTCTCAGATTGACAGATCTCGCCAGAGCGCTGCGGATATATCCCACCGCGTTCCTCAGCCCTTCCAGGGTTTCCTTCGCCGCCGCCTCGTCTCCGAGGACGCTGATATAGGCTTTGCAGTATTTCAGATCCGGAGCCACCTCCACCGCTACGACAGATGTCATAGGGTGGATCCTGGGATCTTTTACTTCTGTTCGGATGATGCTGCTCAGCTCCCGCTGAACCTCACTGTTGATACGAATATTTTTTATGCTGTTTTTGCGCATATTCACCAATCCTTCCGGGATTCCGGCTTACCTGGGCACCTCGACCATGATATAAGCCTCGACCATATCGTCTACCTTCACGTCATTGAAGCCCTCTGCCACAAGTCCGCACTCAAATCCCTTCGTAACTTCCTTCACGTCGTCCTTAAACCGCTTCAGGGACGCCAGGGCGCCGTCAAAGATCTGTTCTCCGTCGCGGCTGATCCGGATGCTGCAGTTCCTCTGGAACTTGCCGTCCATCACATAGGCGCCGGCAATGGTGCCCACACCGGAAGCCTTAAATGTCTGACGCACCACCGCGTGGCCGATCACCTGCTCTTCATAGACAGGATCCAGCATACCCTTCATGGCCGCCTCCACGTCTTCGATGGCCTGATAGATCACACGGTACAGCCGGATATCCACCTTTTCCCTCTCGGCGACGGATTTTGCCGTAGCGTCGGGACGGACATTGAAGCCGATGATGATCGCGTTGGACGCGGAAGCCAGAGATACGTCAGATTCAGTAATAGCGCCTACGCCTCCGTGGATCACCTTCACCACCACCTCATCGTTGGAAAGCTTCACCAGGCTCTGCTTCACCGCTTCCACAGATCCCTGGACATCCGCCTTGATGATCAGGTTCAGTTCTTTTACATTTCCTGCCTGGATCTGGCTGAACAGATCATCCAGAGACAGCTTGGATCTTGTATCGTCAAGCAGCTTTTCTCTGCTTTCCGAGATAAAGGTTTCAGAGAAGCTTCTCGCCTCTTTTTCACTCTCAAAGGCCATGAAGATCTCGCCGGCGGCAGGCACATCATTGAGACCGAGGATCTCCACAGGCATGGAGGGGCCGGCCTCTTTTACGCGGCGTCCTTTGTCGTCCATCATGGCTCTGACCTTGCCGTGGCAGGCTCCTGCCGCGATCGCGTCTCCCACATGGAGCGTTCCCTTCTGAACAAGGACTGTGGCCACCGGGCCTTTTCCTTTATCCAGCTCCGCCTCGATCACCAGACCTCTCGCGCGGCGGTTGGGATTTGCCTTCAGCTCCTTCACCTCAGCCGTCAGGAGGATCATCTCCAGCAGGTTTTCAATTCCTTCTTTGGTATGGGCAGAAACAGGCACAAAGATCGTGCTTCCGCCCCAGTCCTCAGGCACCAGCTCATACTCCGCCAGCTCCTGCTTCACCCGGTCGACATTGGCGCTGGGCTTATCGATCTTATTGATGGCGACGATGATCTCCACTCCGGCCGCTTTCGCGTGATTGATCGCCTCCACGGTCTGAGGCATCACGCCGTCGTCAGCCGCCACCACCAGGATCGCGATATCGGTCGCCTGGGCGCCCCGCATTCTCATGGCAGTGAATGCCTCATGGCCGGGCGTATCCAGAAATGTGATCTTCTGTCCGGAAATTTCCACAACAGACGCGCCGATATGCTGCGTGATGCCGCCTGCCTCCCGGGCGATCACATTGGTCTGCCGGATCGCGTCCAGAAGCGAAGTCTTTCCATGATCCACATGTCCCATCACGCACACAACCGGGGGACGGGGAACCAGCGTCTCCTCCGGATCCTCTGTATCCTTCAGAAGCTCTTCGATCACATTAACCTTGACTTCCTTCTCGCAGAGAACGTCAAATTCCATGGCGATCTCTTCTGCCGTATCATAATCGATCTCCTGATTGATGGTGACGACCTTGCCCTGCATGAACAGCTTCTTCACAATGGCGGAAGGCTGCAGCTTCATCTTGTCGGCCAGCTCCTTGATCGTCAGATATTCCGGCACGATAATGGTCTTGATCTCCTCCACCGCGGGCTCTGTCTTCTGCTCGGGCGCCTTCACGGGCGGCTTGACGGGCTGCTTTCCGCCCCGCCTTGCTCCCTTCATCTCAAAATCGTCATCCTGCTTCTTATCATATTTGCTGCCCTGGCGGCCGCTCTGCTTCTGCTTCTGTTTTCCCTGATTCTTCTGTGTGCTGTCAAGCGCGGGGGCCGGCACAGAAAATCCGCCGCCTCTCCTGGCCGGAGCGGAACGGCGTCCGTCCCTTCCGGACTGGCCGGAGCGTTCTCCTCCTCGGTCTCTGTTCCGGTCGTTTCCTCTGTCGTAATTTCTGTCCCCGGCTTTGTCGTTCCCGCCGAACCGGCGTCCTTCTCCGGAGGGTCTCCTGTTTCCGTCCTGCGGCCGTCTGTCCTGACGGCCTGCGCTCCTGTCTCCGGAACGGTCTCCTCCTCGGTCTCCGCTCCTGGCCGCGCCTCTGTCGGAACCGGGCCCGCGGCGTCCCTCTCCGGACGGCTTTCTTGCCCCCTCGGATGAACGTTCCGCCTGGGCGCGCTGTTCTCCGGTCTGCGCCGTTTTTTCAGCCGGCGCCGCCGCCTGAGCCCTGACCTCCTGAGACTCCTGGCCGGATGTCTTTACAGCAGGATCCTTCTTCGCTCCGGAAATCTCCTGGGAAGACTGCCCCTGTGCCGTGCCGGGAGCCGATTTGATCGTCGGCTTCGGCCCCACAGGCCTTGCCTGCCTTCCGGGCTGGCCGGGAGCGCCGGGTCTGGACTGGCCGGGCCGTCTCTGGCCTCCGGCCGGCCTCGCGCCGCCCCGTCCTCTTCCCGCCTGAGAACTGTTCTGAGAACGGAAAACCGCGGATATCCTCTTTTTCGGAGCGGCATCTCCCTCTGCCTTCGCTTCCTCCTTCGGCTCCTGCTTCGGCGCGTATGCCCTGCGGACCATATCCGCCTGAGCCTCATCGATCACGCTCAGAGGACTCTGGACATTCACGCCGTTTGCCTGAAGCACGTCGAGCACATCCTTATTGTTTTTATCTATTTCCTTTGCCAATTCATGGACTCTCATTTTTGCCATACTTACTACCTCCGTCTGATTACATACTCTTTACCTGCTTGATCCAAACATCCCGGAAACCGGCGTCGGTAAGCGCCAGAGAAGCCCGGTATTCCCTGCCGATGGCAGCTCCCAGTTCCTCTTTTCTGCCCCAGATATAGAAAGGAACATCATAGTAAGTACACATATCCGTGAACATTTTCTTCGTATTATCCGACGCATCTTCTGCCACTATCACCAATGCTGCTTTTCCTGTTTTCACAGCCTTCTCTGTCAGAAATTCTCCGCTGACCAGCCTTCCGGCCTTCATGGCCAGGCCCAAAAGAGAGACAGCCTTATTTGCTTTCAACCTCTTCCAGCTCCTTTCTCAGCTTCTCATATACTTCGCCAGAGACAGGCATTTTGAAAGACCTCTCCAGTCCCCTGCTTTTGATGGCTTTCTCCAGGCATTCTCTGTCGAAGCACAGATACGCCCCCCGTCCGTTTTTCTTTCCCGTCGCGTCCAGAACGATCTCGCCTTCCGCAGTTTTCAGGATTCTGATCATGTCCCTTTTATTTTTCATTTCTCCGCACCCGACACATTGTCTCTGGGGCGTCTTCTTTTTTACGCTCATCTCATCACGCTCCGTTATGACTGCTCCTGTGCTCCGCTGTCATATTCATCGCCGTTATATTCTCCTTCGTCGTAGCCGTCTCCGCCGTACCCGTCTTCGGCGTATTCTTCCTCAGCGGGATATTCGCCGCCCTCTTCATAGGCGCCGTCATATACATAATCCTCGTAATTGTCGTATTCGCCTTCCATGCCTTCCTCATAGCCGATCTCCTCCAGAAGGCCGGATTCTCTCGCCTGAGTCTCGCTCTTGATATCGATCTTGAAGCCGGTCAGTCTGGCTGCCAGTCTGGCGTTCTGCCCTTCCTTGCCGATGGCGAGGGACAGCTGGTAATCGGGAACGATCACCTGAGCGGTCTTCTCATCGTCGTTAGCCACAACGCAGATCACTTTCGCGGGGCTGAGGGCATTCTCGATGAGAAGGGCTGAATTGTCGCTCCAGTTGATGATATCGATCTTCTCGCCTCTGAGCTCCTCCACCACAGCGTTGACCCTGGCGCCGTTCAGGCCCACACAGGCCCCCACCGGATCCACGTTGGGATCATTGGAATACACGGCCATCTTTGTTCTGGAGCCGGCCTCTCTCGCGATGCTCCTGATCTCCACGATCCCATCCTTGACCTCGGCCACTTCCGCCTCAAACAGACGCTTCACCAGCTCCGGATGCGTCCTGGACACCAGGATCCGGGGACCCTTTGTGGTATCCTTCACTTCCAGAATATAGACCTTGATCCTCTCTGTCGGCATGAAGGTCTCGCCTTTCACCTGTTCATTTTCATTGAGCATGGCGTCCACCTTGCCCAGATTGATGCTCACATTGCGTCCCAGATACCGCTGCACCACACCGGTGACCACTTCTTTTTCTTTTTCATAATACTGATTGAACAGCACCTTGCGCTCTTCCTCGCGGATCTTCTGAAGGATCACGTTTTTGGCGTTCTGGGTGGCAATCCGGCCGAATTCCTTTGATTTGATCTCTACTCTCGCGATGTCGCCGATGCCCAGATGGGGATCGATCTCCCTGGCGTCCTCAAGAGAAATCTGAAGGACCGGATCCTCCACCTCTTCCACTACTTCCCGCTCCGCGTACACGGAGAAATTGCAGGTTTCCCGGTCAACGATGGCCTTCACATTGTCTGCTTTTCCGAAATGAGTCTTGCATGCCTGAATCAAAGAATTCTCTATCGCTTCCAGAAGAGTTTCCTTGCTGATATCCTTCTCCTTCTCCAAAAGCTCCAGGGCTTCCTTTAATTCTTTGTTTTCTTTCATTTTTCTGTTTCCTCCTCTTTTTCCAGGTCAGATTTTTATCCCGCATATCCGGTCATTCCTGTTATGGTTTCATCCAGGAATCCAATTCAAAAATCAATCGCCAGGCGGATGAGCGCGATGTCCGCTTTCTCAAAGACCAGCGCTTCCCCGCTTTCTTCCCGGCCGATGGTCACTGTTTTCTCGTCATATTCCTTCAGAACGCCGACATATTCCTTTTCTCCGTCTCTGGGGCGGTACAGGCGGATCTCCACTTCTTTTCCGATGCTCCTGGCGTAATCCTTTTCTTTTTTCAGGGGTCTGCCAAGGCCCGGCGAACTGATCTCCAGTATATAGCTGTCCGCGATATAATCCTCTCTGTCCAGAACATCGCTGAACGCACGGCTGACTGCCTCGCAGTCGTCCACGGCGATCCCGCCCGGCTTGTCGATATAGCCCCGCAGATACCGGGTTCCGCCCTCTTTCACATATTCCACATCCACCAGTTCAAAGTGATGTGCCTCCACGATGGGCAGCAGAAGCTCCTCCGTCCGTTTTTCAATGTCTTCTCTTTTTGTCAGCATTCTTTGACCCCTTTCAGTCCAAAAACAAAGAGTGG
>CAJFHG010000042.1 GCA_904379015.1 Candidatus Paralachnospira caecorum | reverse complement strand
AAGTCAAGCAGGTATTGAAATACCCTTGCAATTATTTTACCAGAAATCCACTGGAAAAGCAGTAAAATCAAGCGTTTATGGTTAATCAGCAGACACTATTTAGAAGAGAAAGTTTTATGGCCGCAACTGTGACAATGTCACAGTTTTTTTCATTTCTGTCTGGTATAGTAAGACCATCAGAAAACAATTCGTAAGGAGGACACATATATGTCAGTGATCAATATTACAAAAAATAATTATCAGGAAGAAGTTGTAAACAGCGACAAACCCGTTCTTCTGGATTTCTGGGCCAGCTGGTGCGGACCCTGCTCCATGCTTTCTCCCATCATTGATAAAATCGCGGAGGACAGGAAAGACATTAAGGTGGGAAAAGTAAATGTAGATGAAGAATCAGAACTTTCCTCCGCCTTTCAGGTCATGAGCATCCCCACAGTGATCGTTATGAAAAACGGAAGCGTTACCGGAAAATCCGTGGGCCTGCGTCCGAGAAAGAGCATTGAGGCTATGCTGTAAATCTGACACATGCAAAGGAGAATCGATATGGGCTTGTTTAAATTCCCAGGAAAGGTGGTGTACGGAAGATGAAGGTTGTGATCATCGGCGGGTGTGGCCGGAGGCGGATACATCAGTCTGGAGCTCGCAGAAAACCTGAAGGATCTCGGCATGGACGTGACGGTTATCCAGCGCCCCAGGCAGCTGCTGAATCCCTTTGATCCGGATATGGCCGCGTTTGTCCACGCGAAGCTGCGCAGCAGGGGCATCCGCCTGATGCTGGGCTCTTCCGTGGAGGGCTTCCGCCGGAAGGGGAACAGTGTGGAAGTCCTGCTGAAGGATGAAGTTCCCGCTGCAGCAGATATGGCTGTCATGGCTGTCGGAGTAACGCCGGACAGTCATCTGGCTGCGGAAGCCGGGATCAAGCTCGGAATCAAAGGCAGCATTGCCGTCAATGACCGCATGGAAACTTCTGTTCCGGATATCTACGCGGTTGGAGACGCAGTGGAAGTGGAGCACCGGATCACCGGAGCCAAATCCCTGATTTCTCTGGCAGGCCCCGCCAACCGGCAGGGACGCATCGCCGCGGACAATATCTGCGGAGGGAACAGCCGTTATCCCGGTTCCCTTGGCTCTTCCGTAATCAAGCTGTTTGATATGACGGCCGCCTGTACCGGGATCAACGAAAAAACTGCCCGGCAGTCAGGAATTGATTATGATAAAGTATATCTTTCTCCTTCCAATCATGCGTCTTATTATCCCGGCAGCAAAGTTATGACGATGAAGGTGCTCTGGGAAAAAGGAAGCGGCCGCCTTCTTGGCGCCCAGATTGTCGGTTCTGACGGAGTGGACAAGCGGATCGATGTGCTGGCCGCGGCCATGTCCGCCGGACTTACAGCGCCGCAGCTGGCGGAGCTGGATCTGGCTTACGCGCCGCCTTATTCATCCGCCAAGGATCCGGTCAATATGGCTGGTTTCCTTGCAGAAAATGTCATCAGCGGAACTGTCAGTCAGTTTTTCTGGGATGAGGCGGATGCTCTGTCCAGAGACGGCAGCCTGACTTTGCTGGATGTGCGCACAGAAAGAGAATTTCGCGCGGGACATCTGGAAGGCTTTGTGAACATTCCGGTAGATGAGCTCCGGGACCATCTCGGCAGCCTTGATCCCGGAAAACCAGTACGGATCGTATGTCAGAGCGGGCTGCGCAGCTATCTGGCCTGCCGGATCCTGAGCCAGGAAGGATTCTCCTGTTCACATCTGGCCGGAGGATACAGACTGTACGAGACTGTTATGAAGGACCGCTGCGCCGCAGAAGAAGCATGGCCCTGCGGCATGGAGAAATAAAAACCAGGCGGGGAGAACGCTGATATACAGCCGTTCTTTCCGCCGTTTTCCGGCTCCTTTATTTGGCCAGCTGTCCCAGTTTTTTTTCGTCCAGGATCTCCACCGTCCCCCTTGACAGCCTGACCATGCCCTCGCCCTGAAAATACCGCAGCATCCGGGTAACCACTTCCCGGGCAGTTCCCAGATGATCCGCAATTTTTTCATGAGTGATCTTCAGTACTTCCGTTTCCTCCAGCATGCATTCTTCCAGAAGGAACGCCGCCAGCCGGGAATCAAAGCTTTTCCACATGATCTGTTCCATCAGCCAGACCACTTCGGAAAAGCGTCCGGCCATAAGCTGATTTACATAATTCGCCATGGGAGCGGATTCTTCCATCAGACGCTTGAAGCCGGCAGGGGGGATAATACGGACCGCCGCGTCTGTTTCTGTTTCCACTGTAATCTCAAACTGGATATTCTTCAGCATACAGGAGGCCGAAAACAGACAGATGTCTCGTTCCAGCAGCCGGTAGATGGTGATCTCACGTCCCTCATCTGAAATCATATACGCCCGCAGCCGGCCATGTTCTACCAGTATCATCCCGAGACAGTCCAGCTCTCCGCTGTGAATCACCGTTCCTTTAGGCAGTTCCCGGTATACGGCAGACTGCTTCAGCCATTTCTGCTGCTCCGCAGTCAGCTGGTCCCAGATCGGAAAATATTCGGAAATTTTCATGCTGCATTTCTCCCTTCTTGTCAGCCGGCACAGGATTGGATACAATCGATGGATCTCAACGAAACCAGTATATCATCTATTCCGATGGATAAACTATGTTCACAAAAAAATCACAAATTAATTAGCACTCGAGGGTTGACAGTGCTAACAATAAGTGCTATAACAGAGTCGTAAGGAAAAGGAAGGAGCTTTTAAGATAAGTTCCCCAACAGAATAGATTCTCTGAAGAAGACAATTCAGGAACCCGTTCTTGACAGATCAGTAGGTATCAGAAAGAATGGAGGAATGACTTATGATGACACCTAGTATTTTTGGAGAAAACTTATTTGATGATTGGATGAATTTCCCGTTTGATCAGTTTGACAGAGCTTTTTGGGGAAAACAGAATCCGTTGTATGGAAAGCATGCCAAGAACATGATGAAGACGGATGTCCGGGAACACGACAACGGCTATGAACTGGACATTGATCTGCCTGGTTTTAAGAAGGATGAAATCCAGGTACAGCTGGAGGATGGCTATCTGACAGTGGCCGCGGCCAAAGGACTGGATAAGGATCAGGAGGATCAGAAGGCTCATTACATCCGCCAGGAGCGTTATGCAGGCGCGATGCAGAGAAGCTTTTATGTGGGCGATGCGGTAACGCAGGAGGATATCAAAGCGAAATATGAAAACGGCATCCTGTCCATCAGTGTTCCGAAAAAAGATGCTAAGGCAGTAGAAGAGAAGAAGACGATCGCCATCGAGGGTTAACCTTTATGGATCTTCAGCATAAATCTCCATCAATTTTGCACCCGGGTGTAATAGCCCGGGTGTTTTTATCGGCAGATCCAACGGATCAGGTTTACCGGCAATCAGGAACGCCCTATCTTTTGAATAAAGCGTTCCTTGTTTCATTTAATGGTAATGGCAAAGTTTTACAGATCATACAAATCCGTGAACCGGCTGATCATCGCGGCCGCCTCTGCCCGGTTGACATACCCCAGTGGATTGAGGTTTTCAACAGACTGTCCTATAATGCCGGCGCCTACGGCCCACTCCATTGCTTCCCAGGCATATTCGCTGGTCCATGCGGAGTCAGTATAAGCACTTAAATCTCCTCTGGCAGAAGTATCACATCCCTTATAATTCGCATACCGGAACAGGATGAGAGTGAGATCCTGCCGGTAGATATCAGAGCATACTCCCAGCTTTCCGCTGTTTCCGGTCATCACCCCGCTGTTATAAGCCCAGACGGCTGCATCGGCAAAATAATCGCCTCCGTTTACATCCGGGTAGATATTCCGGTACGAGACCTGCGGGGTTCCGTCTATCCGGTAGAGCAGCAGGGCAGCGTCCTGTCTTTCCAGATAAGAGACAGGATTAAAATATTTTTTGGGATATCCCGTTCCTGTCATATAACCGTTTCGGTAAGCATCCAGAACGACATCATAGAACCAGTCGCCCTCATGAACATCTTCAAAAGGCACACTGGTGATCCAATCAGATATGATCGGGAGTCCTGCCCCAAAGATATCATCTTTTCCTCTGTCTCCAAGATCTCTGGCGCAGGATTTGATCATATCTTCGGCCTGAGCCGGCGAAGCATCCGGATACAGCAACTTTAATATTGCCGCCGCACCTTCCTGCTCGATATACATATTGTTATATTCTTCATCCATCGCGGCCGTTACAATGATATCATCCCTGTGAACAGGACAGATGCTCTCCGTATCCATATTTTCATTTCCGACAGCTGCTACGAATATGATTCCTTTTTCCAGCGCTGCGGTGATCGCTTCGTCTACTGGCTCGGAATATGAATTTTCTGCTGCGGTAGCGCTGAAGCTGATCACGTCCGCACCCTGTTCAATGACATAATATATTCCGGATGCAACAGAAGCGGAATCTCCTCTGCCGTTTTCATCCAAGACTTTAACCGGCAGAATATCGACATTTAATCCCGAAGTATAATCCGCTCTCATTGCCATTACGCCCCAGGAATGATACCGGGGATACCATATCATCTCACCGTCGGGGGTAGTTTGAGTTCCATAACTAAGAGAAAATTCGCTTAATTCAGGATCCATATAATAATCAACTGTGAATATGCCCTCTGATCCGCCGTCTTCTGATACAGAAGTTTTCTGAATTCCATCAGCAAACGCACCGACAGGGATACAGGAAATCAAAAGAAGCGCGGTCATTATGCAGAATACAAACTTTTTCATATGCCCTTCTCCTCCGTAATTTTGTAGTTCAGATATATTGTACAAAAACTACAAAGAAAATCAATATTGACACATATCATGATTTAAAACTGACAACCACTCAAGAGTTTCTTGCGGTAGCGGTCCAGGATATCCTGCAGCGTGATCTTCTGCATTTCTTCCTCTGCCTTTGCCTGTATCTGATCAAAATAATCCTGAAGGGAAAGCTGAATATAAATGCCGACACCGCACTCGGGATTGGTATGTGTATCCAGATGGAGAAGCGGCTTTTCTCCTTCGACTGCTTTATAAACATCCAGCAGGGTAATGGCGGAAGGCTGTCTGGCCAGGGCCGGTTTTGGATGTCCCTTTATGCTGAAGAGAAGATCAGCCTTTCGCAAAGAGGACATAAGCTGACGTACACATCCCGGATTTGTATGGATGCTTTCTGCGATGCTGCCGCTCGATAAAGAGCCTTTCGGATCCAGAGCGATAAAAGCCAGGATATGAACGGCATCGCTGACTCTTGTTGAATATTTCATGGCGGTCCCTCCTTTAATGTTAATTTAATTATAACAGCATATTGACAGATCCGCAACCTGATGCTAAACTAATGATGTTTCTTGATGTTATAATATTTTTTACAGCAAGTGTGAATGGGAGAATGTGCCATGACCTTTTATGAAAATCTTGTAATGCGGACGCAGATGAACTATTCCAGATATTACAGCCTGTATGCCGCAGGGAAAACGCCCTATCAGCTGACGGACAAAAAACCGCTGCCCTATGACAGGCAAATAGAAATTCTGCTGGAGGAAATAGAACAAGCAGACTGTGTGATCGTAGGAGGGGCTTCCGGCCTTTCTGCCGCGGGAGGAGGCGATTTCTATTATGAGGACAATGCTTCTTACCGGAAATATTTTGGAAAATATGCGGAAAAATACCATTTTAAGGGCGCCTTTGACGGAATGATGCGCCAGTGGGACAGCCGTGAGGAATTCTGGGGATATCTTGCCACTTTTCTTCATACCACACAGACGGCTGAGATCAGGACTCCTTATCAGGATCTGAATGATCTTCTGAAGGGAAAAGATTTCTTTGTCATTACAACCAATCAGGATACTCAGTTTGTAAAACTGTATCCGGAGGAACAGGTAGCAGAGATTCAGGGAGATCACCGTTTTTTTCAGTGCAAAGACTGCTGCGCCGATGAAACCTGGGATGCGGTAAAGCCGGTGGAGGAGATGATAAAAGCGATGGGAGGGCGTACCGCTGTTCCTTCGGAATTGATCCCCCGGTGCTCCCGCTGCGGCGGTGAGGCCTTCCCCTGGGTACGGGGATATGGAAATTTTCTTCAGGGCAGAAAATATGAGGAGCAGTACGAAAAGGCATCCCGCTATATACTGGAGCACAAGGATGAAAAAATACTTTTCCTGGAACTGGGGGTCGGGCGCCTGACTCCCATGTTTATCCAGGAGCCTTTCTGGAATCTGACTCTGAGTTTGCCGGAGGCCCGATATATAGCGGTAAATGATCAATATCATTTTCTTCCAAAGGATATTGAGGAGAAGGGCATGGTCATCGAGGCCGATATCGCGCGGGTGCTGCGGGATGCGGCGGAATACAGGGAGAAAAGGTATGAATCATAAAGAAAAGGCACAGGAAGGCAGAGCTTTTCAGAATATGAAGCGGGCAGCGCTGGATCGGCTTCTGGAACGGGATCCGGCGGAAATCGGAGAAAAAACCGGAATCCGTTTTTCGCCGGAGGCGTCAGCCTTTTATCTGACCACCCTGGGAAAAAGCGTAACGGTCAGATATCCGGAATACCAGATGAACGGAGAACTTGGTGAATGGCACCAGCTGGTCATTCTCCACTATATGGACATGGCGGATCATAGCAGGCTGACAGGAAATCAGATAAATTTCGGAGCCCTTCCGGGCGGCATGGTCAGAGGAGGAGGGTTTGACAGACTGTGTGAGCAGACAGTCAGCCGGGATCTGGGAAACTGGACAGAAGAAAAGCTGGAAACAGTCAGCCGTTTACTGGGCGGACGCATCTTTTCCTCCAACGCAGATTTTTCTGTGGAGTTTTCTGTGCTCCCGTTTTATCCGGTGACACTGAAAATATGGTTTGCGGACGAAGAATTCGCCGCCAGCGGAAGAATGTTCCTGGACAGCAGCGCAGGACACTTTCTGTCTGTGGAAGACGCAGTGACGGTAGGGGATTTGATTTTAGAAGAGATTCAGAAAGCTGGTAAACAATATGACAGGAAGCTCAGTAAGTGAAAAAACGCAGATCATCAGCAGGATTGAAGATATCGGGGGCCGGAAACGCCTCGAATCTTTCCTGAAGCAATATCATGGAAAGAGACTGGTGATCCTGGAATTGGGAGTCGGGTGGAGAAACCAGCTGATCAAAGCGCCGCTGATGCGTCTGGCAGCGCAGGAGCCGCAGGCTGTCTATGTGACGATTAATCTGGGCGAAATCTTCATTCCTGAGAACATCCGCCAAAAGTCTTTTGGCCTGGACGGAGACCTGTCGGAGGTTCTTCATGACCTGGCTGAGGATCGCGAAGATTCTGGCGTTCATCTTTGATCAGAAAGCTTTCTAAGCCGGATTTAATAAACTGGTCGATCGCCTTCTGGATACTTCCCCAGTCCCGGCAGTTGTTTTTGATCATACGTTTATTGATAGACAAGCAGCCGTTCATCTGAAAATAAAGGATTGCTTCAGCCTGTTCATAGGAGAGCAGGCTGTTTTGCATGAGCCTGGTAATAAAATCTTCCTTTGAAAGCTCACAGAGTTTATCCAGCAGCCGGGCAGAAGCGGTCTCATCAGAGAACAGGATGCGAAACTCCTGGCTTTCCTGCACTTTCCGGCAGAAAGGATAGGTACATCTGTCTTTTTCGGGGCACATCACATGGTCAAAGATCTGCGTTGTGTCCTGAATCGTTTGTTCAATGATATCGTCCAGTACATCGTCCAGATCATAATAGTGAAGATAAAAAGTTCCCCTGTTGATTTCTGACTGTTTACAGATCTCCGTGACCGTGATTTTTGTAAACGGTTTCCGGCGCATCAGGGACAGCAGTGAACTGCGGATGATATTCTGGGTATACCTGGCACGCCGGTCAATGGATTGATTTTTTCTTTTGGAACTCAAAACGTTCCCCTCTTTCTGTACAATTATATAAATGTGTTCAGGAATCATACAGCTTCCGGAATCTGATGATTGAAACATCATTCCACTCTATTATAATAGATATGAAGAAATAATCAACACTATGTTTATAAACTTACGAAATGTACAGGAGGATATTATGGGACATATCATCGCGGTATCAGGAAAAGGCGGCGTAGGAAAAACAACGCTGTGCGGTCTGCTGATCCAGTATCTTTGTGAAACCGGGAAAAAACCGGTGCTGGCTGTAGACGCGGACGCAAACGCCAATCTTAATGAAGTGCTGGGAGTAGAGGCAGGTGTCACGTTAGGAGAACTCCGGGAGGAAATTGAAAGGGCCGGTGTCGATCCAAAATATAAGATACCCGCCGGTATCACCAAAGCGGCATATCTGGAAAGCCGGCTTGCAGACGCTCTTACAGAAGAAGATGATTATGATTTAATGGTAATGGGCAGATCCCAGGGACAGGGCTGCTACTGTTTTGTGAACGGGATCGTGCAGACGCAGGTTCAGAAGCTGCAGAGCCATTATCCTTATATTGTGGTGGATAATGAGGCAGGCATGGAGCATATCAGCAGAGGAATTCTTCCAAATATGGAAGTCGCGATCCTGGTCAGCGACTGCTCCCGGAGAGGCGTACAGGCAGCCGGAAGGATCGCGGCATTGATGAAGGAACTGAATTTCCATCCGAAAAAGGTCGGTCTGATCGTGAACCGGGCGCCGGAAGGAAAACTGGATGTAGGAACTCTGGAAGAGATTGAAAAACAGAAGCTGGATCTGCTGGGAGTCGTTCCCCAGGATGAGGATGTGTACCGCTTTGACTGTGAAGGACGTCCTACCGTGCAGCTCCCCAAGGATTCTCCGGTCAGGACAGCGCTGAAAGAGATCATAGAAAAACTGGGCATATGAGAGGAGCAGATTACTTATGAAGATTGCGGTAACTGGAAAAGGCGGCGTAGGAAAGACGACAGTGTCTGCAGTGCTGGCGAGACTGTACGCTGAAGAAGGGAAAAAGGTATTTGCCGTAGATGTCGATCCGGATGCAAACCTGGGGCTTGCCCTAGGATTTCCGGAAGAAATGCTGGAAAGTATGATTCCCATCAGCAAGATGCGGAGGTTGGTCGAAGAAAGGACCGGGGCAGATAAAAGCAACACGTTTTATAAAGTAAATCCCAAAGTGGACGATATTCCGGAAACCTATGGAGAAGAATACAACGGTGTCCGGCTTCTGCTTCTGGGAACCGTGGAAACTGCCGGGAGCGGATGTGTCTGTCCGGAGAATGTGATGCTGCGAAGGATCATCAATAACCTGGTCCTGCACAGAGATGATATTGTAATTCTGGATATGGAAGCCGGTCTGGAGCATCTGGGGAGGGGAACCACGGAAGGAATGGATCAGTTTATCGTAGTGATCGAGCCGGGGGCCAGAAGCGTTCAGACTTATCGAAACGTAAAACGTCTGGCGGAAGGATTGGGTGTGAAAGAAGTAAAAGTCATTGCCAATAAAGTACGGGATGAAGAAGACGAAAAATTTGTCAGATCCAAAATCCCGGAAAAAGATTTTCTGGGCTGTATCCATTATAACGCAGAGGTCATAGAAGCAGACCGGGAAGGCGCATCACCCTATGGATTCAGCAAGGCGGCTACCGATGAAATCCGGCAGATCAAAAAAGCCTTCGATGCCATGTCGCTGTAAAAAGCAGTAAAAACGAATTTCACAGAAAGCAGGTAAAAAAATGATTGCGTTTGCAGATTGCCAGGATATCCGGAAAATGGCAGTGATCAAAGAAATCGACTGCCCGGGATGCGGAGCAAAAAAAGGAATCGAAGTGTTCGAACGGGATAATCAGACTATTGGTGACAGCGTATGTGATCAATGCGGATTTACAATCCCGGAAGGAGTTGTACTGGAATTGTATCTGGATGAGTTGAAGAAATAAAAGATAAGGAGTTATGCAGATGAAAATAACGATATGCGGAAAGGGCGGATGCGGAAAAAGTACGATAACCAGTCTGCTGGCAAAAGCACTGGCCAGACGGGGAAAAGAGGTTTTGGTCATTGATTCTGATGAATCAAACTATGGATTGCACCGGCAGCTGGGGATGGAACTTCCGGGAGATTTTACCGGATATTTTGGCGGGAAAGAAACGGTATTAAATGATATGATGCTGTCCAAGTTTACCCACCAATTCTTTCAGGAGACCTGGACTCTGAAGGATATTCCGGAAAAGTATTATAGCCTGAAAGACGGGGTGAAGCTGATGGTCAGCGGGAAAATCCATCAGGCCAATGAAGGCTGTTCCTGCGCCATGGGAACAGTTATGACACAGTTTGTCCAAAATCTGCGACTGGCCGAAAACCAATTTGCCCTTCTTGATATGGAAGCAGGAGTGGAACATTTCGGCAGGGGAATTGATAACGGCGTGGATCTGGTGCTTATGATTGTCGATCCTTCTTACGAATCCCTGCAGCTTTCCAGGAAAGTTGGAGAATTGGCGGAGAGCATTGGAAAACCATTCTATTACATTTTTAATAAGGTCACTGAAGACAATCGGGAGATGATGTATGAAAATGTATGGAAGACGGAACAGGTTGCAGTTTGTCTGGAAGCAGATCCAAAGATCATGAATGAGGGACTGACAGGAAAAGAACTGTCTGAAAAACCGGAACCGGTCGAATATTTGGCAGAATTTCTGCTTTCTCTCGTGTAAGATCAGGAGGAGACACATGTTACAGGAACAGTATGAAAAACATAATCTGGAAATGCAGCCTTATCGTCATTATCTTGCGGAATATCAAAATATGGATCCAAGGGATATCAGCCGGCATCTGGAAATTCCATTTAATGAAAACACTGGACTTTTCCGGGTGAACTTTATGGAGAGAAGCTATACTGTCAGTCATCCGGATCTGGAGATTCACTGTCTGGATGAAGAGGATAACCAGGCAGTTCTGTGCGGTGATATTCATGCAAAAATACTGCTGCTCCGTTATTTTACAGAAGGAGATTATATGAGGGCTACAGGAAATCTTCTTTCCTATCGCGACCTTCCCTGGGGAGATGTATATTACCGCCAGTTTTATGGACGCTGCATCTTGAGACTGTCCAGAATGTTTGGAAATCGGCTGGAGACTTTTTGTTTCATCATGGAGAACCTGAAAGGAATACGCAAAGAGTATGGCGATGCTGCATATGAATTTAACTTTCTGGAAGGTTTAAGGCTATGTTTTGTTTTATGGGCAGGAGATGAGGAATTTCCACCTTCTGCGCAGATTCTCTTTTCCGATAATTTTCCTCTTGCCTATGCCGCAGAAGACGCGGCCCATCCCGGTCATGAGCCCGAGATCATTTACATACTCTACGCCTTCGTAATACCAGGTACCGGGCTCTACATCTTTAAAAGTCTGTTCCGGGTTTTCGGCTGCGGAAGCAGTAGCCCCTAATGAAAAACAGGACACAACGGCCATCAGCAGCGCAATAATTTTTTTCTTCATTCAACATCAAATCCTCTCATATTTTTTACATAATGCCATATAAAGTGGTAAACCGGCTGACCATTGCAGCCGCCACTGATTTTTGCCTTGTTCAGCAGTATGGTGGAATTAGCTGCCGCTGTTAAAAATAGATAAAAACTGTATGACACAATATGACACAATTTCGCGCCAAAAAGTTGAATAAAAGATCATTCTGTGCGATAATATAACCGTGCGGAAAACAGGCCTCTTTGACAGAGGTCTGATTTTTCCTGGCATTATTGTGACAAGAGCACATGAAATTTGATCAAAAAGGAGATGCTATGCGAAAATTAGCATTAAGTGACGAAATTTTACTCGGTGTACAGTCTCCGGCCCGCTATATCGGAGGCGAAATCAATTCAGTGATGAAGGATCCGGACAAGGTGAAGACCCGATTTGTCATTTCTTTCGCCGATACGTATGAGGTTGGCATGTCTCATCTGGGAATTCAGATTCTGTATGATATGTTTAATAAGCGGGAAGATGTCTGGTGCGAAAGGGTGTATTCTCCCTGGCTTGACCTGGACAGAATCCTGAGAGAGAAGAAGATTCCGCTTTTTACACTGGAAAGCCAGCGCCCCGTAAAGGAAGCGGATTTTTTAGGGATTACGCTCCAGTACGAAATGTGTTATACCAATATTCTGCAGATTTTGGATCTGAGTCAGATTCCGCTCCTTGCTTCTGAGCGGGGAGAGGACTGTCCGATTGTCATTGGCGGCGGCCCATGTACTTATAATCCGGAGCCGATTGCCGATTTTTTTGATATGTTTTACATTGGAGAGGGAGAGGTTCAGTATGACCGGCTGATCGATCTGTATCAGGAGAATCAGGCACGGGGAGGCAGCCGCCTGGAATTTCTGGAGCAGGCCGCCCGGATTCCCGGCATTTATGTTCCCGCGTTTTATGACGTGGCTTATTATGACGACGGGACGATCCGCTCTATGACGCCCAACCGGCCTCAGATTCCTGAAAAGGTCGTAAAACAGCTTGTCGTCGATATGGATGATGCCGGATATATTGAAAAGCCGCTTGTACCCTTTCTGAAGATCATTCAGGACAGGGTGGTTCTGGAAATCCAGAGGGGATGCATCCGCGGCTGCCGCTTCTGTCAGGCCGGCATGGTGTACCGTCCTGTCCGGGAGCGAAGTCTGGAGAAACTGAAAATTTACGCGGAAAATATTTTAAAAAATACCGGACAGGATGAAATCTCTCTGAGCTCTTTAAGCTCCAGTGATTACAGCTGTCTGAAGGAACTGGTGTATTTCCTGATTGATCATTTTGGGGAGAAGGATGTCAATATTTCGCTTCCTTCGCTGCGGATCGACGCGTTTTCTCTGGATGTTATGAGCCGGGTACAGGACGTGAAAAAAAGCAGTCTGACCTTTGCTCCGGAAGCAGGAACCCAGCGGATGCGCAATGTGATCAACAAAGGACTGACAGAAACCGATATTCTGGAGGGGGCCGCCAAAGCTTTTCAGGGCGGATGGAATAAAGTGAAGCTTTATTTTATGCTGGGGCTTCCTTCCGAGACACGGGAAGATATGGAGGGCATCGCGGCGCTTGCCAATGAAGTGGCAAAGGTGTATTACGACACGGTTCCCAAGGAAAAAAGGCAGGGAAAGGTGCAGGTGACCGTCAGCACGTCGTTTTTCATTCCGAAGCCCTTCACGCCTTTTCAGTGGGCGCCCATGTTCACAGCAGAGGAATACCTGGACCGGGCGCATATTGTCAATGATTCCATGAAAAATCAGCTGAATCATAAAAGTCTCCGCTATAACTGGCATGAGGCGGATGTTTCTGTCCTGGAAGGGGTTCTGGCCCGGGGGGACAGACGAATCTCCCGCGTGATCCTGGATGCTTACAGAAGAGGCTGTATGTTTGATTCCTGGTCAGAATGCTTTGACAATGAAAAATGGATGGAAGCGTTCCGGGCTCAGAACGTGGACATTGCCTTTTACAATCAGAGGGAACGGTCCCTGGACGAGATCCTTCCCTGGGATTTCATTGATACCGGAGTCACGAAAGACTTCCTGAAACGGGAATGGAAACGGGCCATGGAAGAGACCGTCAGCCCCAACTGCCGTGTGCAGTGCCAGGGCTGCGGCGTGAAAAAATTCGGCGGAGGTGTATGTTTTGAAGGTCAGAGTGAAATTCAGTAAAACCGGCAACATGAAATTCGTCGGACATTTGGATGTGATGCGGTATTTCCAGAAGGTTAACAGAAGAGCAGGCATTGACATCGCGTATTCCGGAGGGTTCAGTCCCCATCAGATCATGTCCTTTGCTTCGCCTCTCGGTCTGGGCCTGACCAGTGAAGGGGAATATCTGGATATGGAGCTGAACAGCTCCGGGACATCCGCCATGATGATGGAACGGATGAACGCAGTCATGGCAGAAGGATTTGAGGTCACCGGTTTCAGAAAGCTTCCGGATACAGCTAAAACAGCCATGTCCATTGTTGCCGCAGCCGATTATCAGATGACTCTGAAGGAAGCGTACCAGACGCTGCTGCCCGATCAGTGGCAGCTGGAACAGTTTTTTTCTCAGGAATCCATCTGTGTGACGAAAAAAACAAAGAAAAGTGAAAAAGAAATGGATATCCGGCCCCTGATTTATGGGTGGAGACCGGCTGAAAACGGTTTTTGGGTCCGGCTGGCTTCCGGCAGCAGCGACAATCTCAAACCGCAGCTGCTTCTGGAGGCGCTGTTCCGTTATTGGAAATCAGAATTTCTTCCCTATGCCTTTGCGGTGCACAGACTGGAGTTGTATGCGGATATTGGTACAGAGGAACAACCTGAATTTCTGCCCCTGGGCGAGATGGGAGAGGAGATCTTATGAGAAGATCCATTGTCACTTCCATGGGAAGCAGGAGAATAACCGCTGAGGAGGAAAACGGGAGAATTACGGGTCTGTTTCTGGAAAATTCCGAAGAACAGGCTCTTGTGGGAAGGATTTTTGCAGGGCGAGTCAGCCGCATTCAGAAAAATATCCGGGCCGCGTTTGTGGATGGCGGCGGATTTCTCTGTTATTATCCACTGGAGGAATGGGAGCGGCATCCTACCCCGGGAATGGAGGGGCGCCCTCTGAGCGAGGGAGATACGCTTCTTCTTCAGATCGAGAAAGAGGCGCTGAAAACAAAGGCGCCTGTGGCTTCCAGCCGTTTGACGCTCACTGGAGAATATCTTGTGCTCATGACCGGAAAAGCGGGCCTGCATTTTTCTTCCAGGATCACGGATCCGGAGAGAAAGGAGGCGCTGCGCGCGCTTCTGTCCTCCGCGGTGCCGGAAAGATCCTGTGAAGACGCCGCTGTCCCGACGGAAACAGAATTTGAAATGATCGTGCGGACCAATGGCCAGAACGCTCCGGATGAAGCAATTCTCACTGAAAAAGACCGGCTTGAAAAAAAAATGAAAGAGATTCTCACACTCTGGCCCACCAGAACGGCCGGATCTGTCCTCTATGAGCCGGAGCCTGCTTTTCTGGGCGAAATCTTTAATCACCGTATTTCATCTCTGGAAGAAATCGTAACGGACGACAGGGCAGCGTTCCGGCTGCTGACGGAAAAGAAGAATCTGATGCTTGCCGAAAATCCAGAATGCCGGCTGCCGCAGATCCGTTATTATGAAGACAGCTATCCGCTGGTCAAGCTTTACGGGCTGGAATCTGTCCTGAAAAAAGCAGCTCAGGAAAAAGTATGGCTGAAGTCGGGCGGTTATCTTGTGATACAGCCCACGGAAGCACTGGTATCCATTGATGTCAATACAGGAAAATACTGCGGAAAAAAACAGCTGGAGGAAACGTTTTTCAGAACAAATCTGGAGGCGGCCGAAGAAATTGCGGTTCAGCTGAAGCTGCGCAACCTCTCCGGCATCATTATCGTAGATTTCATCGATATGGCCGATCCGCAGCATAAAGAGCAGCTTCTGGAAGCTTTCCGCAGAGCATTGGAAAAAGATCCGGTCAAGACTGTCATACTGGGATATACCCGGCTGAACCTGGTCGAGCTTACCAGAAAAAAAGTCCGCAGACCGCTTCATGAAATTCTCAAATAATTACATTAATTTTATATTAATTGCCTTGTCTTTTCTCTCCTTTTGTAGTAAAATGTATTTTGTCTGAAACACAAACAATAGATTGATAGGGAGGGAGAATATGAAAAAGCAAATTGCAGCAGTACTGATGGTGCTGATCCTGGCTGTCGCGGCTCTGGCTGGCTGCGGAGGCGGCGGAGAGCAGTCCCCGGTAGTCGGAGAATGGAAAATGACTACGATCGAAGTGTCCGGCATTACCATGGATATGGAAGAATTTATCGCAGCGACAGGACAGGAGGATGTGAATATGTCCCTGACCATTGAGGAGGACGGTAACTTCTCCATGGACATAGCAGGTCAGCAAACGGAGGGAACCTGGGAATATGAAGAGCCTGTCTGCACACTGACAGCGGAAGGCGAAAGCATCGAAGCCGACTACAGCGACGGAAAGATCGTGATCGATCTGGAGGGCCAGGGAACCCTGACATTTGAAAAATAATAAAAGGAAACAAAAACAGAAAAAATCTTTCAGACAAGGACGGATCCGGCGGTTAAAAGCATTGACAACCGCCGGTTTTCCTGTTATAGTTAACTAGTGTGCCGCACAACGAGGTAGTAAAGCGCCGGATTTTCCGGCCACCATAGTTGGCGAGTAATGATAAACAGGAGGTGCCCTATGTACGCGATCATTGCAACAGGTGGAAAGCAGTACAAAGTTGCTGAAGGCGATGTCATCAAGGTTGAAAAGCTTGGTGTTGAGGCTGGCGAGACTTATACATTCGACCAGGTTCTGGCTGTAGGCGGCGATGAGCTTACCGTTGGCTGCCCTACCGTGGCAGGTGCCAGTGTTTCTGCGACTGTAGTCAGTGAAGGCAGAGGCAAAAAGGTTATCGTTTACAAGTATAAGAGAAAGACCGGCTATCATAAGAAAAACGGTCACAGACAGGCTTATACCCAGTTGAAGATTGAAAAGATCAATGCTTAATTGGATTTTCACTGAATGAAACGATGATTACGGTAAAAGTATTCGTAGATTCCAACGGGCGTTACAGGGGATTCCATGTGGAAGGTCATTCCGGTTACGGAGCTTATGGCGAAGATATCCTGTGTGCCGCAGTATCTGTGCTGACGCAGAATACAGTCAATTCCATCGAGGCTCTGACAGAAGACAGCATGACCTGTTCTGTCAGCGACGGCTGTCTGGACTGCCGCCTTCCGGAGTCTGCCGGAAAGGAATCTCAACTATTGATGAACGCTATGATGCTGGGACTTGAAAGCATCGAGGAAAGCTACAGAACCGAAGAAAAAGAGAATCAGTACATTTCTATTTCAACTGAGGAGGTGTAAGACATGTTGAAGATGAATCTTCAGTTATTCGCTCATAAAAAGGGTGTTGGCTCCACAAAGAACGGCAGGGATTCCGAGTCCAAGAGACTTGGCGCCAAGAGAGCGGACGGACAGTTTGTTCTTGCAGGAAATATCCTGTACAGACAGCGCGGTACTAAGATCCATCCCGGAGTAAATGTGGGCCGTGGCGGCGATGATACATTATTTGCTCTGGTAGACGGTGTGGTACGTTTCGAAAGAAAGGGCAGAGACAAGAAACAGGTTTCTGTGTACCCGAAAGCAGCAAACGAATAAACCATGAGACATAAAAAGCCGACGCGGTAAGCGCCGGCTTTTTTACCTCAGAAAGGAATGTGTCAGAGTGTTTGCAGACAGCGCAAAAATTTTTATAAAATCCGGCAAAGGCGGCGATGGTCATGTCAGCTTCCGCCGGGAACTGTATGTCCCCAACGGGGGACCCGACGGCGGCGACGGCGGCCGCGGCGGAGATATTATTTTTGAAGTGGATAAGGGCCTGAATACGCTGACAGATTTCCGCCACACACGCAAATATGTGGCCACCAGCGGAGAAGAGGGCGGAAAGAGACGGTGTCACGGAAAAGACGGCCAGGATCTTGTGATCAAAGTGCCGGAGGGAACTGTGATCAAAGATTTCGAGACTGGAAAGGTGATCGCCGATATGTCCGGCAGCAATATGCGGGAGATCATCCTGAAAGGAGGCCGCGGAGGTAACGGCAATATGCACTATGCCACTGCCACCATGCAGGTTCCCAAATATGCCCAGCCAGGACAGGAAGGACAGGAACTGTGGGTGACCCTCGAACTGAAAGTGATTGCTGATGTGGGACTGATCGGTTTTCCGAATGTGGGAAAATCCACCCTGCTTTCCAGAGTCAGCAACGCCCGTCCCAAAATTGCCAATTATCATTTTACAACCCTGCATCCCAATCTGGGAGTGGTGGATCTGGACGGACACAGCAGCTTTGTGATTGCTGACATACCCGGACTGATCGAGGGAGCCTCAGAGGGAATCGGGCTGGGACATGCATTTTTAAGGCATATTGAACGCACCAAGGTGCTGATCCACATGGTGGACGCGGCTTCCACAGAAGGAAGAGATCCGGTGGAGGATATCCGGGCCATCAACAGCGAGTTGGAGAAATACAATCCTGAGCTTCTCAAACGGCCCCAGGTGATCGCCGCCAACAAGATCGACGCCCTGTATGAAGGCGGAGCGGAAGCAGTAGAGAAAATCCGCAGCGCTTTTGAAAAAGAAGGACTTCGTGTGTTCGCGATTTCTGCTGTCAGCGGTCAGGGTGTGAAGGAACTTCTCTATTATGTCAATGATCTGCTGAAGGAAATGGATGAGGCTCCTGTCCTGTTTGAGAAGGAGTTTGATCCGTCCCAGGCCCTGATCCGGGAGAATCTGCCTTATACGGTAGAGAAGCTGGAAGAGGGCGTATACAGTGTGGAAGGTCCCCGGATTGAAAAAATGCTGGGTTACACCAATATTGATTCTGAGAAGGGATTTGAGTTTTTCCAGAACTTCCTGAAAAAGAACGGAATCCTGGAGG
>CAJFHG010000041.1 GCA_904379015.1 Candidatus Paralachnospira caecorum | reverse complement strand
CGGATCAGACTGTTTTTTCTGGGGAATATCTCCGCGATATTCCCCAGGCATTCTTCCCTGCTCAGGATATCCATTTCCACATTATCCCCCACCAGGGGCTTGATCCCCTGGCTTCGGAAAATGCCTTTTGCTCTGCATTCGTATACGGTCTCATGCCCGTCGTGGACATAATAGAAACCGCCGATTCCCTTTATGATCTTTCCCTGCATCGCGCGTCACTGTACCGGCTGGTCAGGCAGAGTCTGGTCAGGAGAATCTCCGCCGGTGGGCGCCTCCGTCTCGCTAGGCCGTGTGGGAGGCTCTGTTGACGGCGCCTCGGTAGACGGAGCCGTCGGCGCCGCAGTCGTCGGCGCTGTGGTCGGAGGCGCTGTTGTCGGAGCTTCCGTTGTCGGCGCCTCGGTGGTCTCCTCCGGTCCAAGGCTGATGACCAGGTTGACTCTGGTGCCTTCCTCCACGGTGCTTCCGCCTCTCACGGACTGGGTCATGACCTGTCCGGCGGGATATTCGTCGCTGTAATCTTCTGTCACGCTGCCCACTGTCAGTCCCATGCTCTCCAGCTCTGAACGCGCCTCGCTTTCACTCATGCCAAGCACACTGGGCACATCGGTGGTCCTCGTCTCCGGTCCGAGCGACAGATAAACCGTAACCGTATCACCGATCGTACAGGTGCTTCCCATTCCGGGGCTCACTCTGGCAACCAACCCTTCATCCACACTGTCGCTGTAGATCTCATCAAACTCTGCCTCTAATCCCGCTTCCTGAAGGGCATCTGTTACTTCCTGTCTCGTCATGCCGACCAGATCCGTGGGTACCGTCGTCTCATCCGTCCCCCGGCTCACGGTCAGCTGCACCACGGTTCCCCGTTTCACAGCTTCGCCCTCCGCGTATTCCTGTTCCATGATCTGGCCTTCCTCATAGTCACTGGATTCTTTGTAGGAAAGCTTCATATCGAGACCCAGGGCAGACAGCTCGCTTTCTGCCTCTTCAACCGTCATGCCGAGCAGATTGGGCATGGGGACTTCTGTGGCATCAGACTCCGCGGTCAGCTCATTTCCGCTGCCGTTTCCTCCGGAAAAATCAAACAGCCCGAAGGTTCTTCCCAGCACAAAAAGGGCCAGAAGCACGATAATGACCGCGACCACGATCCCAACGATCGTATAGACCTTGTCAGATTTCTTTCCCTCTTCGTATTCCTCATACTCGTCGTCGTAATCATCATCATCGGGAAGCAGTTCATCTTCCTCGTCGTCATAATCCAGCTGATACCGGTTTTCTCTCTCCATATCATCATAATCAACCGGCTCCAGCACCTCGGTCTCGTCTCCGGCGCCATGGGCCTCGCTCTTGATCTGGCTCAGCTCCTCTTCACTCATGACCCGGGTCGGACCGTCGCTGTTTAAGGCGTTCATCTGCACAAAATCCTCATTGGGCGTCATCAGAGCCCGCTTCAGGTCGGCAATCAGCTCTGTCACCGTGCGGTACCGCATCTCCGGCTTTTTCTGAGTACATTTCAGAACGATCTTCTCCAGGCTGACCGGGATCATTTCATTGTAAGTCCTGGGAGGAACCATCTCTCCCTGAATGTGCAGCAGCGCCACGGATACCGCCGAATCTCCCTCGAACGGCACGCGGCCCGTCAGCATTTCATACATGGTAATACCCAGAGAATAGATATCGCTGCGCTCGTCGCAGTATCCTCCTCTGGCCTGCTCCGGTGAAATATAGTGGACAGATCCCATGGTGCTGGAGGTGATGGTCTCTGTCGTAGCGGCCTTGGCAATGCCGAAATCCGTCACCTTCACCTTGCCGTCCCTGGAAATGATGATATTCTGAGGCTTGATATCCCGGTGCACGATATGCTGCTCATGGGCGGCCTCGATCCCCTGGGCCACCTGCATGGCAATGCCGATGGTCTCCCGGATCTCCAGCTTGCCCTTTTTCGCGATATAAGTCTTCAGCGTAATGCCTTCCACAAGCTCCATTACGATATAATGGAGATCGTCCTCATCTCCCACGTCAAATACATGCACGATATTCGGATGGGACAGACATGCCGCGGCATGGGCCTCTGTCCTGAACTTTGATATAAAGCTCCTGTCGGAATTGTATTCCTGCTTCAGGACCTTTACCGCCACGTCCCTGTTGAGCTTATGGTCCTTGGCGCGGTATACATCCGACATGCCGCCTGAACCGATCTTTTCCAGGATCTCGTAGCGTTCACCCAGAAACATTCCTATTTTTACCATTCTTTCACCTCGTCTGCGGACGGACGGAACAGCACTACGCCTATATTGTCCCGCCCTCCGTTGTTATTCGCTTCGTCGATCAGATCTCCGGCCACCGCCCTCAGATCCTCTCTTCCCGATACGATCCTTCTTATGATATCGTCCGGCACCATATTGCTCAGGCCGTCCGAACACATGAGCACCGTATCGCCCGCCTCCAGATTCACTTCAAAAAAATCGGCATATACTCCGTTTTTTGCTCCTATGGCTCTCGTGATGATATTCTTATGCTCGAAGTACGCTTCGCTGCCTCTTTCCAGCTCTCCCCGGGAGATCAGCTCTTCCACAAGGGAATGATCCCTTGTGATCTGTCTGATATCGTCGTGGATCACATAGAGGCGGCTGTCGCCCACATTGGCCACACATAAAACGCTTCCCATGGTGCAGGCCGCCACCAGCGTGGTACCCATCCCGGTCAGCCGCTCGTCCTCCGCTGCTTTTTCCAGAAGCATTTCATTTACCTGGCGGATGCTGTCGTTTAAAATTGTGATCGGATTATTTCCGCGGGCGGATTCAACCAGCCCGACCAGTTCGTCGATCACGAACCGGGAAGCGAAATCTCCTGCCTGATGTCCGCCCATTCCGTCTGCCACAATAAACAGATTGGGAAGATTCCCGACCGGATACACAGAATAATAGACTGCGTCCTGATTGATCTGCCTTCTTCTTCCCCGATCAGTCATTGCATAGGCCTTCATGGTCTATCCTCCTTCTGGAACAAACAGTTACAAAGATACCTTTCCGGGGCGTTCTTCCTGATAACTGCGGCGAAGCTGTCCGCATGCTCCGTTTATATCCCGCCCCATTTCTCTTCTAATAGTAACATTAATTCCACTTTTTTCAAGTATATTTTTAAAATTCGCGGCCGCGGCACCACCAGACCGGACATATTTCCGCTCTTTTATGGGATTTACAGGGATGAGATTTACGTGACAGTTCCGTTTTCCGAGAAGGGCTGCAAGTGCGCGCGCTTCTTCCTCTGTATCATTGACATCCCCCACGAGACTATACTCAAAACTTACGCGCCGTCCCGTTTTTTCAAAGTATGTATCACAGGCCGCGAGAACTTCCTTTATGCTGTATTTGTTCGCCACAGGCATCAGCTGCCTGCGCTTTTCATCATCCGGCGCGTGAAGGGAAAGCGCCAGCGTGACCGGCAGGCCTTCCCCGGCCAGATCCCGGATCCGGTCCGGCAGCCCGCAGGTGGATACGGTGACGCTCCGGGCACTCAGGCCGAGTCCCCTGGGATCCGTCAGGATCCGCACGAATTTCACAAAGTTATCGTAATTATCGAAGGGCTCTCCGGATCCCATGACCACTACGCTGGAGATCCTGCGCCCCATATGCTCCTGCATTCTGTAGATCTGCTCCAGCATCTCCGACGGCTCCAGATTCCGCACCAGGCCGTCCAGAGTGGAGGCGCAGAACCGGCATCCCATCCGGCAGCCCACCTGGGAGGAAATGCAGACACTGGCGCCGTGGTGATATTCCATCCAGACGCTCTCGATCACATTTCCGTCAGAAAGCCGGAACAGATATTTTCTGGTCCCGTCGAGCTTTGAGGTCAGCACCTGAACCGCTTCCAGCACCGTCAGGAAAAAATTGTCCGCCAGCTTCTGCCTGAGCGGCCGGGACAGATTGGTCATCTGTTCAAAATCCGACACCTGCTTTTCATGGAGCCAGGAATAGATCTGTCCGGCCCGGTAGCGCTTTTCTCCCATGGCTTCCAGCGTCCCGGAAAGCTCCTCAAAGGTAAGCGATCTGATATCCTTCTTCATACTACGCGCCCGCCTCTCTCACAAATCTGGCAATAAAAAATCCGTCTGTTCCCTTTTCTCCGGGGAACAGCTGGAGCCGTCCGTTTTTTGTTTCCTCTGTCCGGAACCGCTCCGGCAGCACAGGATCCAGACTTTCCGGCCGGAACGGATAATGCGCCTCGAACCAGTCGGCGTTTCCGGCATTCTCCCCGGGAAGGATGGTGCAGGTGGAATACACGAGCCGGCCGCCCGGCTTCACATACTGCCAGACCACGTCCAGAATCCTTCTCTGAAGAACAGCCAGCTCAGAGGCCCCTTCCTCTGTCAGCTTATATTTGATGTCGCTCTTCCTTCCGATGATCCCGAGGCCCGAACAGGGCAGATCCGCAATGACCACATCCGCCTTCCCGAACATCTCCGGATCCGGCCTGAGGGCGTCCCATACCCGGGCCGATACATTCCGGAAGCCGCACCGTTCTGTGTTTTCTTTTATGAGCCGCACCTTCGCTTCTGTCAGATCCCGGGCTTCCACATGACCGGTCCCGGCCATCAGATCCGCCGCGTGGAGGCTCTTGCCTCCGGGAGCCGCGCAGACATCCAGCACAAGGCTGCCCTTTTCCGGCGCCGCCGCCAGGCCCGCCAGCATGGAACTCACATCCTGCACCTGAAGAAATCCCCCGGCAAAGGCTTCAATGCCGGCAGGACTGTCATATCCTTTCAGAATGTAAGCGCCCGGAATTCCTTCTGTTTTCTCCCAGGCAATTCCCTGCCCGGCAAGACTGCTCAGGATTTCTTCTTCCGGCGCGCGGCTCAGATTCATGCGCACACTGAAGGGCCGTTCGTTCACGCCGCCCTCCAGGATCCTCTCGGTCCGCTCTCTTCCGTAAGCGGCGCAGAGCGTTTCCGTGATCCAGGAAGGCATCGAATAAACGGCCCCGGCGTAGGCGGGAAAATCGGTTTCCGGATCCGGCAGGCGGATCCCGTCCATTCCCCGCAGAAGGGCCCGCAGGACCCCGTTCACAAAGCCTCTCAGATTCCCGAATTTTCTTTTTGCCGCCAGCTTGACCGCCTCATTGATGGCGGCGCTGTCCGGCACGGAATCCATATATTTGATCTGATAGACGGCCATCCTTAAAATTTCCCGGATGACCGGCTTCATCTTCTCTGTCCTGACCCGGGAAAACTGGTCGATCATGTAATCCAGCTCAAGGGCCCGCTCCACAACGCCCTCTGTCAGCCTGGTGAAGAAGGCCCGGTCTCTCCGGTCCCTGAACTGCAGCTTCTCCAGCGCCTCTTTCAGCACCACATGGCTGTACTGTCCTTCATCCATGATCCTCACCAGGCAGTCGAGGGAAGCGCCTCTGACATCAGTCACGATCTCTTCCCCCAAACAGGATGATCAGACGCAGCAGCTGAAGGATGGAGGACAGAGCCCCCGCCACATAAGTCAGCGCGGCGGCTGAGAGCACCTTCCGGGTCTTCACTGCTTCATCCTGATATAAAATACCGTTTTCTCTGAGAAGGACCAGCGCCCGCCTGGAGGCATTGAATTCCACCGGCAGGGTGATCAGCTGGAACAGAACCGCCAGAGAGAAACAGAAGATTCCCAGATTGACCAGGAAGGAGTAGCTTCCTCTTCCCGCTCCGAAGACCAGGCCGAGCACGATCAGGATCCAGCTGATGCTGGAGCCGAAATTCGCAATGGGCACAAAGGCCGTCCGGAACCGCAGGGGCGCGTAGCCCACATCGTCCTGAATGGCATGGCCGCATTCATGGGCCGCCACTCCGATGGCCGCCACAGAATCCGATCCGTACACAGACGAGGACAGTCTGAGGGTCTTGCTCCTGGGATCATAATGGTCTGTCAGATTTCCTTCCACCCGGGCGATCTGCACTCCGTAAATTCCCTGGCTGTCCAGCAGCCTTCTGGCCGCCTCCGCGCCTGTCATGCCGGTCCGGCTCCGCACCCTCGAATACTTCGAGAACGTTGACCGGACTCTGGCCGAAGCGATCAGGCAGATCACCGCGCCGATCAGGATCAGAACCCATGTCGGGTCAAAATAATAGTAACCAAAATAAGGCATATTCCTTCACTCCTCATATTATGACTTTTTTGTAAAAGCCTCTCCTGCCTTCAGCGGATATCCCCGCAGGAACGCCGCCGCGTCCATCCGCTTTTTCCCTTCCAGCTGAAGGGCTTCCACCGCCAGAAGTCCTTTTCCGGTCTGCACCGTAAAATGGTCCTTCTCCACCGATACGATGGTTCCCGGCAGCTGCGCCTCTCCTTCTTCTTCTCCGGAAATCACTGACGCCTTCCAGAATTTGACGGTCTTTCCGCCCAGAGAACTGTAGGCGCTGGGCCAGGGAGACAGTCCCCGGATCAGCCGCTCAATGGACGCGGCGTCCTTCGACCAGTCAATGTCGCCCATGGATTTCTCCAGAATCCTGGCATAGCAGGTATCTCCTGTCTGGGGCGTTCTGGAGAGCGTTCCCGCTTCCAGGCCCTTCAGGGTGGCCAGGATCAGCGGGCCGCCCGCCCGGCTCAGCTTCTCCTGAAGGCTCCCGCCGGTATCCTCCGCCTCAATGGGAACCACAGTCTTGAGAAGCATATCTCCGGTGTCCAGCCCCTCCTCCATATACATGGTGGTGATGCCGGTCTCCTGTTCTCCGTCGATGATGGCCCACTGGATCGGCGCGGCCCCTCTGTACTTGGGAAGCAGGGAGGCATGGATGTTGATACATCCGAAGGGCGGCAGTTCCAGAATCTCTCTGGGAAGCAGCTGTCCGAAGGCAATGACGACAATCACGTCCGGCGCGATCTTCTTCAGAGCGGCAAACAGCTCCTCATTGTTCTTCACCTTTTCAGGCTGCCACACAGGAATGCCATGAGCCTGCGCGGCCGCCTTGACAGGAGTGGGCTGCATTTCCTTTCCCCTTCCCTTCGGTTTATCCGGCTGGGTAATGACAGCCGCCACCTGATGGCCGCCGTTCACCAGTGCCTCCAGCGAAGGCACGGAAAAATCCGGCGTTCCCATAAATACAACCTTCATACCTATTCTCCTCCAATCATTTTCATAATTGCAGTATACTCCGTTTTTAAGATAAATCAGCAGTTTTTACATTTTTTTAAGAAAAAACTACTGATTTATTCATCTTCTGTCTCCTCCGCGTCATCATCCATCAGCTCTCCCTCTACCAGATCCACGTAAAGCTTTCCGTCCAGATGGTCGCACTCATGGCAGATAGCCCGGGCCAGCAGCTCGGTTCCCCTGATTTCCCGCTCCTGCATATGTTCATCAAGAGCCCTCACTGTCACCTCATTGGGTCTGGCAACAATTCCGTGTTTGCCCGGCACGCTCAGACATCCTTCAGGACCGATCTGGTGGCCGCTCGTCTCCGTAATCACCGGATTGACCAGGACAATGGGACCGTCTCCCACATCGATGGTCACGATCCGTTTCAGGATCCCCACCTGAGGAGCCGCCAGCCCCACTCCGTTCGCCTCATACATGGTCTCCAGCATATCCGCGATGAGCCGGCTTGTCCTGGGCGTCATTTCTTTGACTTCCTTCGCGGTTTTTGTCAGGACCTCATCCCCGATTTCCCTGATGATTCTAAGCGCCATACTTCTCCATCCTTTCCTGATTCAGACAGACATATCAAACTGATACATGACATGTCTGTCCCATTCTATCTGTTCTATTTTATTTTTCAGCTCCAGAAGCATTCCTCTGTCCTCGCTTTTCGCGTAGATCACATAGCGGTAATGATCATTGATCCGCGCGATCTGCGCTTTCGCGGGGCCGATCACCTCCAGGAGCTCGATTCCCTTTTCATCTTTCCCAGCTTCCCAGGAAAGTTCCTCCGCCAGCTCTTTCACTCTGCCGGCCATGCGTTCCGCCAGCGCCTCCTCCTTCGACGTAATCAGAAGAGAGAGCATCCCGTAGACAGGAGGATAATGCAGCAGCCTCCTGTACAGGATCTCGTGCCAGTAAAATCCGTCATAGTCCTGGCTTGCCGCCGCCTCAATGCTGTAATGGGAGGGATTATAGCTCTGGATGACCACGCGGCCCGGAAGGCTGTCTCTGCCCGCTCTTCCCGCCGCCTGGGTGATCAGCTGGAATGTCCGCTCTCCCGACTCGTATCCGCCGGAGTTGAGAGACAGATCGGCTGCCAGAATTCCCACCAGCGTCACCTTCGGAAAATCATGGCCCTTGACGATCATCTGGGTTCCTATGAGAATATCCGCTTTTCCGTCAGCAAAGGCGGAGAGAATGGCGTCGTGGCCGCCCTTCTTCGACGTGGTGTCCATATCCATCCGGAGGACCCCCGCCTCCGGGAATATTTTTTTCACCATGGCCTCCACCTTCTGAGTACCTGTCCCAAAGCCCGCGATATATTTTGATCCGCAGGAAGGGCAGGTCCTGGGAACCGGGATCTCGTATCCGCAGTAGTGGCACCGGAGCATCCCGTCTCTGTGGGCCGTCAGACTCACGTCGCAGTGGGGGCATTTCACCGCCTCCCCGCAGGAGCGGCAGGAAACAAAACCCGCGTAGCCCCGCCTGTTGAGAAAGAGCAGGATCTGTTCCTTTCTGGCAAGAGTTTCTTCCATCAGTCCCGCCAGCCGGCGGCTGAAAATAGTCCTGTTTCCGGATCTCAGCTCCTCCCTGAGATCCACGATCTCCACCGACGGGAGAACACTTTTTTCCTTTGCCCGGGTCCTCAGCTGAAACAGCCGGTATTCCCCGTTCTGCGCCTTATAGTAAGAGGACGCCGAAGGGGTTGCCGATCCCAGCACCGTCATGGCGCCTGCCATCCTGCACCGCTCGATGGCGGCCGGAACCGCGTGATACCGGGGCACCGTCTCGCTCTGGTAGGCCGTCTCATGTTCCTCATCGATGATCACGAGGCCCAGATCGGGAAAGGGAGTAAAAAGCGCCGACCGGGGGCCGATCATAATATCGATCTCCCCTTTTCTTGCCCTGGCAAACTGATCTGACTTTTCCCCTGCCGAAAGCCGGGAATGGACAATGGATACCCGGTCCCCGAACCGTCTGTAAAACCGCATCACGGTCTGCCAGGTAAGCGCGATCTCCGGGATCATCACAATGGCCTGTTTTCCCCGGGCCGTCACATGGCTGATCAGCTCCATGTAAACCTCTGTCTTCCCGCTCCCGGTAATTCCATACAGGAGGCAGGGCTTCCGGTCCCCCTCCCAGGAAGCGATCAGTCCGTCTGCCGCCGCCCGCTGTTCCCCGTTGAGGACAATGGAGGAGGTCTCCTGCTTCAGACCTCTGATGGGATTCCGGTAGCTCTCCTCTGTCTGGATCCGGAAAATCCCCATTTCTTCCAGCGGAGCAAAGGAAGCCGGAGAAACCCTGAGCTTGTGCACCACCATCTCATAGGGAAGGACCTCATCCTCCAGAAAAGCCTCCAGAAGCCGGACTCTGGCCTTCTGTTTTTTCCTCCTCAGCTCCTCCAGGAGCGCCCCGCACTGTTCCCTTTCCGCTGTCCGCACCAGATACCGCTTCCTGACCGTCTTCACGTTCCGTCTCGCGGGAAGCACTGTCTTGAGCGCCTGGATCATGGTGGAGCCGTAAGTCTCCCTCATCCATGCAGCCAGCCTGATCAGCTGGCTTTCGATGGGCACCGCATCCCCGCAGACGGATTCAATTTTTTTAATTTTTTCCGGATCATATTCCGGCGTTTCCGTCAATCCGATGATATATCCGTCCCTCAGCGTATCGGCCTTCCCGAAGGGGATCCGCACCCGGCTCCCCACCGCGGCGTCAGCCGCGATCTCCTCCGGAACCTCATACTGAAAGCACCTGTCGAGTGCCATATGGACAATATCAACAATGATATCCGCATAAAGCTTCTTCATATGTCATTCCCTCTTAAGGGCATCGATCAGCTCGCCCAGCTTCATGCTGTTGGAGCCCTTAAACAGGATCAGATCTCCCTTCTGCGCCTCCTCCTTCAAAAAGGGAAGCGCCTCCTCCCTGGTCTCAAAGCACCGCACCCGGGTCCTGGTCTCGCCTCCGTCCATCAGCCCTTTTCCAATCTCCGCCGCCAGATCTCCGATGCAGATCATCACATCCGGCCTTACCTGTCTGGCAAAACGTCCCACATCGTAATGGAAGGCCCGGCTGTTTTCTCCCAGCTCCAGCATATTGGCCAGCACCGCGGTCTTTTTTCCCGACGTGGGCATACCGGCCAGCACCATGAGAGCCGCCTTCATGGAATCGGGGCTCGCGTTGTAAGTATCGTCAATGACCCGGTAATCCCGCACCGGATAAATCTGCTGCCGGTTCCGGAAGCCTTCAAAATTTTCCAGGGCTCCTGCCGCCTCCTCCATGGATACGTCCCACAGAGAAGCCACCGCCAGAGCCGCCAGGGCATTCATGGCCATATGCCTGCCCATGACAGGCAGACGCACTCTGACCCGCTTTTCTCCGTTCACCGCTGTGAATTCCGTTCCGCTGCCGGTGATCTCCAGATCCTCTCCCCGGAAATCACAGTGTTCCCCAAAACCGTAAAGGATCCTCCTGAACCCGGTCCCTTCGCCGGCCTTTTTCAGAAAACCGTCGTCCCCGTTCAGGACCAGGGCTCCGTCCCGTTCCATCCCGGCGGTAATCTTGAATTTTTCTCTGAAAATATTCTCCTGAGTATGAAGCTGTTCAATATGGGCCACGCCGATGTTGGTCATGACCGCCGCCGAGGGCTTTGCCATGGAGGACAGCACCTCCATCTCTCCGAAATCGCTCATTCCCATTTCCAGCACGGCGATCTCATCCAGACTGCTGATCTCCGTCATGGTGACCGGCAGGCCAATGTCGCTGTTGAAGTTCTTCGAAGTCTTAAAGACCCGGTATTTTGCCCCCAGAGCCGCGGCAACCATCTCTCTGGTGGTGGTCTTTCCCACACTTCCGGTCACGCCCACCACCGGGATCCCCATCCGTTCTCTGTAATCTCTTCCGATATTCTGGAGCGCCTTTAAGGTATCCTCCACCTGGATCCAGGCCGCTCCCGGAAGCGGTTCTATTTTTCTTGAGGAAAGGACAGCCGCCGCTCCGTTTTCTATCGCCTGAGCCAGGAAATCGTGGGCGTCGCTCCTGGCGCCGATCAGCGGGACAAACAGATCTTCCCCCTTCATCACCCTGGAGTCAATGCTCACATTTCTGACAGGCAGATCCGGATTTCCCGCAAGAAGAACCCCGCCCGATGCTTTCACCAAATCTCTTACTGTTGTCTGTTCCATATTTCATTGTATCCTTTTCATCTATATTTCATAAGTGCCTTTTCCACTTCTTCTCTGTCAGAAAAATGGATCCGTGTCCCCTCTGTCTCCTGATAATCCTCATGGCCCTTCCCGATGATGGCGATGATGTCTCCCACTTTGCCGTGACGCACCGCGTAGGAGATCGCCTCACGCCTGTCAGGAATGATCAGGTATTTCCCTTTTGTTTCACGCAGCCCCGCTTCAATTCCTTTTATGATCTCCGGCAGAGGTTCATATCGGGAATTGTCCGCGGTGATGACGGACAAATCCGCCCATGTCCCAGCCGCTCTTCCCATACCGCTTCTGCGCAGCCTGGAGCGGTTCCCGCCGCAGCCGAATACACAGATCAGATTTCTCGGCTCATATGATTTGAGAGTTTTCAGCAGGTTCTCCATGCTGATCTCATTGTGAGCGTAATCCACAATGATCCAGAGGCGGCTGCTTCCGGAAACGACTTCCATCCGTCCCGGCACCCGAAGCTCCTTAAGCGCTCCGGCCGCCTGCTTAGCCGGAATGCCAAGGCATTCCGCGGCCGCGATGGCAGCCATGCTGTTCTTCACATTATACTCCCCAGGAAGCCGAAGGAAAACCCCTGTTTCCTCTTTTTTGCCCTCTCTGTTCCTTCGGAGCCGGTATTCGCAGCCCAGCATATGGCTGTCTTTATAGAAAACCAGATCCAACGCCTGATAATCTCCCCGGTCCATTCCATAGGTCACCACGGGGCAGACAGCCCGCCCGGTCACATCCTTTACCCAGGGATCATCCAGATTGGCCACCGCCATATCGCAGTTCTGAAACAGCCGGCTCTTCTGATAAAGATAATCCTCAAAATTCTCATGCTCGCCCGGACCGATATGATCCGGCGACAGATTGGTAAAAATCCCGCAGGTAAAATGAAGCCCCGCGGTCCGCTCCATTTTGTAGCCCTGGGAGGAAACCTCCATGACCACATGGGTACATCCTTCTTTCTTCATTTCCCACAGGATCCGCTGAAGCTCATGCGCCTCCGGCGTGGTGTGGGAAACGGGAAACTCCCGGTCTGCCGTAAAGGCGCCGTTGGTGCCGATGATCCCTGTCTTTTTTCCCGACTGCTTCAGTATCTCGTATACCATATAGGCTGTGGTGGTTTTTCCCTTTGTTCCGGTGACCGCCACCGAAGTCATCGACCGGAGCGGGTACCCGTAAAAAGCCGCGGCCAGATGGGCCAGCATTTTCCGGGACGACGCGGCCATGATCACCGTGGCCTTTTCCGCGAGCTTCTGTTCCAGCTTCTCAGCTTTTCTGTTTCCTTCTTCCATGACGATCACAGAAGCGCCTTTCTCCGCGGCTTCTCCGGCAAATTCATGGCCGTCTTTATGAAAACCGGAAATACAGACAAACAGATCTCCGGGACGGACCTGTCTGGAATCACAGGCAATTCCCGTCACCAAAACCTCCGCGCTTCCCCTTATCCTGACGTAGCCGACATGCGAAAGCAGACTGCTCAGTCTCATGTTGTCTCCGAGAACACAGTTCTTTCTTTATGGTATGCAGAGAAAAAACAAAGGTTAGCGCCTCCGGGATCCGCGCCCGCCCGGCCGGGGCATCAGGCCTGCTGCTGCAGGTATTCTTCAAATTCTTCCCGGGTCATGAGCACCTTTCTCGGCTTTGTTCCTTCTTCCTCGCCTACCACGCCGGCGGACGCGAGCTGGTCCATGATCCTGGCTGCCCGGTTGAACCCCACTTTGAAGGCTCTCTGGAGCATGCCGATGGAAGCCTTTTCTTTTTCAATGATAAACCGTCCCGCGTCGGCAAAGTACGCGTCCCGCTCGTCGCCTCCGATGCCGCCCTCGGCGCCGCCGGAAGCCGCCAGATGACTTTCCACATCCTGGCTGTACTGGACATCGCTTCTGTCCGTCAGGTATTTGACCACCCGGGACACTTCTTCATCTGAAATAAAAGCGCCCTGCACACGGACCGGTTTCTGGTAGCCGGAGGGATAAAAGAGCATGTCGCCCTTGCCCAGCAGCTTTTCTGCCCCGTTCATGTCGATGATCGTCCGGGAATCCACGCCGGAGGAAACGGAAAACGCGATCCGGGACGGCACATTGGCCTTGATCAGTCCCGTAATGACATTGACGGAGGGACGCTGGGTCGCCAGCACCAGATGGATGCCGGCCGCCCTGGCCATCTGCGCCAGGCGGCAGATGGCGTCCTCCACCTCGCCCGGCGCCACCATCATCAGGTCCGACAGCTCATCTACGATGATGACCAGCTGAGGAAGGGTCTCCGCCTCTTCTCCCGGGCGTTCTGTCTCCTCCCGGATCTTCTCATTGTAGCCCTTCAGATCCCGCACATTCAGCTCCGCGAATTTCTTATACCGGTCTGTCATTTCCGCCACGGCCCAGTTTAACGCGCCCGCCGCCTTTTTGGGATCTGTGACCACAGGGATCATCAGATGCGGGATTCCGTTGTAGACACTGAGCTCCACCACCTTCGGATCCACCATGATCAGGCGGACCTCCGACGGTTTGGCCTTGTAAATGATGCTCATGATCAGTGTATTGATACAGACAGATTTTCCGGAACCGGTGGCGCCCGCGATCAGAAGATGGGGCATCCTGGCCAGATCCGCCACCACGGTCTGTCCCGCGATATCCCGTCCCACGGCAAAGGCCAGCCTGGAGGGATGCTTTTTAAACTCCTCGGATTCCAGGACATCCCGGAAAAACACAGTCATATTTTCTTTATTGGGCACCTCGATCCCCACCGCCGATTTTCCCGGGATCGGCGCCTCGATCCTGATGTCCGCCGCCGCCAGGTTCAGCTTGATGTCATCCGTCAGAGAAACGATCCGGCTCACCTTGACGCCCTGCTCCGGCGTCAGCTCATACCGGGTCACAGAAGGGCCGCAGCTGATATTGGTAACGGTCACCCCCACTCCGAAATTCCGGAGGGTCTGCTGCAGCTTCACCGCAGTCTCTCTGAGCTCCGCGTCCCGGTTCTTCATTTTCCTGCTGCCCTGTCTGAGCAGAGAGACAGGCGGCTTCACATAGGGGCGGGGCGGTTTCTTCGCGGCGCCCGCCGCCTGTTGTTTTGTCCCCGTTTTCACAGCGCCGGAGTCCGCCGGATCCTTTCCGGCCGAAAAATTCACACTGCCGGAGCTTCCTCTTGCGCCGCCGGCCTCCCGGAAAATGGTCCCGTCTCCGGATCCCGCGGAAGCAGCCTGCGCCCGCTTTCTGGTAATCGGATCCTCTTCGGTGGGATCCTGCTCCACCTCCACAACCTTGCCAGACGCTGTGACCACCTGTCTCACATCGGTCTGTGAACTTTCATCCGCCCCGGACTCCGCACTTCTTCCGGTCATCTCAAACTGTTTTCCAAAAACCGGATTCCGGTCCATGGCCGCGTAATCCACAGACAGAGGCGTGCCGTCTTCCTCTGCGCCTCCGTTCTCCCGGTCAAAGGCTTCCAGCTCTGACAGCGTGCTGTCCAGCTTCGCCGCGCGGAGCGGAGCCGTATCTTCTTCTATGTAGATGACTTCCTCATCCGCTTCCACAGCATGTCCTTCTGATTTTCCCCGGGCAGGATCTTCTTCCTTTTCTGCCTGTCCCGTCATGCCGTGGATCTCTCCGGTAAAAATATCTGCCTGTCCCTTCGCCTTCTTTCCTTCTGTTTCCGCGCCAGGCACCGCAGCCGCCGCAGCGTCCGCATCTGTCTCTCCTCCCACGCTGGTATCCAGAGAAACGCCCCGCACTTTTTTCTCCGCTCTGTATTTTTTCTTTTCCTCGGCCCTGGCGGCATGGATCTCATGGCGTCTCGCCATGTCCTCTCTGGCCGTGTCATAGACCTTTTTCCCGTTCTTCTGGATCGGCCGCAGGATGGACTTCTCCGTGATCACCACGATTCCCGCCGCCGCCAGAACGATCAGGATCACATAAGCTCCCACCATGCCGAAGGCCGGATACAAAAGTCTCAGGCAGAGTCCGCCGGCCATGCCCCCGTCTATGGTCTGCGCCGCCCGGCTGTAATAATCTCCCAGGGTGGCAGCCGCGTCATAGGTATCCAGAGCCAGCAGCGACACGATCCCGCAGAGGACCAGAAACACCAGGCAGGAAACGAGGATCCTCACCACGGACCGGGCACTGGCGCGATTGGACAAAAGAAAGCAGATACAAACAAACAGATATACGGGGAATACATATCCCATAATGCCGAAAAGTCCCCGCATCACGCGGTAGAACACTTCTCCGAGCTGCCCGCACAGATGCAGATTGCTGCAGAACAGAAGCAGACAGACTGCGAGGCTGATGAGAATCACCAGTTCTTTTTTAATGGCCGGTTCCATCTTGTTTTCAACGGCACGCTTTTTCGTATTTTTTCTTCCAGTCTTTGACCTGGCAGAAGTTCTCTGTGTTTTCCGGGCAGTTCCTTTCCCGGTGCTTTTTCTTCTGCTTCCTGTCTGTTTCGATGATGCCACGATGCTCCTCCATTTCAACCAAACATCCGTACTGTTATTTCACTCTTCCGATTATACACAAATCTGTATCCAATATCCAGTTATTTTTCGTCTGCCCTGCGGTAATCTCTTGGCGTGCAGGAATAAAACCGCCGGAACATCTGAGAAAAATAACTCGGACTGTCAAACCCGCACCGGGCGGCGATCTCTGATACGCTCCAGAGCGGCTCGCGCACAAGGAGCTCCGCCCCCTGCATGATCCTGTACCTGAGCAGATACTGGATGGGAGAAATCCGGATCATTCTCCGGAAGCACCGGAGGCATTCCCTCGTTCCGATATCCGCCGCCCCCGCGATATCCTCCAGGCTGATCTCATCCCTGTAATGGCAGTGGATATAATCCAGCATTTCCCGGATCCTGACCTGGTCCTGATCCGCCCCGGTCTGTTCCTTTGCGACTTCGTGCTGAAACCGGCGGCACAGAACCAGACAGATCTTCGACAGGCACTCTCTCACTGTAAACTCATATCCGAATTTCTCATCCGCCAGCGCCTCAAAGGCAGTCCGGAACAGCTCTGTCTCCTTCGCCTGCTCCCCCTGTCCCAGCAAAACGCCGTCAAAGGATGTTTCGGAAATGAGCGGACGGATATAGGTTCCGGCAAATACCGATTCTCCGCTCCCGAAAACAAGGGAGGGATCAAAGACCAGGGAGTGCAGCTCACATTCGGGCGCGGGCGCCGCGCAGTGGAGCACGTTGGAATTGACCGCGAGACAGTCTCCCGGCTCCAGCCGCCAGCTTTGCCCGGGAACCTGCCAGATCAGCGCGCCCGCTCTGACGTACACGATCTCCAGCTCCTTATGCCAGTGCCAGGGGATCGTCTGTTTCGCCTCTTCCGAATAATGTCCGCAATATCCCGCGCAGGGGAACAAAGAGGTGCCATGAGGCCGCATCTCCTTCTTTTTATGATTCAGATTCAGTCCGCATGTTTGTATCCCCATCAGCTCCTCCCTTCCGCGATCTGTTTCGGGCGTTTTTCTTACATTATAGGTCCTGAATCGAATTGTTTCAATGCCTGCCCGGCATTATCCTTATGATACAGGATCACCTCCTGCCAAAAACCATCACAATTTCAGAAAGGAAACAGACATATGAAACCCAACGCGCTGTCTCTTCAGAGCTCTGTGGTCGGCAGAGCCAATCTCCGTACTTACATTCAGGCCGCAAAAAAGGCCGGATTCGACTGTATCAAGCCCACCGCGACCCAGCTCCGGTATTTTTTTAACGCCGGATACGGGCCGGCAGATGTAAAGGAGCTTCTCGGCAGTCTGGAAATTTCTTCTGTCGGCTGGCTTCCCGATATTGAACGCCAGGGACATGATTTTGTCGTTTTAATGAAGGAAGCGGAGGCGCTTTTCTCCATGGCCGCTTCTGTGGGAAGCCATGCTGTGGAACTGATCAACGGCCCGGTGGACTGGCATGCCGCCGACTGCTTTTCCCGCCAGGTCCCCTATCATGGATATATGGGACTTCTGGGGCTTCCCATCGCGGAGCAGGAACGGCTGGTGAACTGATCCGTCCGGCCTGCGCCGCAGTGCGATCCAGCGGAGCCTTTTTTTCATAGGGAACACTATTTCCTATGAAAAAAAGGCTCCTGCCCTCTGCATTCAGGCAGAACCCTTTTTTCTCTCTCCGATCATCTCATGCAGCCTTTTCAGCGCCCTGTTGATCCCGCCCACATGATGGATCAGACCGATCTTCACCGTATCCTCTCCCACCAGAAGCGTGCCGAGATCCTTCGTCAGATCCTTCGTGTTCATCATCATTTCCTCAATTTTGTCCTGCGGCACCCGGCTGTGCTCCGCGATGAAGCCGGTGATCCGATCCTGGATCTTCTGAAAATAATGATAGGTCTGCGGCGCACCTATGGTCATACCGGACATTCTCACGGGATGGATCAGCATGGTCGCTGTCGGCACGATAAAGGAATCATCCGCTGATACGGCCAGAGGCACGCCGATAGAATGGCTGTCTCCGATGACCAGGGACACCGTCGGTTTGCTTAAGGAGGCCACCATTTCCGCCAGCGCCAGGCCGCAGGACACATCGCCTCCCTGGGTATTGATCAGCAGCAGAACCCCGCTGATCTCATCGCTGTCCTCAATCTGCGCGAGTTTTGGCAGTACATGCTCATATTTTGTAGTCTTGCTTCCGGGATTCAGATTTTCATGGCCTTCGATCTCACCGATGATCGAAAGCAGATAAATGTGGTTTCTGCCGGTTCCGTCCTGCCCGTTTCTGTTTTTGCCCCGCTGGCCTGTTTCCTCCGGCTGCCGGTCTGTCTCTCCGGCCGCGGCTTCTTCTGTGATCCCGTATTTTATCCCCGGCTCATAGCTTTCTCCGACCCGGTCGTACCAGGTTTTCCCGTCCGGCCTGCCGGCCTGCCCGCCGGTCTGTCTGTTTTTCTGTGTTTTTCCTTTATGCTTTCCCATCAGGCAAATCCTTTCTGAACATGTTCAGGAGCTCCTGGAAGTCAGAAGCTCCTGATTTCTACCTGTAGTATAAGCAATTAAAGAAAAAATATACCATTCGCTTTACCGCTCATTCCAGCCAACCGCCGGGTAAACGACCTCAGCCGTCGCGCTCTCCAGAGGATAAACAGTCTTCAGCTCGCCGCCCATGTACTGAACGATTACAGAAGATCCATAGATATTCTGTCCATTCTCTCCGAACTGATATCCTTCAAATCCAAAAGGATCGTCTTCCGGATCGATATCCAGTCCGTCCGCCATTGCCTGACGCATCGCGTCGCCGTCCGTAGAACCGGCCTGGTTCGCGGCCGCGGCCAGAAGGATGCCGTCCCAGACTGCCACAAGCGTATCGCCGATCAGCGTGATGCCCGTTTCGTCATAGAACAGCTGAGAAATGGTCTGAGCACCTCTGACGTTACATTGGTCGCCTGCGCGCTGTAGGAAATATTTTCTACGATCTCATAACCGAACTCAGCGGCTGTCTCCGCTTCCACATTGGCAATATTGGTGCCAAACTCAGAATCCTCAGAAACAAGCGCCACGGTCTTAATATCAGCACCTTCCGTTTCATTCAGATAGTCCAGATAAGAGGTGGTGCTCTGATCGCCGGTCACGATTTTTCATGGCCCGGCGCCGTCACATGCTTATGGGTGTATAAATGGTCCTGGCAATATTCATAATTTCCATCACATTTGGAGCAGAAACGAAACTCCAGCGTTTCATCATCCAGCTCCGTTCTGCCGCAGACAGCGCAGCGGTGGCGCGGATGTTTTCCGTCCGATTTCGCGGTCTTCACCTGCTGGCGGTACACCACCTTCCGCTTCACCTCTTTCGGATTCACTCTGTTCAGATTCCGGCTTCCCAGGAAAAACACAAGGAAATTCACCACTGACAGGACAATGGCGATCCGGGTCGCCCAGCTTCCCACGATCAGCTCATAGACAAAGTAAATACCGTTCAGGATCCCCAGCCATTTCGCCTTCACCGGAATGATGAAAAACAGAAGGAACTGCATATCCGGAAAGGTAGCCGCAAAGGCGAAAAACAGGGACAGGTTCAGAAAGGATGTGGTCGGCAGGTAAATCATGCCGAACGCAAGATAAATGATCAGCGCCGCCAGGATATTCCCGATCACACCGCTGAAAAAGTACAGATTAAATCGGAAGCTTCCCCATACCCGTTCCAGGGTCACGCCCAGCGAGTAATACAGAAACATGGCAATGATAAAATAAAGGATATCCGAAGAGGGCGGATAAACAATAAACGTCACAAGCCTCCAGATCTGTCCGCGGAAGACCTGGCTCATATCAAGAGACAGGTACCGGATATAAAACATGGGATTTACATTCAGAATGATAAATCCCACTCCGTACAATATCATAATATAAAACATCAGATTGGGAATCGCGTACCGCCCGAATCTGCGTTCCAGCTTTCCTAACCAGTTCATGTTCAAGCTCCATTTCTTCATTTTATACAGCAGGCGCCTGCGCCTCTTTCCATTGACTTTTCTATTATAGAAATAATCTGCCTGTTTGTCAAACACATGGGACTGTATTCTGGTTTTTTTACATATTTCATAATTTTTTAACATTTTTTCCTGAGTTTCCATTGTTGCATTTCCAAATGGAACATACTATAATAACATGTGATTTGCCGTGCCTTTTCGGAACACTGCCGAAAAGGCAAAAATAATATAGAAAAAGGTGTGTTTATGACGAATTTCAATACATTGGGAATTGACATCGGATCCACAACTGTGAAGATTGCCATTCTGGATTCGGAAAAGCATGTGCTTTTCTCCGCTTACGAGCGCCATTATGCCAATATCCAGGAGACCCTGGCAGAGCTTCTCGCCCGGGCGCTGAAGGATCTCGGTCCCATGGAGGTCTGCCCGGTCATCACAGGCTCCGGCGGACTGACCATCTCCAGGCATCTTGAGGTGCCCTTCGTCCAGGAGGTGGTGGCGGTGGCCACCTCTCTTCAGGACTACGCCCCCCGCACAGACGTGGCCATCGAGCTGGGCGGAGAAGATGCCAAGATCATTTATTTCACCGGCGGCATCGACCAGCGCATGAACGGGATCTGCGCGGGCGGTACCGGTTCTTTTATTGACCAGATGGCGTCTCTCCTGCAGACAGACGCTGCCGGCCTCAATGAATATGCCAAAAATTACAAGGCGATCTATCCCATCGCGGCCCGGTGCGGCGTATTTGCCAAATCGGATATCCAGCCGCTGATCAACGACGGCGCCACAAAAGAGGATCTGGCCGCTTCTATTTTCCAGGCCGTCGTCAACCAGACGATCTCCGGACTTGCCTGCGGCAAGCCGATCCGGGGCAACGTGGCATTCCTGGGCGGCCCGCTCCATTTCCTCTCTGAACTGAGAGCGGCATTCATCCGCACTCTGAAGCTCACAGGCGACGCCATTATCGCGCCTGAACATTCCCATCTGTTCGCGGCGATCGGCGCGGCCATGAATCCGAAAGAAGAAGTTCACACATCCCTGGAAGCGCTCTGTGAAAAACTGAAGCACGGCGTCAAGATGGAATTTGAAGTGAAGCGTCTGGAGCCTCTGTTCAAAGATCAGGCGGAGTACGACGAATTCGTGGAACGCCACAGTCAGCATAATGTGGCGACCGCTGATCTGGATACATACGAGGGCGACTGCTTCCTGGGCATCGACGCAGGCTCCACCACCACCAAGGTGGCGCTGGTCGGCGAAGACGGTTCCCTGCTCTATTCCTTCTATTCTAATAACAATGGAAGTCCTCTGAAGACAACGATCCGGGCCATGAAGGAGATCAGCGAGCTTCTTCCTCCCAGCGCGTCCATCCGATACTCCTGCTCCACGGGCTACGGCGAAGCCCTGATCAAGTCCGCTCTGATGCTGGACGAAGGCGAAGTGGAGACGGTGTCCCATTATTATGCCGCTTCCTTCTTTGACCCGGAAGTGGACTGTATTCTGGACATCGGCGGACAGGATATGAAATGCATCAGAATCAAGAATCAGACCGTAGACAGTGTGCAGCTCAATGAAGCCTGCTCCTCCGGCTGCGGTTCTTTCATCGAAACCTTCGCGAAATCTCTCAACTACAGCGTACAGGATTTTGCCAGGGAGGCTCTTTTTGCCCAGAATCCCATCGATCTGGGAACGCGCTGCACCGTTTTTATGAATTCCAACGTAAAGCAGGCCCAGAAAGAAGGGGCTTCGGTCGCCGATATTTCAGCCGGTCTGGCTTACTCCGTGATCAAGAACGCGCTGTTCAAGGTGATCAAGATCACCAGCGCGGAGGATCTGGGCAAACGGGTTGTAGTCCAGGGCGGCACCTTCTACAATGACGCGGTCCTGCGCAGCTTCGAGCGGATCGCCGGATGCGAGGCTGTCAGACCCGATATCGCCGGCATCATGGGCGCCTTCGGCGCGGCGCTGGTGGCCAGAGAACGGTACAGTCCGGAAAAACAGACTACCATGCTGCCCATGGAAAAAATCCTCAACCTGACTTATGATACCAGGATGGCCCGCTGCAAAGGATGCACCAACAACTGTCTGCTGACCGTCAACCGTTTTTCCGGCGGACGCCAGTTTATTTCCGGCAACCGCTGCGAAAGAGGTCTGGGAAAGCAGAAAAACAAGGACAATGTCCCCAATCTGTTTGACTACAAATACAAGCGGGTATTCGGCTATGAGTCCCTTACTCCGGACACTGCGCGCCGGGGTGTCGTGGGGATCCCCCGTGTTCTCAACATGTACGAAAACTATCCCTTCTGGGCTGTTTTCTTCAAAGAACTGGGGTATCAGGTAGTGCTGTCCCCCCAGTCCACCAAAAATATATATGAGCTGGGCATCGAATCCATTCCCAGTGAATCCGAATGTTATCCGGCCAAACTGGCCCACGGGCATGTGACCTGGCTGATCCGCCAGGGGATCAAATTTATCTTTTATCCCTGCATTCCCTATGAACGCAACGAAACGCCGGATGCGCAGAATCATTATAACTGCCCCATTGTTACCTCTTACGCGGAAAATATCAAAAACAACGTGGAGGAGATTGCCGAAGAGGGTGTCCGTTTTATGAACCCCTTCATGGCGTTTACCAATGAAGAAATCCTGGAAAACCGTCTTGTGGAAGTATTCACCGAAGAATGCGACATCCCGGAGGAAGAAATCCGGTCCGCGTGCCGGAAAGGCTGGCAGGAACTGCTGGCTTCCCGGGACGATATCCGCAAAAAGGGCGAAGAAACCCTGAAATATCTGGATGAGACCGGCAGACGCGGGATTGTGCTGGCGGGCCGTCCTTATCACGTAGATCCTGAGATCAACCACGGCATTCCGGAGCTCATCACCTCCTACGGGATCGCCGTCCTCACAGAAGATTCCGTCTCTCACCTGGGACAGGTGGAACGTCCCCTGATCGTAATGGACCAGTGGATGTACCACTCCAGGCTTTACCGGGCGGCCAATTTCGTAAAGACAAGGGACAATCTGGACCTGATCCAGTTAAACTCCTTTGGCTGCGGCCTGGATGCCGTTACCACAGACCAGGTCAACGACATCCTGACCCAGTCGGGCAAGATCTACACTGTCCTGAAGATCGACGAAGTCAGCAATCTGGGCGCCGCCAGGATCCGGATCCGCTCCCTGATCTCCGCGCTCCGCGTCCGGGAAAACAAACATGTAGAACGGAAGATCGTATCCTCTGCCTATCACCGGGTAGAGTTTACCAAAGAAATGCGGAAAGACTATACCATCCTCTGCCCGCAGATGAGCCCCATCCATTTCAATATCCTGGGACCGGCGATCTCATCCTGCGGTTATCATGTGGAGGTCCTTGACAACGACACCAGATCGGCAGTGGACATGGGACTGAAATATGTCAACAACGACGCCTGCTATCCGTCCCTGATCGTAGTCGGCCAGATCATGGAGGCGCTTCTGTCCGGCAAATATGATCTGAATAAAACAGCCGTCTTCATGAGTCAGACCGGCGGCGGCTGCCGCGCTTCCAATTACATAGGCTTTATCCGCCGGGCTCTGGAGCGCGCGGGTATGCCCCAGGTGCCTGTAATTTCCCTGAGCGCCCAGGGTCTGGAATCCAACTCCGGATTTTCCTTCACCCTCCCGCTGCTGCTCAAGGCCATGCAGGCGGTAGTATACGGGGATATTTTCATGCGGGTCCTCTACCGGATGCGGCCCTATGAAAAGGAACCTGGCTCCGCGAACGCGCTTCACGAAAAATGGGAAAAGCGCTGTATTGAGGATCTGACCAAAAACAAGCCTTCCATGGGACGCTTTAAGAAAAATATCCGGGCGATCATCCGCGATTTCGACAACCTGCCCATCCATGAAGATATGAGAAAGCCCAGGGTCGGCATTGTAGGAGAAATCCTGGTGAAATTTTCGCCCCTGGCAAACAACAACCTGGTGGAGCTTCTGGAATCGGAGGGTGCCGAGGCTGTCATGCCCGATTTAATGGACTTTCTCCTGTATTGTTTTTACAACACCAATTTCAAGGCAAAAAATCTGGGCTTTAAGAACTCGACGGCCCGCCTCTGCAACCTCGGCATTTCCGTTCTGGAATATTTCCGGAAAACGGCAAGGCAGGAGTTTTCTGCCAGCAAACATTTTATTCCCCAGGGAAAGATCCAGGAGCTCGCCGAATATGCCGTGCCCTTCGTTTCACTGGGAAATCAGACCGGCGAAGGCTGGTTCCTGACCGGCGAAATGCTGGAGCTGATCCATACGGGCACCACCAATATTGTCTGCACGCAGCCCTTCGGCTGTCTGCCCAACCATGTTGTCGGAAAGGGTGTCATTAAAGAACTGCGCAGGCAGCATCCGGAGTCCAATATCATTGCCGTAGACTATGATCCCGGAGCCAGCGAAGTCAACCAGCTCAACCGGATCAAACTGATGCTGGCGACAGCCCAGAAAAATCTCAAGAATCAGATGAAAGCAGAACAAGAACAGAAAAAACAGATCAGAAAAGACGCGTGATCTGACAGTATTTGATATTGTTTTCCATAAAAGAAGCAGGACACCGGATATGTCCTGCTTCTTTTTATGCAAATCCTTCTGCGGCATCAGCGCCTTCCTGGCACGTATCAGAGGCCCTTTACCGCGCCGCTTCGGCAATATAGGGATCCAGCCGTTTTTTCCGGATCACCTGGTAACAGATCAGATTCATGATAATGGTAATTCCCCAGGAAACCGGATACGCAAGGTAGAGCACCTCCCTCGTGCGGAAAAGGGGAAAAACCAGCAGCACCCACAAAATGCGGATCAGGCAGATTCCCGTCAGGGATACCACCATCGGCATCAGGGGAGAGCCCATGCCCCGGAAGCTGGAAGCCATCACATCCTGTATCCCGTTGAGGGCATAGGACATGGCCACCACGCTCAGTCTGGTGATCCCGTAGGTGATCACCTGCGGATCCTGGTTGTACAGTCTCAGCAGCCAGGGGGCAAACAGATAAGCGGATACGCCCAGGCCGCCGGCCACCACCGTGGTAATGCCGACGCATTCCCAGAAAATCCTTTTCACCCTTTTATACTGCTTCGCTCCCATATTCTGACTGATAAAGCTGATAGAAGTCTGACTTGTGGAGCTGATGGTCACGTACACAAACCCTTCTATATTGTTAGCCGCCGTATTCCCCGCCATCACCAGCGATCCGAAGGAATTGACGGAGGACTGCACCATAATATTGGCAATATTGAACAGAAAACTCTGGAATCCGGCAGACAGCCCCACCTTCAGGATCGAGAAGAATTTATCCGGGTAAATATGAAGCCTGCGGAAATAAAGCCGGTATGTTCCCTCACTCCGGCACAGACAATACAGCACCAGAATCGCCGATATGGCCTGAGAGATCACCGTGGCGATGGCAACACCGGCGACCCCCATATCAAATACGATCACAAAAAACAGATTGAAGATCACATTGATCACTCCGGCCAGAGTCAGAAAATACAGCGGCCGCTTCGTATCTCCCACCGCCCGCAGAATGGCCGCGCCGAAATTATACAGCATCAGGGCAGGCATTCCGCAAAAATAAATCCTGATATAGAGCACCGCGTCTCCAATGACGTCATCCGGCGTCCCCATGAGCCGCAGCACCGGCTCCGCCACCAGATTTCCGATAAAAATCATCAGCACGCCGATCACGATCGCCATCAGCACCGCGGTATGAACCGTCTCTGTCAGATCTTTGTCATTTTTCGCCCCAAAACTCTTGGCCGCCGCCACATTGGCTCCGATTGAAATTCCGATGAACAGATTCACCTGCAGATTGATCAGAAAGGTGGTGGCGCCCACCGCCGCCAGCGCCTTGCTTCCTGTGAACTGCCCCACCACGATCATATCCGCCGCGTTGAACATCAGCTGCAGCACGCCGGACAGAATCAGCGGCACCAGAAACCGGACAATCTTTTTAAACAGCGGTCCGCTGCACATATCCATTTCGTATGATTTCATTTGTATAAGCTCCCCTTATTAAATGATACTTCCCTGATTCATGCTTCCCTTATTTCATTGATCAACAGCGCCGTTTTCCCCCCCTGCCGGACAAGAATCCCGCCGGCGCCACTTACTGCTGCTCTGCGGTCTGCGCCCGCGGCCTCGGTCCCGCCTTCGGCGGCCCGAATTTCTGTTTCCGCATCACCATATAGCAGACCGCATGCATCGACGCGGTCAGGATCCAGGAAATCGGATAGGAAATGTACAGGATAAACGGCGTGTGTATGGCCCGGAACGCCGTAAAGATCCAGATTACCCGGAACAGACAGGCGCCTGTCAGAGATACCACCATCGGCAGCACAGAACATCCGATCCCTCTCATGCTTCCGGCAAACACATCCATAATTCCGCACAGGGCATAGGACACACTGACAATTCCCAGTCTCGCAACTCCGTAGGCGATCACCTCCGCGTCCGACGAGTAGATCCCCACCAGCTGATGCCCCAGAATATAGGCTCCGTTTCCCAGAACCACTCCCAGAACGGTGACGATCATCAGACATTCCAGCAGGATCCGATCCACTCTTTTATACTGTCTCGCTCCCATATTCTGACTCGTAAAGCTGAGAGAAGTCTGATAAATGGAATTGGTGGCCGTATAGATAAAGCCTTCGATATTATTGGCCGCCGTATTCCCCGCGATGGCGACTGACCCCAGCGAATTGACCGATGACTGCACCAGCACATTGGAAATATTGAACACAACTCCCTGAAATCCCGCCGGCAGCCCGATCTTCAGCATCGCGGCCATCTTGTCTCTGTGCATATGGACCTGCTTCAGCTCCAGACGGTACATCCCATCTGTCCGGACAAGGCACCGCACCACCAGCACCGCGGAAATGCACTGGGAGATCACAGTCGCGATGGCGACCCCTGCCACACCCATTTTAAACACGATCACGAAAAACAGGTTAAAAAACACATTGACAATACCGGCTATGGTGAGAAAATACAGCGGCCGCTTCGTATCCCCCACTGCCCGCAGGATCGCCGCGCCGAAATTGTAGATCATAAAGGCTGGCATTCCCACAAAATAAATCCTCATATAGAGAACCGCATGGGACAGCACATCGTCCGGCGTTCCCATCAGGCTCAGCACCGGCTTTGCCAGCGCGATTCCCACAAAGATCATGATCACGCCGCCCAGCGCGGCCGTAAAGATGGCCGTGTGGACTGTCTGGTGCATTTCCTTTTCACTTTTGGAACCATAATACCTGGCCGCCATGACATTGGCTCCCACGGAAATCCCGATAAACAGATTCACCAGCAGATTGATCAGCGCGCTGGTGGATCCCACGGCCGCCAGGGCATGTCTTCCTGTAAAACGCCCCACCACGATAATATCCGCCGCGTTGAACATCAGCTGCAGCACACCAGAAAAAATGAGCGGAACCGAAAACCTCAGAATTTTCCCGAGTAATGGTCCGCTGCACATATCAATCTCGTATGATCGTTTCATTCTCATACTCCCCCGCAGATTTTGCTGCTTTATCATTTCTTAATGCGTCCTGTTTTCATTATAACAGTCAGTTTTTGAAATTCAATCGCTATAATGACCAAAATACAGCACCATAATATTACAAAATGACCATAGATGCATTATTTCGCGATCTGCTTTTTTCCCCGGGCGATCTGAGTACCCAGAACTCCGATCAGAATTCCGGCTGTGCAGACCAGCTGGTAAAAATGGAACGGCTCCTTTAAAAAGAGAACTCCAGCGAGAACCGTCACCGGCGTGCTCACATTGTACCAGACGGTGGCCCGGATGGCAGACATATGCTGGAGCGTATACCCTCTCAGCACCCCCGCCAGAAAGGTTCCCAAAAATCCCAGGAACAGAATCGCTGCTACAAATTTCCAGTCCTGGAAAGCCAGGAGGATCGTCTCGACCCGCACTGCGCCGATCCCCATCTGCACCCCAAGGATCAGCAGACAGATCAGAGAAGAGATCAGGCAGGAAACGTAGCTGATCTCCGCCGGCGTATATTCCTCCTTCAGGGAACGGATGATGATATTGTTGGCCGCCTCAAAGATGCAGGAAACAAACAGAATGAGGAATCCCCGCATGCTGAAGCCTCTCAGGCCGTCCAGAGAGCCGTAAAGAAACATTGCGATCACAGAGCAGGCGCTGAGCAGGAGAAACCCGTTCTGAGCCAGCGTCGTCTTTTCCTTCAGCACGACCGCCGCCATGATCTCGGACCAGATGGGCACTGTCGCCAGCAGAATCCCGTTCAGTACAGACGGCGCGTACATCAGACCGCATACCTGCAAAAGATAGCTGCCCACATAGCAGAGGGCGCTCAACACGAGTAAACCCCTCTTTCTTTTCCCCCTCAGCCGTACATGAAACAGCCCCGTATGGTGTCCCGCGAAATTTGCCGCTGCCGCCAGCACATACCGCACCGCGACGATCAGGATCGGCATGCCATAAACCACGCAGATCTTGTTGGCCATTGACACAAGCCCCACGATCAGAGCAAAACTGATGGCGCAGATATAACCTACAGCCGGTTTCTTTTCTGTTTGTTCCATTGTTCTTCCCCTCGCCCTTTTTCTTTTGTATTTCCCCTTTTATGATTTCCGGCACAGGGAAAGTGTGATCCCGTCCGGACCACACTTCACCCTCCTGCCGTTTTTACTTTTTTATTTTCTATATCCCGCACCGGACCGTTTTATGGCGCAAAACTTGAACTGTTCTTCGTATCCGGGAAGATATAATTATAAGCGTCATTGTTCAGGATGATATCGGACAGCGTCCGCCTGTTGTTGACCACCCGCTTCATGGCCGCCACATATTCCTCCTGCTGAGCCGCGTCCATGGAAACGCCCGCCGCCGGTGTGAAGGTTCCTGTATACCGGTTATAATACCCTGCTTCCGTCAGCCAGCATCCGGAGTTGAAGGCCACCAGCGCCTGCGAATCCGAAAGAATATCGGTTCCGGACAGCATCCTGGAGTCATACTCCAGTCCCAGCAGATTGGAAACTGTGGGAAGGATATCCACCTGACAGCAGATCTTATCTACCTGAACCGGTTCCTCCATGCTTGCCGACCAGATGATCAGCGTATTCTTATACAGATTATAGTCCGTGATCATGGATTCATCCAGTGAGTTTGCCAGCTCTGAAGAATCACCGGAGGTAAAGGTCTGTCCCGCCAGCTCTTCAATCGCCGCCACATTGAAATAAGGAATATGGTCAGGAGCCAGAACGATCAGAGTCTGATCCGCGATTCCTGCTTCTTCCAGCCTCTGAATCAGATATTCCACTGCTTTGTCGCATTCTATGACTGTCGCCAGATAAGCCTGGGTCGTCTCTGAATATCCGGTCCCGCTCACAGCGTCTCTGTTTTTCGTGGACATGGCGTTGCCGCCGTCAAAATTATATTCCATATGACCGCTGATGGTCATGTAATAAACATTAAAGGGCTGATTGCTGAGATACTGATCCACCGTCTGCTCCATGCAGTACAGATCGGACTGAGGCCAGATCTCGCTCCCGCTTTCATTGGTTTCCATGGTAAAGCCAGCATCCTTCTGAATCCAGGTATACCCCAGATTGGTGTGAGACGCATACCGGTTGTACATATTCCGATTTGCGTGATACCCCACAGAATTATATCCTGCCCGGTTGAGCTGCTGGGCCAGACTGAAATACCAGTTGGTCCCCATATCTCCGCTGTCCGGCAAAATCGTCTGACCACCATTCTTCGGATACAGGCCCAGCAGATTCTGGCACTCTCCGCCGGAGGTACTGGTATAATGGAGCGCCGTATAGAAATTGTTGAATACAAATCCCTCATGGGACAGCTTGTACAAAGTCGGAGTCAGCTCCTCGCTGATGGCATAGCCGGTCAGACCTTCCACTGTCAGGAAAATCACATTGTATCCCTCGAACATCCCAGTATACTGATTTTTATTGGTAGGCGTCACGCTGTTGAAATAATTGCACAGCCACGCCACATCGTCGTTGGGCGCATTGGCTGCCAGCGTCTCCAGATCCACATTCATCACATTAGGAGACGTATCGGTATTAGGCTGCGCACCGTTGGGCAGCAGATTGGAGGAACCGCCCGCATTGGCCGCCTGGCTCTCTCCCGTCCCGTCTGTTCCGGCTTCTGTGCTGATATCCGCGCTGAAAGTCGGTTCCTCGAAATTATCGTCCAGCTTCCGGTCAACTCCGAAGATTGAATGCTTCAGATCCAGACGAAGCATGGTCATAACACCCAGCTGCTCAACCTGGTCATCTACTCCCGTATCTGTGGCATAAAGCGACGCCGGCGTGTAATCTCCGCTCCAGGGAAGATGGATGACCAGCAGCGCCAGCAAATGCGTCACCACAAAGGCTCCGAACACAACCCCTGAAAGGCCTATATATTTGCGCTTGAAATTGTAAAAATTCCTGCCGATCACATAAATAAACACGATTGGAAGCAGCATCAGGATCAGACCGAAAATATTGGTGGCGATTCCCCTGAGAATGGAATTCATATAATCCCCCAGCAAATTATTGCCCGCCGCCGTTTCCGCGATACTGAACAGCTGATAATACTGCGCCAGGATCTTTTTTGTCATCATCTCGATGCAGTAGACCAGGCTGCAGATGATCGTCAGCACATAGGTGATGATCCTGTTGACCCGGAAGCTGAAATTGATCGCAAACAGGGACAAAAAGAATCCCAGGGAAACGGAAAACAGCAGCCATATAGGCAGATATCTCAGGCTCTCTCCCATATAGATATGGAAAAAGAACTCCAGATAAAACAGCATCATCGGAAAATATAATATCGGACCAAGAACCGAAAGGAATCCAAGAACGCCTTTGGGACGTCTTCCTCTCCTCCTCGGAGCCTCCTTGACGTTTCCATATTCGTTTCTTTCCCGGTATGAACCGGACCTGCCGTGTTCAGTCATAATCTCTCCTCACTTCTGTACAGAATCTAAAATAGTAAATCAGTTTATGCAATTAAAAAATAGACAAGCACCAGGACACCGAGTACGATCCGGTAGATCCCGAATGCAGTGAAATCTTTTTTTCTGATGTATCCAAGAAGGAATTTGATCGCCACAATGGATACGATAAAAGCTGTCACCATACCGGTGATCAGCACCGCGACCTCGCTTCCTGTGTAATGGAAGCCAAAATTTACCAGTTTCAGCAGACTGGCTCCGAACATGATCGGAATGGACATGAAGAATGAAAATTCCGCAGCCACCGGCCTTGAAATCCCGATCAGCATGGCGCCCAGGATCGTAGCTCCCGAACGGGATGTGCCGGGAATCAGGGACAGTACCTGAAACGCCCCTACGATCAGCGCGTCGCGGTAAGTCAACTGAGAAAATCTTTCAATAGAAAAGTATCTGCGCCTGTTGCGTTTTTCCAGAATAATAAACAGAACGCCGTAAATGATCAGAGTCGCCGCCACCACATAGCTGTTGTAAAAACGCGCGTCGATCCAGTCATTAAAGAGGATACCCAAAACCCCCGCAGGAATACAGCCGATGATCACCTTTCCCCACAGTCTCCAGGTCTGTTTCTTCTGCCGCCGGTTTTTCTTTCCCGAAAACGGGTTCAGCCTGTGGAAAAACAGAAGGCAGACCGCCAGTATGGCTCCCAGCTGAATGACAACGCGGAACATTTCCATAAATTCCTGACTGACATTCAGAGGCATCAGGTCTTCCAGTATGATCATATGGCCGGTGCTGCTGATGGGAAGCCATTCTGTAATTCCCTCCACGACACCAAACACAACCGCTTTCAGAAACTCAATGAAATTCATATTCCCCCTCCTAGATGTTCTCGATCTGCCAGTCAATCGGCGTGGCTCCGTGAGCCTTCAGAAACTCATTTGTTTTGCTGAAGGGACGGCTTCCGAAAAATCCGCGGTAAGCAGACAGCGGGCTCGGATGCGGCGCCTCCAGGATCAGATGATTCGGATTGGTCAGCATCGTTTTTTTGTTCTGCGCCGGCCTTCCCCACAATATAAACACGATGGGATGATCCAGTCCGTTGAGCGCCCTGATCGCGGCATCGGTAAATTCTTCCCAGCCGATCCCTCTGTGGGAATTCGCCGCGTGGGCCCGCACAGTCAGGACGGTATTCAGGAGAAGCACCCCCTGCTTTGCCCATTTTGTCAGACAACCGTTGTTCGGAATGTAGCATCCCAGATCATCGTGCAGTTCCTGATAGATATTTACCAGAGAGGGAGGGATCTCCACCCCCGGTTTTACAGAAAAGCAAAGCCCATGCGCCTGCCCCACATTGTGATAGGGATCCTGTCCCAGGATCACCACCTTCACCTTGTGGAAGGGCGTGAGCTCAAATGCGGAAAAAATATCCTTTGCCTCCGGAAATATCTGTCTTGTATTATATTCCTCCCTGACAGTCTTATATAACCGCGCGTAATACGTTTTTTTAAATTCCGGCGCCAGAGGCTCCAGCCAGTCGTTGGAAATGGCTGCCATAGATTTCACCTTCTCATCTTTTGTTGTTCTGTCCGGCCGTGCCAGAGGGCTCAGACAAGCCGCATGGGAATGCCGCGTCCGGCCAGGTATTCCTTCAGATCTCTGATTTCCAGCTCTTTATAATGGAACAGGGAAGCCGCCAGAGCCGCGTCCGCCTTTCCTTTTGTCAGAGCGTCGTAAAAATGCTCTTTGGTGCCCGCGCCGCCGGATGCGATCACAGGAATGGACACATTCTCCGCCACCAGAGCCGTCAGCTCATTGTCATAACCGGCCTTGGTGCCGTCGCAGTCCATGCTGGTCAGCAGGATCTCTCCTGCGCCCAGTCTGTCCACCTTCATGGCCCATTCCACCGCGTCGATCCCCACATCGATGCGGCCCCCGTTCTTATAAATATTCCATCCGGATCCGTCGGTCCGCCGTTTCGCGTCAATGGCCACCACCACGCACTGGCTGCCGAACTTGTCCGCCGCTTCCGATATCAGTTCCGGATGATTGATCGCGGAAGAATTGATGGAAATCTTATCTGCTCCTTCTCTGAGAAGCGCCCTGAAATCCTCCACTGTACGGATGCCGCCGCCCACGGTAAATGGAATGAAGACCTTTTCCGCCACGCGGCGCACCATATCCACCACTGTATTTCTCGCGTCTGAGGACGCCGTGATGTCCAGGAACACCACCTCATCCGCCCCGGCCTGATCGTAGGCCGCCGCGATCTCCACAGGGTCGCCGGCGTCTCTTAAATTGACAAAATTAACCCCTTTTACCACCCGGCCGCCGTGAACGTCCAGGCAGGGAATGATCCGTTTCGTATACATGTGCGTCCTCCTGTCAGCTTTCCGGTCCTGAAATCTCTGTAAAATTTTTCAGGATCTGCAGTCCCACACTGCTGCTCTTTTCAGGATGGAACTGGCACGCAAACACATTGCCCTTTTCCACAGAAGCGTGAATCCGGGTACTGTATTCTGTCTCCGCGGCAACGATCGCTTCGTCCTCCGCCTTCAGATAATAGGAATGGACAAAATACACGTAAGCGCCGTTTTCAATTCCCCGGAACAGCCTGGCTTCCGGCCTGATCTCCAGAGAATTCCACCCGATATGGGGAATCTTGAGCCCCGGCGCGTCGGGAATGCGCAGGATCTTCCCCGGCAGGATCCCAAGACCGCAGACTCCCGGCGACTCCTCACTTTCCTCAAATAAAAGCTGAAGTCCCAGGCATATGCCGAGAAAAGGCGTTCCCTTTTCCACAGTCTGACGGATCACATCCTCCAGATCATACTGCCTGAGCTTCCCCATCGCGTCTCCAAAGCTTCCGACTCCCGGCAGGATCACCTGATCCGCCGCCAGGATAGTTTCCCGGTCCCTGGTGATCACCGGATCCGCCCCCAGATACGCCAGTGCTTTTTCCACGCTTTTCATATTGCCTGCATCATAATCGATCACTGCTATCATTCTGTCTCTTCCTCATTGACTTCCTGTACTTCCGCGCGATGACAGCATCTGCGCTCTGTACCCGTTCTCTGCCCATTTTATCACAGTTGTCTGTGGCATACAATAGAAGAATCGTCGGATTTTCTTAAGAAAAACCTGCATATTTCCAAAACTAATGCCAAATATCCTCCATGGCCGCCATCCAGCCGGTACTGTCCGTTTTTATGGAAATTCCTCTTCCTTCCAGATTGTCCGGAAGCTGATAAAATTTCTCATGAACTCTGCAGAGCAGCGCCTTCTGATTCAGGGCGGCTGTCTTTTCAAAGGGCCAGCGGATCACGCCGGGCGCCTGAAATCCTACTCCCAGCTCCAGCAGAAGCAGCGTTCTGTTCAGCGTCCCCATGAGCCATTTCATATATGCCTGCCATCGCTCCTCCGTCCCGGCCGGAACCGCTTCTCCGGAAAAGGGAGCGGCGATCCTGCTCTCTTCCGCCGCCGCTTCCAGCGGCTTCGGATCCTCCAGTGTCGTGACCACAAAATACTCCTTGCCTTCCAGAAGCCCCTTCAGGCCCGCGCAGGCTTTTTCCAGCCTGTCCGGATCCCCGTGTTCTTTCCATTCCTCTCCGATCCCCACCAAAATAAACTGCGCATCGTCTCTGTACTGTTTCAGTGTTTCCGTCTGCATATGAACTCCTTCTCACCGCGCCGCGCTGATTCCGGCGCGTCTTTCTCGTTCTGATTTCTATACCCGGTTATTTATTGTACCGCAAACAGCCGAAAAAGTCATCCTGCTTTTCCTGCCGAAAAGAGGATGACTGTTTTCTTCTTTCTAATGCGCTGTCTGCCGCGCTTTCATATGAAGGCAGAAGTCTCCGCCTTCCTCGTCGCTGTATATGGCCTGCCCGGATACCCCAAACACCCGCTTCACATTTTCCTCCGTCAGGACTTCGAGGGGCGTCCCGCTGCAGACCGCCTCTCCGTCCCGCATCAGATACAGCCTGTCGCAGTAATGGGCAGCCAGGCGCAGGTCATGGAGCACGACCAGAACCGTCTTTCCGCTGCGCTTCAGATAATCGAGCAGAAAAAGCTGACGGCTGATATCCAGATGATTGGTCGGCTCGTCCAGAATGATGAAATCCACGCCCTGGACAATGGCTCTTGCCAGAAACACCATTTTCCGCTCGCCCCCTGACAGCGTCTGAATTCCCCGCTCCTCCAGATGAAGAATATGGAGATCGGAAAGCACCTTCCGGATGACCGCCGTCTTTCCCGACCGTCTGAGATTCACGGCCATAGCCACCACTTCGTATACAGAAAAATTAAATACTGTCCCCGCGTCCTGCCCGACATATCCGACTCTGGCCGCGAGCTTTTTCCTTCCCAGCTGCTTCACGGGAATCCCATCCACCAGAATTTCTCCCTGCTGATAAGGGCAGATGCCGAAGGTCGTCTTCACGAATGTGGACTTCCCGCATCCATTCGGCCCGATGATCCCTGTCATCCCCCCTTCCGGAACCTGGAGGGAAATCCCCTTCAGGATCTCACGCCCGCCCAGCGCAGCATGAATATTCCGATATTCTGCCTTCATCATCCAGTCCCTCCATTTTTTGTTTGCGCGCATATCCGCGTCTTATCACCTGATGTTCTTTTTAACTGTTTTTACTGAGTATACTTCCGGCAGAAAACCGGTCATGGAAAAGAGTACAGAAAACAGACATAATAAAAGGCAGACCTGAGTCTGCCAGATATTACACAGAATAACGGAAACCTTCGCTGCCAAAAACAGAAAGCTTCCCTGTCCCTGCAATATGACTTCCCCACCGAAAGCATTGCGTCTGCATGAACAGCAGGTCTCCTGGCTTGGAATCCTCCTACTTTCTTCACCTTCCCGACTGATCCTCTGATCCGTCAGTGGCTTTCTGAAGAGTTCGTCCTCCATACAGTAGCGGGGGCTGCTTTGTTTCACAAAATTCCCTTTTGAGCCGTCGCGGCACTGCCATGCAAATATTCAGTTATATTTCAGTCCTGGTGTACTGACGTCATTTACACACCTAGGATTCTATAACATATCTTCTCCGGTTGTCAAGCAGAATTTCCCATATGGGAACGCCGGCACATCAAAACAGAGAGCTCCCGGAGAAGCTCTCTGTCCGTATATTTCAAACGATCCGGTCAATCCAGTTCCAGAGCGCCTGTATAAAGCTGATAGTAGGTTCCCTTCAGCTTGATCAGATCCTCATGAGTACCGCGCTCGATGATGCGTCCATGATCCAGTACCATGATCGCGTTTGAATTCCGTACTGTGGACAGACGGTGCGCGATCACGAAGGTGGTCCTGCCCATCATCAGCGCATCCATGCCCCGCTGGACAATGGCCTCTGTGTGGGTATCAATGGAACTGGTCGCCTCATCCAGGATCATAACAGGCGGGTCGGCCACTGCCGCGCGGGCAATGGCAAGAAGCTGCCTCTGGCCCTGGCTCAGGTTCGCGCCATTGCCTGTCAGCATGGTGTTGTAGCCGTCAGGCAGACGCCGGATGAAATCGTCCGCACCGGCCAGCCTTGCCGCCGCGATACACTCTTCATCACGGGCATTCAGATTGCCGTACCGGATATTCTCCATGACTGTGCCTGTAAACAGATTGGTATCCTGCAGTACGATACCAAGGCTGTGACGCAGATCGTCTTTTTTGATCTTCTTGATGTCGATGCCGTCATAGGTGATCGTTCCGCTGGAAATATCATAAAAACGATTGATCAGGTTGGTAATCGTTGTCTTGCCTGCTCCGGTGGAACCGACAAACGCGATCTTCTGCCCCGGCTTCGCGTAAAGCGAAATGTCATGCAGAACTGTTTTCTCCGGCACATAGGCAAAATCAACATGTTCAAACCGTACATCTCCCTGAAGGCGGGTATAGCTGACTGTGCCGTCCTTATGCTGGTATTTCCACGCCCAGATATTGGTACGCTCCGGGCATTCCTCCAGTGTTCCGTCATTCTTGATGCGGGCTCTTACCAGAGTCACATAACCCTCATCTGCTTCTGGCTCTTCATCCAGCAGATTGAGAATACGGCTCGCACCGGCCAGACCCATGATCACCATGTTGATCTGGTTGGATACCTGTCCGATGGCACCGGCGAACTGCTTTGTCATATTCAGGAACGGCACCACAATGCTGATGCTGAGCGCCATGCCGGAAATGCTCAGATTCGGCGCGCCGGCCAGCAGAAGACTTCCGCCCACCAGCGCGACTACCACATACATGACATTACCGATGTTTCCCAGAAGGGGCATCAGGATGTTGGCGTAGCGGTGAGCTTTTTCCGCATTTCCGAAAAGCTCATCATTGACCTTGTCGAAATCGGCTTTGGCTCCATCTTCATGGCAGAAAACTTTGATGACCTTCTGGCCGTTCATCATTTCTTCCATAAATCCCTCTGTTTTGGCAATCGTCACCTGCTGTCTGAGGAAATACCGGGAGGAATGGCCGCTGACATAACGGACCACCTGCGTCATAATGATTACTCCAACGATCACGACCAGCGCAAGCCAGATACTGTAGTAAAACATAATGCACAGAATACTGAACAGCGTAATACATGAAATCATCAGCTGAGGAAAACTCTGACTGATCATCTGACGCAGCGTATCAATATCATTGGTATAAAAGCTCATGATATCGCCGTGATTATGCGTATCAAAATAGCGGATGGGCAGATCCTGCATGTGATCGAACATCTTTTTACGGAGCTTTGCCAGCGTTCCCTGGGTGATGACAGCCATCAGCTGAGTATAAAGGACGTTGGCAAGAAGGCTGATCGCATACAAAGTGACCAGAAGGGCCAGCAGAGTAAAAATGGTTCCGGAAGCAGAGGCCCAGTCTCCGCTTTCAAAGGTGTCCTCCACGACGGCAATGGCGTTCTGCATGAACACAGAAGGAATGGAGCTCACAACTGCATTGATGAGAATGCAGACCAGCGTGATCGGAAGAAGCACCGGATAAAAGCTGAATACGGTGCGGATCAGGCGGGGAAGAACGCCCTTGGGCGCGCGTCTGCCGCGTGCGGTGGATTCGGTGGAATTATTTGCCATCCTTGTCACCTCCTACTCGATTCTGGGATGTATAAAGATCACGATAAACCTCATTGGATGCCAGGAGCTCCTCATGAGTACCCATTGCGCTGATGCGGCCGCCTTCCATCATGATAATGCGGTCTGCGTCCTGCACACTGGCAACACGCTGGGCGATGATGATCTTGGTGGTCTCCGGAATGAACTCCCGGAAGCCCTTGCGGATCAGAGCGTCCGTGCGGGTATCCACAGCGCTGGTTGAATCATCCAGGATCAGGATTTTGGGCTTCTTCAGAAGAGCGCGGGCAATACACAGACGCTGCTTCTGACCGCCGGAAACGTTGGTGCCTCCCTGCTCGATCCAGGTATCATATTTGTTCGGGAACTGCTGGATGAACTCATCGGCCTGTGCCAGACGGCAGGCTTCCTCCATCTCGGCATCTGTAGCATTGGGATTTCCCCAGCGCAGATTATCCTTGATCGTTCCGGAGAACAGGACATTCTTCTGAAG
>CAJFHG010000040.1 GCA_904379015.1 Candidatus Paralachnospira caecorum | reverse complement strand
TCCTTTGTAAAAATGGTTTCTAGTCAATTCCATTATACCAAACGGAACAGGTTTATGCCTTTTTTATTGGCTGAAATATTGAATTTTCAAGGTTCAACATACCGTATTGGTGTGGGAAGTTTTAGTAATTTAATTATAACAAAATCCCGTACATTGTAAATACCCATCTTTCTTCTTGCGTTTCCTCGAAATTATCCCCTCCTGATAAATCTGTCGTGGTTTCCGCAACTTAAAAAAACGCCTAAAATATAAGGAATCCTATTCCTTTTTGATGTAAAATTAAGCTGTCCAACAAAACCTTACTAAATCAAAAGAAAGAGGATCTCTTATTATTCATTCTACACCAATTACTTACCGAAAGAAAAATTTTGACCTTTGCCAATAAAATTTCCCACAGACTTTCAAAACCTAACCGGAAGTTTACCGCAGATATAGTCTATAGCATCCTGACATCCAAAAGCTGCCTGCTTACCGATATTTCAGATCAGCTTCTTGAAACAGTACGTAAGGCGAATACTGTAAAACGGTTTTCCAACCATCTCTCACAAGGAGCGCCCGCTTCTATGCTTCCTTCTTATCTCCACACCGTAAAGAGGACTCGTTCCCTCTGATCCTGTCTGTCCTCATTAATGAAAGTGATGCCATAAAGCCGGATGGGAAACAATTCGAAGCTCTAGTATTATCCGGGATGGTTCTGAAAGCATACAGAAAAATGTTTATAAAAAAGGCTACCATGTAACGGAAGCCTGTGTCCTAACGACCAGCAAACATCCTGTCAGTATTTTTTCAGGATTCATTCTTCTGCGGAGAAAGATTACAAATCTGTAAATACGATCACGTTTGACGCTGTCAAACAGGTAGCTGCATTTTTGGGGAAGGCCACTTTCGTCATGGACCGTGATTATGACGAAAATAAAAGAGTCCTCCTGCTCAATCACCTGAAGCAGGATTACGTGATCCATCTGACTTCCAAACGGAAACTGCTTTACCACAACAAATGAACCAAAGCTGCGGAACCGGCGGAAAAGCACGATAAAAGCAGATTTTTTCTATACATCTATTTTCAGTTTACAGAAACTCAAAAATATATTTTATCTGTGTTCTTCCAGATATTCCACCGCGGCCACTCCCGCTGCGGCGCCGTCTCCGACGGCCGTAGTCAGCTGCCGGACGCCCTTGGCCCGGCAGTCTCCCGCCACAAAGATACCGGGAAGAGAGCTTCTGCAGTCTTCTCCCACAGCAAACCAGCCCGCCTCATCGAAATCTGCCAGTCCGGCAAAGGGAGCCGTGCCCGGGATCTGCCCTACGGCGATGAACATCCCGTCGCCGGGAAGGGTCTGCTCCTGTCCCGTCTCTGTATTCTTCAGGCGGACACCGGAAAACATCCCGTTTTCCTGAAGCAGCGCTTCCGGCGTATATCCCAGAAGAAGCTCCACATTTTCAAGGCTCCGCACCTGTTCGGCCAGTCTGGCCTCTCCCCGCAGCTGTTTTCTCCGGTGCACCAGCGTCACCCGGGAACAGATTCCGGAAAGAAGGACCGCGTCCTGAAGCGCCGTGTTGCCGCCGCCCACAACGATCACATGCCTGCCTTTATAAAAAGGCCCGTCACAGACGGCGCAGTAGGAAATGCCCGCCCCGGTCAGTTCCTCCTCGCCGGGCAGTCCCAGCCGCCGGTGCCGGCTTCCCACAGCCAGGATCACCGCTCTGCAGGAAACGCTGCCGTCGTCGGTCCGGACCAGCCAGCCCCCATTCTGATCCCGCTCGATCTTTTCTACATCCGCCGATACGGTCTCTACCCCCAGTTCCTCCACCTGGGCCGTCAGCGCTTCCGCGAACTGAACGCCGCTCATTTTGGGAAGCCCCGGATAATTTTCCACCAGCGGCGAATAAAGAATCTGTCCGCCGGCCGCCTCCCGCTCAAATACGGTCACGGAATGGCCCGCCCGGGCCGCGTACAGGGCGGCCGTCAGTCCTGCCGGGCCGCCTCCGACTACTGCGATTTCCTGCATCGTCATGTCCCCCTGATCTGTCTTTTTTGTCTATTTTAATCCGTATTCCCTGATTTATGCATCATCTGCATCATGATGAGGCTCTGTTTTCATTGATAAACTGTCTCACAGAGCCCAGTCCCACCAGCTTCACCGCGCCGCCGTCCCGATCCGCCACCAGCGTCGGCGCCTGGCGGATCTCATAGCGGGAAGCCATATCCGGCTTTTCCTCCGCTACGACCTTCTGATAATCCATTCCCGCCTTTTTCAGAAGCTGCTCTGCCTGACGGCAGTTGGGACAGGTCCGGGTGGTAAACAGCAGAAGCTCACCGGCCGCCTTTCCTGCCGGTTTTCCCTCAGGCTTCTCCGCCGCCTTCTGCGGGGCAGTCACCTGGCAGCCCGCGGCTCCGGCTCTGCGGAGTTTTGAGCGGCCCAGATCATATACCTTCCGGTCTTTAAACTCCTGCGCCTTTCCGTCGTTCCAGTTCTGAACAGGACGGTAATAGCCCGTGATCCTGCTGTAAACCTCGGTCTTTTCTCCGCAGTGAGGGCAGGTATAGACCTCGCCCGACAGATACCCGTGGTTCCGGCAGACGGAATAGGTCGGCGATATGGTATAATAAGGCAGTCTGTAATGTTCCGCGATCTTTCTCACCAGAGCCGCGGCCGCCTTCCAGTCCGGAAGCTTTTCTCCCAGGAACGCGTGGAAAACGGTTCCTGAGGTATAAAGGGTCTGCAGCTCATCCTGCACGTCCAGCGCCGAGAAAATATCTTCTGTATAGCCCACCGGCAGATGGGAGGAATTGGTATAATAAGGCGTTCCGTTCTCATTGGCCGTAATGATATCGGGGAACTGCTCTTTATCGTGCTTCGCGAAACGGTAGGTGGTGGACTCCGCCGGAGTCGCTTCCAGATTATACAGGTCGCCGTATTCCTCCTGATAGTCACTGAGCCGCTCCCGCATATGGTTCAGCACCTCCCTGGCAAATGCCTGGGTGTCCGGGTGAGTCAGATCATGGCGCAGCCACTTCGCGTTGAGCCCCACCTCGTTCATGCCGATCAGGCCGATGGTCGAAAAATGATTGGCAAAGGTGCCCAGATACCGTTTTGTATAGGGATAAAGTCCGGCCTCCATCAGCCTGGTGATCACGGTCCGCTTGGTCTTCAGGCTTCTGGCTGAAAGATCCATCAGCCGGTCCAGCCTCTCATAAAAATCCTTCTCGTCGGCGGCCAGATACGCGATCCTGGGAAGATTGATCGTCACCACGCCCACGCTGCCCGTGGATTCGCCGGATCCGAAATATCCTCCGGATTTTTTGCGCAGCTCTCTCAGATCCAGCCGCAGTCTGCAGCACATGGAACGCACGTCGGAGGGTTCCATGTCGCTGTTGATGTAATTGGAAAAATACGGTGTGCCGTATTTGGCCGTCATTTCAAACAAAAGCTTATTGTTTTCCGTCTCACTCCAGTCAAAGTCGCGGGTGATGGAATAGGTCGGGATCGGATACTGGAATCCTCTGCCATTGGCGTCGCCCTCGATCATGATCTCAATAAAAGCCTTGTTGACCATATCCATCTCTTTTTTGCAGTCCCCGTATGTAAAGGGCATTTCCTTTCCGCCCACGATGGCCGGAAGGTTCTCCAGATCCTTCGGCACCGTCCAGTCCAGCGTGATATTGGAAAACGGCGCCTGGGTACCCCACCGGCTGGGTGTGTTGACTCCGTAGACAAAGGACTGGATGCACTGCTTTACTTCCTTCTGGGACAGATTGTCCACCTTCACAAAGGGAGCGAGATAAGTATCAAATGAGGAAAAAGCCTGGGCGCCCGCCCATTCATTCTGCATGATGCCCAGAAAATTGACCATCTGATTGCAGAGCGTGGAGAGATGGCTGGCGGGAGACGACGTGATCTTGCCCGGCACGCCGCCCAGTCCCTCCTGGATCAGCTGCTTCAGGGACCATCCGGCACAGTATCCGGTCAGCATGGACAGGTCGTGCAGGTGGATCTCCGCGTTGCGGTGAGCCTCGGCCACCTCCGAATCATAGATCTCGCTGAGCCAGTAATTGGCGGTGATGGCGCCGGAATTGGAGAGGATCAGCCCTCCGACCGAATAGGTCACGGTGGAATTTTCCTTCACGCGCCAGTCGTTGATCTGCAGATAGTCGTCCACCAGATCCTTGTAATTCAGAAGCGTGGAATTGATGTTCCGCACCTTTTCCCTCTGCTTGCGGTACAGGATGTAGGCCTTCGCCACATCCGCGTAGCCGGCCTCGCTGAGGACCGCCTCCACACTGTCCTGGATATCCTCCACATTGATAAACCCGTCCCGGATCTTCGGCTCAAAATGAGCCGTCACCCGCAGGGCCAGCATATCGATGATGCTGGGATGATACTGCTTCTCCAGAGCCTCAAATGCCTTGGTAATGGCTCCGCTGATCTTTCCTATCTCAAACTGGGCCGCTGTTCCGTCCCGCTTTGTCACCTGATACATAAAAACTCCTCCCTTTTCCTTGTGGCTTCCTTCTTCGGTCAGACGAATCATTTCCACTATAGCATCCGCCCTTGTACATGTCAAGGCAAGAATCTATATATTGTTGTAATATTTTAAATCAAATACTATATCTTGTATGCCATAAGGGTTTTTGTTTCCGGAGGCAGCCCCGGGCGGAAATTCGCTGAATCCCCGTGTTCCGCGGCGCAGGCGCCGCTCCCCGGCCGGCTCCTCCGTCCAGGTTCACAGTCCCCGCAGCTGCACCGACGGCACAAAGGGTCTGACCACGTCCGCGAACCGTTCCATCTCCTCCCCGGAACAGGCGGCAAGGCCGGACACCGGCACCGTATCCCGGTCCGCGAAGGCCTGAAGATAATATCGCTTCGCGCCTCTGATCCACCGGCCGATCTTCTCCATCGCCTCTTCATCATGAAACTGGCGCACGACTGTGGTCCGGAATTCATAGTCTGCCCTTCCCGCGAGAAGCCAGGCGGCGCTTTCCATGACAGGGGCGGGATCCAGCCGCGGCACCCCCGTCGTCTGCGCGTACCGCTCCGGACAGTTCTTGATGTCCATCGCCACATAATCCACCAGCCCTGTTTCCCACACCCTTCTCAGCCTGTCCGGACTGCTCCCGTTCGTATCCAGCTTCACCGGATATCCGAGCGCCCGGATCCTTTCCAGAAACTCCGGCAGCCCCGGAGAAAGAAGGGGTTCTCCCCCTGTCACGCACACACCGTCCAGAATCCCTCTTCTCTTTTCCAGAAAGGCAAAGAGCGCCTCCTCTTCCATGGCCGGCGGCAGTGTCCCTGACACCAGCTCGCTGTTGTGACAGTACGGGCACCGGAAATCGCAGCCGCCCAGAAACACGGTGCAGGCCACCTTTCCCGGCCAGTCCAGCAGCGTCATCTTCTGAAGTCCCTGAATATTCAACCTTTCTCCTTTCTGATCACCGCGGTTTCCCGCTCATCTCACGGCATTGCCGCCCGATGACCGTTGCCCGTCGGATGCCTGCCCGTGCAGGCACGGCAGTCGTCCTCCGGACGTATCGCGCAAACTGAAAAAGGGACAGAGCCTTTACTCCATCCCTTTTATCCGGCCTGTATGTCCTGGTTTTACTGTTCCTTTGCCGCAAGATATTCATTCACGGCGTTTACCAGAGAGTCCGCGTCAATGCCGTGTACCATGGCAGCCTCCGCAAGAGATTCTCCCTGAGAAGCGGGGCAGCCGATGCAGTGCATTCCGGCACCCATCAGAATCGGAACAATTCCCTCATCAATACGGATCGCTTCGCCGATCAAGGTATCCTTTGTTACCTGAGCCATGACAGATTCCTCCTGTATAAAATGAATTTGATTCCTGTTTTCGGATTCAGAGCAATTATACTCTAATTCCTTCTTTTTTGCAACCCCGGTCTTGTTACGGCATTTCACCGTCTTTCGCAGGTCCCGCTTACGATCTCCGCAGCCACAGGGACAGACTGCCAATCTTCGGAATACAGAACGCCATTTTCCCGACCACCGCGCCGGCCGGCACCGGATCCGCGTCCGGCGTGGGATTATTGTCTCCCTGGGTAATAAATGCCCGTTCTCCGTTTTCATCCTCTGTCACTTCTATGATCCTGTGGATCACCGTGTAATTCTCTTTCCGGTACTGGATCACGTCTCCCGCCTTCAGCTCATCCGTATTTACAGTCACGATCACCGCCGCGTCTCCCACCTGGATGGCCGGCTCCATGCTGCCCGTTGCCACCGCCACGGGCTTCGCCGGCAGAAAGCCCGCGAAAAAAAGAAACAGCAGCAGGAATACTGCTGTCAGTATTCCTGCCGCGATCCTGCTTCCGGTTTTTTTCTTCGTCATGACTCACCTGCTGCCTGGTGGCTGTGTGAAGGCGCGGGCGCTTCCTCCACAGTCTGCTGCGTGAAGGGCATCTCGATTGTCAGGGAACCTGACGCGTTCAGGCTGCCGCTGCCGTCGTCCAGCGCTTCTACAACAACGGTGATCGTACAGGATTCTCCGGGCGCCACTACTTCGTCGGAAAGATCAGGCGCGTTCATGACCAGCTGCTCCGGCTGATCGGTCTCAAAGGAAAGATTGGCTCCGGACAGACTTGCCGGGACGGTTCCGTTGTTGGTGACGGTCAGGCTGTATTCCGCCCACGCGCCGGGAATGCCGAATACCACATCCGCGTAGTCCACTGCCGTACCGTTCTCCACTGATGTTTCTCCGGGCACCTCTTCCGCGTTCATGGCAGCGATCTCATAGCAGAGAGAGGGTCCGTTGGGAACCAGCGTCGCAATAGCGTAATTCATCCATGTGTCGGGATACAGCTCCTTTAAAAGCGCTTCTGTATCTGCCACAAAGGCGTCGACTACGTCCTGATAGATTTCTGCCGTGGTCTTTCCGGGCATATTGTTGTATCTGTAATAAGCATGCAGATATCCATCCAGATCCACTGTCGTCTCATCGGCGATCAGGGCGCTGATCTGCTCCGCGCTGCCGTTCCAGCTTTCAACTGTCTCCCAGCTTGTCCTGGATGTGTCGATCGCGTAGAACGCCGCTGCCTCCTGCATGGGCAGCTCTGACTGCGTCGCGTGGTTTTCCTCTGTCGCTCCCTTGATCGTATCGTTGGTGCTCAGCGTCCCCACATATTTATACGCGTTTGAATATGCCTCTTCGGTCTTTTCAAAGGTGTAAACTGTCTCGGAGGACAGCGCCGCTCCCGCGCTGCTGAGCCGCACTGACGCGTCTGTGACCGCCACGTCCCAGTTTCCGGCCGCTGTTACGCTTCCGCTTCCCGTAACCGTCGTGCTCCACGCCGCGTAGCCCATTCCCATTGCCGCGCCCAGAGTGAGCACCGCCGCCGCCGCTATTGCCGCCGCACTCTTTCTTTTCATAGGTTTTTTTCCTCTCCTTTCATAGTGCCTGCAACCGTATATCGGTGCTTTTCAGTTTCACTATACCGTTTCCTGTGATTCCGTACCATCCTGCCTTTCTCAAGCTCCCGTAAAAAAAAAGTAAGATTCCTGCAATGGCTTAATGATTTTCTAATGGGAATGAGATAGAATAATAAAGAAACAGTCTGACTTAACACCAACGGGAGATGATACCATGAAATTGCTGATCGCTGAAGATGAGAAAGATCTGAATGACATTATCGCCAAAAAGCTCCGGGCCGAGAATTTCTCCGTGGAGTGCGTTTATAACGGGGAGGATGCCTATCATTATCTGAGCGCCGCCCCCTATGACGCCGCCATACTGGATATCATGATGCCCGGTATGGACGGCCTGGAAACAGTCAGACGGCTCCGGGCCGACGGAATCGCCACCCCGGTTCTGTTCCTGACCGCCAGAGATACAGTGGCGGACAAGGTGAAAGGACTGAACACCGGCGCCAGCGACTATCTGGTAAAGCCCTTTTCCTTTGATGAACTGATCGCCCGGATCTACGCCGTCACCCGCACTGCCGCGGGAAGCCCCTCCAGCGCGCTTTCCATTGCCGACCTGACTGTGGATGTGCAGTCCCATACGGTCACCCGCGCCGGCCGGGAGATCACGCTGACCGCGAAGGAATTTGCCCTGCTGGAGTATCTGGTCCGCAACCAGAACCGGGTCCTGTCCCGGCAGAAGATCGAAGACCACGTATGGAATTTTGATTATGAAGGCGGCACCAATGTGGTGGATGTCTATATCACCTATCTCCGGAAAAAAATCGACGAAGGCTTCTCTTCCCGTCTGATCCATACGGTCCGGGGCGTCGGCTACATGATGAAAGAGGAGAAAAAATAATGTCCGTCAAACTGAAGATCACCCTCTGGTTCACAGCCATCATGCTGCTTCTGTCAGCCGTTTTTTTTACTGTGACCGCCATGCTCTCCGGCACCGCAGCCAACCAGACCTCCCGCCGGACCCTCACCTCCATTGTAAATCAGAATCTGGAGGAAATTGAATACGACGGCGAGGACCGGGAACTGGATATCGACGACGATTTTGTATTCTACCGGAGCGGCGTCTATACAGCCGTACTGAACGGGGACGGCGCTGTCCTGGCCGGAGGCCTTCCTTCCTCTTTCCTGCTGTCCTGGCCCTTTTCCGACGGCGCGGTGCAGGAGGCTTCCTTCGGCAGCGAACATTATCTCGTCTACGACCGGAGTCTGTCTCTTCCGGGCTATGGCACCGTCTGGATCCGGGCCGCCGCCTCCGCGGACGGGACCGCGGCCGGTCTGTCGGCCGTATCCACTGCCGCCCTCATTGCTCTTCCCCTCCTTGTTCTGCTTGCCGCGGGCGGGGGATATCTGCTGGCCGGCCGTTCCCTCCGTCCCATTCAGAATATCACCCGCACTGCCGGCGAGATCAGCAGAAGCGGGGACCTGAAAAGGCGCATCCGGATCAGCAATCCCAGGGATGAGCTGGGGGCGCTGGCCTCCACCTTCAATCAGATGCTGGACCGGCTGGAACAGAATTTCGAGGCGGAACGGCAGTTTACCTCCGACGCCTCCCATGAGCTGCGGACGCCGGTCGCCGTCATCCTGGCCCAGTGCGAATACGCCCTTGAAAACGCCCGGGGAGAAGAAGAGCTCTGCGAAGCCATCAGCGCCATCGAGCGGCAGGGACGGCGCATATCGCGCCTGATCGAATCGCTTCTTTCCTTTACCCGGCTGGAGCAGGGAACGGCTCAGCTGAACTGGGAACAGCTGGATCTCAGCGCCCTGACCGCTTCCGTCTGCAGGGAACAAAAAGATCTGGCCATCAAACAGATCTCCCTGGAAACCTCCATCCAGCCCGGAATCCGATACCGCATGGATGAAACGCTCTTCTCCAGACTTCTGGTCAACCTGATCCAGAACGCTTACCGCTACGGAAAAGAAAAGGGCCGCATCCTGGTTTCTCTTTTTCAGGACGCGTCTTCCGTCTATGTCCGCGTATCTGACGACGGGATCGGCATCGCCCCTGAAGAGCTGCCCAAAATCTGGAACCGCTTCTACCGGTCCGATCCCTCGCGCAGCGCCGGAAACGGCGGACTGGGCCTCGGCCTTCCCATGGTCAAACAGATCGCCGGCCTCTGCGGCGGCGACGCCTGGGCAGAAAGTGAGCCCGGCACAGGCAGCGTCTTTACCGTCCGGCTTCCCCGGAATCCGCTTCCCTGATCCGCGTTTCCGGTTTCTGGTTTTGATTCTCATGAACTTCTCATATTCTTCTAATGATGTTCTAATAAACACTGTGTATACTACAGACAACAAATCAAAAAGAAGAAAGGAAGAATCGATATGAAAAAATATTTTGCAGGAATCCTCGCCACCAGTCTCATCATGTTTACCCTCGCTGCCTGCGGCAGCCAGAATCCGACAGAAACTACCCGCTCCGCCGCGGAGGTGTCCTCTGTATCCGCCGAAACAGACCAGACCTCCTCCGCCGTCCCGGCAACCGCCGCGGATCCTTCTCAGGCACAGACTGCTTCCGGCACTCAGGCCGCCTCTCCATCCGGACAGACCGAAATCGGAGAGGAAGCGGCAAAGCAGACCGCGCTGTCCGACGCCGGCGTATCCGAGTCCGACACCGTCTATCTGAGCGTAAAACGGGATTTTGACGACGGCAGACTGCTCTACGACGTGGAATTCTACGCCGGAAGCACAGAGTACGATTACGAAATCGACGCCTACTCCGGATCCGTCCTCTCATTTGACCAGGACATCGAGCATTACAGCCCCGATCCGGCCCCTGCCTCCGACGCCGCAGTCAGCCTGGAAGCAGCCAAATCCGCGGCTCTCGACGCGGCCGGACTGACAGAAGACGCGGTAACTTTTACTAAGACAAAGCTTGACCGGGATGACGGCATCGCTCTCTATGAAATCGAATTCGTCTCCGGCGAAACAGAATACGAATTTGAGATCAGCGCCGCTGACGGAAGCATCCTGGAATATAACAGAGAATCCATCTATGACTGATCACGGATTTCCCGCCGCATATCCGACCAGCGCCAGAATGATCAGATATGCTCCTCCGGAACTTCAGGACAATATTCAGGACCGTGTCATTGTTTTTAATACAATAAAAAAACACCGTCCCCGGTGCTCTTTCGTCATCGAAAACAGTGCTTTCAATGCGCCGCCAGGGGCTCGAACCCTGGACACCCTGATTAAGAGTCAGGTGCTCTACCAACTGAGCTAGCAGCGCTTATATGTCCGTGCCCCTCAAGCTCGTCTTTGGGGCACGGACATTATTATATCTCAATGTTTTCCTAAATGCAAGTACTTTTTTCAATTTTTCCCGATTATTTTTGCGCGTCCTCTCCGGCTCCGCTTCGCGGCCGCATTTTGATTTCCCGGCGCGCCTGTTCCGTTTTAGTCCGCCATGGAAAATTCCTTCACAAGGGCAGCCTTGGGATACGCTCCCGAAACTTTTTTCACGGCTTGTCCGCCCTTGAAAAGGATCAGAGTCGGCACTGCCTGAACCTGATAGCGCACAGCCAGATCCATGGACTCGTCTATATCGACTTTTCCAACCTTTACCTTTCCCGCGTACTCTGACGCCAGCTCCTCGATCACCGGCGCGAGCATCTTGCAGGGACCGCACCACTCCGCATAAAAATCCACCAGCACGGGAACCGATGATTCGAGCACTTCCTTCTGAAAATTATCCTGATTAAATTTTTCTGCCATATTCTTCCTCCTGTATTCCTGTCAAACGCTTATTTGACTGATTTGTCGAGCAGCGCGCTGATTTCATCCAGAGACCGTTTGATTCTCAGTACCTTTCTGTTGAGCTCCCGCTTGTCGCAGAGCGCCCTCGACAGCTTTTCCCGGAGACCCGGCCTTCGCTTCAAGGCTCATTCCTCCATCATTTTCTGTTATTGATTATATTATTATATGACGCACAAAGCTGTGCTATACAGATTCTTTTTTATCTTAACACGCTCTGCTGTTTTGCGCAACCAGCTTGCAGATCGCCTGGCCCCGGGAAGAAAATTTCTGCTCATATTCCGTCATGACATTTCCCTCACAGAGCGCCGGATCATGATGGAGGTCGAAGGTAGACGCGGCCAGCTTCCAGCCGGCTTCCTTCACAGAGTCTAAGGAAAATTCAAACAGATCTCTGTTATCTGTCTTGAACTCCAGAATCCCGCCCTCCTTCAGGATCTTTTCATAGCGGCCGAGAAATACCGTGGAGGTCAGCCGTCTTTTCCAGTGGCGCGCTTTCGGCCAGGGGTCGGAGAAATTCAGATAAATCCGGTCCACTTCTCCCGGCTGGAACGCGTTTTCCAGATATTCAGCCTGCATATTCAAAAAACGGACATTGGGAAACAGAAGCTCCTGCCTGTTTTTATGCTCCGACGGGACAATGGCGCGCACGCCCTCCCCGGGATCGGCTCCCTCCGCCTTCTGCACAGCGCGCACCAGCACACTGGCATACATCTCGATTCCAATGTAATTGATCTGCGGATGACGTTTTGCCAGCTCGAGCAGAAATTGTCCCTTGCCCATTCCGATTTCTATATAAAGAGGATTTTCGTTCCCGAACACCTCACGCCATTTTCCCCTGCACGCCTCCGGCGCTTCGATCACATAGGAATTTTCTTCCAGCGCTTCCCTGGCGCCCTTCACATTTCTCAGTCTCATTACCATTTTCCTCTCATTTTCTGTTATTTTCCCCGTATAATCTCCCGTTTTTTCGGCTATTTTCTTTTCATAGGAAGCGACGTTTCCCATGAATCAAAGGACTCCTCAGGCGGAGAATCCCGCAACACAGGATTCTTTTTCAAATATAATAGGATTTGCTTGCCACCTGTCATTTTTTATCCTATAATGAGTTAGATATGAAAGATCCTGTAATAATTTTGTAAGGAGCATATAAATGAAAACAATCCATCGGGCCCTCTGCCTGTTTTTAACAGCAATCCTCTGCATCTGCGCGTCCGTCTCCGGAACGCTCGCCCTGACGGCCGGCGCCGCAGACGCGGAGAACACGGATTCCGTCCAGTCTTCCGCAGCAGACAGCTCAGCGACGGACAGCGCATCGGCGGACAACACATCATCCGGCAGTACCGGCGGCACAGCCGATTCCGGCAGCGCGTCTGCTGCCGCGGCTTATCCCGCTTCTCTCATCGCTTCCTGGCCGGCCGGCCCTGTCCTTCAGGGAACAGCCGGTCTTCTGATGGATGCCCGCACCGGAACTGTGCTGTTCTCCCAGAACGGAGACGAACGGCTTTATCCGGCCAGCATCACCAAACTGATGACGGCGCTCCTGACCCTGGAAAACGCTTCCCTGTCCGATGTGGTGACCTTTTCCGCCAACGCCGTATACAGCATTGAAGCCGATTCCAGCAACATCGCGGCTTCCGAGGGGGAACAGCTCACCGTAGAGCAGTGCATGTACGCGCTCCTTCTCGAATCCGCCAACGAAGTGGCCAACGGACTGGCTGAACACATTGCCGGCAGCACAGAGGCATTCGCGGAAATGATGAATGAACGGGCAGCCCAGCTGGGGTGCACCAATACACACTTTGTCAATGCCCACGGCCTTCATGACGACAATCATTACACCACCTGCCATGATATGGCGCTGATCATGCAGGCGCTGATCGACAATGAGACCTTCATCCAGATCTGCTCCGCCGCGAAATACACCATTCCGCCCACCAACAAGCAGCCGGAGCCCCGTTATCTGAGGCAGGCCCACAAAATGCTGACCAATTCAGAATACGCCTACGAAGGCACCGTCGCGGGAAAGACCGGCTATACGCCGGAAGCCGGCAATACCCTGGTCACTTACGCGGTGCGCGGGGACACAGAGCTGATCGCGGTTTCCATGCACACCAACTGGACCCATTACGACGATACCATTGCCATGTTCGATTACGGATTCGGCAGCTTCACGGCCTGCGACATGTCAGAAACCGGGCGGAATCCCCAGAACGACGAAACGCTTTCTTCTCTCCAGAGTGTGTTTGACACTTCCTCCGCCACGTTCGCGGTGAAGGAAAACAGCTGGGTCATCCTTCCGAACAATATCAGCTCAGACGACCTGGAGGAAACGCTGACCCTCAGCACCGATATCTCGTCTGATACGGTGGCCCGGATCACTTATTCCTACCAGGGCGCAGTCCTGGGGTCAGGCGAGCTGCTGCTGGTGGATGACGGAGAAGCGCACTTTGATTTTGAAGAACACGAAACGACGGCCGCGGCATACGAAGGGCCGTCGGAAGACGGCCCCTGGTTTATAAACGGATGGATCCTGGCGGCCATTATATTATGCATTCTGGCCATACTTTTTCTGGCAGTTTTCATCAACCGGTGTCTCCGGAAAAGACGCAGCGTCATAAAGGCGCGCAGCGGCCGGAGACGGCGCAGAAAAGCCAGACGGCGCCGCAAAAACCAGACATAGAACATCGTATCCGATCCGCCGCAGTGCGATCCTGCGGACCATGTCCGCAGGCATCACTGCTCTGCCTGCTTTTTTTCTTTTTTCTTTTTGGCCGCCTCTTTTTTCTTCTGATACACGAGCTGCGTGTCTTCCTCTGAGATCAGCTTCAGGGTTTTCACCGCGAAAACACCGCCGCCCTCCGCCTTCTTGAGCCTCAGCTTTCCTTTCATATATCCGTGTTCAGGACATCTGGTCAGACACAGAAAGGTTTTTCCGTTGACCGGGAACCAGCGGATCTTTTTCCGCAGGCTCCGGCCGCACCGGTAACATCTGGTGGCCATCACCGTTTTATCCGCTGTCGCGGCCTCTTTTGTGGAAAAAATACGGGAAACATATTTGGCGTAACGGCCAAAATCAAGATGGATCTCCTCTTCCTTCTTATCAGGCAGCCGGAAGTAATCCACAGAAAGATACTGCTCCACTGCCTTCAGGTCCATCTTCTGCATGATCTTCACCGTATAAAGCGTATCATCAAACGCCCTGTGAAACGGAATCGTCTCCTCTATATTCAGATATTCCACCGCGTCCTTCAGAGACCGTCTGCTCTTTCCATCTTCGTACAGGAGACTGAACAGCTTCTGCACATCATAATACAGAAGCGGCTTCGGCAATGGATTGGGCAGCCTGAAAAAAGCAAGATTTCTCTGAAGCTCGGTCAGATCCATGGATCCCCAGGTGCACATGACATAATCGCCTCCACACCACCGGAAAAAATCCCGGATCACTTCTTCAAATCCTCTTGCTTCCTCCAGCTCCTCCATTTCAATATGAAGGATTTCTTTCGTTTTAAAATGAAGCTGCTTATACACGGCCGGATGAACCACTTCATTGAATTTTCCCACGATCTTTCTGTCCTGGTCCAGCTTCACCGCGCCGATCTCAATGATCTCAAAGGGCATCTGAGCGTGTTTTCCCGCTTTTCCCCTGGGACTCTGATTCCATTCCAGGTCAAGAACAATGTAATTCAAATCCTACTACCGCCCCTCACGCCATTATTTTATAAATCTGTCAATCGCCCGGCTGAGCTCCTCCAGCGCCTCATGATCTCCCGATTCCACCGCGTCCACGATGCAATGCTCGATATGATCCTGAAGAATGACCTTGCCTGTATTGTTGATCGCGGATTTGACCGCCGAAAGCTGGATCAGGACTTCACTGCAGTCCCTGCCGTCCTCCACCATCCGCTTGATGGATTCCAGATGTCCGATGGCGCGGCTCAGTCTGTTGAGCACCGCCTTCGTATTGGTGTGCGTATGGGTATGGCTGTGATGTCCGTCATGGCTGTGAGAGGACCCGTCACTGGGATGAGAATGGGTATGCTCCGTTACCTGTCCGTCCGGTCCTGTATGAATATGCGTATGTGTATGATTGTCTCCCACGGCAGCGCCCTCCTGTTTCTTTCTGTACCTTTGTGTATACGTTTTCCGCATACGCCTTCTGCCCATTCTACCATAAATCAGGAACTGCCACAAGCCCCCTGTGCGGATCCGCCCGCTCCTGTTCAGAAGTTCTCTGTTGTGTTTTGCAGCAGCAATTTTAAATTTTCCGTAGGTTTAAATACAATGACGACGGCCTCTTCCAGATAATTGCCATCTCTGGAGATATACATGTGAGCTGCTGTGCCGGGATCATCCGCGAAAGGGAAAAAGGTATAAGTATTCGCTGTCATACCGGAATACCAGATCACAGGTTCTTCATAATGATACGTAACTTCCATTGTACCGGCCGGCTTTCTATCCATTCTGGTCAGCATGACCCGCAATGGTTTTCCCTGATCCATACTGGATTCCCAGCACGATTCTGTCTCTTTGAAAATCTCTTCATACTCATCTGTTCCAGGTTCTAATATACGCGCTTTTCCTTCATATTTGACTTCAATAGAATCCGGTCTTCCTAACGTTGATCTATTATGACTGCCGCGCATTTTAACGATCAGAAAGATCGCCAGAACAGCTCCTAATACTGTCACGATCACATACCATTTTTTTATTTTCATCCCCCACCTCTTTTCCGGATCACATCAGAACCGCTGCGGCCGCCGCCGGGAACAGGATACAGCAAACCAGAAGAAAAACCCAGTCCCGTTTCCGGACCCGCACCGGTTCAAACTCTGACCGCTTCTCCTTTCCGGAAAATCCCTTGGATTCCATGGCTACCGCCAGCTCCTCGGACCAGCGGATCGATTTGACCAGCAAGGGCGCCAGAAGCGCCGGCGACACGGCAAACACGCGCAGCCCTCTCGCCCGGAACGCCGCCCTCGTCCTCTTATATTCCTGGATCATATGAGGCAGGATCCCCCAGGCAGCCAGAAGGCCGTAGGCAAATACCTGGGGCAGATGGAACTGTTTATGGAAAGACCGCACCAGCAGAATCCTGTCTGTGGTCAGCGCAAAGAGATATCCCACTCCGCCGTAGGCCAGCACCCGGGAGGCCAGGGTCATGCCGTTCACAAAAGCCGAATCGGCAAACAGCATCGTACTTTCATTGACCGGCATATCTCCGCCCGCGGAAAACCGGTAGCCCGTGAAAAACATGCCGACGGCGAACAGCAGGATGGGAGACAGCATCAGAAACAGGGATCTCACCCTGGTTCCGCTGAGAAGGATCAGAATCACACTCATAAGAAACACCGCCAGGTTCAGCACCGGATCATGCCACCAGGCCAGCACCAGCGTCATCACAAGAAGTCCCGCAAATTTGCAGGCGGGATTAATGGATCGCATGCAGCTCACCGCCTTCCAGTATCAGAATTTCATCCGCGTAGTCTCTGGCCAGCTGCCTGTCATGAGTAGAGAAGATCAGCGCGGTCTGATGTTCTCTGGCCTGCCGGGCCAGGGCGTCCATCACGGCAATGGTATTTCTCCGGTCCTGGGCGTAGGTCGGTTCGTCACAGACCAGAACATGGCAGTCATAGGCCACCAGCGCGGCCACTCCCAGGCGCCTCTGCTGCCCCTGGCTGAGCAGATAGGGCGACACTTCCCTGTACCGCCACAGGCGGATCCCCCTCAGAATTTCCTCTGAGAGCGCCTCCGCCTCCGGATTCTTCCTCAGGCTGGTCAGGATCTCCTGTCTGACATTGCTGCTGACAAACTGATCCTGGGGACTCTGAGTGACAAATCCCATCTTCCCGACGCTCTGCCTGCGCCCCCTTCCTGATTTCAGATCCTGCCCTTCCAGAAATACCTTTCCCCGGTACCGGCAGATCCCCGAAAGCGCCCCGAACAGACTGCTTTTTCCGCAGCCGCTCTCTCCGACGATCGCATAGATCTTTCCTCTTCTGAAAGACGCGCTGATATCCTTCAGCACCGTCTCTTTTCCGTAAGAAAGAGAAAGATGCTCGATCCGCAGGACTTCATCGCCTTCTTCGGCAGGCGGAAGAGACGGCCGGTAGGACCGGCCGGGCACGATGATGCCATGCTCCTCCAGAAGCTCATCATCCAGACGCGCCGCGTCCATGGCGTCCGGAAGCAGCCTTCCGTCCTCCATGATCCTGACCTCCTGCGCCGCTCCCAGCCAGTTATCCAGACGGTGGTCGACGGCCAGGATCCCGGTGCCGTACTCCTCATGCATCTGCCTGAGCTTCGCCGCGATGGCGGCGGCGGAAGCATTGTCGATGTTCGCGAAGGGCTCGTCCAGAAGCAGCCATTTGGGCTTAAAAAGTGTCAGGCAGGCCAGCATGACCTTCTGCCGTTCGCCGCCCGACAGAGACAGAAGTGTCCGTTCCTTTAAATGAGAAATTTCACAGAACGCGAGCGCCTCATCCATGGCCGCTTCCATCCTGTCCGGTTCCATGCAGATGTTCTCCAGGCAGAAGATCAGCTCATTCCTGACTGTATCCATGCAGAACTGAAGCTCCGGATTCTGAAACATCATGCCCACCAGACGGCACCGTTCCTTCGGCGCCAGGCTTTCCGGCGAAACGCCCTCCACCAGGACGCTTCCCCCGTCCAGAAAGCCTCCGTTATGGGGATAAATTCCCGCCGCCAGATAAAGGAGGGTCGATTTCCCGCACCCCGAAGCGCCTGTCAGAATGGTGATCTTTTTCTCGTCGAACCGGGCCGAAAAGTCCGAGAGAAGCGGTTTTCCCCCTTCCGAATATCCAAACTGAATATTTGCGAACTGAATGCTCATCTCGGCAGGAACTCGTTGGTGTATTCGTTGTCCATACGCTTCTCGATCACGCCCGTCTCCACCAGGAAATCTGCCATCCGATTCCAGCGAAGATCCGAGATACGGCCCCAGTGTCCGTTTTCATCAAGAAGGATGGGCGCCAGATGCTTCTGGCTGCGGATGAGCAGCGCGTCTGTGGCGTCCGCCGGCATCATGTCCCGCACCTCCAGCACTGTGCCCTCCGGATCGGCGGCCACGCACTGGTAAGCCCGGTCCAGGACAGCCAGGAATTTCCGCACCGCTTCAGGACGCTCCTTCAGCACCTGATGAGAGGCGGCCATGGCGGGCGCGCAGAAATCAAAGATGGGATCCACATCGCCCAGATTGAAATAATTGATCTCTTTTCCCGCCTCAAGGAGCACCTGGTTCTCCCAGTTCTCATAAACCCATGTGGCATCGGCCACATTTCCCAGCGTAGCCACGATATCTCCCACATCCAGGTTCACCAGGCTGATCTTGTCATAATCTCCGCCGTCCTTTTCCACGACCCGGCGCATGGCCTTGTGGAACCATTCCGGACTCCAGTGGGTCAGCCGTTTTCCCTCCAGCTCTCTCGGCCTGGTGATCCCGGCCTCCTTCAGGGAAACAATCCCGGAATCACATTTCTGGGTCATGACTGCCACAGCCGTCATGCCGATTCCTCTGTTCATGCATTCCAGCATGGCGATCTCCGGTCCGCAGACAAAATCTCCGCCGTGCATTTCCATTTCCCCGTGCACCTCGCCGCAGATTTCCACATCAAGTCCAGCCTCCTCAAACCATCCCCGTTTCTGGGCCAGCAGATAGCCGGTATGGTTGGTGTTGGGAAACCAGTCCAGGATCACTTTCAGTTTTTCCATGATTTAATCCTCCTCATCATAAATTTTTCCGGTCTTTGCCGACGCGCCTATGGCATAGCTCTTGACCACGCCGGTCTTTGCCAGGCCGTCGCCGGCCAGTTTGCAGATAATCCCCGAAAATACGATCGCACTCACAAAGCGGACTGCCAGCTGGGCGATCAGCATCCCCGGCGCCAGCAGATAATAGCTCAGATAATACAGCTCATAGCAGAAGATCAGCACGGCCGATCCCATGCCTGCCAGGCTCATGGAAAGAAAATTCCATTTTTTATAACGGAACGCCGCAAATACCAGCTCCGCGCCCAGCCCCTGGATCAGTCCGGTCAGCACGACCGTCAGGCCGCCGGAATTCCCCATCAGAAGCTCGATGGCGGAAGCAAGGATCTCCGTCACCAGCGCTGCGCCCGGTTTTCTGATGATGTAAGCCGCCAGCGTAGCCGCCATAAACCATACACCGTAGATCAGCTCAAAACCGAAGGCTGACAGGCCGAAGGGCGTCAGCGCTGTGGAAATGGCGGTTCCTCCATAAAACACTGCCATATAAACGACAGCAAATACCACGCCCAGGACGGCCATCATGATCACGTCCCTCAGCTTCCATGCATTCTTACTTTCACTCATTGTCTTTTTCTCCTTTTCGTCCCGCCTTTTAACGGCGTTATTCTGTAATGATTCCTGCGCGCTCCGCCGCCTCCATTCCTGTCGTGACAGGAGTGAAAACACGCCCGCGACAGAAAAAACCGCCGGCAGACGCCAGCGGTCACAATATCAGATTCCTTATCGCTCCCTTCGCTGGCATTACCCAACAGGTTCAACGGGTCATGAACGAAACGGTCCATTTCTCAGCCGAACTTCATCGGCTCCCCATGGATACTTTAGCGCCGTGATATGAAAATGTCAAGACTATTTATGCCCTTTCCGGCTTCATTCCGGCTTCACGGATCTCTTAATCTGCCAGATTTATCAGGTCAACCATTTATTTTCTATACGATGTCGCGCATTAAGATTTCTGTATTTAACGAATATATCTAAATTAAAATTAAATATTTTAAGATAAACGGTATTGTACTCTGCTTTCTTTTCTTATATAATCAAAGTGAACATCTTGCTGCAGAGGGGAGGGGACGGAGATTACAAATCAGACCTGTAAACAGCTCATAATGGACTTATAACTTACGTGATTTTCGACTAAATATATGTTCTTCATCATTCACATAAAACAACTCATCTTATCATTTCTGTAACAGAAGCTCCGTTTCCAATATCAATCTTCTTTTTAAGCGGAAAAATCTATTATGGCAATGCCGATGAAGGTGGCAACCCAGGCACCAAGCACTCCGGAATTGTTAACTCCACTGTTTCCGGAACAGCCTATATCATCTCCAAATGGGGGGCCGGACCTCTGGTCGGCCATAGATACGATAAATGCCCTTATTACGAGGACGGTACATATGTGGTATACAAGAAAAAATAAACCGGTAATCAAATTCACTCTTTTCCGGCTGCTTCTTTTATGTTTTCTGTGCAGTCTCTTCTTAGGATGCGGCAGTTCTTCTCCGGAAGACAGGTTCTCCGGAAGACAGGCAGGACCAGGATTCGGGCAGTTCCCTGCCTGAGAGAGAACCATGGGAAGGAATTTATACGGCAAACAGACGGGTCCTTGAGGGTAGATGGAGCGAGTCGCTGTTTCCGGAACAGGAATGGGAGGAAACAAAGGACTGCATTATGTTCCTGACAAAGGATACCTTCGCCAAATATTATCCCGATCCGCCGGAATACATTGAAATCGAGAATGAAACCTGGCAGGTATTCCCCATCGCCTGCGAATGGACAACTCTGGATGAAGATACCGCACAGAAGATCGATTCGGAATGGCTTGAACTCTTGCCCGTCGACTATCGCCTGCAGCATGCGGATTTTTTTGACCTGGATTTCCGATGCACAGACTA
>CAJFHG010000039.1 GCA_904379015.1 Candidatus Paralachnospira caecorum | reverse complement strand
GGGCTTGGATAATTAAATGTCTTGCTTCATTGTGTAACATAAATATCGCCTCTACCTTAATTATAATACCTTTGTCAAATTTATGCGTTATTTATTTGGGTTGCTATAGATAATTATGAGACGATTGCACTGCAGCAGGAGGTAATGGAACCGGGGGCCGTATATTGCCAGCCTTTTACTGCCGCTGACAATGAACTGGAATCCATTCAGATTCAGTTTTATGATTTGGAAACAGAAAGCAGTACCAATACTTTTGAAGTTTCTATTACGGATGGGGCAGATCATACGCTTTATCAGCAGACCGTTTCCAGAAGCGAGCTGGCTCCGATTGATAATGAAGTAACAGTCGGTATCTCTATTCCCTCTTCTCCCGTTTCTTTAAAAAAAGGAGAGACCTATTATATCAATCTGTCTCTCAGCGAGGGAGAAACTTCTTCGTGGCTGGCGGCAGCGGTTCTTCCGGATATCTTCATCAATCATTTCTCGGGGGAATTTATGCTGGAGACGGCAGGTGTCCCGACGAATGCCAGTATTTATGTTCATTACAGCCGGTTTGATCATTCTGTCAATTTTGGATTCTGGCTGATTCTTCTGTATATTGGGTTCCTTGCCGCTCTTTTTTGGCCGAGGGAAAGCAGGATCCTGAAGGCGCTTCATATTGCGGCTGTTTTTGCTCTGCCGCTGTTTGTTTTCTATGAATGCGAGATCCTGACAGGAAACTATCTTGATATTGAAACAGTATACATGGGATATTCGGTTCTTCTTCTGTACTGCGTGCTGTTTATCTTTATTTCTCTTTTCGGCCTGCAGAAGGGGGCTGTTTCGTTTGCTGTCGTGGGAAATATTTTTGGCGCTGCCAATTATTTTGTGATGCAGTTCAGGGGATCTCAAATCTCGGTCTCTGATTTCTACGCCATCAGGACTGCAGCGACTGTAGCGGGCAATTACCATTATAGTATTCCGGTCCACTATGCTGCCCTCTGCATGGGCACTCTGATATTTTTAATCCTGTTATGCCGGGTGAATCCGGCCAGGGATCTCAGAAAGCATATGTCAGAGAAGCTTTCCGGCATCCTGCCCGGGGGAAAATATGGATTTTGGGCCGGGAATCTGACCTGCCATATTCTGTCAGCCTGTGCCTGGTCTTTTATTTTGTCCTTTGTGTTTCTGAGTCTTCCCACGGAAGCGTATTATGCCTGGAATCCGGGCTCGAATTACAGTACAATGGGATGGCTCTATACAACATGCATGCAGATGCGGGAAGGAATCATGACGGAGCCGGAGGGCTATGATGAGGAGACAGCGAAAAACCTTTTGAAGCAGTCAGACGGCCAGCTGGATCTGGGAAATGAAAAACCGGACAAGCTGATTGTGATCATGAATGAATCCTTTTCGGACCTGTCTGTACTCAGCGGTTTTGAGACAAATATGGACTATATGCCTTACATCCATTCACTTGAAGAAAATACGGAAAAGGGATGGCTGTCGGTTCCCGTATTGGGCGGCGGAACCTGCAATACCGAATGGGAGGTTTTAAGCGGAAACAGCAAGGTGCTGACCGGAAGTACATTTTCACCGTATTCTTCTTATTATTCTGCCCATGGGAAGCAGTATAATACAGCCAGTCTGGCGTCGGCAGCGGAAGCGGAAGGCTACTATGCTGTGGCTTCTCATCCTTATGGCGCTTCCAACTGGAACAGAAGCACGGTATATCCGCTCATGGGTTTTCAGGAATTTCTGTCCTATGATTATTTCGCGGATTGCCCGACAATACGGGATTATGTTTCTGACGCCGGCAATTTTCAAAGACTGATCGAATACGCAGAAGACAAAGACGATCAGCCGATCTTTATTTTCAACGTGACCATGCAGAATCACAGCGGGTATCTGGATTTTGATACAGAAGATATTGTGATCAAAACAGAGGGCTTCGACAGCAAAGAGGTGAACAGCTATCTGACGCTGATTTATGAATCAGATCAGGCATTTGGTGAATTGGTGGAATATTATAAGCAGGCCGATGAAAAGGTGATGATCGTGATGTTCGGAGATCATCAGCCTTCTCTGTCAGATGAGTTTTATCAATATCTGTATGGAATGTCAGAGACAGATGAACGCACAGAGGAGCAGAGCTATCTTACGCCTTATATTATCTGGAGCAATTACGAGCGGAACACCGGAAATGTCGCATTGATGTCTGCGAACTTTTTTGGCGCTTATATCAAGCAGGCCGCAGGCTGGGATCTGGACGATTATGACTGTTTCCGGCTGTCGTTTATGCAAATGATTCCTTCAGTCGGTCAGTTCGGGGTCTTTGACGCAAACGGTCAGTATACGCTCTACAGTGAAATGACGGAAGAGCAGAATGATTTGCTGGATACTCTTCGGTATGTGCAGTATTATTACATGAACAGCCCGTCCTGAAATACGTAAAATACGCATAATGGGAAAACCCTTCTGCATATAGTTAATCAGCATATGCAGGAGGGATTTTTTATGGACAATTTTCATGTATACAAGGACATTCAGGCCAGGACCGGAGGGGAGATCTATATTGGCGTGGTAGGGCCGGTGCGGACAGGAAAATCAACCTTTATCAAACGGTTTATGGATCTCCTTGTGCTGCCGAATATCAAAGACGCCAATGAACGGAGCAGGGCGCAGGATGAGCTTCCGCAGTCGGCGGCGGGGAAAACGATCATGACCACGGAGCCGAAGTTTATCCCGAAGGAGGCGGCGGCGATCCAGGTGGGGAATGATGTGGATGTCAAAGTCCGTCTGATCGACTGCGTGGGATTTATGGTGGACGGGGCCAGCGGTCATATTGAAAACGAAGAGGAGCGGATGGTAAAAACACCCTGGTATGATTATGAGATCCCGTTTACGCAGGCGGCTGCCATCGGGACAGAAAAGGTGATCCGGGAGCATTCTACCATCGGCATTGTGATCACCACAGACGGGTCTTTCGGAGAAATTCCGAGGACGGGATACATAGAAGCGGAAAAACAGACGATTTCAGAGCTCAGAGAAATCGGGAAGCCGTTTATCATGCTGCTCAATACCATGATGCCGTATTCAGAGGAAGCGAAGAAGCTGGCGGCGGAGCTGAGCGCGGAGTATGGCGTGCAGGTGCTTCCGGTGAACTGCGAACAGCTGAAAAAAGAAGACATCACACGGATTCTTGAGGAAGTGCTCAATGAATTTCCTGTATCAGAACTGGATTTTTATATGCCGAAATGGGCGGAGATCCTGCCTGCCGCCCATTGGCTGAAGGAAAAAATGCTGGAACTTGTCCGGAACATGATGGAATCCATTGTCCAGATGAAGGATCTGTCTGCGGAATACGCAGGTGAGATGGGAGAGGCCATAAAGTGCATCAAACTCAGACGGGCTGATCTTTCGGACGGCAGGGTTGCCATGGATATCGAAGTGGCGGACGGCGTTTACTATCAGATCCTCAGTGATTACACGGGAATGCCCATAGAGGGAGAATATCAGCTTATGAGCATCCTGAAGCAGTTTGCCCAGAGCCGGGAAGAATACGGCAAAATGAAGCGGGCGATGGAGGTGGTGAAACAGAAGGGCTACAGTGTGATCATGCCGGAACGGAGTGAAATCCTTCTGGATGATCCGGAAGTCATCCGGCACGGAAACAAATTCGGCGTCAAGATCCATGCCCAGGCGCCCTCTGTCAACCTGATCCGCGCGTCTATCGAAACAGAACTGGCGCCGATCGTAGGAGATGAAAAGCAGGCGGAGGATCTGATCGCCTATATCCGCGAAAACAGCCGGGATCATGAAGAGGGTGTGTGGGATACCAGCATTTTCGGGAAATCCATAGAACAGATCGTGACAGACGGGATGGAGGCAAAGATCGCTCAGATGACAGATGCCTGCCAGATGAAGCTTCAGGAAACGCTGCAGAAGATTATCAATGACTCCAACGGCGGAATGATCTGCATCATCATCTGATGCGGGAAAAGGACTCTTTCAGGGCGGGAGAGGGCTCTTCCGGTGCCGGCAGACAGAGGAGAAAGGAGCGTTTTCTTCTGTCTGCCGGCGCTTGACTTTGAAGAGCGGAGATTTTATACTGGAAAAAAACAAAATCAAAGGACAGAAAATATGGACAGACAGACGATGATGTATCTTGCGTTTTTCCTGGCTGTGGCGGTGATCCTGCTGGTGCAGTATATCCTTTTCAAACGCAGACAGTACAGAACGATGTGCCGGAAGGTGCGGGAGCAATGGGGAAAGATCCCTGACCGGGAATATTCTCTGGAGGAATTTGAAAAGATTTCCCATTATTTTAAAAATAAAAAGGGAAAAGACGGAGTTCTTGATGATATCACCTGGAACGATATGGGGATGGATGATATATTTCTCCTGATGAACACGGCAGGCTCCGCTGTGGGAGAAGAATATCTGTATTGGGCGCTGAGAACGCCGCAGTCGGATCCGGAGGTACTGAAGGCGCGTTCCGCTCTGGCGGATTATTTTGTGGGCCACCAGAAAGAACGGGAGGAATTTGCCATCAGCTTTGCCAGGATGGGCAGGAAAAAGAGGATCGCTCTGGCAGATTATATCGGCAGGCTCTCGGACATGCCGGTGCCTGCGGTATGGCCTCACATCGCGGCAATGCTGCTTCTGGCCGCAAGCATTGTGTTCTTTGCCTTCAGGCCCTCCATGGGGGTCGGCATTCTGATCGGCGTGATCGTCCTGAATCTGGTCACGTATTACAAGTATAAGGGAGATGTGGGACAGTATTTCCAGTGTATGTCCCAGGTGGCGGATCTGGTGGAATACGGCTTCAGGCTGAGCAGGACGGCATCCGACGGAGAGACGCTGGAACCTTATAAGAAGCGGCTCAGGGAATGCTGTGATGTTTTGAAGCCGGTGCGGGATCAGGCGTGGATCCTGGTGGAGGGCAGCGGCATAGGCGCTTCCCTCATTCAGGCTGTATTGGATTATTTCTGCATGATCACGCATCTGGATCTCCTCATATTCCGCAGGATTTCCAGGATCGTGAAGGATAAAGGAGAGGTCCTGGACCGTCTGATGGAGACCATGGGCATGCTGGAGCTGGGGCTGTGCATCGGTTCCTTCCGGGAATATCTGGGGGCGTACTGCAGGCCGGTTTTCCGCAAAACAGAGAAGCCGTCGATCAGCTGCCGGAATATTTATCATCCGCTCATCGACGACCCGGTCAAGAATTCCATTGAAGAGGACCGTTCTGTGCTGGTCACAGGCTCCAACGCGTCGGGAAAATCCACCTTCCTGAAAACCATCGGCGTCAACGCCATTCTGGCTCAGACCATTTATACGGCGGCGGCAGATTCTTTTGAGACGGCGTTTTTCCGGATTTATTCTTCCATGGCGCTGACAGACAGCCTGGAGACCAGAGAAAGCTATTATATGGTGGAAATCCGGTCTCTGAAGCGGATCCTGGATGCCCTGGACGGGGAGGGCCCGGTCCTGTGCTTTGTGGATGAAGTGCTCAGGGGCACCAATACGGTGGAACGGATCGCCGCTTCCTCCAAGATCCTGGAGAGTATGAAGGACCGGAATGTCCTGGTATTCGCGGCGACGCATGATATCGAGCTGACCAGACTGCTAGAGGGCATTTACGCCAATTATCATTTTGAAGAACAGGTGGAGGATAATGATGTGACGTTCTCCTATAAACTGGAAAAGGGACGGGCGGAGACCCGGAACGCGATCCGGCTCCTGAGCATCATGGGATATGACAGCACTGTTGTGGAAGAGGCAAGGCAGATGGCGGAGCGGTTTGTCCGGACCGGGGAATGGAGTCTGTCCTGACAGAAAGGAAAAACGCATATGATGAAAGTGACAATTTATACGGATGGGTCGGCCAGAGGCAACCCGGAGGGTCCCGGCGGCTATGGAGCGGTCCTTCAGTATGTGGACAAGAACGGACAGCTTCATGAGAAAGAACTGTCTGCCGGTTATGAAAAAACCACCAATAACCGCATGGAACTGATGGGGGTGATCGCGGGCCTGGAAGCGCTGAACCGCCCCTGTCAGGTGGAAATCGTTTCAGACTCAGCCTATGTGGTCAAGGCTTTCACGGAGCACTGGATCGACAGCTGGATCAGGAAAGACTGGAAGCGGGGCAAAAATGAACCGGTCAAAAATGTGGATCTGTGGAAGCGTCTGCTGAGGGCGAAGGAGCCTCACCAGGTCTCATTTCGCTGGATCAAAGGACACGCGGGCCATCCGGAGAATGAGCGGTGCGACAGACTGGCTGTGGAAGCGGCCTGCGGCACCGGCCTGAATGTGGATCCGGGCGTCTGATATAACTTGCGAAAACAAAATGTATGTGATACGATGGTAAAGTCAGTGTACAAGAGGCAGTATGCCGGAAGGCGTATTGTCTCTTGTACACCGACAGGATCAATTGACATTCTATTGTAGATGGAGGAATGATTGTGGAAAAATACGGTGTGAACCAGTTAAGACAGATGTTCCTGGATTTCTTTGAGAGCAAAGGTCATCTGATCATGAAGAGTTTTTCTCTGGTGCCTCAGAATGATGACAGCCTGCTTTTGATCAACGCGGGCATGGCGCCCCTCAAGCCTTATTTCACAGGACAGGAAATCCCGCCCCGCAGACGGGTGGCGACCTGCCAGAAATGTATCCGTACAGGCGACATTGAAAACGTGGGGAAAACGGCGCGCCACGGCACATTTTTTGAAATGCTCGGAAATTTTTCCTTTGGAGATTATTTCAAGCGCGAGGCCATTGCATGGTCATGGGAATTTCTGACTGAAGTTGTCGGACTGGATCAGGACCGTCTTTATCCTTCCGTTTATCTGGATGACGATGAAGCATTTGATATCTGGAATCAGGAAATCGGGATCCCCGCGGACCGGATTTTCCGTTTTGGGAAAGAGGACAATTTCTGGGAGCATGGGGCAGGCCCCTGCGGTCCCTGTTCCGAGATCTATTATGACAGGGGAGAAAAATACGGCTGCGGCAGGCCTGGATGTACCGTCGGCTGCGACTGCGACCGCTATATGGAGGTCTGGAACAACGTATTTACTCAGTTTGAGAATGACGGACACAACCATTATACCACGCTGTCTCAGAAAAATATTGATACGGGCATGGGGCTGGAGCGTCTCGCGGTGGTGGTCCAGGACGTGGACTCCATCTTTGAGATTGATACCATCAGGGCGCTTCTCGACAAGGTATGCGAGCTGGCAGGCACGACGTATCAGTCGGATGAAAAGAAGGATGTGTCCCTGCGCCTGATCACAGATCATATCCGTTCCTGCACGTTTATGATCTCTGACGGCATCATGCCTTCCAACGAAGGAAGAGGCTATGTGCTCAGGCGGCTTCTGCGCAGGGCGGCCCGCCACGGACGGCTGCTCGGCATTCCGGGCAAATTCATGGCCAAACTCAGCGAGACCGTGATCGCGCTTTCCAGGGACGGATATCCGGAGCTGGAGGAAAAGAAGGAGATGATCTTCAAGGTCCTCACAGAGGAGGAAGAGAAGTTCAATAAGACCATCGACCAGGGACTCGGCATACTGGCAGAGCTGGAGGAGAAGCTGACCGCGGAGGGAAAGAAAGAGCTGTCCGGAGAGGACGCGTTCCGTCTGTACGATACCTATGGATTCCCGCTGGATCTGACCCGGGAGATCCTCGAGGAAAAGCAGTTTTCCGTGGACGAGGCCGGATTTAAAGAAGCGATGGAAGTCCAGAGGCAGATGGCCAGAAGCTCCAGGAAAAAGAGCAATTATATGGGCAGGGATGACATCTATCAGAATCTGGACGCTGCTCTGACAACGGAGTTTATCGGATATGATACCCTTTGCGGAGAGGGAACGGTCACGGCGCTGACGACAAAGGATGAGATCGTGGATGCGCTGGAGGAAGGAACGGAAGGGACTGTCATCACAGACCGCACGCCCTTCTACGCCACCATGGGCGGACAGAAGGCGGATATCGGCCTGATCACGGGAGCGGACGGAAGTGAATTCGCCGTCGCGGATGTGCTCCATCTGCAGGGCGGGAAATACGGCCATATCGGACAGGTTGTCAAAGGCCGTTTTGCGGCAGGAGATTCCGTGACCCTTTCGGTGGATGCGGAAAACCGGTCAGAAACCTGTAAAAATCACAGCGCCACGCACCTGCTTCAGAAGGCACTCCGGCTGGTTCTGGGAAACCATGTGGAGCAGGCCGGCTCCTATGTGGCCGCGGACAGGCTGCGTTTTGACTTTACTCATTTTTCCGCCATGACGAAGGAAGAACTCTCCAGGGTTGAGGAGCTGGTCAACCGGGAAATCGCCGCTTCTGAGCCTGTCGTCACGGAAGTTATGAGTATTGATGAGGCAAAGAAAGCGGGAGCCATGGCTCTCTTTGGCGAGAAATACGCGGATCAGGTGCGGGTTGTCTCCATGGGAGATTTTTCCAAGGAGCTGTGCGGCGGCACCCATGTGTCCAATACTTCTCAGATCACGGCTTTCAAGATCCTTTCGGAATCCGGTATCGCGGCCGGTGTCAGGAGAATCGAGGCTCTGACCGGCAGAGGCGTATTCCGTTATTATGACGATCTGGAGCAGGTGGTCCATGACGCGGCGAAAGCGGCCAAAACAGAGGTGTCGGGTCTGGTGAAGAAAATAGAATCCCTTCAGGAGGAAATCCGGACGCTCCACGCGGAAAGCGAAAAGCTGAAGGCCAAACTGGCCAATGAGGCAGTGGGAGACGTTCTCGACCAGGTGCAGGAAGTAAACGGCGTCAAAGTGCTGGCGATCCAGGTTCGGGATGTAGACATGAACGGGCTGAGAAATCTGGGCGATCAGCTGAAGGAAAAGCTGGGAGAAGGCGTAGTGGTGATCATTTCCGAAACCGGAGGAAAGGTCAGCCTGATGGCGACCGCTACGGACGGCGCGCAGAAGAAAGGCGCGCACGCGGGCAATCTGATCAAGGCCATCGCTTCTCTGGTGGGCGGCGGCGGCGGCGGACGCCCCGGCATGGCTCAGGCCGGCGGAAAGAATCCCGCCGGAATCCTGGACGCGCTGAAAAAAGTCCCGGAAGTCGTGGCCGAACAGGTAAAATAGGTATTGACGAAAACGTAATTTGTGGTATACTAATTTTAGTGCGATAAATATACCCACACAGTTGTATTTGCACAATACACAACTGGAGGGAGGTTAGGTGTGAGTCTATGTCAAACGTTATTGTAAAAGACAATGAGAGTTTAGATAGTGCCCTGCGCAGATTCAAGAGAAACTGTGCGAAGGCCGGCATTCAGCAGGAGATTCGTAAAAGAGAGCATTACGAAAAACCCAGCGTCAGACGCAAGAAAAAGTCTGAAGCCGCTAGAAAACGTAAATACAATTAATTGTGCAGAGAAGGACCGCTGATATTCAGCGGTTCTTTTTTTTGTGCCGTTTTCATAAACTGAATTATACTTGCAGGAAAGAGGGGCTTCGATGAAGCTTGGCAGAGAGGCTTTGGTGTCGGCTCTGGAGCTGCCGCAGGATCTGTGTCTGGGAGCCGCCGTAATCACTGCGATCGGATGCAGGGAGCTGACCATTGAAAACCATAAAGGAATCCTGGAATACAGTCCCGAGTGCGTCCGGATCCTTTCTGGTATGTGCAGGATCCGCATTACCGGAAAAAATCTGATGATTTCTTACTTTAACCGGGAATCCATGAAGATTGAGGGAAGGATTTGTGAAATCATTTATGAATAAACGGGGCGGCTTCCGGGGAATCCTGACCGTAACCGTATCCGGCGTCAGTCCGGAGCGTTTTTTTAATCTGTGTACATTCCATGGAATCTGCTTCAGCGGAATCCAGAAAAAGCAGGACGGACTGTCTTTTCAGATGCATCCCTGCGATTTCTGCAGGGCCCGCAGGCTGGCCAGAAAAGCACAGGTCAGGCTGAAGATCGCGGAGAAAAAGGGACTTCCTTTCTGGATCAGAAGAAGCAGAAAGCGGCTGGCTTTTTTTGCGGGCATCCTCCTGTGCACCGCTTTTCTCTACGGGTCGTCTCTTTATATCTGGGATATCAGGCTGGAAGGCAACACAAAATATACGGACAGCATCCTGCTGAATTATCTGGAATCCCTGGGCTATGTCCACGGGATGCCGAAGGCGGGAATCGTCTGTGAAGAGATCGAGAAAGAGATCCGGAACCAGTATCATGATATTACTTGGGTGTCGGCTGAAATTACCGGCACCAGGCTGATCATCCAGGTCAGAGAAAACAGCGTGATGGAAGAGACGGCGCCTGACGGGAATGAAGTGAATACAGGAGATATAACGGCGGAGAAAGCCGGGGTGATCGTATCCATGGTCACCAGGACCGGTACGCCGGCCGTTCATGTGGGCGATGAGGTGGAAGCGGGACAGCTTCTGATTTCAGGCACTGTAACAGTTTATGATGAGAGCGGCAGTGAGATCAGCTCCAGCCAGGTTCAGGCAGACGGAGATGTGTTCGCGGAAATTTCCTATGGATATGAGGACAGCTTTCCCATGACGTTTTCTGAAAAGCATTATACCGGAAAAGAAACGAGCAGGCATTATCTGTGGTTCTTTGGGAAACGCCTGTATCTTCCCGGCAGGAAGGGGGAGTATCCGGCCAGCGACCAGATCGACAGCTACAGTCAGATTCATGTGTGGGGGAATTTTTATCTGCCGCTGGGATTTGGGACCGTAACGGTAAGAGAATATCAGGATACACAGGCTGTTTATTCTGAGGAAGCGGCCGAAGCGCAGGCGGAGGCGCGTTTTCTGCTTTACTGCGGGCAGCTGGAAGCGGCGGGTGCTCAGATTGAAGATGCTTCTTTTCAGGCAGAATGTGATACGGATGTATGCCGGGCGACCGGAACCATCCTGGCCGTTGAGGAGATCAGCCGCCGGTAATGCCGAAAACACTGTCTTGACGTATCGGCTAAATATGCTAGGATAAAACTACTTGCCCGGAGGGTGAATCATTCGGAGGAAATGATGAGCTGGATAAAGGCACGGACTGAGATGTCTGTTTCTTTATCCGGCCCTTTTTGTTTTGCGGCTGTTTCATGCGGAAAACGGCCTGATGGGCTGAACGGGGCAAGCATCGCAGCCGATCTTTTCCACGAATTTCGGGGCCGGAAAGGGAGAACGGATCCGCCGGACATTAAAATACGCCCTCTCAACCACCGCGTTTTTCGGCGCTTTCTGGACTGTGCTGTGCATGGCGATTCCCAATCAGCTGATCCGGTTCCAATGTATTCAGTACGCTCTGGACCGGCCCGGCGTGCTGAGCGTGGTGCCCGGCGTGCGGGGCATGGAGGATCTGAAGGACCTGCTGGGCTTTGTAAATGCGCCGGCGGAAGAGAAGGATTATTCTGTGATCGGCAGATTCACGCCGGCAGCCGCGGAGGGAAGCTGCGTTTACTGCAACCACTGCCTGCCCTGTCCAGCGGGGATTGACGTAGGACTGGTCAACAAATATTATGATCTGGCGCAGGCGGGCGATCAGATGGCGGCCGGTCATTATCAAAAACTGACTGTTCAGGCGGACGTCTGCATCGGGTGCGGCCACTGTGACCGGCGCTGTCCCTTCCAAACAGTCCAGAGTGCCCGCATGAAGGAGATCGCGTCCTATTTCAGAAAGCAGTGATTTCATATCTTCAGCTCTGCCGGCGGCGGCCTCAGGCCGCCGCCGGCTCACTGAGAAAGAGAAAAGGTGGTCGTACCGGCCGTTCCTGAATGGAATGTATTTGTGGAATCAGCTTTCAGCGTAATATGAAGATCGCTGCTGCCGTCAAACTGGAAAAAAGGATTTTCCCATCTCGTTTCCCATGTGCAGGGAAGCAGGGTAAAGGCGTCTGTTCCCAGAACGGCTTCCGCGTTTTGGCGGATCTGCCCGCAGGCATCCTCCTCGGCAGCGAAAAGTCCGGTTTCTCCGCTCATTCCTCCCGCGTACAGAATATCCGGATCAGGCTCTCCTGAGACAAAATGGCGGAGCTGGCTGAAATACTGACCGTCATTTGACAGAAAGCCGAAGCGGCGGTTGTACCAGTCGCGGTCTCTCTCGATCTCTTTTTCTTCATTGCAGTTTATGGTGATCAGGTAAAGATCATCAGAATGTTCATCGTTATTCCGTGTATCCGACGAAGCGCTGTCGTCATCGGATGCCCAGAGGGAGATCATATGATTTCCAATCTGCCACACATCGATCTGTTCTTTCAGGACAGGGGTGATCTGGCTGTGATATCGGTAGGTATGCAGAAGAGCGCCGTCCTGATCGAAGGTATATATCGTTTCTGCCAGGCTCAAAACGCCAAGATTTGTTCTGTCTCCCAGCATCTGCTTTTCCATGTCGCCGGTTGTGGTTTCCATGGTCAGGGTGAGCAGATCCTCTGTCCCGTTCTGATCAAAATCATAAAAGCTGCTTCCCAGAAAGGCCACGTATTCATTTTCACACTGATAAAAATAAGTATCGGTGTAATCACCGGATATAAATTCATAATTCAGTGAAAAAGATCCTGAGGTATACTGATAACGGGGAAGGACAGTATCCTGAAGGTAACCTGCGGCGCCGGCAGGATCCTGATCTTCAGACGATTCCTCCGGATCCGGGAAAACTGTCTGGTTTTCGCCCGCGGCCGGTATGAGGCGGTATGTTTCTTCTTCTGAGGCATATCGGAGGATTACGGACGCATGGCATCCGAAAAGGGCAAAATCCGTGCTTCCGTTCAGCCCCTGCGCGTAGTCCAGTGCCTCATTTGCCGTCATATAATTTCCGTTTTCATCCAGAGTGGTCAGCCCGGTAAAGAAATCCGTCATCATATACAGATTGTAGGAGATACTGATTTTGTCGGTGGCCCCTGCCGTGAGGGAAGCGCCCTTTTTCAGGAATACATCGGCCAGCCGGCTGTCCTGCATGCTGTGGCAGGCAGCCAGATATACAAGACTGCCGTTTAAAGAACCGTCTTCCAGATGATGTTCAAAATACCAGGGCGTAAACGCGAGATAATCGCCGGAAATGATCATTTCCGCTTTTCCGTCAAAAGAGGCCAGTTCCATAGAATACAGAACCATGTTTTCTTCAGTGGATTCCAGAGTGCTGCCGAGAACGGGCCCGTACAGGTCTGTATAGTCGCCGTGTCCATACCAGATGATGATGGATTTCCGGCTGAGGACGGAGCTGTCTTCATAGGAAAAGCTGTCCCGGTTGTTGGCGCGTGTAAATGTATAGGTTTCCGGAAGCGCGTTGGCGACGATGGCCGCGGTATGATCCGGACTTTTAAGACCATTCAGAACATAATTGGAGATGAATTCCGCGTTGTTGGCATAGGGTTCGACTGTAAGAATTTCGCCCGGCAGGCCGGAAGCGGCAGTCAGATCAGAAAACGCGGAGGAAGCGAAAGAGGATGCCGGAGACCGTGTCACGCCGGAGGCCCGGGCAGGATCAGACAGCGCCGGAGAAGACACGGATCCGCCTGCCATGCTGTCTTTGACAGAAGGACTGTAAAGATAGCCGACACAGTACTCCAGCTCCATGTAGATCCCGCTGTTTTCCCGGCTGTAGCCGGTGATCAGATCCTGGTCCTGATATTGAGACGCCGCTTTTTCCAGCTCGTCCAGCAGCGGCTCCAGATCCTCGGACGGAACAGTGCCGTCCTCTGTGCGATAAGATTCCTCAATGGAACGAAATCTTTCGCGGACCTGTGAATAAACTTCATAAACCTGCTCCATGTTTACGTTCTGATGCCGAAAAAGAAAAACGGCCAGAATGATCACTGTCCCTGCCGCCGCGGCGAGCAGTGCAAATAAAATTTTTTTAGTGCGGTTCATCTTGATCCCTCCCTCTGATTAATTTCATTATACATGACAGCTGCCGGAAGAGGCAACAGGACGGATTAAGAAGCTTCTGTCCCAGACGCAGACTGAAAGCCGCCGGGCAACGGTTTGAAGCGATGACCGATTCCGGATAATCAGAGAATTTCCTCAAAAAAATTGAAAAATATTGATGTAACTATTTACATTACATCAAAACTGTGATATTTTAATATCACAAGATGTAACAAGAAATATTACAACAATAAATACTAGGAGGAAACAAAATGAAGACGCGGCCATGGTAAAGGCGTTGGGGGAGCTTCGTGAGAGAAAGGATGTACGCTGGACTTACATCAGCCCCGCGGGAGACTTCCAGGCAGACGGAGAAAAGACAGGACACTATATCCTGGGCGGAGAAGAGCTGACGCTCAATGAAAAAGGAGAAAGCATCATCAGCTACGCCGACTATGCGGCGGCAATGGTGGATGAGATCACAAAGGGAGATCATATCCGGGAAAGAATCAGCGTCGTGAGAAAATAACAGGACATTGAAAATACGGCAGTACCGGGAAAAGGACAGGAAAAAGGACAGGACAGGGAGGCAAAAAAGGACATGGCAGTAAAAATGGATTTTTCTCAGTTTGTCAGCGGGATTCCCGCCGGGGATTATGTGTTTCAGGACACTCCGTATCCGCAGCAGATCCAGGAGGCGGCGCAGCTTCTTCTGAAAGCGGATGCGGTGCTCATCGGAGCGGGCGCGGGGCTTTCCACAGCAGCGGGACTGGCCTATGGAGGAAGACGGTTTACGGAAAATTTCGGAGAATTTATTGAAAAATACGGGGCCGCGTATATGACAGACATGTACAGCGCCGGGTTCTATCCGTTTCCGTCGGAAGAGTCAAAGTGGGGATACTGGTCAAAACATGCCTGGCTGAACAGGATCGAGCCGGAGGGACTGCCGCTTTATCGGGCTGTCTATGAAGTGGTCAAAGACCGTCCCCATTTTGTTCTCACGACCAATGTGGATCATCAGTTCTGGAAGGCGGGATTTTCTGACGAAGTGATCTTTGCCACTCAGGGAGACTATGGGGAGATCCAGTGTGAAAAAGGATGCCATGACCGGGCATATGATGCGGTTCCCATGTTCCGACAGATGAATCAGGCGAGACGGGATTGCCTGATCCCTTCCTATATGGTTCCCAGATGTCCGGTCTGCGGCGGAAATATGGCGATGCACCTGCGGTGTGACCAGCATTTTGTTGAGGACAGTCACTGGAATGAAGCGGCCGTACCGGAAAGCTTTGGCGGGAGAGCCGTGGGGATCAACGCGGACATAGCCGGCGCTGTCCGGGACATCAGTGAGGAGCTCAGAAAGGAAAGGGTGATCAGATGACACACGAAGAACAGCGCATATGGATGATCCGATATCTGCTGGATGAAAATCCCTGTTATGAGCAGGAGCGGATTCCGGATGACATACAGGGGCAGAAGAACCTGCTGAGGGCTCTGATGAATGTGCGGATGCCGGATCCGATCAGCGATGAATTTCTGCGGATTCAGGATAAATATCTCCAGGAAGAAAACCGGGCTGCCGGGATTACCGATGCGGACGGTCTGGAACCGTGCCGAACGGACCGGCGTCTTGTCCTGTGGCAGGGAGACATCACTGCCTTAAAGGCTGACGCCATCACCAATCCGGCCAATTCAGCGCTTCTGGGATGTTTCCGGAACCTGCACAACTGTGTGGATAATCTCATTCACAGCAAGGCGGGGATTCAGCTGCGGCTCCGGTGCAGTGAGATCATGGAGGAACAGGGACATGAAGAACCGGCCGGCCGCGCGAAGATCACGCCCGGATACAACCTTCCCGCCCGATATGTGCTCCATACGGTCGGTCCCATTGTCAACGGCCCTCTGACCCGCAGGCACAGGGAGCTGCTGGCCTCCTGCTACCGGTCGTGTCTGGAACTGGCGTCGGAGCACCACCTGAACAGTCTTGCCTTTTGCTGCATTTCCACAGGCGTGTTTATGTTTCCGCAGAAAGAAGCGGCTGAAACGGCGGTCCGGACTGTCCGCGGATGGCTGGATACCCATCCGGATACATCAGTGAAACGGGTGATCTTTAACGTCTATAAGGATGAAGATCTCAGACTCTACGACGCGCTCCTGAATCAGAAAATTTGACGCAGGACTCCGCGCGGCCGCTGAGACAGGTGTGTAACAATTAAGTTTACAATAAAATTGACATGACCGCATACTTCAGGTAAAATGAAAATCTGAAGGAGGATGAAATCATGCAGATCTCAAGCAGATTTACCATTGCCATCCATATGATGACCTGTATGGAAGTCTTTAAAGAGGAGTATAAAGTCACCAGTGATTTTCTGGCGGCCAGTATCCATGTCAATCCGGTCGTGATCCGTCGGATCCTGTCCCAGTTAAAGGACGCGGGACTGATCGAGGTGAAAAGAGGAACCGGAGGCGCGGCCCTGGCCAGGCCGCTGGAACAGATTACATTTTTCGACGTATACCGCGCAGTGGAATGCGTCGGGGAAAATGCGCTGTTTCATTTTCATGAAAACCCCAACCCGGCCTGTCCGGTGGGGAAAAATATCCACCATATTCTGGACGACAAGCTGCTCCGGGTACAGACTGCCATGGAACGGGAACTGGAATCCATTACGCTGGCAGATGTGATCAGAGATCTGCGGAAATATGTTCCGGCCGTCTCCCGGCAGGCATAAGTACAGTATGAACCTTTTCGTATACGAGTTGTTACAAATTCATATGAAGATTTTATTTGTGAACGGAAGTCCAAACAAAAACGGGAATACAGCGCGGCTGGCCGGCGAGCTTCTTGCCGGAAAGCAGTATGATACGCTGAATCTGGTGGATTATAAGCTGTACGCCTACGGACAGCAGTTTGACGATGATCAGTTTGCGGAGATTCTGGAGAAAATGAAAGCGGCGGATCTGATCGTGATTGGTTCTCCCGTTTACTGGCACAACATGTGCGGCGCGGTCCGAAACCTGCTGGACCGTTTTTATGGTCCTGTCAGCCCGGGAGCCCTGTCAGGAAAAACTCTCGCGTTTGTATTCCAGGGAGCGGCGCCGGAGCCCTGGATGCTGGAAAAGGGAGCGTATACCATGAAGCGCTTCGCGAAACTGTACGGAATGGACTATGCCGGAATGGTTACTGACAGCAGGGAAGCCAGATCTGCGGCCGGAAAACTGAAAAGCTGATCTGCCTGGACTGCTATGCTTTCTGCGACCGGTTTCATGTTTAACGGTTTTTTAATTCCATAATGGTTGCGGAGAAAGCTCAGAACAAAAACAATGCCACAGAATTTGCCGTAGGTTGACACAAAACCGTCTTCCAAGTATCATAAATTTTAAAGTGTTTTCCATGAGAATCAAAGAACGCTTCCGGATAACGCATGTCTGGAACGGACAAAGAGGAGAAGGAAGAACGGAATGAAACGCTACTGCAGAAACTGTGGAAAAGAAATCAAAGAAGGGGATCGGTTTTGCTCCCAGTGCGGATGGAAAGTCCCGGACAGAATGTCCGCTCCGAATGGATCAGGTGATCAGGCAAATCCGCAGCGCTCCGGAAAAGCAAAGCCAGAAGGAAGAAAATGGAAGGCAGCGGCTGTCATACTGGCAGTGATCATTCTGGCAGCCGGAGGACTCGGTGCGCTGTATGTTCTGTCAGGGGGATTTGGGGAAAATAAAAAAACTTTAACTGTACATTTTTCCTGCGGCGACGGACTTGGAGAATGGGATTATAAACCGGAGGACCAGACGGTCCTTTCCGGCGCTGCCGCGTCCTGTCCGCCTTATCCGACACGGGACGGATATGTGTTTCATGGCTGGTACACGGATGAAGCCTGTACGGAACCCTTTGATTTTCAAACTTCCCTGGAAGCAGATCTGGTATTATACGCCGGATGGCTGGAAGCGGATTCTGAGGAAGCGCAGCTGACAGAGGAAGAGGTGCGGGAATTTGACGACTGTACCGGGCGGCTGTCTGAGATCTGGAATACCTATGCGGATGAGGACGGATATGTGGCGGACGAAAATCAGACCTCCGTGCTGGATGAAGCGGAAGCGCTGGCGGAAGAGTGGAAGGCACAGGGAACGATTACCTACTGCAGCCGCCAGGATCGGTCCATCTATATGGAATTTCAAAGCGGCCTGGTCTATGTATACCGGATCTATGATGAGAATACCGATTCCGGAGACACCCAGATGGTAACGCCTTTTCGCGATTCTTACAGCCTGCCGGCAGATGATGCTCTGGAAGAGAACTGCAGGAATTGGTTTGGGGAATCGATCCGGGTTCTTTCCGATGAGGATGTCCTGTGCAGCGGCGGTGAATTGGCGAGTCTGGGAGACTGTGATGTGTTTCTGTGGCATGGTCACGGCGGTTATGTCCGGGAGCTGGGATCCTATCTTGTTTCCAGAGAGAAGCCGTTTTGGGGAACGGCACTGGATTATAAATGGCTGGGAGCGGAAAATGTATTTTACAATTCTATGATCAAAAATAAATATCTGATCATTTCCAATGCGGCGGGCGGGCAGTATTATGCTGTGACGCCCAAATATGTACGGTCTTATTTCCCGGAAATGGATGACGCCATTGTTTTTCTGGCGGCATGCCAAAGCGGCAGAACGACGGAGCTTTCAAGTGCCTTTCTGGATTTGGGAGCGGCCGTGGTTGTCTGCAATCTCGGACGAGATGATATCGATACGGTTTACGATACAGGCATGGTCTATTCGATACTCAAATATATGTGCGGAGCGGGAACAGACGGCGTGTACCATACCATTGAAGAGGCGCTTCAGCTGGCGAAGGAGGAATGGGGACAGAAGGGATACGATATCGCGGAAACGTCTTTTCAGGACGGAGCAGTGATCGAGGATGGAAGCGGGTTTTTTGAAGATGTGCTGACATACCTGGATTTTTCCGCGGTAACGGAAGAAGACGTGCACGTAGATTATCATCTGGGTTCCGACGGCAGCACCGCTTATACACTCTGGTCCGGTGTTTCCGGTACGCTGGTCCTTTCTGAAGAAAGCGGAAAAATCCCCCTGGAGACGGTTGTGCTGACTCTGACGGACCAGACGGGAAATGTAGTCGGCACGGCCCGGGCAGAGGCGGACGGAAGCTTTGCGCTGAACCGTCTGGAGGGCGGAAGCGGTTCTGTATATACGCTGACTGCCTCCTCGTCTTCAGGAGCGGTACTGGGAACGGAGACAGCCCTTACAATAGAACGCCACCGCTGTCTGGATCTGGGAGAATGGGAGATCGAAGCGGCAGATATGAGCGCTTACGCGGAAATTGTCAGTCAATATGAGGCTGCCCACGGCGCTTTTGAGCTGCGGATGTTAAGCTGGTGTACATATGCCAGGGGCGTGAATTATCTGCAGCTGCTGGACATGGACAGAGACGGAACAGATGAAATGCTCATCGGTTATATGGATGCGTTTCAGACTGACTATACGGTAGAAGTCTGGACATGCAGGAACGGGGAAGCAGTCCTCCTGGGTGAGCTGGAACATTATCTGATCGGTGTGGAAGGGGCGGCGGTCTGCACAGCAGAAATCGACGGACAGCCTGCGGTGATCTCCGGCAGCAATATGTCCGGCTATGAAGCCTGGATTTATGACGGAGAAAAAATGCTGGCTGCCGCGTCTTATACGGAGGCTGAACTGCAGAAGCTGAACCTGTCCATTCTGCGGATCAATGCGGGCAGCACCGACAAAAACGATGAAGAAGAACAGCTGCGGGCTTTATGGGATCATGTACGGCAGACAAAGGAAATCCTGGGAATCGGGTCAGAAGCGGAGCAGGCTGTGACAGCGTATCAGTTTGAGCTTCTGTACAATGAGGATACCGGGTATTATTCCTGCATCGGCACAGGGCATACGCCACGGTTTGAATACGTGTATATTGATGAGGATGATACGCCGGAACTGGTGGTGGCCCTGGGCGGAATCCATGCAGAAGCGGCATATCTCTATCGGTATGACAAAACCGCCGGTACGGCTGTGTACCTTGGGCAGTTTGGGGGCTATGGTTCGTTTTACTACAGCGAGCGGAATAATCTGATCCAGCAGTATGATGCCCATATGGGAGTGATCCGGTATCGTTTTGGAAGGATTGAAAACGGCGCCTATGCGGCGATCCATGATTTTTCAGCGGAATATGCGGATTATTCATACGAAGAAACTCCTGTTCTGTGCCGGCTGGACGGACAGGAAATCACATATGAGGCTTATCAGCAGCAGCTTGACGCCATAATGGAAGGAGTTTCCTTTACAGAGGCAGGTTATGGCACCGGAACCAGTATCCGGGACGCCATGTATGACGAGTGAACAAGATGTTAGTCGGACTGTTCAGCGAAATAGTGTTCCTGCGCATACCTGAAATGGTATCCGAACCTGTCCGCCGCAATCCTGCTGGTTTCAGAAAACGGCATCAGCATGTCAAAAGCGTGAAACAGGCCTGGATAAATATCGATATCGGCTTTTACGCCGGCTTTTCTCAAATTCCGGATATAATCAACGGTTTCCGCATAAAACGGCTCCGCAGTTGAAACGAATGTATATGCGGGCGGAAGACCAGCGTAATGTTTCCGCCTGGCCGGCGCGGCATAACAGGGAATCTCGTTTTCTGTCATGTTTCTTAAATATTTTGCCCATGCGCGATGATTGCGCCGGGTATTCCATACAGGGGCATGGTTATCCCGGGAGGTTGCTGTATCTCTGTCATCGATCATTGGGTACAGCGGCATCTGAAAAGCAATCCGGATGCCGCCGATGTCTTTTTCGTACATACACAGGGCCGCAGTCAGTCCGCCTCCGGCGCTTTCACCGCCTACCATGATCTGATCAGTCCTGATCTGGAAATCGGCTGCGTGCCGGATCATATAGGAAAGCGCTGTATGACAGTCTTCAAGAGCGGCCGGATAGGGCGCTTTGCCAGAAAGCCGGTATCCGGGCGATACGACTACGGCTCCATATTGACTGACAAGATCCCTTGCCCTGGTAAAATGCGCCATTGACGGCATGCCCGTCTGATATCCTCCGCCGTGAATCCAAAGCACACCGGTATGGAGGCTTGTATTTCGGGCACTGCCGGGCCGGAGAATGAGCAATTTCATTTTTCTGTTTTTATTGGAAATCCATATTTTCTGAGTTTGATATTTCATATTTTTTTGTTCCTGTATTTAGTGCCTGCTGATTAAGCCAATATTATGACAAAGCGCTCTGCTGGAGAGGAGAACAATTCCCATTTCTCCATAAAGGCGCAGAAAATCCTTCTCTGCA
>CAJFHG010000038.1 GCA_904379015.1 Candidatus Paralachnospira caecorum | reverse complement strand
AAGATTCGCCTCTGGCTTCTCTTTTTATCCCGTTTACTTTACTTAAAGGTGATGCTTTCGCATCTGTTCTCTGAAACTTCTTTTTAGAATTTTCAGGGGGTTGGAATATACTGTTCAATTATCAAGGTTCGCTATTTTGTTGTTCGTTGCTTCTCAGCAGCAACTCATTTAGTTTATCATGCTGTCTTCGATTTGTCAACAACTTTTTTATCTTTTTTGAAGATTTTTGTCGTTCGCTGTCGCATCTCCGTCAGCGAACATTAGTCTATCATGGGTTATTGTGTTTGTCAACCACTTTTTGTATATTTTTTTTAACCAATTGCTACAATTCTGTTTTTTCCCTTGTTCCGCCTGCGTTGATTCATGTTATTTTCTCCTCGCCAGTATTGCGATGACACTCATAGCGCCTCCATAGAGAATCCATATTGATAAAAGCGCTTTCCACCAGACTCCATTTTCTGACAGCACCGGCAGAATCATCTGTGGTTCGCCAAATACAAAGCAGGTCGCCGCAGCCGCCAACACAAAAAAAATCATCATAAAACCGGCGAATAAGCCTCCTTCGATCACAAATTTGGAGAATAGGATTCCCCAGCAAGAAACATAAGAAACAGCCGCCGCCTTTCGTTCTTCTTTTGTGAGCCTGATCAGTTCCGCTCTTTTTACCGCAGTCCGAATACACAGCTCTAATCCACCCATCCGATTTACTTCCCCATCATATAAATTTCCGCTTTGATAGCAGACGGTATGAAACAGCCGGCGCCCCTTTGCGTCAAACAGACAGGAGTAAATATCTCCTGCCGCTTCATATTTTCTCAGCAGTTCCGTACCGCAGACAAACTGAATCTCGAACTGTCCATCGAAATACAGCTCAGTACAGTGAATATGGTACACCGCCCGTTTCTCAAAACCAACAAAATAATCCATGTTATAAGCTTCAGCCAGATGGATTCCCCGAACTTCTCCGGTTTTTATGTAATCCGGGTACGCCCCCGAATATCCGTGACGTTCCATATGTATCTGAATGTTCCTTCTGATTTCCTCCAGCAATGCCGAAGAAGCGCACGCAGTCCGGGACGGATACTTCTTCTGTGATTCTGTGAGAACATGAAAGAGTTCCCTCCAGAGAGAGGCATACTTTAAAGTGTTCAGCTGAGAAATCAGTTTTTCCGCAATCCGTTTCCGTTTCCGGCTGCTTGCCCCCGCATTTTCCAGACATTCAGCCAACGGCAAAATCTCCTGATACCTCAATCGGGCCATGTACGCCTTCAGCAGCGGGAAGCTTCTGTTTTCCAAGGTATCCGCCTGCAATTCTCTGACAGACAGTCCGACAATTTCTTTCATCAGGGGCAGCAGTTCTTTTTCTTCATCATTCAGATATTTCGAAGACAGATGATATTTATCCAGAACTGCCCCCGCAATCAACTGAAGATATTCCCAAGGCATTTCATGAAATGGCTGCTCATCCGCCCTGTATAACGCAGCTTCCACTTTCGCGTCAGTAAACCTGACTGAAAACGGCATGAGCAGATCTTTTTCCCATTCTTCAGCTTCCCCGGTCAGTATATATTCATCCCCCTGCTTTACAAATGCATTATTCTGAAAAAACAGGCAGTCAAATTTCCCTTCCGGAATTCCGGACACATTTTTCAGAATCAAAGTACAGTCGCAGCACGTTCCTATTTCTATATCGATCCAGGCATCTGCTCCTTCTGTATGAAAACTGCTGCTGCAAATATTTTGTTCCAGAATCCAGCGGATTACATTTCCGGTTTCTTCACCGAATTCAGCTGAAAGGCGTTCAAACAACTGATTTTCATCACTTACACTTATCATTTCCATCCCTCTCATCGTTTTCTGTGGTTATAGTTTACCGCACATCCGCACAATATAAAAGCAAATTCTGCATATACAGCAAAGGCGGACAGTGCAGCCGGCCGTCCGCTTCCGCGCCGGCCGTCTCCGCTGTCCGCCTGCATGATGATCATGTTTTTTATAGACTGGATGTGGTGATAAAGGTATTATAGCCCATCCGTCTCAGACGCTGTTCCATTTTCGCCGCATTGTCAAGGCTCTCAAAGGTTCCCACCTTTACTCTGTAATAAGGTTCATCTCCTGTTTCCACATAAGCCGGAAAGCCCTCTGACTTCAGCTTCTCCAGCATCTGATCGGCATACTGCTGCACCCGGTAGGCTCCCACCTGCACCTGATAAATCGGAGAAGCATTTCCGGAACCGCCGGTATTCCCCTCACTTCCTGTATTTTCGTCTTCCTGTGTCCCCATGTCTCCGTTTACTGATTTCAGAACCGCATCGGCAATCCCCTGGACAATGTCGCCGAATTCTGCATCAAACCGTTCATTATCCTGAGGCGAATCAATAAAGCCGGCCTCGATCAGCACCGCCGGCATCTGGGTCCTGCGCAGAACCACAAGATTCGGCCGCTCGATCACGCCTCTGTCCGGGAAGCCCAGCGGCGCCAGCTCGGCATTGATGTTTTCCGCCAGCCGTTCCGCTTCACCGCCCTTGCTGTAGATCAGCGTTTCAATCCCGGAAGCGCTCCCCGGATTCGCTGACGCATTCCGATGGATGGAAATGAAATAATCCGCTCCCGAGTTATTTCCCATAACCGCTTTTTCGTAGGGCGTGTCATATACATCCTCTGTTCTCGTATAAACCACATCGACGCCGGCGTTTTCCAGAGCCTCCCCGAGGGCCAGCGCCAGAGCCAGCGCGTCATCCTTTTCCTGACGCCCCTGATACACCGCGCCCGGATCGCGGCCCCCGTGGCCGGCATCTATAATTACCTTTGCCATTTTTCCTCCTGCCTGGCAGTACATTTCATATTACTATATGCAGCGCCGGCAGGAGACTGAACTGTTTTTCCGGATCTCTACAGATTTTTGGCCCGGTCGCTGACATTTTTCCGGAAATTGATGACCTGATGGTCATATTTCTCATTCATAAACCGGGACTGGATCATGAAATCCGCTGTGGCTTTGTTGATCGCCATGGGGATATCATACACCTGGGAAATCCTCATCAGCGCCTTCACATCAGGGTCATGGGGCTGAGCTGTGAGCGGATCAGAAAAGAATACCACGAAATCTATGACTCCCTCCACGATTTTGGCTCCGATCTGCTGATCGCCTCCCAGCGGGCCGCTGTTGTATGCCTTGATGTACAGCCCTGTCCTGTCCGCGATCATCCGCGCCGTTGTGCCGGTGCCGCACAGATTATGATGCTTCAGGATCTCATAGTTTTCCTGGCACCACTCGATCAGCTTGGGCTTTTCATTGTCGTGGGCGATCAGGGCAATGTTTTTCTTCTCACCGATCGTAAATGTAATGTAATCTTCAGCCATAGGAAACATCCTCCTTTTTACGTTATTATGTTAGACAACTTTTTATCAGATATACAAATCCACTTTAACATACTCTTCCTCTTCCTTCAATGCCAAAACATATAGCCCATCTCAACTTCATCGATATTTTTTCAAATCCCCTTGCATTTTTATTATTTTCTGTTATAATGCCAGTATGCCAATCAAAGCAAAAGCTGTGAAGGGAAGAAGTAAGACGGTTTTCCGCTTTTCAGAGAGCATCCGGCCGGTGAAAGGATGCAGGCGCCTCCGTACTGAATACATCCCTGAGCTGTCAGTCTGAACAGCAATCAGTAAGGCTGACCGTACGCGCCCGTTACCGCGCAGGGGAATGCCCGCCGCGTATTATGTCCGCAGTCACATACGGACAATACCGATCAGATGCGGAAGTTCCTGATGAGGAAGGTTCTGTGAGGGACCTTCAAAAAGAGGTGGTACCACGAAATCTGCTTTCGTCCTCTGTCCATTCGGACAGAGGTTTTTTATTTCATAGGAAACTACGTTCCCTATGAAATAAAAATGCTCCGCTGGATCGCACTGCGGCGGAGTGGAATGTATCGCTGAAGCGATCCGACGCAGGATGCAATCCCGCAAAAATCATATCACTGACAAAGGAAAGGAATGGAAAAATGGGAATTTACGAAGAACTGAGGGCCCGCGGCCTGATCGCCCAGGTAACAGACGAAGCGGAAATCCGCGACCTGATCAACAGCGGAAACGCCAAATTTTATATTGGATTTGATCCCACTGCCGATTCTCTCCACGTAGGCCATTTCATGGCCCTGTGCCTCATGAAACGGCTGCAGATGGCAGGCAACAAGCCGGTCGTCCTGATCGGCGGCGGTACCGGCTATATCGGGGACCCTTCCGGCCGTACCGATATGCGCTCCATGATGACGCCGGAAACCATTGAACACAACTGTGAGTGCTTCAAAAAACAGATGGAACGCTTCATCGAATTCGGTCCTGACAAGGCCATCATGGTCAACAACGCCGACTGGCTTCTGAAGCTGAATTACATTGAACTGCTCCGGGATGTGGGCGCCTGCTTCTCCGTCAATAACATGCTCCGCGCCGAATGCTACAAACAGCGCATGGAAAAGGGCTTGAGCTTCCTGGAGTTCAACTACATGATCATGCAGGCCTATGACTTCTATCATCTGCATCAGAATTACGGCTGCAATATGCAGTTCGGCGGCGACGACCAGTGGTCCAACATGCTGGCCGGAACCGATCTGATCCGCCGCAAGACAGGCCAGGACGCCTACGCCATGACCATCACCCTGCTTATGAACTCCGAAGGAAAAAAGATGGGCAAAACCGCCAGGGGGGCCGTATGGCTTGATCCGGAAAAGACCTCTCCCTTCGAGTTCTTCCAGTACTGGAGAAACGTGGGGGATTCCGACGTACTCAAGTGCATCCGCATGCTCACCTTCCTTCCTCTTGAGGAAGTGGATCGCATGGACAGCTGGGAAGGCAGCCAGTTAAATGAAGCCAAGGAAATCCTGGCCTACGAGCTGACTTCTCTGGTCCACGGAAAAGAAGCCGCCGACAACGCGAGAGAAGCTTCCCACGCCCTCTTCTCCCAGGGAAGCGACGACAGCCATATGCCTACTACCATCCTGTCCGAGGATCAGCTCACAGACGGCTCCGTGGCGATTCTGGATCTGATGCTGCTGTGCAGCCTCGCGCCTTCCAGAAGCGAGGCAAGGCGCCTGATCCAGCAGGGCGGTGTATCCGTCAATGATGAAAAGGCTTCCCTGGATACCAGGATCACTGCCGATCAGCTGTCCGACGGCGTCAAGATCCGCAAAGGAAAGAAGGTATTCCATAAAGCCATTCTGAAATAAAACGGCCTGCCAGACAGCAGCGGCGCCAAAGCAGATACGCAAAGAACAGGTTTTCTCATGAAAGAAGGCCGGAATCCGTAAAATCGTGGATTCCGGCCTTGACGATTACACAAACTTTACTGTCATGCTCCGCATTTCCCAGAGCCGTTTCCTGCTGCCCGGGCAGGCAATATTCAGAACAGGAGCGTCTTCCGGATAATAACGCGTCGTGAACACGGTCTCGCCGCCGTTCAGATAGATTTCCAGAACAGAGGTGTCCACCAGGACTCTGACCGAAGACAGCTTCCCGATCCGGGCCCTTCTGGCCGTCCGTCCGCCTCCCAGCCTTCTTCCCGCTTCCGCGCCGGAAAATCCAACCAGAAATACGCCGTCCGAATACTGAAGCGTCAATTCCCCGGCAACGCGCATATGAAAGGGCCTGTTTTCAATCTCATCCACCTCCAGATCAAAGATCCGGCCGGGAACGGCGGTCTCCCTTCCGTCCTCAATGATCCGCATCGGTCCCCGCAGTCTCTCCAGCTCCTCAACCGGCCGCTGCCGGAGCCCGTTTTCCCCGGGCAGGATCTGCCTCGGAACCGTCAGCGCGTGCTGCCATCCGTATTCTGTGGTCGGATTCCGGTACTCCTTCTCGGAATCCGGCATACCGATCCACCCGATCAGAATCCTTCTCCCTGATTCATCCTCAAAGGTCTGGGGGGCGTAAAAATCAAAACCCATATCCCATTCCCGGAACTGCTCCTCCTGTACGGAATCCGGCAGTGTCCTGCTTTCTGTCAGAAAATAGCCTGACTGATAAACATTCTGATACCGGAAAGCGCCTCTTGTCAGCCCCTGCGGCGAAAGAGAAAGCACCCACCTGTCTTCCACCCGGAACAGGTCCGGACATTCCCACATATATCCAAAGGGCTGTCTCGACGAAATTTCCTTTACAAACGACCAGCGGATCCTGTCTTCGGAACGATACAGGAGCACGGCTCCATAATCCCGGTCCTGTTCCTTCCGGCTCCGCTTTTGGGAGCCGTCTCTGCGCTTTCTCGCGCCCAGAGCCAGATAATACGCCCCATCCTCTTCCCACACCTTCGGATCTCTCACATGAAGGGTGCAGTCGGCCGGATAGTCGTCATTCGAGAGAAGGCAGCGTTTATTTCCGAAATGAACGCCGTCCGCGCTCACGCAGGAAATGGTATTGGACTCTCTGCCCTCGTCGATATAGTCGAAATCACCGTCATATTTTACATTGCCTGTATAAACCGCCCAGATGCCGCCGTTTTCCAGTGCCAGAGCAGAGCCCGAATAGACGCTGGTGCAGTCTCCCGGAAAATCCGGAACCAGAGCCGCTCCCAGATATTCCCAGCAGATCAGATCCCTGCTCCTGTAATGTCCCCACACAGTCAGTCCCCGGTTCACGTCAAAGGGGCAGTACTGAAAGAATACATGATAAAAGCCTCCGCTCTGACACAGACCGTTGGGATCGTTGAGCCATCCGGTGGGCGGCATCAGATGGAACTGAAGTCTGGCCGGATCCCGGTCCGCTTCCGGGATTCCTTTCGTTTCCAGAAGCCGGATCTGCTCCTGGATCGTTTTTCCCAATATACTCATATGCATCACACCTCGCTGTCCGTTCTGCAGTCGTTCTGCAGGGTCAGAGTCAGCGCCGGATCCCCTGCCTTTACAGGTCCCATCCCCGCCGGAGTGATCCTTCGGTCTCCGCTCTCCGTCACGATCACCGGAGTGACCAGACTGTAGCCCGCTTCTCTGATCTGTTCCATATCAAATTCCAGGAGCAGCTGCCCTTTTTTCACCTTTTCGCCGTCTGAAACATGCACCTTGAAATATTTTCCGCCCAGCTCCACAGTGTTGAGCCCCACATGGATCAGAAGCTCGGCGCCGCCTCCGCTGGTCAGCCCGATGGCATGGCAGGTATCATAGACAGTTTCCACAGTGCCGTCAAAGGGCGCCCTCACAGTTCCCTCGGAAGGCTCCACCGCGAATCCCTCTCCCAGTACGCCGGAAGCAAAGGTCTCGTCGGGCACCTCTGACAGGGGAATCCTGTTCCCGGTCAGAGGACTGTATACGGTCTCCTCTCCTTCCCCGATCCGGGCAGTCTCCTGTTCCGGAACTGACTCCTGACTCTGTTCTGCCTCCTTCTTCCCGGCGGCCTCGGCCGGTTCCTTATAAAGGATCCAGGAAAGAACAAAGGCTGACACAAAGGAGACTCCCATGACCGCCGTATAAGCCAGGATATGCTGGGTCGTGATCAGATATCCGAAAATTCCGGTGATGCCGTAAGCTGTCGCCCCGACTCCCGTGATCCCGGCCACGAGACCTCCCAGAAATCCGCCGGCACAGCCCGCCGCGAAGCATTTTGTATACCGGAGATTCACCCCGAAGATAGCCGGCTCCGTAATCCCCATAAAGGCGGACAGAGCGGAAGGAAGCGCCGTCGCCTTCAGTTTTTTGTTTCTCGTCCTGACCGCAAGGGCAAGCGTCGCCCCGCCCTGGGCCACGTTGGCCGCTGTGGCAATAGGCATCCAGATATTCAGACCGCCGGCGCTCAAAAGTCCTGCTTCCAGAGCGTTATACATGTGATGGACGCCTGCCACCACCGTCAGGGCGTAAATACCGCCCGCCACAGCGGAACCGATGCCGAAGGGCAATGTGATCAGGTACTCAACGCCGTTCAGCACGCCTGTCTCGATCCAGGAGAATACCGGTCCGAAGATGGTGAGGGTCATATATCCTGTGACAAGCACCGTCACAAGGGGCGTGACAAACAGGTCAATGATCTCCGGAACAATTTTGTGGAGTTTCTTTTCCAGCGCGCTCATAAACCAGACGGCGATCACCACCGGGATCACATGGCCCTGATAGCCCACCAGATTGATATCATACAGCCCGAACCAGGCCGATGCAGTCGGGATCGTCTCCGCTGTGGCCACAGACCAGGCATTGAGCAGATCCGTATGGATCATGATCATGCCGATGACCGCGCCCAGAAAAATATTCCCGCCGAAGGTCTTCGCGGCGCTGATGGCGATCAGAATAGGAAGAAATACAAAGGCCGCGTTGCTGAACAGATGGATAATCGTATAAGTGCCCGATTCCGTCATAGAGGGGAACACCTGAGCAAGTCCCTCCAAAAGTCCCATCAGCAGACCGCTGGCCACAATGGCCGGAATGATCGGAACAAACACGTCTCCCAGGGTCTTGATCATCCGTTTCAGGGGATTCTGTCTGGCCGCTGCCGCCTGCTTGACCTCCTCTTTGGTTGCCCCTGTGATCCCGGCAATTTTTACAAACTCATCATATACTTTGTTGACGGTCCCGGTCCCGAAGATCACCTGAAGCTGCCCGGACGAAAAAAACACGCCCCTGACGCCCTCCGCCGCCTCAATGGCCTCCTTGTCACATTTGTCATTGTCCGCGATCACAAGACGGAGTCTTGTGGCGCAGTGGGCAGCCGACACGATATTGTCCCTGCCCCCGATGGCTTCATACACCTGTTTTGCCGCTTTTGCGTAGTCCATAGCGCCCTCCTGTTTTCCGTTATCGTTCCCATATATTTTTATTGATTATATCGTATATTTTCCCTTATAATCCAGTTTTTATATGAGAGCGTTCTCACATTCCGCTATTATCATATCAGATTTATTGTATTTGTAAATCACGTTTTTTTACAAATCTTTCTCCTTTGAATTGTGCAGAATTGCCGAAAATCTTCAGACGGAGCGCACAGTCGCGCCCTCTACGATCCGGAATCCCATTTTGACCTCCCGGCATATGGCATCCTCTGTACCGAGATGCCCGATCAATATGCCGGCCGCCTCCTCTCCGCTCTTTCTGTAATCGAAGTGCACGGTCGCAAGGCGCGGTTCCACGACTCTGCCCATGATGCTGTCACCGATCCCGGCCAGCTGGACCTGCCCGGGAACAGAAATGCCTCGTTCTCTCAGCCAGATCATCAGTCCCACCGCGATGGTATCTGTCGCGCAGAAAACCGTATCAATATCCGGATTCTCCGTAAATAAAGACGCCGCCTGTTCATAAGCCGAATCGATCTGGAAGGCCGACTCTCTCCGGCATTCTGCGGGGCAGTCCCTGCCGAACCGCTTCAGGGCCTCCTCAAACCCCTTCTTCCGGGCAAGCCCCGCCGCTTCATCCCTCTGGGTCACGCCGATATATCCGATCTTTTCCGCTTTCGCGAGCATCCGTTCTGTCAGGGCCCTGGCCGCCTGAAAGTCATCCTGATACACGCAGGAATATCCCGCCAGCCGCTGTCCCAGGATCACCACAGGAACCTGATAATCCTTCAGGAGCGCCTTATGCTTTCTGGTCAGCACCGTTCCGATCAGGATCACGCCGTCCACCTGGTTGTCCCGGAAGAGAGACAGATAGCGAAGCTCCTCCTCCGGCTGATTGCTAGTATCCGCCAGCACCATCATAAACCCGTTCCGGTTCAGCACGTCTCCGATACCCGCCACCATTTCTCCTATAGAATCGGAATTGATCTTCGGAATCACCACGCCGATCAGCTTTGTCTGTTTCGTCCGAAGCCGCTGGGCCTGAGCGGAAGGACGGTATCCGGTCTGCTCGATGACCGCTCTGATCTTCTCTCTCTTTTCTTCGCTGACATATCCGTCGTTCAGGTAGCGGGAAACGGTTGCCCTGGAAACCCCCGCCATTTTGGCTATTTCATTGATATTCAATCTTCAACGCTCCTGTCTTCTGTAAATTTCCATTCCGTCCTTCACCGCATGCGTCACGCGGATCCGGCGGATCTGCTCCGGTTCTTCCTCAAGAGGATTCCGTTCAAGAACGGCAAAATCCGCCCGTTTTCCGGGCTCCAGCGTTCCTTTCCGGTCCTCTTCAAATATCTGATAGGCGCCGCCCGCCGTCACCGCCTCCAGGGCCTCCGTCACGGAAATCCTCTGTTCTTTTCCCAGCAGGCGTCCTGCTTTTGTCCTCCGGTTTACCGCGTTGTGGACCGTCAGCATCATATCCGGCGCCGCGACGGGCGCGTCCTGATGAAGGGTAAAGGGAACCCCCGCTTCTTTCGCCCAGGCAAGGGGACTGATCCGGGCGGCCCTGTCTGCTCCCAGGACAGACTCTTCGTGATAGTCGCCCCAGTAATAAACATGGTCATGAAAAAAACTCGCCAGCATTCCGAGCTTTCTCATCCGTTCCAATTGGCCGCGCCGCACAGTCTGGCAATGGATCACCACCGGACGGAGCGGTTCCCGGATGCCGGTTCTGGAAAAGGCCCCTTCATAACAGTTCAGCATCTGTTCAATGGCGGCGTCTCCGTTGGCATGGACGTTGGCCTGCCAGTGATGTTCCAGACATTTCTCAAAAAATTCCGTCACCGTTCTGTCACTGTGAAGGGGCGCGCCGCGGTAATCCAGGGCCTGTCCCTCCGGCACCCTTCGGTAAGGCTCCGACAGCCATGCTGTCCTTCCCTGGGGCGAGCCGTCCAGGAAATATTTGATCCCCGCCATTCTCAAATGCCCTTCGTAAGGGTTCCCGGCGGGATACTGCCTGGGCAGATACGTTTCGGCGGCATCCGGCGTCAGATACAGCGCCGCGTCTCCGCAGAGCAGCCCCTCCCGGTCCGCTGCCCGCAGCAGCCGGATCTCGGCTTCTCCCGCCCTGGCCTCCTGCATGGTCGTGACGCCGAAGGAAGCATAATAAGCTGCCGTCTCCTTCAGGGAGGCAAGGATCTGCGCGGGGGACGGCCCCTTTATGAGCTTTGCTTTCTCCGGCGCCAGAAACGCGTTTTCCATCAGGATCCCGGAAGGCAGGACCCGGCCGCCCGGCGGCACCGCATACTCGCTCCCGCTATATCCCAGAAGCTCCATCGCCTTTGTATTGACCGCGCACAGATGCCCCGATACATGGGTGACGGCAATGGGGACCTCTCTGGAAATCTGATCCAGCTCCTGTCTGGTCACATGCCGTTCTCCTGGAAAGACGGAATTGTCATATCCCGCCCCGAGAAACCACTGTCCCGGAGCCAGGACCGCCTTTTCAAAGGCTTTTTTCCCTTCCGCGACGAGCTTCTCCGGCGTATCGCACCGCCCTGCGGGAGATGGGCCCGCCTGGAACAGCAGACGGCTCACCGCCGCGGCCGTCATATGGGAATGACCGTCAATGAATCCCGGAAGAATCGCCTGTTTCCCATAGTCCGTCACCTGAGCCGCCGGCTCCGCTTTCCGCAGCAGCTCAAACTCCCCCACCTGCCGGATCACGCCGTCTTCGGTCAGAATTCCATCCGGAAATTTTCTTTTCTCCCGCAGATTCCGTTTCATCTGCCGATCCATGGTCAGCACGGTTCCCCGGTAAATCTGTTTCATCTGTCTTTCCCCTTTCTGCGCGGTATTTACCTATAGTATTGCAGAAAAAAGGCATTTTCATTACAGCAGAGGAAAAACAGAATTGAAAAAGGAACTGTACCATTCACATCCGGTGGGCCAGAAGGACGCTGCAGACAATCCCGGTCAGCACCGCCAGCAGCGCGCCGGCCAGCGTATACCGGGTCTTTTTGATCTTTACGCTCATAAAATAAACGCTCATCGTATAAAAGACCGTCTCTGTGCAGCTGAGGATCAGCGATACCATCTGACCCGGAAGAGAATCCGGGCCGAATTCTTTAAAAATATCCAGAGCCAGCCCCGTGGCCGCCGAGGATGAGAACAGCTTCACCAGAATCACCGGCAGGATCTGGGCCGGCAGAAGCGCGGCCGGGATCAGCCGGGACAAAAGCTCCGCCAGCACATCCAGAAAGCCGGAGGCCCTCAGGACCCCTGTGCCGATCATCAGCCCGGCCAGAGTCGGCAGGATCCCCGCCACGGTCTTAAGCCCCTCCCCGGCGCCCCGGATAAAATCCTCGAAAACCGGCCGTTTGGCCGCCAGTCCCTGGATCACAATATACAGGACCACCATGGGAATCATCAGGCTGGAAATATAAACCATAAAAGCTCCCGCATTCCGTTTTTATATGGTATGCGGGAGCTCAGCCGTTTATTTCCCCGGGCAGGGCGCCTTTTACCTGAAGTGCTCCACTGCCGCCTGTTCAATGGCGATCCCGTTTCTGTAATGCTCCATGAATTTCCGGAATCCTTCCACGTCTTCCTGTTTCGGAGAAAGTGTTTTCTTCTCCATGCCGCGGAATACCTGATCATTCAGATATGCCTCCAGGCTTTCTCCATCCTTCTTCCTGATCAGATAGGCAGCCAGCAGGGCGATGCCCCAGGCGCCTCCCTCTCCGGCGGTTTCCATTACAGAAATCTCCGTCTCCATGGCAGCTGCCAGGAAGCTCTGTCCCACGCCGGGCGTCTTGAAAAATCCGCCGTGTCCCAGGATCTCATCCACCTGCACATGCTCTTTGTCCAGAATATCCAGTCCCACCTTCAAAGCGCCGAGGGCGGAAAACAGATGGACCCTCATAAAGTTGGCCAGGGTAAAACGGCTCTCCGGCGTCCGCACGAACAGCGGGCGGCCCTCTTCCAGTCCCGTCAGGAATTCACCGGACAGATAGCCGTAGGACAGCAGTCCGCCGCAGTCCTTGTCTCCCTCCAGCGCTTTCTCATAAAGCGTCGTAAACAGGCAGTTCTTGTCCACTGTGACTCCGATGCTCTCCGCGAATTCCCGGAACAGCTCCGCCCAGGCATTGATATCGGAAGTGCAGTTATTGGCATGGACCATGGCCACCAGCTCGCCGGAAGGCGTCGTGACCAGATCGATTTCCGGATAAACCCGTGAAAGCTCCTTTTCCAGAACAATCATGGCAAAAACAGAAGTACCGGCAGAAACATTTCCGGTCCGTCTCGCCACACTTCCGGTGGCCGCCATTCCCGTTCCCGCGTCGCCCTCAGGAGGGCAGAGGGGAATGCCCGCTTCCAGAACGCCGTCAGGATCCAGACGCTTCGCCCCTTCTTCCGTCAGTACGCCCGACGCCTCTCCCGCCAGGCGCACCTGGGGCAGAATCGCTTCCAGCTTCCAGGGCATGCCGTCTCCGGCCGCCAGACGGTCAAATTTCTCTATCATTTCGCGGTTATAGTCTTTCGTCTCCATGTCAATGGGGAACATCCCGGAAGCGTCCCCGATGCCCAGCACTTTTTCACCGGAAAGCTGCCAGTGGATATATCCTGCCAGTGTCGTGATAAAATCCACCTTTTCCACATGCGCTTCCCCGCCCAGCATGGCCTGGTACAGATGGGCGATGCTCCATCTCTGGGGGATGTTGTACTGGAACAGCTCCGTCAGTTTTTCAGCCGCCTCTCCCGTGGTAGTGTTTCTCCAGGTACGGAAGGGGACCAGAAGCGTTCCCTCTTTGTCAAAGGCCATATAGCCGTGCATCATGGCGCTGAAGCCGATGGCGCCCAGCCGCTTCACCGGCACGCCGTACTGCGCCTTCACATCCAGCGTCATGTTCCGGTAGCAGTCCCTCAGCCCCTCCCAGATATCATCCAGGCTGTAGGTCCAGTATCCGTTTTCATACCGGTTCTCCCAGTCATGACTTCCCGATGCCAGCGGAGTGTGGTCGCTGCCGATGAGCACCGCCTTGATCCTGGTCGAACCGAATTCAATGCCCAGAATTGCTTTTCCCTCCAGAATTTCCTGTTTTGCCAGATTGTGTTCCATTTTGAATTCCTTCCTTTCCCTTATTAATTATACGCTGCCTCCTGCGTCCATTTTAACACGGCAGCAGGATCGGCGCAATCGCCGTCTTGTCTCTTTCTCCGCTTCAGACTCTGTCTCCCCCTCTGATCCGTTCGGCCGTCTTTCTGATATATTCCGGCGTCGTCCCGCAGCACCCTCCGATGATGCCGGCGCCGGCCTCCACCAGCCGTTCCATATGCGCCGCGAACTCATCCGGCCCCATGGAATAGACCGCTTCCCCCTTTTCATCAATGGCCGGCATCCCCGCGTTGGGTTTTGCCAGCACAGGAACGGAAACGCCGGCCCGGATCCCCCGGACCACCGCTTCCAGCTGATCCGGTCCCACAGAACAGTTGATCCCCACCGCGTCAGCTCCCATCTCCGCCAGCGCCTGAGCCGCCTCATAGACATTTCCCCCGAAAAACAAAGAACCGTCGGCCTCGACCGTCAGAGAGCAGATGATCGGAAGATCACAGACCTGTCTGCAGGCCTCCAGAGCCGCCATCGTCTCCTCCAGCCCCAGCATGGTCTCCGCGATGATCAGATCCACGCCTCCGCCGCAGAGGATCTGGATCTGTTCTTTATAGACATCCAGGAGAAGCTCATATTCTCCCTGGGTATTGCCGATGGTGGTCAGATCCCCCGCCACCAGCACATCCTGTCCCACCGCTTCCCTGGACATGGCGGTCAGCTCCCTGTTGATGCGGACGATCTCCTGTTCCAGTCCGTGCCCCGCCAGACTGATCCGGTTCGCCGTAAAGGTGGGCGCGATCACGATCTGGGATCCGGCTTCCTTATAGGCCCGCTGCAGACCGATCAGGACATCCCGGTGGCCGCACACCCACTGTTCTGTGCAGGTGCCCCTGGGCATTCCCGCCTTCATCAGGTTGGAGCCCGTTGCCCCGTCCATGAGTACCGTCCCCTGCTCCGTCAGGGCCCTGAATTCCTCTCTTGTCATGCCTGTCATCTCCTAACTGTTTTCCTGATCCCGTATCTGCAGTCCCGCCCGGACTGTCCCACTGCTCTCCTGCTCCAGCGCCAGCTCTCTGGCTGTCTCTTCCTGCTCCGCGATATCCAGAAAATCCTGTTCCTTTCGCTTCAGCCTCGGTATAAACCGGCCCGCGAACCTTCCTTTTCCCCTGTTTTTGACATAAAAGAAACCGATCACAGAAAATACCACGGCCCCGATGAAGTTCACCAGCAGATCCTTCATGGTATCCACCAGACCCACATCCAGATAACCGCCCAGTCCCAGGCTCTCTCCGTTCACCGCCGCGTCATAGATATTGCGAATGGCCACCGGCGTATTGCCTCCGGAGGGATCCAGCTTCACGGAATGAATGGTATGTATAATGGTATCCTTCTGCATATCCAGCCCGAAAAAGCTGTCCATCCCGAATTCAAAAAATTCCCAGAGGACGCCGATGGTCATGGAAAAGCAGAAGGCGACAATGGCCAGAAAAACCGGAGACAGCTGAAAAGCAAACCTCTCATGCCGGTTCAGGATATCCACCAGAGAAAATCCCACAGCCGCCATCAGAAACCCGTTCAGCGTGTGCAGGATCGTGTCCCATCCCGGGATCCGCACATAGAAGGCGTTGATCTCTCCCAGGATTTCCGCGGAAAATATGAAGAGGAGAACAATGATCTCCAGCGCCGTCGGCAGCTCGATCTTGATTCCCACCTGGATGAGGCTCGGCAGGATCAGGAGCACCAGCGTCAGAACGCAGACAAACACATTTTCATAATTGCCGCGCAGGATATTGAGAACCAGTGTCACGATGACCAGCAGCCGGAGGATCACATATACCAGAAAAGAACTCTTATGCTCCCGCAGCTCCATGGATATGGCCTTTTTGAAAATTTCCCATTTTCGATTTCTTCTGTTCTTTCTGTTCCGCCTGTCCATGCGCGCGCCCTCCTATATGGATTTTACTGTATCTGCTCACATCCGCCCCATGTGTTCCCCTTCCGGACATCTGCTGTCCGGAACTGTCTGAACAGTAACCATTATATCTGTAAATACAAAAAGCCGCAAGAGAACAAGTTGACATTCCCGCATTTTTGTTCTATTCTTTTTTCAGAAAAACAGAACCGTACTAACAGCAGAAAGGAAATGACCGCCATGGGGATCTGCTCCGACTTTCATATCCATACATCCTTTTCCGGGGACAGCGAAGAACTTCCGGAAAATCAGATCAGAAAGGCCATCCGTATGGGCATGGCCTCTGTCTGCATCACCGACCACCAGGATTTTGAGTTTCCGCCCTCAGAATGTGACTTTACCTTTGATACCGTTTCCTACTGGAACGAACTCGAACGGCTGAAAGAAATTTATCAGGACCGGATCCGGCTGGGCATCGGCGTCGAGCTGGGCCTTCAGACCCGGATTTCCACCGACCTGTCCGCCTACGCCAAAAGCCGTCCCTTTGATTTCATCATCGGTTCCATTCACGCCTGCCGGAATATGGATATTTATTATCCGGAATTCTACGCGGGCTGGAGTGAAGACGAAGCTTACCGTACTTACTTTGAATATGAACTGGATAATTTCAGGACCTACGACTGCTACGATGTCGCCGGACATCTGGATTATGTGGTCCGCTACGGTCCCAACAGGAACCAGTACTACAGCTACCGCAAATTTTCCGACCTGCTGGATGAAATTTTAAAGACCCTCATCAGCAAGGGGAAAGGGCTGGAATGCAACACCTCGGGCCTGAAGGCCGGGCTGGGCCAGCCGCATCCCTCCAGAGAAATCCTCTGCCGCTACCGGGAGCTGGGCGGTGAAATCCTGACCGTGGGCTCAGACGCCCATCAGTCGGATTCCCTCGGCTTCGGTTTCGATGGGATCGGAGACTTTCTGAAGGACTGCGGATTCCGCTATTACACAACCTTCCAAAACAGAATCCCGGAATTTCATCCTCTCTGAAATTCCCTGGCAAGCAGCAAAGGCATCTGTACGGAATCCTGTTCCGGCCGGATGCCTTTTTCTCATTTCTGTTTTTCTTTCTGCATCATTCAGATCAGAAGCATTTCAGCCGCCTGATCGCTCTGTTCACAGGACGCGGATGATGCTGGATACCTTCCGGATCGGGGACATTCCCTCCAGGATCGTCAGGGCATCCCGGAAATGATATTCCTTCACCAGATCCGTTACGATCGCCAGCTCCGCACAGCCGTCCTTCGCGTTCTTCTGGATCAGCTTGGAAATGCTGACCGCGTTACTGCCAAACACGCCGGCGATATTGGCCAGCACTCCGGGCCTGTCCTCCACGTCAAGGAGCAGGAAGTATTTGCTTTCAATATCCTGAATGGTCTTGACCGGAAGATTTTTATAACAGCTGCATCCGATCCTTCCGCAGCAGTTCCACTGGATATCCCGCAGAATATCGATCACATCTCCCACCACCGCGCTGGCTGTCGGCATCTCTCCCGCGCCTCTCCCGTAAAACATGGCGTCATCCACCGCGTCTCCATGAACGAACACCGCATTGAAGGCGTCCTTCACCGACGCCAGCGGATGATCGTCCGGAATCAGCATGGGATGCACTCTGGCCTCAATGCCGGTTTCTGTATTTTTCGCGACGCCCAGCAGCTTGATCACGCAGCCCAGCTCTCTGGCATATTCAATGTCTCTGGCTGTAATGGCGGAAATGCCTTCTGTATAAACATCGTCGAACACCACTCTGGAATGGAAGCCGATGGAAGCCAGAATGGCCACCTTGCGCCCGGCATCATATCCCTCGATATCCGCCGTGGGATCGGCCTCCGCGTACCCCAGCTCCTTCGCCACTGCCAGCGCCTCGTCAAACTCCATATTTTCATCTGTCATCTTGGACAGGATAAAATTCGTCGTGCCGTTTACGATCCCCATAATATCGGTAATCTCATTTCCCGCCAGGCACTGCTTAAGCGGACGCAGGATCGGGATCCCGCCGGCCACCGCCGCCTCAAACAGGAAATCACAATGGTTCTCCTTCGCCTTTTCCAGAAGGCCCTGTCCGCGGGAAGCGATCAGATCCTTATTGGCTGACACCACATGGCGTCCTCTGCCAAGCGCTTCCATAATATAAGAGCCGGCAGGCTCCAGGCCTCCCATCACCTCAACGATGACAGAAATGCTCTCGTCCTCAATGATTTCCTTCCAGTCCGTGGTCAGAAGCTTTCTGTCTGCTTTTTTTGCCGCTTTCTCAATGTCCCGCACCAGGATCCGGGCAATCTCGATCTTCACTCCGGCCTTGTCCGGTATTTCTTCCTTCCGTCTTTCCAGAAGCTTATATACCCCAGTACCTACAGTTCCCAGTCCCAATAACGCGATTCTGATCGTTTTCATCTGATGCCGCCTCCGTACGCCTTCGTATTTTAGATTACAAGCTTGATTTTATGCAGGTTTTTTTTATTTGTCAATGCTTAATGAAGAACCCGGCAATTTTACCCAATTCTCAGGCTTTTCCGCGCGGAAATCATATCAATTCGCCAAAAAAACGGAACAGGGATTGCTTAATTTCCAAAATCCTGTTAAAGTATTAGAATTAGAATACATATTAAAGGAGGTTTTTTTCTATGTCCGATGATATCGAAAAAATCAAATCCACCGATTCCGATTTTGAAACCCGCCTGGATCAACTGGTAGAATACTGTAAAAGTTCCAATCACATAGATTTGAATCTCTATACAGAATATGACGTAAAACGCGGCCTGCGTGATTCCAACGGCAAAGGTGTCCTGACCGGCCTGACAGAGATTTCCGACGTCATCGCCTTCGATGTTGTGAACGGAAGAAAAATCCCCACCGACGGCCGTCTTTATTATCAGGGCTACAATGTCCGCGATCTGATCAACGGCGTTCAGGGCCGGAAATTCGGTTTTGAAGAAACCACTTATCTGCTTTTATTCGGCGAGCTGCCGACACGCGCCCAGATGGATGAATTTCTGGAGCTCATCGGCCATTACAGAAACCTCCCGGATACCTTCGTGCGTGACATCATCATGAAAGCGCCCAGCAAGGATATCATGAATTCCCTGCAGAAAAGCGTTCTGACTCTTTATACCTACGACAAGAATCCCGATGATATTTCCATATCCAATGTACTGAAGCAGTCTCTGCAGCTGATCGCCCAGTTCCCGCTGATTTCAGTATACGCTTATCAGGCTTACCGCCATTATCATCTGGATGAAAGTCTGGTGATCCGCAATCCCAAGCCTCATCTGTCCACGGCTGAAAATATCCTGCGTCTGCTCCGTCCCGACGGAAAATATACAGAGCTGGAAGCCAAGGTACTGGATGTGGCTCTGGTCATCCACGCGGAGCACGGCGGCGGAAACAATTCCTCCTTTACCACTCATGTAGTGTCCTCCACCGGCACCGATACCTATTCTGCCATCACAGCCTCCCTCGGCTCCTTAAAGGGCTTCAAGCACGGCGGGGCCAACCTGAAGGTCCAGAATATGTTTGCCGATCTGAAGCAGCATGTTTCCGACTGGTCCGATGAAGACGCCATCCGCGGCTATCTCCAGAAGCTGGTCAACAAAGAGGCATTCGACAAAAGCGGCCTGATCTACGGCATCGGCCATGCCGTTTACACCAAGTCCGATCCCCGCTGTCTCATTCTGAAGCGGTTTGCCGAAGCGCTTTCGGAGGAAAAAGGACGCACCGAGGAGTACAATCTGTACTGCACCGTAGACCGCCTGGCCTGCAGGCTCCTGTCCGAGCAGAAAAACCTGCACAAGGACATCTGTGCCAATGTAGACTTCTACAGCGGATTTGTATACAACATGCTGGGACTTCCCAATGAGCTGTTCACTCCCATATTCGCCATCTCCCGTATTTCCGGGTGGTGCGCGCACCGTATTGAAGAGCTTGTCAATTCCAGCAAGATCATCCGTCCCGCCTACAAATATGTGGGACATCACAGACCGTATATTCCGATGGATGAGCGCAGATCCAACATCCAGCGGGCAGATCAGGAAAATCCGTAATCTGTTCTTACATACAAAGACTGATAAACCGCGGCTGAATCACAGAGCCGTAGCTTATCAGTCTTTTTGATTCCGCATGAAAAACCGCGGATATTACTCCATGTAAAACAGCACGCCCAGCGTTCCCGGGCCGCAGTGACTGGAGATCACACCGCCGGCCCTGGTGATGAGGATCTCTTCAAACCTTCCGAGTCCCTCCAGGTACTCCTTTACTTTTTCGATCACTGCCCGGTCACATCCGGAATGGGTGATGAATACCCTCGTCCTGTCCCCATGCCGGAGCTCTTCTTCCATATCCTTTGCATATTTCAGGATCACCCTGTCCTGGGTTCCCCTGTATTTTTTGTCCACGCCCATCTTTCCGTCCTTCACTACGATCCTGGGCTTCACCTTCAGCGTATTTGCCAGGAGCGCCGTGACAGCGGAGCATCTTCCGCCCCTTGCCAGGTAGGTCAGCGTATCCACCACAAAACTTGCCCTTACTTTGTCCCGGTCCCCTTCTATTTTCTTTACGATTTCCTCGGCCGGCAGTCCTTCCTCCGCCATCTGGGCGGCCCGCAGCACCTGCAGCCCGATGCCCGTGGACAGATTCATGGAATCTATAACAAAAACCCGGTCTGTTTCCAGTTCTCTGGCCGCCATGCGCATCACATTGCAGGTGGTGCTCATATCTTCTGAAATCCCCAGAAAGATCACATCTCTGCCTTCCTTCACATAAGGCTCCAGCGTCTGAAGCGCCAGATCCATGGGGATGGCAGCCGTTCCCGGTGTCGTTTTGTTTTTCTCCGCCCAGGCATAGATCTCGTCCGGCGTCACCTCGATCTTATCATAATAGCTCTTTCCGTCCATCACAATGCAGAGGGGCACCACAGAAATCCCATATTGTTCCAAGAGCTCGTCGGACAGATCGCAGGTGCTGTCCGCAATGATTTTTACTTTTTTCATTTTTTTCTCCTTTCCTCCGCCGGATCCGTTTTTCCCTCAAGGAACATTTCCACAGCCCGGTTAAAGGCTTCCGGATTTTCATTGGCTATGAAATGGCTTCCTTCCAGCAGGCACAGCCGGCTCCCGGGAATATTCTCCTGTATCTTTCTTGTATGCTTTTCCCGTATCATATCCCTTGTCCCCGCAATGACAAAAGTGGGAACCGCAAGCTTTCTCAGCGCCTCAGGGCGGATATGGGGTTCTTTCACCATCAGTCCCAGCATCTCCTTTTTCCTGATCAGCTTTTTGTCAAAAAAGGCCACAACGGAAACCAGGGCATAGCCGAGCACGATCGGCGCCTGTATGGAGAGGCGGACGCCCGACGGCGACAGATTTGCCCCGTTCAGGATCAGCTTTTCCAGATATTCCGGGTATTTCAGGGCAAATAAAAGCGCGATATTGCCTCCGTCACTGAAGCCCAGCAGAATGATCTTCCGGAATCCGTTCTCATCCAGGAACTGCTTCAGGTCTTCCACAAACCGATTCAGGGTAAAAACGCCTTCTCCCCTCGGTGATTTCCCGTGCCCCCTCGTATCGACCGCCGCCACGCGGTAATTCCGGCTGAAATAATCAATCTGATGGGAAAAATAGGCGCTGCTCTCCCCGTTTCCATGAAGCAGCACCATGGGGGTTCCTGTTCCTTTCTGTATCGAATACAACTGAAATTTCTCTTTCGCGTACATGGTTTCTGTCCTTTTTTATCTATATTTCCCCTCTGCCGCCTTGTCCTATGCGGAATTGACGGCCGGATGATTTCTTTTTATAATATGATACAAGCGTCAAAATACCTTTTGACGCCTTCATCATAATATGAAACTGCTGAATGGGAGGCTGTGTCTGTGAAAAAAGAGTATCAGGAAATCTATGAAAACCAATCCTGTCCCCTGGACGAACGAAAAGCCGTCCACACCGTCTGGCTCGCCAAAAGTACCTGTACCCGGTTTGCCGACGATGTGATCGACTTTTCCTGCAGCCTGGATCCGGACTGTAAGCTCTGCAAAGAGGACTATCCCTGAGAAGGGACAGTCAGATCTTTTTCCTCCAGTTCGGGAAGAATCTCCCTGTAATCACTGTCCAGAGCGTTCTTGCATGATGCCTTCTTCATGCTCAGCATCACCTGTCCTTTGGACTTGGTCGGACTCTGCATGATGCCGGCTCCGCCGACACATCCGCCGGGGCAGGCCATTCCCTCCAGCAAATATCCGTCATAAATTCCTTTCCCCGCGTCCTTCATCAGCTGCCGGCACTGATCCAGCCCTTCCGCATGGGCAACCTTCACCTCTCTGCTGGGCTGCAGCTTTTTAATGCAGTTTACCACAGCCTGCGCGACTCCGCCGCTCACCGCGAAGCCTCTGCCGTCCGCGCTGGAAGCGGAAAGTTCTTCCCCGGGCTCCAGGGCCGCAAAATCGACATTTTTCGCCTTGAACATGCCTCTGACTTCCTCAAAGGTCAGGACAAAATCGATATCGCTGCGGATTTCCTTGCGGCTGGCCTCCAGCTTTTTCGCTGAGCAGGGCCCGATAAAGACCACCTTGCAGCCGGGATACTTCTTTTTGATCAGACGGCCTGTCAGAACCATGGGCGTCAGCGCCATGGAAATATAAGGTGCCAGCTTGGGAAAGCATTTCTGCACCATGGAATACCAGGCAGGACAGCAGGATGTCGCCATGAAGGGCTGCTTGTCCGGCACCTCTTTCAGAAAATCCTGCGCTTCCTCGATGGTGCACAGATCAGCTCCCACGGCTACCTCAACCACATCGGCAAATCCCAGTTCCCGGAATGCCGCCCTCATTTTTTCAGAGGTCAGTTCCTTTCCGAACTGGCCCACGAAGGCCGGCGCCACCGCCGCGTACACAGGCACGCCGCTCTTGATGGCATTGATGGTCTGAAAGATTTCTCCCTTGTCGGCAATGGCTCCGAACGGACAGCTTACCATGCACATGCCGCAGGATACGCATTTGTCATGATCAATATCCGCCCTGCCCAGCTCATCGGAGGAAATCGCGTCCACGCCGCAGGCTTTCGCGCAGGGGCGCTCCAGCTTTACGATGGCGCCGTAAGGACAGGTATTGGCGCAGCGGCCGCACTGGATACATTTGCCCGGGTCGATCCTCGACCGGCCCTGCACCATGGTAATGGCATCCTTGGGGCACACTTCCGTACAGGGATGTGCCAGACATCCCTGACAGGCATCGGACACACGCACTTCATTTTCCGGGCAGGCGCTGCAGGCCACCTTGATGATATTCAAAAGCGGCGGATCATAATATTTTTCCGCGACCGCGCAGTCCTCCACTCCCTCTGAAACCAGCACATGCTTTGTCATATCCCGGAGCGGCAGTCCCATGGCCAGCCTCAGACGCTCCTCCACGATCGCCCGTTCCAGAAATACACTTTCGCGGTAAGTCGCCACTTCCCCGGGAATGATCTTATAGGGCAGATCCACAAGGGTACCCGCGTAATCTCCCCCTTCATATGCCATTCTCGCAACCTCAGTAAATATCTTCTGCCTGATCTCTACGACCCGCGTATAAACGCCTCTCATGCTCATTCCTGTCAGTCTCCTTCTGATTCCCTTATTTTCATTCCTGCCCGCACAAAACGGAACATTCTTTCTGCCGCGTTCCGGTAAAGCGCTTCCGCGTTCTCCAGCGCCTCCTCGAGGGGCATCGCCCTGTTGACTGTGGAGATCACGCTGTCAATTCCGTACTGGTACAGGTTCTCCGCGCCCTTTCCCATTCCGCCTACAATGGCCGTCACCGGAATGCCTGCCTTTTTGCACCGCATGCCGATGCCGTAGGGCACTTTTCCAAACGCGGACTGCCAGTCCATATTGCCCTCTCCCGTGACCACCAGGGACACGCCGTCCAGAAGGCGGTCAAATCCGATCAGATCCAGCACCGTATCAATTCCGGATTTCATATGGGCATCCAGAAATACAAGCAGCGCCGCCCCCAGACCTCCGGCAGCTCCGGTTCCCGGAACCTGTGATACCTCTTTTCCGGTTTTTTCTGCCATGATCCGGCTGAAATGTTCCATTCCCGCCTCCAGCTCCGCCTGCATCGCCTCATCGGCCCCCTTCTGCCTTCCAAAGGTATAGGTGGCGCCCTCCGGTCCCAGCAGAGGATTTTTCACATCGCACATGACAGTGAATTCCGTTTCCTTCACAGCCGGATGCATTCCCGAAACATCAATGTCCTTCACCAGTCCGAGATCCTTTCCTTCTCCCTTCAGCACCTTCCCGTCCCGGTCCAGAAACCGGATCCCCAGCGCTGACATGGCGCCCATGCCGCCGTCATTGGTGGCGCTTCCGCCGATGGCCACGGAAATGTTCCTGCAGCCCTGATCCAGGGCATCCCGGATCAGCTCTCCGGTGCCGTAGCTGGTGGTAAGAAGCGGATTTCTCTTTTCCTGAGGCACCATGGGAAGCCCCGATGCCGCCGCCATCTCGATGACTGCCGCTCCGCCCGGAAGGATTCCATAGGAAGCCTCTTTCTCCTCCCACAGCGGTCCTTTTACTTTCACAGTCCGGTATGCTCCCCCCGCGGCTTCCAGCACCGCGTCTACCGTACCCTCTCCCCCGTCGGCCATTTTCAGGCCCTTTACGCTGCACCCGGGGAAAATCTTCTGTGCCGTCTCCGTGAGAAGCTCCACGATCTTCTCAGAAGACAGCGACCCCTTAAATGAATCTGACGCAAATAAAAACTTCATGCTCTCCTCCTCCTGTATACACTTCTTCCCCATTGTAACATAGATTCTTTCTGTCTGCCAGAAAATTTACCATTAAAATCAGAAAAAAGAAGGATTCTGAAATTCCTTCTGTTTACTGTCAAATTCCGGCAGGTGGAACCGGATCTTTTATAGGCTTCTGTCATAACGGTCTCTTCTCTGTCATACAATGACAGGAAAGAACCCGGAGGATTTTATGAGCACCATCAGTTTCTGTATAATCGTGAGGGACGAGGAAGAAGTCCTCGAACGATGCCTCGGCAGCATCCGGCCCCTGGCAGATGAAATCATTGTGGTGGACACCGGCTCCATGGACCGCACAATGGAAATTGCCGCCCGTTATACTGACCGTCTTTTCTTTTTCCCATGGCGGGACGATTTTTCCGCCGCCAGGAATTTTGCTTTTTCCCAGGCAGTCATGGACTTCTGCATGTGGATGGACGCAGACGATGTGATCCTGCCAGAACAGGCAGAACGTTTTCTGCAGATGAAAGAAGAAATTCCCCCTGATACGGACATGATCATGCTCCCCTACGAAGCGGCCGCTGACAAAAATGGAAACGCTTCTTTTGTCTATTACCGGGAACGGATCGTGAAAAACCGCGCGGGTTTTCTGTTCCAGGGAAGAGTCCACGAAGCCATTCCTCTGAGCGGCATCATCCTGTACCGGGATATCCCCATCAGACACTGCAGGCCCGGCAGCCGCCCCCGCTCCGACAGGAATCTGAATATTTACCGGGCCATGGAAGCCGCCGGCGAACCATTCTGTCCCAGAGACCTTTATTACTATGGCAGAGAACTCTCCGCCCACGGTTTTTATGAGCAGGCCATTCAGATCCTCCGAAAATTTCTCGACTGTCCTGACGGATGGAAGGAAAACCAGATTGACGCCTGCAGGCAGATCGCCGCCTGCTGTGAACAGAAAGGGCAGGACCGGCAGGCGCTGTCCTGGCTCTTCCGCTCCTTCATCTATGATCTGCCGAGAGGCGAAACCTGCTGCGATATTGGGAAACATTTCATGGACCGAACTCATTATGACCTGGCCGCTTACTGGTTTGAGCAGGCACTCCGCGCTCCAAAACGGATCCTGTCCGGAGCCTTTGTCCTGGAAGACTGCTATGGATTTTATCCCGCGATCTGTCTGTGTATCTGCTATGACAAAATGGGCGACCCGGAAACAGCTGAAGCCTATAATGAACTGGCCGGAAGCTATCAGCCTCAATCGCCCTATTACCTTCAGAACAAGCAATATTTCAGCAGCAGAAAACAAACAGAAAGCCGAAACACATCCTGACAGAAAGGAATCCTGCTTAGGCTTATATTTATATTTACGTTTATGCTTCCCTCTTTCCCAATCCCGGAAAACGGCGCCGTTCCCCAGGACCGGCCATCCGCCTCCGCGTGCGCGCCGCTGCCCTCCGGCGCATATATTATAGGGGAATCCATCAGTAAAAGGAACTCATCAGTAAAAATGGAGGTAATCAAACATGTCCTGGTTAAAAAGAAGCAAAAAACCGGCAGACGAGGCACTTGCCGCTGAAGCCATAGAAGCCCAGTCCTTCGACTGCGGATGTGATCAGCACCGGCCTCCCTGCCATGGACAGACACCGCCCTGCTGCCCTCCGGCCAGAAGAGGACGCACCGGCCCTATGGGGCCTGCCGGGCCGACCGGGCCTGCCGGGCCTACCGGACCCACTGCTCCGTCAATATATGCACAACACGGAAATTGCCGTAACCATGCGGCTTTCCACTATCTTAAAGACAATTAAACAGCCCCTATGATTACACCTAAA
>CAJFHG010000037.1 GCA_904379015.1 Candidatus Paralachnospira caecorum | reverse complement strand
AGAGCTTGTAAAAGCGGTTTATGTGGAGGCACCGGATAAGTCCAGCGGCAAGCGCAAACAGAGGGTACATATCGAATATGACCTTGTGGGCTACATTCCTGTGGATGAACTGATAAAAGCGGAACAGGCATGACCGAAATCATGCCTGTTCCAAGAAATTCACATATTACTGTTTTACGACCACCGAGCATTCCTCGGGGTTTTTCAGGAATCTGCGGTATTCAGAGGGGGAGAAGCCGGTTTCCTTCCGAAACAGTCTCCAGAAATAGGACGCGTCCGGAATGCCGACGCGGCAGGCGATGTCTTCGATGGAAAACGCGGACTGGATCAGAAGTTTTTTCGCTTCCTGGATCCGTATCTGCCGGAGACAGCGCATGGGGCTGGTATGCAGATGACGCCTGAAAAGCCGTTCCAGGTAGGAGGGGCTGACGGCCGCCAGGGAGGCAAGGGTATCCAGCGTCAGAGGCATGCTGTAATTCTGCCGGAGATAATGGATGATCAGCGTCAGGGTATTCCCGGAGGCCGGCGCGGTCAGAGCCCGCGCTGTCAGCAGGAGCAGGGAAGAAAGATACAGACGGGTCAGCTCTCCGGCAAACGCGTCTGTCCTGTGGTATTCCGCGTGGATCTGGCGGAACAGGCTGCAGATGCTGCCGTCCCTGTCCACGGCCATGACGGAATCGGAGGGGGCTGACGGAATCGGGCTTTCCAGCCAGAGGGCGATCACCTCCCGGTGGGTATCCGGACGCGGAAATTCCTGATGAAGTACGTGGGGCGGATGGATCACGATGCTGCCGGGCGCCGCTTCGATCTCCTGTTCTTCCCGGTTGATGTTCAGGCTTCCCTCCAGGAAGCAGATGATTTCCAGGCAGTCATGGCTGTGGAGCGTAAAATTCCAGAAGCGGTCTTTTTCATCCATGCGGCGGCAGAACATGAGACGGAGACTGCTCCGGGCCATCGTTTCCAGATAATGCTGATAGGATTCCTGATGTTTCATGGCATGCTTCCTTTCTGTTCTGTCCTTTCTGGCGGACGTTCCGCTCTGCTCTGCATTTTGCTGTGAGTTCATACAGCATAGTATAGCACAGGAGAAAAACGAGGATAAAGTATATTTTGCATGGTCCTGCACATACTCAGTCTATGGGATTTTTCAGCAGACAGAAACAGAAAGCGGGACAAATATGAACAGAAGAATGACGGAAAAACAGAAAAAAGCGCTGCTGGCAACGGGGATCACCGCTGCGGTATATGTATCCTTCAAGTATATACTGCCGCTTGTGATCCCTTTTCTGCTGGCTTACTGGACCGCGCTTCTGGTGCGCCCGGGCGCCCGGTTTCTCCATAAAAAGCTGCGGATCGGAGAAAGTGTCTGGGCAGCGCTCCTGGTCGGGCTTTTTTTCGCGGCGCTTCTGGGAATTGCCTATTATCTGGGCAGACTGTTTCTGGAACAGCTGATTTTGGCGGCCAGGCGCCTGCCTGTCTATATCCGGTATTTCAGCAGCTGGCTGGACCAGTTCTGCTGCAGATGCGATGAAACATTCGGACTCTCGCAGGGAACATCGATGGAATTTATCTATACCCAGTCAGAACGGTTCATGAACAGGCTGGGAGAAAACGCGGGAAGCCTTGTCATGGACAATTCTGTCTGGATCTTCAGGACCGTGGTGCAGGCCGGCACATTGTTCGCCCTGGTCTCCATCGGGAGCGTTCTGATCGTATCCTCCATGGACCGGATCAACCGCTACCGGAATATTTCTGTATTCCGGCAGGAAATAACGGCTGTCACCGGATGTCTGACCAGAGCCGGAAAAGCGTTCTTCCGCTCCCAGCTCCTGATCATGGGGCTTACCTGCATCATCTGCGGGAGCGGCCTTTCCCTTCTGGGAAACAGATACGCGGTGCTCCTCGGCGTGCTGATCGGGCTGCTGGACGCGCTGCCTGTCTTCGGAACCGGAACGGTGCTGATTCCCTGGGCTGTCATTTCAGCGCTGACAGGCAGCTGGAGTTATGCTGTGGGACTGGCGGTTATCTATATCCTGTGCTATTATCTGAGAGAATTTCTGGAAGCCAGACTGATGGGCGGCCATATGGGAATCGCGCCGCTGGAAATGCTGATCAGCATGTATATCGGACTCAAGTTATTTGGCGTGGCAGGATTTATCCTGGGCCCGTTTGGATTTCTTGTTATAAGAGAGCTGGTGGAACTGTATGCCGGAAAGGGAATATCCGCGGGCTGAAGGCCTGACAAACAGAATCCGCAGATGAGGCTGGACATGGGGAAGCGTCTGCCTTATAAAATAAAGCCCGATAGATTGAAAAGAGGACACGATCCGTTACTTTTTCAAAAATCCTGTCGGTGTGATCGCCGGAACGGAGGAACCGGAAAAGTCCCTGATATTTCTCGTAAGAATATAGCTTGCGCCGTTCCGTTCTGCCACAGCATCTACAACTGCGTCTTCAAAGTCCGGCATGGAGCGCATGAGTGCGGTATGAATATCTGCGCCTTGTACGTCCGCGAAGGTGACGATCCGGGAAAGCTGTTCAATCCGTTCTTTTGCTTTTTGCGCGGACTGAAACGCCTTGCGGAGCATGTAGAAAATATCCGTAGCGGCAGACGCAGAGATCAGGCATTCTACATCGGCCTCAATGGCCTTACGGAGCGCCTGGTAGGAATCTGCAAAGAATGGTTCCCGTTTCTGGATAATGTCCAGAATGACATTGGTGTCAATCAGTATTCTCATTGTCTGGACAGGCGCTCCTCTCGTATGATAGTTTCATCCATTGCCCGATCCTCTGGAACAATGCCCGCGAGGTCATCCAGAAGCGCCAGCTTATCAACAGCGGGACTTGTGAGACGGGCGATGCTTTTTCCATTTTTGGTAATAAAAATATCCTGGGACGCTGCCATTTCCAGATATTTTCCGAGATTGGATTTAAATTCAGTTGCGGTAACGATCATAGAAAGCCCTCCTTTGCTCAAGGTATACGTTGTATATTGTTATTATATAAAAATCGAACAAAAATGTCAATGAGTTATTGTGCGGTATAAAACGTGCGATTATAATGGGGCGTTTAAATCCTTCTAAATCGAACAACAACTTTACCGGTATCTGGTTTGAGAAATGATTCATGAAGTCCTGAAAAAATACCGGAGAGCCTGCAGATCTAACTGTCACATTTATTTGACAGCATAAAACCTGCTGGGATATAATGGAGATGTAGTAAGGAAAAGGGAGGCCGGCCGGCTCAGCAAAGTCAGTATGTCTGTGCCGGCCGGTTCGCGGAGAGCAAGAAAGGAGTTCCTATGTTTTGCAGTAACTGTGGAAACCAGGTAAAAGAAGACGACAAATTCTGTGAAAACTGTGGAAGCCCTCTGATACCGGAAGCTGCCGGAAAACCAGCGGAACCGGAATATACAGACAGTACAGTCTGTCCTGAAAACGGGACAGATTCAGAAGCGGACAGATCACCGGACAGCCCGGACGCGGCGGACAGCACGATCCAACTGGACGACACCATAAAATTAGACGAGACCATTAAACTGGATACGACCATTAAACTGGACATGCCGCAGGAGCAGAATAATACTGAGGAGGGAGATTTTCCCAATCTGGAAAAAAAGATCATGCAGAATATGGAGGATGAGCTGATCTTTGATATTCCGGAGAAAGGGGAGGCGCCCGCCTATGAGCCTGTGAAGGTCCGGCGGGAAGCGAAGGAAGGGCAGAAAAAGCCGGGTTCCGGAAAAGCCCGGAAAGGATCTGGAAAGCAGGACCTCAAAAAGAAGAAAAAATCAAAAAAGAAATGGATTATTTTATCGGCGGCAGCGGTGGCGGTGATCGCGGTGGCCGCTGTGGTGATGCTTGTGATCACCGGGCCGGTAAACCGGCTCAGATCCAGCGTCGGCGACAGAGACTGGCAGGAAGCCCGGCAGATTTATGAAAACAGCTTTCTGGGCAGAGAGGGAAGAGAAGCCCGGGCAGACGATATTTTTGCAGGAGCCGTGGAGGAGATTGAGTCTGAATTCGCGGCGGAAACCATGGATTATCAGACCGCCTTCGGACACTTGAGCGCGCTGGCTGCTTTTTGGGACGACAGCCGGGCCCGGAGTGCCCTGGACAGTGTGGAAGCGCTGAATACTTCCCGCAACGCTTTTCAGAGAGCAGAGAGCTGCATGGAGAGCGGCGATTACGCCCAGGCAGTGGAAAGCTACGGCCAGGTCATTGAGTCGGACAGCAGATACAGCGAGGCGCAGTCCAGGCTTGAAACAGCCAGATCCAGGTATAAACAGCAGATTTTTACGGAATCAGATGAACTGGAGGAGCAGAACGAGTATCAGTTGGCGATCCTTCTGGTAGAGGACGCCCTGGAGCTGCTCGGAGAAGACGCGGACCTCCGCGCGCGCCTGACGGAGCTGGAGGACGGACAGAGCAGATACCAGGTGCAGTCTGTTCTGGATCAGGCTCAGGTCTACGCGGACAGAGGAAATTATTACAGCGCGATGGACCTGGTGGGCGACGCGCTGAAAACAAACAGAAACAATGAAAGTCTGCAGTCGGCCTCTGAGGAATACAGACAGAAATATGAGGAGGATATCCTGGCTAATGCGGAAGCGGCTCTCGGGAACGACGAGAACTACGAGGCCGCGATCATTGTGCTGGATAACGCCCTGAGGACTCTGGGCGGGGAATACCCCGAGATCGAACAGGCCCTGCAGACACAGAAGGAAGTATACGTTCAGGCACAGCTCAGCCAGAGCGCGGAGGACGGACAGAGAATTGCGCTGATCGGCGTATGGCGTACAGACAGCATGTTTTTCTGGGAGAAAGAAAGACGGCTTGAAGTGTATGACAACGGAAGATTCCATATGGACGCGGCGGGAACGCTGGTAGACGGCACCTGGGAACCGGACAGTCAGAATGAAAATACATATTTGTTAGAGTCAGGCGGCCAGACCTACAGAGCTGTTCTGGAGGATGACGGAATGCTGAGTATGGAGTATGACGGCAGCAAGCTTCAGTTTTCAAAGGAACAGGATGCCTGACAGAAATACAGGGAGAGAGCATGAACAGAAAGCACAGGAACATCATTGTATTTCTTCTGGCGCTGATCATCTGCGCGGCGGCAGGCATTCTTCTTCTGCTTTGGAGAATGGACCGTACAGGACAGAAAAACGGGGACGGCAGTCAGCACTTCGGCGTGACGGCGGATATGGCGGAGACAGAGGTGTCTGTTTTATCGGACCGTGTGTTTTACCGGGATATTCCGGAGGAACGGCTGGTATTTGACGCGGAAAGCGGAATGCCTTATGTGAATGACGAGCTGCAGGTTTCTGCGGCGGAGGGGGTGTCCTGGGAGCAGCTGCGGGAGCTGCTCTCGGATTATTCTCCCCGTCTGGCCGGTTATAATGAGGCATCGGATACTTACGAGGTATGCCTGGACGGAAGCTGGAGTGAAGCAGAGCTGCTGGCCCTTGGTGAAGAGCTGGAGGCTGAGGATGAGGTTGAATGGGCAGAACCCAATTACTGGCTTCTCGCGCCGGTATCAGAGACGGAAGCAGAAAACGGAGAAAATCAGGAAAGCGGAGGCAATACCGGAGACGGGGCGGGAGCTGGCCTGGCGGAAATGGGGAAAAGCGCCGAACGCAGCACCCTTGACTCCATGGAGGTGCAGACAGACTGGCTTCATCCCAAGACCCGTGCGGACTGGGGCCTGGACGCGGTTAAGGCCGATGAGCTGTGGCGTTATGGCGTGATGATGAAAGATCCTGTCCGAGTCGGTGTATGGGATCATTTCAGCGACAGTCTGACCCATGAAGATCTTACTTTTGAAGCCAGTGTGGGGACAGGAACAGCAGGCGAGAATCATGGGATGCATGTGTCCGGGATCCTGGCGGCGGAACATAACGGAAGAGGCGTTATGGGCATGGCTCCGGAGGCGGAAGTGACGGCGTACCAGATTTCCGGAGGTGTGGACGTATCTCTGGAGTCGGGTTCTCTCGCGACCTGTGCTTCCCTTCAGGCGGAGCTGACGGATATGATCGACACCAGGAAGCTGCGGGTGATCAATGTGAGCCTGAGCTTTGAGGATTATGCGGCGCCGGCGGCTCTGGGAAATGAGTTTGCCAGAGAGGTGATGAGCGTGGTCAATCATCAGCTGGAAAGCCATCTGGAATCTCTGATCAGACGGGGGAATGATTTCCTGATCTGCAAGGGAGCAGGCAACCTGAACAGCAAGTCCTGCAGAGAAGCCAATGAGAATGACAGTGAGATTTATCAGCGGCTGGGGTATGTTCTGGATGACGGCGGAGACCATTCTCTTCAGAATCTGGAGAGCGCTTCCTGGGATTTCCTCTCCGGGATCGAAGAGGGGCTGGCGGAGAGCCATATTATCGTAGTCGGCGCCATGCGGGAGGAATCACCCGGATCCGAGAATTATGTACTGACAGATTTTTCTGTCCGGGGAGACCGGATCGATATCGCAGCTCCCGGCTATTCTATCTACAGTCTTGCATCAGGGGGCGGCTATACGACCATGGACGGAACCTCCATGGCCACACCGTATGTGTCCGGAGCAGCGGCTGCGTTGTTTTCCATGGACGACAGGCTTACGGCTTCAACGCTGAAAACTTATCTGGAATACGGAGACATCCGTTTTTTCCAGGACGACGCGGGCGGTATGTATCCGGCTCTGGATATGGAAAATACTCTGGAACTTTTTAAGCGGACCGCCACAGGAAAGGTTACGGACGCAGCTTCCGGAGAAGGAATTGGAGGCGCTCTGCTGGAGTTTAACTATGGGGATACAGATACGCCGCTGGAAACGGTGCGGAGCGGAATGGACGGCTCTGTCTCTCTGGGTCTTTTGAAAGGAAGCTATGAGCTGCGGGTTTCGGCAGAGGGGTATGAGACCGCGGTCTTCGAGGTGAATGTGGACGAGAATGCCTATATCGGGACCACAGCGGTCTCTCTTCCGGACATCCGCCTGGAGAAGAAGCAGGTATCTGTCTGGCTTCCCGGAGAGGCGCAGCAGTCCGGTGGAACGGTTTATCTCAGTACCTATATGAACGGCGGCAGTGATCCGTCCCGCATTCCGGAGGGAACGGAACCGGTGACAAATCTGGTCGTGAAGTTTATCAAAACAGATACGCTCTGGCTGCAGACAACCTGGAATTCCCCGTCGGGACCTCAGGATGGAGGCACATTGATGGCGGATGAAAGAGAGAACGTTTATACGATTGCCTCTGACGTATGCCTGGGAGATGAATTTGTGTTTGCCGGAGACCGGGTCCTGTATGTGAATGTGGAGGGAGATATCATCTGTTCAGAGAAGGACGGTTCCCTGAAGCGGACTGTTTTCCATCCGGCTGATTACGGCATTTCCCCGCCGGACTGGGCTGCCTATTACAAGATGGCCGCGGCGGACGGATTTCTCTATTTCATGCCTTATTCGGAAGACGGCAGGGTATACAGGATGGATCTTCTGACCTTTGAAGTGGTCCAGTGCCTGAACCGGTCGGCGCAGGGAATCCCGGACAGCGCTGCCGCGGACAGCACCTGGCTGTATTATACGGTTTCAGACAGCCTGGTCAGGGAGCGGCTGGACGGAAGCGGCGGAGAGACGGTGGATTCCTCTGTGGAATACAGTAATATTTTCCTGGATAACGGGATCCTGTACTATTTAAAGGACGGAAATCTGGTGGGCTGGAACACGTCGGGCGGCCTTCCCGGAAGCGGAGACGGTTCCCTGCGGACAGTCGCGGAAAACTGCGGAAGGATCGCGGGAGTCGCCGGAGGAAGAATTTATTACTGCCGGGCCGATGACAGCTATGGAGTGGATTCCTATCTGATGTACTATTCCTGTCTTCCTGACGGGACAGACGAGGTTTGCCACGGCGTATGGCAGCATTGACGAAAATCGGAGACGGACTGCTGATCCGGCTTGACAAATGTCCGGGAGTATCCTAGAATAACCTTATGTTTCATATGTCAGAGATATCAACACGGCGTTGAAGAGGGTTAGTAAACAGTGGGCTGCCAGCCCAGAGAGAAGGCGGAAGCTGAAAAGTCTTTCTGGCAGAGCTGTCGAACCTGCCTCGGAGCTCCATGTGAAAGCATGGCGTAGTCCCTGCGGTAAAGGGAAGAGAAAGAGAGCCGGTTTCCGGCTAATGAGGGTGGTACCGCCGAATGATTGGTCCCTTGCTCCGTCAGGAGCAGGGGATTTATTTTTGTTTCATAGGAAACTGCGTTCCCTATGAAACAAAAATGCTCCGCAGTGGTACAGAAAACCGTATTGAATTTGAAGAGGAGAAATGAGAATGGCAAAGGAAAAGAAATTAGTCGAATCGATTACTTCCATGAACGAGGATTTTGCCCAGTGGTATACGGATGTGGTAAAGAAAGCCGAGCTGGTGGAATATTCCAACATAAAGGGATGCATGATCATCCGTCCCGACGGATATGCGATCTGGGAAAATATCCAGAAGGAGCTGGACAGGCGCTTTAAGGAAACGGGTGTGGAGAATGTTTACCTGCCCATGTTCATTCCGGAAAGCCTGCTCCAGAAGGAGAAGGATCATGTGGAGGGCTTCGCGCCGGAGGTGGCCTGGGTAACCCAGGGCGGTACGGAGACTCTGCAGGAGCGGCTCTGCGTGCGTCCCACATCCGAGACGCTGTTCTGTGATTTTTATTCGAGGATCATTCAGTCTCACAGAGATCTGCCGAAGCTCTACAATCAGTGGTGCTCGGTCGTGCGGTGGGAAAAGACGACCCGTCCCTTCCTCCGTTCCGCGGAGTTCTTATGGCAGGAAGGCCATACGGCCCATGCCACAGAGGAGGAAGCTGAGGCAAGAACGATCCAGATGCTGAACGTTTACGCGGACTTCTGCGAAGAATTCCTGGCGATTCCCGTTATCAAGGGCAAAAAAACGGACAAGGAGAAATTCGCGGGCGCCCAGTCCACTTATACGATCGAAGCGCTGATGCACGACGGCAAGGCGCTGCAGTCCGGAACCAGCCACAATTTCGGCGACGGCTTCGCGAGGGCCTTTGATATTCAGTATTCTGACAGCCAGAACCAGCTGCAGTATGTGCATCAGACCTCCTGGGGCATGTCCACCCGCATCATCGGCGCCCTGATCATGGTGCACGGCGACGACAGCGGTCTGAAGCTGCCGCCCAGGGTAGCGCCGATCCAGGCGATGGTGATTCCCATTTCCCAGAGAAAAGAGGGCGTCATGGAGAAAGCGGCTGAGCTGAGAGACGTGCTGAAAGCGGCGGGGATCCGTGTGAAGCTGGATGATTCCGACAAGAGTCCGGGATGGAAATTCAGCGAGCAGGAAATGCGCGGAATTCCGATCCGCGTGGAGATCGGTCCCAAGGATATGGAGCAGAACCAGGCGGTGATCGTGCGCCGGGATACCCGGGAGAAGATTGCGGTGAGTCTGGATGAGCTGGCCGACAGGGCGAAGGAGATCCTGGACACGATCCAGAACGATATGCTTGCCCGGGCGAAGGAACACCTTGCCACCCACATTTATGAGGCCAGAACGTATGAGGAGTTCAAGGACATCATTGCCAGCAAGCCCGGCTTTGTGAAAATGATGTGGTGCGGTGACGAGGCCTGCGAGCTGAAGGTGAAAGAGGATACGACTGCCACATCCCGCTGCATGCCCTTCGAGCAGGAGACGATCACCGATGTCTGCCCGGTCTGCGGAAGACCTGCCAAAGCACTGGTATACTGGGGAAAGGCATATTGATGTTTCCCTCCGGTCATCGAATGATATAAGTGAAGAATACATGAGCGAGTGCCCCGAAAGCGTCAGAAGCGGATCAGTCCGGTTCCGTGCGGCTTTCGGGGCATTTTCTGATCATTTTTTAAAATTTTTCGCGGCGGAAACGCAACCGGAGCCATTTTTTGAAGAATGTGTTTCTGCCGGGGACACCACGGTGGAACATGTCAATGTGAAGCTGCTGGCGGAGGCGATCAGCCGGTTTCTCCGCGCACTGCCGCCGGAAGCGAGGATTACGTTTGTGGGGCGTTATTATTTTATGGATTCCATCGATGAGATCGCTTCCTACTGCGGAATGAGCGCGGCAAAAACAAAAAGCATGCTGCACCGCACCCGCCTTGGACTGAAAGCTTATCTGGAACAGGAGGGATTTAAATGATGAAGCCTGAAAACATCAGCGACGCGATGAACGGCATTGATGATGACATCATCGAGGAGACCGAAAAGGTCCGCGGAAACGCCAGGACAAAGAGAAACAGAAAACGGTTCTGGATTGGAGGGGCTGCTTTCGCCGTCTGTTTTGCCGCAGTGCTTCTGGCGGTATTTCTGGCGCCGGAGCCGGGCCGGCAGCAGAGTCAGAACGATCAGATCGTCCTGTCGGAGCGGTCTTCCGGGGTGACAGTCCGGTACGCGGAGGGGGCAGAGGGACAGGAAGGGATATCCAGCAGCAGCAGTCTGATCGCGCTTACAGAAGAAGAGCTGTTTACCTGTCATGACACTGCGGTCTTCAGGGGAACCGTCGCGGAGATCAGAAACATTGAGATCGATTTCAACGGCAGCCGGGAATGCCGCGCGATCGCGGAAATCAGGGTGGAGAAGGTTTACCGCGGCCCCTGCGGCGAAGGGGATACGGTATCGGTCCTTCTGCCGTGCCCTGTTTCCGAGGGCGTCTGGGTGGAGGATACAGAGGTCGTTTCCCGGATGCGGCCGGGCATGGCCGGAATCTTCATGCCCATGATTTACGGCGGGGATTCCGTGTGGGAGCAGAACGGCGCGGTGCTGGCACTGCAGGATATCGCAGATTATGGATTTGCCGACGGAACGCGGTATGCGTTTCTGGAAACAGAAGAAGGTCTGGTATTTGACAGAACTGCCTATAAAAGCATAGTCGATGCCTCCACTCTCGAAGACGTGGAAGCCTATATTCAGATCATGCTGCAGAAAACTGCGGAATGAACGGTTGTTTTCTGTGAAATGAATTCCTCTGGATCTTCATAATTTTTATTTGAAATTTACAAAAACAGTGCTTGACAAAGGATTAACAACATGCTATGATACAACCATCGAAACAAACAAAAGTCCTGATTACTGACGGATAATTGTGGAGCACCACAGTGGAATCAGGGCCATAAAAGGAGCCGACCGTCTGGGCAGCATTTCGCTTCTGAATGCTGTCCTTTTTTGTTTCTCTTCGGGGATCCGGGAGAATGGGGAAGGACAGAGAAGTAAATACTTTTTATTTCACATTTTTATGGAGGGTAAAATTATGGGATTCAAAAGTGACATCGAAATCGCACAGGAGTGCACAATGACTCCAATCACAGAGATTGCCAAAAAAGCCGGCATCGAAGAGAAGTATCTGGAGCAGTACGGAAAGTACAAAGCGAAAATCGACTACAACATGCTGAAGGAGACCGACAAGAAAGACGGCAAGCTGATCCTGGTAACTGCCATCAACCCGACTCCCGCCGGAGAAGGAAAGACGACCACCAGCGTTGGTCTGGCAGACGGACTTGCGAAGATCGGCAAGAATGTCATGGTAGCGCTCCGTGAGCCCTCTCTTGGACCGGTATTTGGTGTAAAGGGCGGCGCGGCCGGCGGCGGATACGCGCAGGTCGTTCCCATGGAGGACATCAACCTGCATTTCACCGGTGACTTCCATGCCATCGGCGCAGCAAACAACCTGCTGGCAGCTATGCTGGACAACCACATTTTCCAGGGCAACGCGCTGAACATCGATCCCAGAAAGATCACCTGGAGAAGATGCGTGGATATGAACGACCGTCAGCTGAGAAACGTAGTGGACGGCCTTGGCGGAAGGACCAACGGAACACCCCGTGAAGACGGATATGACATCACCGTTGCTTCCGAGATCATGGCAGTGCTCTGCCTGGCAAGCGACATCAACGACCTGAAGGCAAGACTTGGCCGCATCATCGTTGGATATACCTACGGAAAAGTATCCGAGCAGAAACCTGTAACCGCTCATGACCTTCACGCAGAAGGCGCTATGGCAGCGCTTCTGAAAGACGCTCTGAAGCCCAACCTGGTACAGACACTGGAAGGAACTCCTGCCATCGTACACGGCGGGCCCTTCGCGAACATCGCGCACGGCTGCAACTCCGTAACCGCGACAAGAATGGCCATGAAGCTGGCTGACTATACCGTAACAGAAGCAGGCTTCGGCGCTGACCTGGGCGCTGAGAAGTTCCTGGACATCAAGTGCCGTATGGCAGGCTTAAAGCCCAACGCGGTTGTGATCGTGGCGACAGTAAGAGCCCTGAAGTACAACGGCGGCGTGCCGAAGGCAGATCTGAACAATGAGAACCTGGAGGCGCTGGAGAAAGGTCTTCCGAACCTGCTCAAGCATGTAAGCAACATCACAAACGTATACAAACTGCCCTGCGTAGTTGCCATCAATGAGTTCCCGACCGATACACAGGCTGAGCTCGACCTGGTAGAGAAGAAGTGCAAGGAGCTGGGCGTAAACGTAGTCCTGTCCCAGGTATGGGCAAAGGGCGGAGAAGGCGGAAAGGCTCTGGCAGAAGAGGTTGTAAGACTCTGCGATCAGCCGAACGACTTCACATTCTCCTACGAGCTGGAGGGAACCAGCATCCAGGAGAAGCTGGACCAGATCGTACAGAAGATCTACGGCGGAAAGAAAGCCGTCCTGACGGCAAACGCTCAGAAGCAGGCGAAGCAGCTTGAGGATATGGGATACGGAAACTGCCCGATCTGCGTGGCGAAGACACAGTACAGCCTGACAGACGACGAGAAGAAGCTGGGCGCGCCTACAGACTTTGAAGTGACCGTAAGAAATCTGAAGATTTCCGCGGGCGCGGGCTTTGTAGTAGCGCTGACAGGCGAGATCATGACCATGCCCGGACTTCCCAAGGTACCTGCCGCGGAGAAGATCGACGTGGATGAGAACGGAAAGATCACAGGTCTGTTCTAAGCATTGATAGATTGGCGAAGCAGAACATGATGTCCGCGCAGCGGACAGCAGTTAAGGATTGAGGGGTTATTTACGTGGAAGAGCCGCGTGCCGCAAGGCGCGCGGCTCTTTGGGTTGAAGGAAAAGAAGGGCTTTGATATAATCAGGTCAGGATCAAGAGGAAGGAAGCTGGTTTTATGGAAATGCAGATTCCCGCTCAGGTGGCGGAAATCATTGATACACTCGAAAAAGCCGGATACGAGGCTTACGCGGTGGGCGGCTGCGTCCGTGACACCATTCTCGGAAGAGAGCCCGGCGACTGGGATATTACGACTTCCGCGCGGCCGGGGCAGGTAAAGGCGCTTTTCCGCAGAACGGTCGATACCGGGATTCAGCACGGCACCGTTACCGTCATGAAGGGAAAAACGGGCTATGAGGTAACGACCTACAGGATAGACGGAGAATATGAAGACGGCAGGCATCCGAATCAGGTTGCCTTTACCGCGAACCTGACAGAGGACCTGAAACGCAGGGATTTTACCATCAATGCCATGGCTTACAGCCGCAGGACTGGGATTGTCGATCAGTTTGCGGGAATGGAGGATCTGAAAAACCGGATCATTCGCTGCGTGGGAAATCCGGAGGACCGTTTTGAGGAAGACGCCCTCAGAATGCTGCGGGCAGTCCGGTTTTCCGCCCAGCTGGGGTTTTCCATTGAGGAAGATACGCGCAGGGCCATCAGAAAAATGGCGCCCAGACTGAACATGATCAGCAGCGAGAGAATCCGGACCGAACTGGATAAGCTCCTGTGCTCTCCCCATCCGGAGTATTTCAGAGAAGTATACGAACTGGGGATCAGCGCCGTGGTCATGCCGGAATTTGACCGTGCCATGAAGACGCCCCAGAGGAACCGGTATCATGATCTGACAGTGGGGGAGCATACCCTGAAGACAATGGCGCATATCCGGCCGGATCCGATACTCAGATGGACGATGCTGCTTCATGATCTTGGAAAAGCGGAGGTTATGACGGAGGACGGACAGGGCTGCCTTCATTTTTATGACCATGCGTCCCACAGCGCGAGGATCGCGGGGGAGATTCTGCGGCGGCTGAAATTTGACAATGCGACGCGCCATAAGGTGACAGAGCTGGTGGCTTACCATGATTTTCCGTTCCCGATTTCTCTGAAGGGTGTCCGCAAAGCCCTGAGCCTTATGGGAGAAGAGCTGTTTCTGCTGCTGCTGAAAGTGTGCACGGCGGACAGTATGGGGAAGAACGATTATGCCAGGGCGGAATATCTTCCGAAGCTGGCGGAGGTAAAGGAATATTATAAAAAGATCATGGAAGCGGGGGACTGCGTTTCCCTGAAGACGCTCGCGGTAAAGGGAAGCGATCTGATCAGCGCGGGCATGAAGCCCGGAAAGGCGATCGGAGACTGCCTGCAGAAATGTCTGGAGCAGGTACTGGAATGCCCGGAGAGAAATACAAAAGAATATCTGCTGGACTATGCAGAAAAAATCCGGGGAGAACAGAAAAAAGACTGATGATATGGACGAAAATTTCCTCTTTATTTATATAAATTTTACAAAGCGCATATGTTGTCAATGAAATTGTTCTGTAGTATGATAAAAACAGATGGGGGATTCTGAAGCTTTATGGTTATGGATTAACCTGAATATAAGCAAAACAGGAGGGTATGCAAAATGAAGAAAAAGCTGAAAAAATGGTTGGCAGGGGTGCTGGCGGCAGCGATGTGCGCGGGAATGACCGGGATCATACCGGGAACAGAAGCGCAGGCGTTTTCCTCGGAGTCTTACAGCGACGCCGGAGCGGCAGAAGAGATCGCGTCGGGAAGCTGCGGACCGGGAACGGTCTGGTCACTGGACGCGGAGGGAACCATGACAATTGGGGGAAGCGGCACAGTTGAGGATTTTGAAAATCATTACGCGGATGCCGTGACAAGGCTGGTCATTGAAAGCGGCGTTGATTCGATTGACACAGAGGTGTTCGCGGGGTATGGGAATCTGGAAGAAGCAGTCATTCTTTCCCAGGATGTGCAGATCAGAAAGGGCGCCTTCGGCAGCGGAACCGTAATCTGGGGAAAGAAAGGAACGGCCCCGCAGAACTTCGCGCGGAACAACGGGAATCCCTTTGCGGCGCTGATGTCTTATCCGGATGTGCCGGAAGGGATCTGGTTTTACAACGAAGTAAAATATGGATATGACAACGGGATCATGACCGGGACATCCGATGGAAACTTCGGCCCCTACAACGCGCTTCCGCGCTGTCAGTTCGCGGTGATCCTCCATCGCCTCGCGGGCGGGGAGACGGTACCTTTTGAGCAGAGATATCCGGATGTGGCCGACGGAATGTGGTATACAGACGCGATCATGTGGGCGTCGGAAGCAGGGATCATCAGCGGATACAGCAATGGATATTTCGGAGTCGCTGACAATATAACCCGTGAGGAGATGGCGACCATGATGTACCGCTACGCGCGGTACAAGGGCTACGATACCGGCGCGAGGGCGGATTTTGATCAGTTCCTGGACGGGAATAAGGTCAATGACTTTGCCCGGAAGCCCATGAGCTGGGCGGTCGGATGCGGGCTGATCAGCGGAAAGTATGGCCAGACCGTGCTGGATCCCCAGGGACAGGCCAGCAGGGCGGAGACCGCGATCATCATCATGCGCTTTATGGAGAACATAAGGCCGGCGGCAGAGGTTTCTTCTGTCAGCCTGGACAGAGACAGGATCGAGATGGAAGCGTATGACAGTATTCAGCTGAAAGCGGAGGTCGCCGCGGAGGAAGATGTCGAAGTATTATGGCGCAGCGGAGACAATTCGGTGGCGACTGTCGTGAACGGAAAAGTAGAGGGCGTATCTGCCGGTTATACGGTGATTGTCGCAAAGGCCGGCGACAGGCAGGCTCTCTGCCGTGTCAGAGTCACAAAGGTGGATGTGACAGAGCTCCGGCTGTCGTCTTCGGAGCTGGTGATGAACAGCGGAGAGGGAACGCAGCTGAATGTTTTCCTGACACCTTCCAATGCCTCTGCTTCCGCGGAAGATGTGGTGTGGAGCTCCAGCGACGGAAATGTGGCTTCTGTTTCAAACGGCTTCATTGTCGCCGGAAATCCGGGGCAGGCAGTGATCACAGCGACGGTGGATTCGGTTTCGGCATCCTGCGTCGTCAACGTGTACAGCCGCGGAGCCATCAATTATCTGCTGTCCTATATCAGCAATTACGGATATATCAATGAGAACGGAAACAGAGAAATAGAGTGGGAAAGCTATGATGCCTATCATGACATCACCTATGTGAGCCTCGTGGAATACTGGCCGGACTGGAACGAGCTGACAGTCTATACGATGATGGATGGCGCCGTTATCGGATACTTTGATTACAGCATTTCCGACGCGAAAGCGGATGAATATTATATAGAAGGAGTGTTCAGCGATGCTTACTTTTATGCAGGAACCACATTCAACAGTTATAATCTGATGCCGGATGACGAACTTGGTTTTATGACATATGAGATAAGCGGCGCCGCGACTTATGAACAGGTTAACCGCATCGGGACAAATCTGCTGCATGTTTCTGTCAGAATGCTGGAAACGCAATTGAGGAATACATTGGGAATCGGCGTAAAGGATCTGGGATTTGCTTCTTATGATCTGATGTGGGCTTTTTAAAACGGATGAACTGCTTCCCGGCAGAATGCCGGGAATACAGGCGGGGGATCCTGCGTTTGATGCGGGATCCCCCGTAAATTGTTTTTGTTGTCGAAAATATTGAACCAATACAATTGACAAATCAGTATTTATGTACTTTTTTAAATACACTTCGAATATGGCCGGATAGTTTCGTTATTAACATAACAAATAAGAAAAGTTGTAAGAACTTATCCGGATCTGCTTGACTATGTCGGAAAAACTGTTTAAACTTCAAGGAGAGTTTATTGAAAAATTCCCGGCGGATTTTATGGAAGCAGTCCGGCGGCAGGCCGGGAAAAGGAATGGAGGAGTAAAATCCATGTTAAAGTTTATGAAACGCTCCGCGAAAGGAGTGAGGGCGCCTCATGAAAAGGCGACGGCCGGCATGGAAACGGTCAGGATGGCCGTTCCGGAGGAGGTTGTCATTCCGATGTCCATGCATATCGGCGCGCCGGCCAGACCGGTGGTGCAAAAGGGCGATCAGGTCATGGCAGGCACACGGATCGGAGAGGCGGGCGGTTTTGTCAGCGCGAATATTTACGCGAGTGTGTCCGGTACGGTGAAAGAGGTCATCGACAGCTTCCGCATGGTGAACGGGACGGTCTGTCAGGCGGTCTCCATTGTATCGGACGGAAAACAGAGGCTGGATCCTTCCTGCAAACCGCCCGCCGTGTCCGATAAAAAGGGACTGCTGGAGGCGATCGCGGCCTGCGGCCTTGTGGGTCTGGGCGGCGCCGGATTTCCGGCCCATGTCAAGCTGGCGGCGGACACCATCGACACGCTGATCATCAACGGGGCGGAATGTGAGCCCTATCTTTCCACCGATACCCGCGAGATGCTGGAGTGCAGTGAGACGATTCTCTCCGGTATTTCCGCCGTCATGAAGTTCTGCGGGATCGGACGGTGCATCATCGGCATTGAAAAGAACAAGCCGGAGTGCATCCGGCTGCTCTCTTCTCTGACAGAGCAGATCCAGGGCGTGTCTGTCAGGCCTTTGCCCATGCGGTATCCCCAGGGGGCGGAGAAAACGCTGATCGAGACGTGCACAGGCCGGGAGGTCCCTCAGACCGCCGCGTCGGGCAAGGCGGGGATCCCCGCGGACTGCGGATGCGTGGTCATGAACGTGACCAGCGTTTCCACGCTGGGAAAATATCTGAAAACCGGCATTCCCCTGATTTCCAAACGGCTGACCGTGGAGGGAGACGCGGTGGCGAAGCCGCAGAATATCGAGGTTCCCATCGGAACTCTGTACCGGGATGTGATCGCGGCCTGCGGAGGAGTGAAAGAAGGCGTGCAGCTGGGAAAAGTCATTTTCGGCGGCCCCATGATGGGCGGAGCCGCTCCGGGCCTGGATTATCCGGTTCTCAAGCAGAACAACGGCCTGATCCTGCTGTCCAGGAAGGCGGCCGCGGTGCCGGAGCCCGGTCCCTGCATCCGGTGCGGGCGCTGCATCACGGCCTGTCCCATGGGGCTTGAGCCGGTCCTGATCGCGGAGGCCTTCGAGCAGAAGGATTTTGAGGCTCTGGAAAAACGGAATGTGGATCTGTGCGTATCCTGCGGCAGCTGCACCTATGCCTGTCCCGCGAAGCGTCTGATCTCTCAGAACACGACACTGGCCAAGGGCTGGTATCTGAAAACAAAAAAAGAAAGGGCGGGGAAATCATAATGGAAGAACGTTTGATCGTAACAGCGTCGCCCCATATCCGGGACAGAGCGACGACTCGGGGCCTGATGGGCGACGTACTGATCGCGCTCCTGCCCTGCGTGGCGGCGGCGACAGTCATTTTCGGCCTTCACGCGCTGGCGGTCATCGGGGTGACGGCGGCCGCGAGTGCGGCATTTGAGTACATATACTGTAAACTGATGAAAAAACCGGTTCCCGTGGGAGACCTTTCCGCCTGTGTGACGGGAGTGATCCTGGGCCTGAACATGCCTGCCGGGATGCCGCTGTGGATCTGCGTTGTGGGAGCCTTTGTGGCTATTGTGATCACAAAGCAGCTGTTCGGGGGACTGGGATATAACTTCGCCAATCCGGCCCTGGTGGGGCGGATCGTGCTGTTCCTGGGATTCGCGGAGCGGATGACGACTTATGTCTTTCCGGAGGGGACTGCCGACGCCGTATCCTCCGCGACGGTTCTGGCGGACAGTGTGGATAAGGCGTCGGTCAGCCTGTGGGATATGCTGATCGGCGTCCGCGGCGGCGTGATGGGCGAGACCTGCGTGATCGCCATTTTGATCGGACTGGCTTATCTTCTGATCCGCGGAGTCATCAATCTGTCCATCCCGGCCAGCATCGTGGGCACAGTGTTTGTGCTGAGCCTGATCGCCGACGGCGGCAATGTCCATGTGGCGCTGGTGGAGATCATGAGCGGCGGACTTCTGTTCGGCGCCGTGTTCATGGCGACCGATTACGTGACCAGTCCCTTCAATACGAAGGGCAGGATCATTTACGGAATCGTCATCGGACTGATCACCTTTGCCATCCGCCGGTTCGGAAGCATGAACGAAGGGGTCAGCTATGCCCTTCTCATGGGAAATCTGCTGACGCCCTGGTTCAATGAATGGAGCCATCAGATTCCTCTTGGATTCGTGAAGAAGAACAAAGCGAAGAAGGCCGCCCCGGCGGACGGAGGGAAAGGAGGCGCGCAGTAAATGGAAGACACACAGAAAACGGTAACGGGAAAAGAAGGAACCTTTGCAGGCATTGTGAAGCCGGTGCTGGTGCTCCTGCTGATCTGCGTCGTCTGCGGCGCCCTGCTTGCCTGGCTGAACCAGGTGACCGCGCCGCTGATCACGGAAAACGAACGGCTGGCGACCCAGGAGGCATTCCTGGCGGTGCTTCCGGAGGGAACCGACGCCGGGAGCCTGGAAACGCTGACCGTATCTGCGGAAGGGGTGGTCAGCGCCGTCAAATCGCCGGACGGACAGGCGGCGGTGGAAGCCTCCGCGGCCGGATATTCGGGAAAGGACGTGACGGTGTATGTAGCCTTCGACGCGGAGGGCAATATCAGCGGGATCCGGATCGACGCGTCTACTCAGACCGCGGGGATCGGAAGCAAGGTCGGAGAACAGGAATACGCCGACGGTTTTCTGGGATGGAATTCCGGCAGCCAGGCGGCGGACGGATCGCCGGTGGACGCCGTGAGCGGCGCCAGCTATTCCAGCGAAGCAGTGCTTGGCGCGGTCAACGCGGCTATGAGCTGCTACAATGATGAGATTAAGGGGGCTCTTGAATAAGATGAAAGAAAAACAAAGCAAGTGGCGTGTGTTTACCAACGGCATTATCCGTGAAAATCCGGTGCTCCGCCTGGTTTTGGGATGCTGTTCGACACTGGCCCTGACAACGACGGTTTCCAGCGCGGTGGGCATGGGACTTTCCATGACCTTTGTGCTGGTCTGTTCCAATATCGCGATTTCCGCCATGCGAAAGGTGATTCCCGACAAGGTCCATCTGCCCTGTTATATTGTGATCATTGCCACCTTCGTGACAGTGGTGGAGATGGTGCTCCATGCCTACATGCCGAGCCTGTATGAGGCCATGGGCGTTTTCCTGAGCCTGATCGTGGTCAACTGCATCATTCTGGGGAGGGCGGAAATGTTCGCCTGCAAAAATACGGTCCTGGATTCGACGCTGGACGGCCTCGGCATGGGCGTGGGATATACGCTGGTCCTGTTTCTGATGAGCAGCATCCGCGAGATCATCGCGTCGGGCACATGGCTTGGCATTACAGTCATTCCGGAATCGGTGGACAGGATGACCGTGGTGGGTTCCGCCCCCGGCGGCTTTTTCGTGTTCGGCTGCCTGATGGCGCTGTGCATCTGGATTGAAAAGAAAACCAATCATCCCATTGAACGGAAGATGTGCGGCGAATGCCCCGGCTGCGGGCACGCGGAGGCGGCCTGTGAGAAGGGAAAGGGAGAAAAGGAGGATAAGGCATGAATATCTGGGCAACCTTCGCGACCATATTTTTCAGCATGATCCTGGTCAACAATTACGTGCTGGTTCAGTTCCTGGGAATCTGCCCCTTCCTCGGCGTGTCTAAGAAGCTGGATTCCAGCGTGGGCATGGGCCTGGCGGTCATTGCCGTCATGTTGATCGCAACGGCGGTGACCTTTCCCATTCAGATCTACCTGATGGACGCCAACGGGCTGGCTTATATGCAGACGATCATTTTTATCCTGATCATCGCGGTGCTGGTGCAGCTCATTGAAATCACGCTGAAGCGGTATATTCCCGCTCTTTATAAGGGACTTGGCGTTTACCTGCCCCTGATCACCACCAACTGCTGCGTGCTGGGCGTCACGATCCTGGCGGTACAGGATTATTCCGCGGACGTGCTGGCATACGGCTTCGGTTTTGCCTATGCGGAGGCGCTGGTCTGCTCTGTGGGCGCCGGCGCGGGATTTCTGGCGGCCATGCTGCTGTTCTGCGGCGTGAGAAAGAGAGTGGAGCTCTCCAATCCTCCGGAATCCTTCAAGGGCCTGCCGATCACGCTGGTCGCGGCGGCCATTACCAGCCTGAGCTTTATGGGCTTCGGCGGCCTGGTGGAAAATATCATCGGCGCACTGATGTAAGGGGGAATGAAAAATGAATCCGATTTTGTTTGCAGTAATCGTACTGGGCGTTCTGGGACTGGCCGGCGGGGCGGTCCTCGTTCTGGCTTCCCGGTTTATGGCAGTCTATGAGGATCCCCGTATTTCTCAGGTGTCAGAATGCCTGGCAGGCGCCAACTGCGGCGGCTGCGGCTATGCCGGCTGTTCTGACTATGCTGAGGCCATTGTAAAGCGGGGCGCCCCCACTTACCTGTGCGCGCCCGGCGGGGACAAAGCCGCCCGGGCGATCGATCAGATCATGGGGCAGGACTCCGGCGGCCATACGCCGGTGAAGGCCTGGGTGGCCTGCGGCGGCGGAGAGGCCTGCGGGAAGAAATTCGACTATCAGGGAATCCAGACCTGCGCTGCCGCGGCGGCAGTGGCGGGGGGACCCAGCGCCTGCGCCTTCGGCTGCCTGGGACTGGGAGACTGCACCCGGGCATGCAAGTTTGACGCCATTCATGTGGTGAAGGGCGCGGCGCAGGTGGATCCGGAGAAATGTACGGGCTGCGGGGCCTGCGCCTCTGCCTGTCCCAGAAGCGTGATCAGGATCAGAACGGCAGAAGCGGGTCCGGCGGTGATCTGCTCCAATACAGACCGGGGAGCCGCAGTGACCAAAGTCTGCAGCGCCGGCTGCATCGGCTGCGGGATCTGCGCGAAGAACTGTCCTGCCGGCGCCGTTTCCATTGAAAACAATCTGGCTGTCATCGACTATGAGAAATGTACGGGCTGCGGGACCTGCGCGGAAAAATGTCCGAAAAAGGTCATCAGGCCAGCCCTTCACTCTTCATAAGCCGGTCCATCAGCCGCACCACCTTCATGGTATTGTCAAGAAAAGCTCTGGAATGATCGCCTGTTTCCAGGGCTTCTTCTATGTCCAGAATTTCGTACTGCAGCGCTTTTTCCGATTCGCCGGCTTCCAGGAGTTCCTCGCTGCCGTCGGGAAAGACGAGGACAGCCCGCTCGGCGCGCACGTAGTTCATGATGGAGAGATAAGCCTTATCTCCGGCGATGATGCCCCGCTTGGGCAGTTTGGCCCGGAAGGTCAGGTTCACGCTGCCGATCTCCTGCGCGCTGGTCTTCAGGGAAATGCTCCACATTTCATCCACGCCGGTGAGATACGGGCTCATAAGATGGACGGTGTCCGTGATATCGCCGGACAGGAAAGAGGTCACGAAGGAGAGACCGTAGGTACCGATGTCCAGCATGGCGCCTCCGCCGAGAGCCGGATTGAAGAAACGGTTTTCCGGATCGTCCTCCTTGAGGCTGCCGAGCTCTGCCTCCACAAATTTGATCTTTCCCAGGCGGCCTTCGGCGATGAGTTTTCGCACCTCCCGGTAAACAGGCATATGGTAGATGGTCATGGCCTCTGCCAGGAGAAGACCCTTTTCCCGGGCCAGCGCGCAGGCTGTTTTCATCTCTTCATAATTTCCCCAGATGGCTTTCTCGCAGAGCACATGCTTGCCCCGGCGCAGCGCTTCCATGATCCATTTGTAGTGCTGGCTGTTGACCGCGGCAATATACACGACCTCCACGCCGGGATCCTCAAGAAGCGATTCATAATCATGATAAATATGCTGAACCTGATAACGGGCTCCGAACGCCTCCGCCTTTTCGGGATCTCTTGATGCCGCTGCCCAGATCGGGTGGAGTTCCTTCATGTTTTCCGCGAATTCACGGGCGATGTTGCCCAGTCCCAGAATTCCCCATTTTCTGTAATCCTTCATAGTTTGGTCCGCCTTTCTGTTGATTTTGCTGCCGGGAAAGGATCTTCCTTCCGGCTGCTTCCAGAATACAACAGTTTGCTCCGGATTTCCACAGGATTCTTTCTCCGGGCAGGAGCCGGCATAGATTTGTCTGAAGAGGCTGTCATGTTTGCGGGGCCTTTTTCATAGGATAGAAGTAGCCAATTTTCAAGAGATTCTCAGCAGGAGGGGTGTTTGTGAGTGAACGGGGTACCGGCGTTTTGGAACAGTACGGGCTGGAAGTGTTCAGGACCTGCCGCACAAGAGGGGCGGTCCTGTGCGAGACCAGTCAGGGTCTTAAGCTTTTAAAAGAGTGGACGGGGTCGGAAAAACGGATCCATCTGGAATATGAAGTGCTGTCGGCGCTGGAGGAGGAGACCGGCCTTCAGACGGACTGCTGCATGAAGAATCTGGAAGGAAATCTGATCTCAGTGGGGGAGGACCAGGGGCATTATGTGCTCCGGCAGTGGTTTGAGGGCCGCGAGTGCAGCACCAGAGAGGTCGGAGAGATCTTGACGGCAGCAGAGCTTCTGGCGAAGCTCCATCTGGGACTGCGGAGACTGGAAGAGGAGCACATTCTGGAGCGGAACCGGGAGCGGCAGCGGAGCTTCGCGGAGGAAGAGAAAAGAAAATCTGATCAGGAACAGGAAAAACAGTTTCAGGAGGAGCAGGGGGTGCAGGCTGCAGAGGCGGAGCAGTCTGCGGAGGCGGAGCAGGCCGCCTCTGAGGCGGAGGAAGAGATCGGAGAAGAGCGGAGCCCGGCGTCTCCGCAGCCGCTTTCCCATATTCTTTCCCGGCATAACCGGGAACTGAAACGGGCCAGAACTTACGTGAGAGAACGAAAAAAGAAAAAGGATTTTGAACTGGTGGTGATCAGGGGATTCGACAAATTTTACCGGCAGGCCCAGGAAGCGGAGGCCTTCACGGAAAAGATGAAGCCCGAGCCAGAGCGCCGGTGGTGCCATGGGGAATACAGCCATCATCATGTGCTTCTCGGCGGCAGTACCCGGGCTGTCACGGATTTTTCCAGGATGCGGAGGGATGTCCAGGTGTCAGACCTTTATTATTTCATGAGGAAGATCCTGGAAAAGCACCGCTGGAACCTGCGGCTGGGCCAGCAGATCCTGGAGGCCTATACGGCCCGGATGCCTCTGGAGCGGGAGGAGTGGCAGTATCTGTATATTCTGTTCCTGTATCCTGAAAAATACTGGAAGCAGATCAATTACTATGTGAATTCCAACAAAGCCTGGATACCGGCGCGGAACGTGGATAAGCTGAAGGTGCTGGAGAACCAGTTCGAGCCGCGCGCCCAGTTCCTGGAAGCCCTGCGGCGGCGGATCTGAAACCCTGTGTCTGACGGAAGGTCTGAGTCCTGATCCGGAAAGAGGAAAAACGGAAGTAATCCACAAAACAAAGTGGAATTACTTCCGTTTTTCTGTCAGATGGAACGAGGGCATCGCGCTGTCACCTGATTCGATGATTTCGCGCCGCTCTCCTGATCGTATGTGACCAACAGTTTTCTATGGAGTTAAAGGTCGTATGCCTGAAGAAAACGATTTATCATCGCAGCTGTTTCAGCGCGATTCGCGTAGCCTAATGGACTTAAGTATTCTACAGATTGGCCCATAATGCCGGTCCCTACCGCCCATTCAACAGCCTCTTTGGCATATTCGCTTATGGAAGCAGTATCTGCATAGCTGCTTAAATTCCCCCGGGCAGATGTGTCCAGCCCCATATAGTCTGCAAAGCGGTAAAGGATAAGAGCAAAGTCTTGTCTGTAAATGTAAGATCCAGTATTCAACTTTCCGTTGTTTCCCGTTATCACTCCACTGTCATATGCCCAGACGGCCGCATTTGCGAAATAATCATTAATATCAACATCCGGATAAATTGTTCGGTACGCAACATCCGGGCTTCCGGCCATTCGATAAACAAGCAGGGCCACATCTTCTCTTAACATATTTGAGGAGGGCTCAAAATCACCTGAATTTCCTTTTCCGGTCATGTATCCTCTGGTATAAACATCAAGAATTGCTTCATAATACCAATCGCTTGCGCTGATATCTTCGAACGGAAGATATGGAAAGAATTATGTTAATGGGGGTAGTCTGGCCGATGATAGTGGACATGGGACATCCGTTGCGGGTATCATTGCGGACTGTACCCAAGGACTAAATGTCAATATTTTACCAATTAAAGTTTTAGATGCAGACGGAAAAGGAGATGCTGAAGATATTGCCGATGGCATATATTATGCTATTCAGGAAGATGCGGACATAATCAATCTGAGTTTGGCAGCAACGGAAAACATATTATCAAAACCACTTGATGATGCTATAGATGATGCTTTAGAAGCGGGCATCGTTGTAGTTGCAGCTGCGGGAAATCACCATAGAAGCATTTCAACTGTCTGTCCTGCCCATAGGGATGATATCATCGTGGTTGCCGCAGTAGATGAAGATTTAAATAACATGTATTTCTATGATGAAAATGATATGCTTCAATCATCGAATTATGGTGGTTCCGTAGATGTAACGGCTCCGGGTGTAAAATTAAAAGTGTGTATCCCTTTTTCAAAAGACTCTGACGGAGACGGTTATGGCGAGGCTGACGGGACTTCTATGGCAGCCCCGCATATAACGGCAATTGCCGCAATGTTAAAATTGTTATACCCGGATGCTTCTCCCGTCCAAGTGGAAGCGCTGATAAAGTCCTGTGCCAAAGATCTTGGAGACGAAGGGAGGGATGATATTTATGGTATGGGCTTTCCACTCGTATCCCATTTGATTACCGGCCTGCCCTTTGGGGATATCCATGAAAGTGACTGGTTCTATGATATGGTACTGGATGTATACAAAAAAGGCTGCATGACGGGGAAAGGCGATACCGGATATTTTGACTCGATGTCCTATCTGGTAAGGCAGGATGCTGCTCTGCTGCTCTACCGGATGGCCGGAAGCCCGGCAGTCTTATACCGGGATATCTACCCGGATGTAAGCGTAGATGACTATTTTGCCAATGCAGCGGTATGGGCGTATGACAGCGGTGTCATGACGGGAAACAGTGGAAAACTGGGTGCATGGTCTAATATCTACAGGCAGGATTTCGCCCTTATCTTATTCCGGTACGCGAATTATATGGGGTATGACACTTCTGCCAGGGGAGACTTAAGTGATTATGCTGACGGCGCGCTGACCAGCGAATACGCATGGGAAGCAATGGAGTGGGCAGTAGGCGCCGGCATTTTAGGGCAGTCTGTTGAAAACCTTAACCCATTAGGTTATGTTAACCGCGCAGAGACTGCCGCGATGATCAGCCGGTTTACAAATTTATATGGCATTATGTAAAATGATTAGATGAGAGAGGATTGATGTTTTATGAGAAAGAAAATAGTTGCGCTGCTGATGGCTGTTGTGTCCTGTTTTTCGTTAGGAGCTACTGCTTTCGCGGCCGAAAATCCGGAACAGACTTTTAAGGATGTGGAGCCCGGTACCTGGTATTATGAGGGCGTAGAATATGTAAATGAACGCGGACTCATGACCGGAATGGGAGGAGAGGACGAAGGTTATTTTAAGCCTGATGAGTATCTGCAGAGACAGGATTTGGCCCTGATCCTTGCGCGCTATTACCAAAAGAATATTAATAGTGATCTGGATCTGGATGAAACAAATGAAGTGTATTATGCGAATGCTGTTGCATGGGTGAATAAATACAATATCATGACCGGATACAGTTCGGGAGATTTTGGCATTGGTGATCCGATCATCAGGCAGGATATGTGTTTAGCGTTATATAACCATCAGGAGAGCATTTATCCCCTGGCTACTGCAGCAGTTGTACCGAATTACGGTCTTATCCATTTATTCCCTGATGGATATCTTGTTAGTAGTTACGCGGGAAATCAAATGTACCGTATGGTTCAATATGATGTTATTCAGGGAATGTTATTCAGGGAGAGGGGACAGATGTAAAACTGTTAAACCCGCACGGCAAGGTCACCAGGGGTATGGCGGCGGTTATGCTGCAGCGCTATTTAGAGGCGTTTGAACACTATTTAATAAAGGGCCACAAAGACATGCTCCTTTAGAATTAGGGTTTGGCTGTTTCAAAGAAGATATTTATAATCGGATAGGGGGAGTTTTGACCCTCCCCTTCCACACCACGAAGCGTACTGTTCGGTACTACGCGGTTCAATAGTTTACACGTACTTTCAGATAGTGGGCAGTCATGGATGGATATCCGAGCCTGTCCACTATTATTGTCTTGGTAAGCACAGAGTTCAGCATCTCCGCCGCTCTCCATGTTCCCTTCCGACAGTTTGCCATTCTTTCAATTAGAAAGCGGCAGTACCACATCATGATGCTGCAACATCATGATGCATGGGATCTGCCTTTCGAATCTCCATTACGTAAGCTGATTTTGGAAGTAGCATGATCCCTGATTATTATATCGCATTTTTCCAGATATAGCGACAGCTATGTCTATTTCAGCATGTCTATTTTTCACTTTTCAGATAATATTTACTTTTCAAAGTTCAACGCCAGCGTCTGCTGGCTGTGATCACTCAGGATTCCGAGAGATCATCAATTTTATATTTTAATTTACATCCATTGATTTAACTATACTGCTGTATAAAGTAAAAATCAATAGTATATCCTTTTGTTTTTTTGCTGTTTATTGTAAAAAATATACAAAGAAAACGCTTTGATATTGATTTTACGCCATATTTTATGTACTATGTATTTAAAATTTATCTTGTAGGGGAGGAGATACTGTGAAAAGATTTTTTTACGGTTTATTAGCCGCGGTTCTATTAATTATCTGCGTTCCAGTCAGCGTATTTGCTGATGGATCACAGGAGAGGACTGAGATTGAGGCGGAGGCGGATGATGCAGACGGAACTTTTACTGTTGAATATTATATGAATCCAATTGTAGGCGGTGCAACTTCACAAGATGCGAACGGGTAGCGCCATTATTCATGGGGTGTCAATGCTATGAAGGCAGATGTCCTGGCTGACTATGTTTCTAAACGTGCAGGGGATCAAAGTGTCACTGTGGCAGTCCTTGATTCAGGTGTAGATTTTACTCATCCTTATTTAAGTGGAAGACTTTTGAATAACGGATTTGATTACGTTGAAAGTGACGAAGATCCAAGCGACGATTATGGACATGGGACATCCGTTGCGGGTATTATAGTAGACTGTACCCAGGGATTAAATGTGAATATTCTTCCTATTAAAGTTTTAGATTATTCAGGAGAGGGTAATAATGAATCGATTGCTGAGGGTATTGACTATGCTATTGAACAGGGAGCAGATGTAATCAATCTTAGCCTATCAATTACGGAGAATATATTGGCGGAACCAGTGGATGAAGCGATAGATGATGCTGTAGAAGCGGGCATCATTGTAGTGGCAGCTGCGGGAAATCACCATAGAAACACTTCAACAGTCTGTCCAGCCCATAGAGATGATATCATTGTGGTTGCTGCAGTAGATGAAGATTTGAATAATATGTATTTCTATAATGATAATGGTTCTCTCGTATCATCAAATTATGGAGA
>CAJFHG010000036.1 GCA_904379015.1 Candidatus Paralachnospira caecorum | reverse complement strand
TTTTCTATTCTCAATATACCACATCCCTGCCAGGAATGCAATATCTCTGTAAGGTTTATAGATGTTTGAAGCGATTTAAGGCTCAATTTTAGATTTTATTCTATCAGTGCTAGAATGTATGGCTCAATATGGTTAAACGCCTCTACGGGGCAAATACAAAGCCACAGGGGCATATCTGCCTGCTGCCTACTGCTTGTCGGAGGGCGTGCTGGAATCACGTTCCATTGTTTCGTTTATAGCGCGAACAACAAATGCATTCATGCTTTCCCCTTGGTTCTCAGCATGGGACTTGATAATGGCCTTCTGACCTTTGGGAACACGGATGCGGATATCTTCCACTGTTTCTTTGAGATATTTTGCACTTGCTCTGCGTCTTGCTTCTGTCTGGCCTGTGTATGAGCTTCTCTTCTCTTCTGCCATAGATTCTCCTTTCCGGGGAGCAGGCCCATAAAAATTAGAGTCACCTTCTCCACCTTACAATGACATTATAGCATAAGTCAATATGTGTGTCCATATACAATCTTTACAAAAATAGCAAGATGTGTGCCCATGTATTTTGTTAAGCATGTCAATAGACATATGTGTGCCCATGTATTATAATATAACCATAAGATAAATCAAATCCAGCCGGGAAGCCCGAAAGGCCCCGATGCTTCAGGCCATATCCCTGTGAGGAATACGCGGAGACGGAAACAATAGCCAGGAAGATGCCTGAAGGGCTGGGAAGACTACAAAAGAAGGAGGACATCACATGACAGAGAGAATGCTGCAAAACAGGGTAAAGAAGCTGAAGGAACTGGAGCGGCAGCAGAAAGAGCTGGAAGGCCAGATTGAAGCGTTAAAGGAAGAGATCAAGGCCGACATGGAGGCGAAGGGTGTGGAGCAGCAGACGGCCGGGGATTTCCTAATCCGATGGACAACAGTCCTTACGAGCCGTTTTGACAGTAAAGTCTTCCAGAAGGAGCATGAGAGCCTTTACAAACAATATCTGAAGCAGGCAACAAGCAGGCGGTTTTCAATCGCGTAAGGAGGTGTCTATGAGGTATCGGATTGAATACACGGGAGGACGATGCAAGACCATTGACGGCAGCAGGGCATTAATTCGGACACTGAAACAGACAGACAAGCCCGTGTCCGATGTGCGGAAAGTATTTCAAAGCGGCGCTTCTGATTCGGTCATGAATATTTACAGGAAGTATCTTGGAGGAAGGAGGGGACAGAGTGCAGGAGAAGATGATAATGATTCCAGAATGGCGGTATTACAAAATGATTGAGAGCTATGACAAAGCCATAAAAGAGATTGAAAGGCTGAAAAAGGCCCTTGAAGAAGCGGCAACTTCTGCAAAGGCCAAAGTAACCCACTAACAGCGTATAAAGGGGTATGCAGTTATTATATCATGGCTGCTGCCCCTCTGTAAAGAAAGATCATGGAACAATGGAAAAACAAGAATATTTGAAGATTGCAGAGATTGTGGATCTGCTTATGGACATGCCGCAGGATACCTACGAGGAAGCAAAGTTTACAATGCTCTGTATAGCGTCCAATATATCGGACAGTTTTTGCCGGTTTGTCACTATTTTGTTTTCTGTAATGGATTCTTACAGACCGTTATTATTGGAGATGAAGGGAGAAGGAAAACAGTCATGAGCAAGACGGATGAGGCACTCCGCAAGGTTTTGTCAGGGGATACATGTCCCCAAATTTTAGAAGCGGCAAGGCTTCTGCGCTACTCTACATTAAGGGAATATGATTTTTGCTATAACATAGCCGAAATTTACGGATGCAAGCCGCTGAAAACAGAAGGGGATAATCTTTATAATTTCCTGTTGACGCTTTATCATTACGGGATCATTCAGGGCATAAGAGCAGAGCGTGCAAGGCGAAAAGAATGAGATATCCGGACAGTAACTATTGACAATGAACCGTGGTTTGTGGGGAAGGACGTGGCGGCTGCGCTGGGATATTCAAATACAAGGGATGCAATTTCGAAGCATGTTCATGAAGATGACAAGGGAGTATCGAAATGCGACACCCCCTCAGGAAAGCAGGATATGACCATCATCAACGAGTCCAGCCTATACGCTCTGATCTTCGGAAGCAAGCTCGAATCTGCAAAGCGTTTCAAACATTGGGTGACATCTGAAGTCCTTCCGGCAATTTGAAAAACGAAAAGAACAAGTCCGGCTTACAGAGAAAAGGCAGGTGGAATCATGAGGGAAAAAGTATTGTCGAGGCTTTATGAAGTCTATTGCAGCAGTCCGGGCTGGTATACAGGCACGCAAGAGCAGTCAGAGAGACTCTTAAAATGGCTGGATACGGGACGCAGGGAAGAAGAGACAGCTGCAAAGCTGGCAGCCTATGAGTATACCGTGTTTGTATCCTCGATCAATATGTTTCTGGATTTTATGTGCGGGAAATAGGCGTATACATAGGCGGCAGGTGATCCTGCTGCCTGTTTGCAATATGGAAAGGTGGGATTTTATGGCGAAAGACCTGAAGGGCAAAGAGCTGCCGCCGGGGATCCGGCAAAGGAAAAATGGACGTTATGAGGGTCGTGTACAGTACAAAGGTGAAAGATATTCTGTATACGCTGATACGATAACAGAAGTGAAAAAAGAGATGACAGCGGCGAGGTATAAGCTGGAACACGGGGAATTTATTGTGAAGTCAAACATCACAGTAAATGATTGGTTTGAAACGTGGATCGAACAATATAAAAAGAATCAGGTAAAACGGGGAACGATTATTGCATATACAAAAACGTATGACATGATGATAAGGCCCCAGATCGGCAGCAGGAAGCTTATAGAGATTCGTGGTGAACATATCCAGAAGCTCTATAATGATGCCGTGAAGCAAGAATTTTCCCATGCGTCAATCCGGTTAATGGCTGCTATCCTGAACGGATGTTTTAAGCAGGCCATGAAGAACAGACTGATCGAGAGAAATCCGGTTACTTATGCCACTCTTCCCAAAAACAGAGAGGAAAAGCATCAAAGAGTTTTGACGAAGGAGGAGCAAGAGATATTTTTACGCTATGCGAAGGAACATAGCTATTTATATAACCTGTTTGCTCTGGATATCAGAACAGGGATGCGGTACGGAGAAATTTGCGGACTGAAATACAGCGATGTTGATAAGGCAGCGGGAGTGATCCATGTGAGACGAACGATTAAATACATTGCGAAGCAGGGATATTTTGAAGATACACCGAAAACGAGAACGTCTGCGAGGGATATTCCTCTTACTACTGATATGCTGGAGATTGTTGAAGCACAAAAAAGAATGTATGAGACCAGGAAAGTGGTAAAGTTGGATAGTTATATTTTCCGTACTGTTAACGATACCCCAATTAATCGGGAAGCAATGCAGCATGAGATTGATAAGATTATAACGCTCATGTCAGACGATGGTATAAAAATTGATCGCTTTACACCGCACTGCTTTCGTCATACATTTGCAACACGGGCAATTGAAAACGGCATGAAGCCGCAGACATTAAAGGCGATTCTGGGACACGCTAATCTGGCCATGACGATGGATTTATATTCTCATGTGCTGCCCAATACTAAAGCGGAGGAGATGGAGATGATCGCAAAAGCATTTTGATGAGTAAAAGGTTGATATGCACAATTCCAAAATGGAATGGGGTACAGATGGGGTATGGAGAAAATTCAGCGAAAATATTCCAAATTGTAAAACATCGGAATTCCTGATAAAATAAGGGAAAACATCAGGTGCCGTGAGGTCTTCATTTCTTCATATTTGGTTAATAAAAAGTTTACTTGTTCACAGATCGGTTCTCATATATAATAAAAAGAGCAGAAAAAAGGAGAGTATTATGGCGGGAAATTATAAAAATGATGATATAGAAGCACAAAATGACGCGGCGGAATCCGGAGAGGTTTCTGAAACGCGGACTGAGTCGGACAAGACGGACGGAGAAGATTATGAAAAGGTTTGTTTTGTCTGCCACCGGCCGGAAAGCAAAGCCGGGAAGATGATCACCATGCCGGGAGGAATCACCATCTGTTCAGACTGTATGCAGCGGGCTTTTGATTCTTTTGAAAAAAACGGAATGCCTTACGGGTTCAATCTGGGCGGGACAAACCAGGGAACGTCCGGAAATGAAAATGAGAATGGAAATGGACAGGGAGGCGGTTTTGATCTTTCCGCTCTTTCCAATATGCCGGGGGTCGGCGTGATCAATCTGGCAGATCTGGGGATCGGGAACAGAGAGATTCCTCAGAATCAGAAAATCAAAAAGAAAAAGGCAAAGGAAGAAAAGAAAGCTTTTGACCGGTCAGTCATACCGGCACCTCACCAGATCAAAAAAATGCTGGATGAATATGTGGTGGGGCAGGAAAAAGCCAAAAAGGCGATTTCAGTGGCTGTTTACAACCATTATAAGCGGGTCGGTTCTGACAGCAGCGACGGAGTGGAAATTGAGAAATCCAACATGCTGCTGCTGGGTCCTACGGGAAGCGGCAAAACTTATCTGGTAAAGACCCTGGCGAAGCTGCTGGATGTGCCGCTGGCCATCGCGGATGCCACATCCCTCACAGAAGCCGGATATATCGGCGACGACATAGAGAGCGTAGTATCGAAGCTGCTCGCGGCGGCAGGAAACGATGTGGAAAAGGCTGAAAGAGGGATCATTTACATCGACGAGATCGATAAGATCGCCAAAAAACGAAATACCAACACAAGAGACGTGAGTGGGGAATCGGTTCAGCAGGAGCTTCTGAAGATGCTGGAGGGCAGCGAGGTGGAGGTGCCTGTGGGCTCCAACAGCAAGAACGCCATGGTTCCCATGACGACAGTCAATACCAGCAATATCCTGTTTATCTGCGGCGGCGCTTTTCCGGATCTGGAAGAGATTGTGAAGGAGCGGCTGACCAAGGAATCTTCCATTGGCTTCCGGGCGGAGCTTAAGGACAAATATGATCAGGATGAGAATCTGCTGTGCAAAGCAGAGATCGACGATCTGAAAAAATTCGGCATGATACCGGAATTCCTGGGCCGGCTTCCGATCGTCGTGGCGCTGGAATCCCTGACAAAGGAATATATGATACGGATTCTGAAGGAGCCGAAGAACGCGATCCTCAAGCAGTACGAAAAACTGCTGGCCATGGATGAAGTGCAGCTGGCTTTTGAAGACGGCGCGCTGGAGGCCATCGCGGAGAAGGCGATGGAAAAGCACACGGGCGCGAGAGCGCTCCGCGCGATCCTGGAAGAATATATGATGGATATTATGTATGAAATCCCGAAAGACGACAACATCGGCCGGGTGACAATCACCAGGGCTTACATAGAAAAGCGGGGAGGACCTGTGATCGAGATGAGAGGTGTCATGAGACTGAGCGTCCATGCATAAAATAATATGATGACACAGTGACAGGAGTCCTGTCTGGTGGATATTGGACACAGTCTGTTTGATGGTACGGCTGAAAAATGCCGGGATCAGATCTTATCAAATGAATACGCGGATTTTATTTACACGGCCAGTGAGCTGGAACGGCGGATCAGTCCCGAGTGGGGATTTTGTGCGCAGCCTGTTTCACGCAATCTGGCGGTGATCCATGTGAACAGAGCGTATCTTCCGCCTCTGTCCGCGGAGGTTTACGATTACGGAGCAGTGCCGAAGCTGTACGGATTAACGGATACTATGAGCATGGAGGCGGCGGGGATCCTGCGGACCCGGAACCAGCCGGTCCTGAGTCTGAGAGGAAAAGGAGTTCTGATCGGTCTGGTGGACACGGGAATTGATTACAGAAATCCCGCGTTTTTTGATGAGGCGGGAAAAACCAGGATTCTCAGGATCTGGGACCAGACTGTTCAGACCGGGAGACTCCCGGAGGGATTTCTGTATGGTTCTGAATATACAAATAAAGAGATTGATGAGGCCATCAGGTCAGACAATGCGTTCACGGCCGTTCCCTCTGAAGATGAGAACGGTCATGGAACCTTTCTTGCTTCTGTCTGCGCAGGAAACGAAAATGAAGACGAGGGCTTTACCGGAGCGGCTCCCGACGCGTATATCGCGGCGGTGAAGCTCAAGCCCGCGAAACAGTATCTGAGAGATTATTATCTGATAAAAGAGGGGGCGGCGGCCTACCAGGAGACAGACCTGCTGACGGGGATTCAGTATCTCGGAAAGATCAGCAGAGAGCTTTCACTTCCTCTGGTGATCCTTCTGGGAACGGGAACGAATCTGGGAGGTCATACAGGCGTTACGCCGCTTTCACAGGTGTTGAATGAAGCAGCTCTTTGGACAGGGACCGCAATCGTGGTGCCTGCCGGAAACGAATCTAACAGATCCCATCATTATTTTGGAAAAATCAGCCAGAAGGGCGGCTCCGATTATGTTGAGATCCGCATTCCCCAGAATGAGAGGGGGATCACTCTGGAGCTCTGGGCAGATATGCCGGAGGTGTATGGAATCCAGATCCTGACACCTACCGGAGAGAGCACGGCGAGAGTCGTTCCCAGGCTGAATCAAAACAGTGTATTTCAGTTTACAATGGAAAAAACCGTGGTTTATGTGGATTATCAGCTGGTGGAACGGGATTCCGGCAGCCTTGTGGTCAAAATCCGCATCGCGGATCCGACGCCGGGGATCTGGACGCTGGCAGTTTATAATGAACAGTATACCACCGGACAGTTTCATATCTGGCTGCCCATGGAGGGATTTGCCGAAGAGGATACTGTTTTTCTGCGGCCCAATCCGGATACGACCCTGACGGACCCGGCCGCGGCCGCGCAGCCAATCACCTTTGGCGCGTATGACCACAGACTGAACGGGATTTATATCCATTCAGGCAGAGGATTCACAAGAGATTCAAGGATTAAGCCTGATCTGGTAGCGCCGGGAGTCAATATCCTGGGAGCTTTGCCGGGTGGAAATTACGGCCGGAAAAGCGGTACGAGCGTGGCGGCGGCTCACGGAGCCGGCGCGGCGGCGCTGCTGCTGGAATGGGGCATTGTACAGGGAAATTATCGGGGAATGAGGACCAGCGACATTAAAAGCCTGATGATCCGGGGAGCAAGGCGCGCTCCGGAAAACATATATCCCAATAAAACAGCGGGCTATGGCGCGCTGGATCTGTTCCATGTTTTTGAGACGATTTCTCTGTAAAGATAAATTTCCAATCAAATACAAAATTCGCGGACGCGCAGGCATTTTTACGGCGGCGGACGCGTTATCAGAAGAAAAGGAGGTCTGCTCATGGAAAATAAGAAGTATGTGCCGGTGATCGAAGGAAATTTAAGAAAACATATGGTGCTTTTGCCGGAAGTGATCGAGGAGGCCAGCGGAATCCGGATTTTTGGAAAGCTGATCAAATCTTTGGTTTTTACTACAGACATCGCCATTATCAGGAACTGCAACGCCAACGCGGTCATGGCTGTTTATCCCTTTACGCCCCAGCCGATCATTACCCACGCGCTGATTACGGCGTCGGATCTGCCCGTGCTGTGCGGCGTGGGCGGAGGGACTACGACCGGGAAGCGGGTGACCAATCTGGCAGAGGACGCGGAGTTCCAGGGCGCGCAGGGTGTGGTGGTCAATGCGCCGACACCCAATGAGACGCTGGAATATCTGAGAAAAAAGATAGAGGTTCCCATCGTGATCACCGTCGTGTCGGAAAAAACAGATATTGGAAAGCGGCTGGAAAGCGGCGCTTCGATCCTGAACGTATCGGGAGCGGCAAAGACGCCGGAGATCGTGGCGAAAATACGGAAGGATTTCCCCTATGTGCCGATCATCGCCACCGGCGGCAATACAGAGGACAGCATCCGCCGCACCATAGACGCGGGGGCCAACGCCATCACCTATACGCCGCCGACCAACGGAGAAATATTCAAAGATATGATGAACAAATACAGACAGGAAAAATACATTATCTGAAACACAAAGGTCTGTTACTTTTTGAAAAGGCCGTATACCGCCGACAGGGCGGCGCCGATGAAGATGAAGAAATCCGCGATATTGAAAATGATATGGCGGATTTTTTTTATGGGAAGACGGATATAGTCCACCACATAGCCCCGGGTGAGGCGGTCATATATATTGGAAGCGGCTCCGCCCAGAAGGAACGCGGCGCCTGTTTTTCCGAGGGCTCCCGCTTTTTTGACGAACAGCCAGACGGCCCAGATCAGGAGCGGGATGACGGTGATGACCGACAGGAGCTTCACCAGCTCCGGCTTATGATCCATTTTATTGAGGATAAAGCCTTTATTGTGATGTTTTTCCAGAGATATGCCGTTGTCCAGCCGGACCGGAAAATTTTCCCTGTCCCTGGCTTCAATCCGGTTTTTCATGAAAACATCCAGTACAAAAATGAAAACAGCGAGAAGAATATATGCCATATGATACCACCTTTCTGTTTCTGGCTGCCCGGACAGGCAGGCGGGGCAGCCAGAGCGTTTCTATATTACTGCAGAGTCTGGGCCAGCTCCTTGATGTAAGCCGCGACCTGGTCGTGAAGCTCTTCCCGTTTGAGGGCAAAATCCACTGTGGCCTGAATGAAGCCGAATTTATCGCCCACATCATAACGGTGGCCTTCAAAGTCATAGGCGTAGACCGTCTGCGTATACATCAGGCGCTTGATGGCATCTGTCAGCTGAATCTCGCCGCCGGCGCCGATCCCCTGGGTTTCCAGGTAATCAAAGATCTCCGGCTTCAGGACATAGCGGCCCAGTACGGCCAGTCTGCTGGGCGCATCCTCCAGCTTGGGCTTTTCTACCATGTCGTACAGTTTTTTCAGGCGCGGATTGCTGGAAGGCTGGTGCAGCGCCGGCGCCACGATCCCGTATTTGTGGACCTGGGATTCGGGAACCTGCTGAACGCCGACTACAGAGGCGCCGATCATATTATAGGCGTCGATGAGCTGTTTTAAAGCCGGTTTTCCGCCTTCATTGACGACCACATCGTCCCCGAGCAGGACGGCAAAGGGGTCATGTCCGATAAAGGATTTCGCGCAGAGAATGGCGTGTCCCAGTCCCTTGGGTTCTTTCTGGCGGACATAATAGATATTGGCGAGGCCGGCGATGGTGTTGAGCATCTCTGCTTCCTTCTGTTTGTTGGCTTCCAGCAGCCTTGCCTCCAGCTCATAATTTTTGTCAAAATGGTTTTCCATACAGTGCTTGTTGGAATTGGTGATGATCAGAATTTCCTCAATGCCGCTCTCCACAGCTTCTTCCACAATGTACTGAATGGTGGGGATATCCACAATGGGAAGCATTTCCTTGGGGATCGCCTTTGTGGCGGGCAAAAAACGGGTTCCGAGCCCGGCGGCCGGGATCACGGCTTTTTTCACGGGTTTTTTCTGCATGATTCTGGTTCTCCTTTTTGTATAATACGAAACAGAGTTTAATCTGCCTTTATTATATCGGCCGGTCTGTTAAAAGTAAAGGACAAACAAATGATACTTTTGTGACCTTTTTCCTTTTGGCCTACATAATAAAAAGCGATCCTGCGAAAACTGATAGCAGTTATTTTTTGCGGAAATAAGCGGCGGCTCAGCGAAAACAGAGGGAAAGAAAAATGGGAAAGCCGGGGGCGCGCGGGCGGGACCGCAGGGCCGGGAAAGGGGCGGAAAACCGCGCGCGGGCATTGCAAAAGCCCGGAAACTATGCTATATTATAAATACTTATGCAAAGATTTGAATCCTTGTAAATCCTAACCAATCGGGAGGTCAGCCATGAAAGGTATTATTCTTGCCGGAGGAAGCGGCACACGTCTTTATCCCCTGACAAAGGTAACATCAAAACAGTTATTGCCCATTTATGATAAACCCATGATCTATTATCCCCTGTCCGTGCTCATGAACGCGGGGATCCGGGAAATTCTGATTATTTCCACGCCCGATGATACGCCCCGTTTTGAATCCCTTCTGGGAGACGGGCATCAGTTTGGGATCGAGCTTTCCTACGCGGTGCAGCCGAGCCCGGACGGACTGGCGCAGGCCTTTATCATTGGAGAGGATTTTATCGGAACGGATTCAGTCGCCATGGTCCTGGGAGATAATATCTTCCACGGACACGGCCTTACGAAGCGGCTGCAGGCGGCTGCGGCAAAGGAAAAGGGCGCGACTGTGTTTGGTTATTATGTGGATGACCCGGAACGTTTCGGAATTGTGGAATTCGACGCGGACGGCAAGGCAATCTCCCTGGAGGAAAAGCCGGCTCATCCCAAGTCAAACTACTGCGTGACAGGACTTTACTTCTATGACAACCGGGTGGTGGAGTACGCGAAGAATCTGAAGCCCTCCGCGAGAGGCGAGCTTGAGATCACGGATCTGAATAAGATCTATCTGGAGAACGGGGAGCTGGAAGTGACGCTTCTGGGACAGGGCTTTACCTGGCTGGATACGGGAACCCACGAATCCCTGGTGGACGCGACCAATTTTGTAAAGACCGTTGAGACGCATCAGCACAGAAAAATTGCCTGCCTGGAGGAGATCGCCTATCTGAGCGGCTGGATCACCAGGGAGGAGCTGATGGAGGCTTACGAGGTACTGAAAAAGAATCAGTACGGAGCTTACCTGAAGGATGTCATGGACGGCAAATATATTGATAAAAAATTTGACTGAGATCGTGAGTGAACCGTGATCATCAGTCAGAAATGCGAGGAGAACATATGAAGATTTTAGTGACAGGCGGAGCCGGATTCATCGGCGGAAATTTTGTGCATTATATGGTGAACAAGTACCCGGAGGATCAGATCGTGAACCTGGATCTGCTGACCTACGCGGGAAATCTGGAGACGCTGAAGCCGGTGGAGGACAAGCCCAACTACAAATTTGTGAAGGGTGATATCGCGGACAGGCCGTTTATTATGGATCTGTTTGAGAAAGAGAAATTTGATGTGGTGGTCAATTTCGCGGCGGAGAGCCATGTGGACCGTTCCATTACGGATCCGGGGCTGTTTGTCCGGACCAACGTGCTGGGAACCCAGACGCTTCTGGACGCTTCCCGCGCATACGGGGTGAAGCGTTATCATCAGGTATCCACAGATGAGGTTTACGGGGATCTGCCCCTTGACAGACTGGATCTGTTCTTTACAGAGGAAACGCCGATCCATACCTCCAGCCCTTATTCAGCCAGCAAAGCCAGCGCCGATCTGTTTGTTCTGGCATATCACAGGACCTACGGAATGCCGGTGACGGTATCCAGGTGTTCCAACAATTACGGCCCCTATCATTTTCCGGAGAAGCTGATTCCTCTGATGATCAGCCGCGCTCTGGCGGATGAGAGCCTCCCGGTTTACGGAAAGGGCGAGAATGTCCGTGACTGGCTGCATGTATCGGATCACTGCGCGGCCATCGATCTGATCATCCGGAAAGGAAGAGAGGGCGAGGTCTACAACATCGGCGGCCATAACGAACGGACCAATCTGGAAGTGGTGAAGACGATCCTGAAGGCCCTCGGGAAGCCTGAGAGCCTGATCCAGTTTGTGACGGACAGACCCGGCCACGACCGCCGATACGCCATCGATCCCACGAAGATCGAGACAGAGCTCGGCTGGAAGCCTCAGTATACCTTTGATACGGGAATTGCCATGACGATCCAGTGGTATCTGGACAATCAGGACTGGTGGAAGCATATTTTAAGCGGTGAATACAGCAATTATTTTGAGAAAATGTATGGCAATCGTCTCCATGACTGAGTCACGGGCATGAAACATTGACAGGAGGCAGATAATGAAGATTCTGGTAACAGGCGCAAAGGGGCAGCTCGGATATGATATCATGAATGAGCTGGCCAGAAGAAATATAGAGGGCATCGGCGTGGATATCCAGGAGATGGATATCACCGACGCGGAGGCGGTACGCCGCGTCATCACAGAGGCCCAGGTGGACGCTGTGATCCACTGCGCGGCGTTTACGGCAGTGGATGCGGCGGAGGAAAAAATGGAGCTGTGTCGCAGGATCAACGCGGGAGGTACGGAAAATATTGCTGTAGTCTGCCGGGATCTGGACATCAAGATGATGTACATCAGTACGGATTACGTATTTGACGGCCAGGGAGAACGGCCCTGGGAGCCTGACGATGAGCGGCATCCGCTGAATGCTTACGGGCAGGCCAAATACGAGGGCGAGCTGGCGATCGAGAAATATGTGAAGAAATTTTTCACGGTCCGGATCGCGTGGGTATTTGGCGTGAACGGAAAAAATTTCATCCAGACCATGCTGCGGCTGGGCAAAGAGCGGGGAGAAGTCAGCGTGGTAGACGATCAGATCGGATCGCCGACCTATACCTACGATCTGGCGAGACTGCTGGTGGACATGATCCAGACCGACAAATATGGCAGATATCATGCCACCAATGAAGGACTGTGCAGCTGGTATGAGTATGCCTGCGAGATTTTCCGGCAGGCGGGCATGGATGATGTGAAGGTAACGCCTGTGGACAGCGAGACCTACGGGCGCATGTATCCCCAGGCGGCGAAGAGACCGAGAAACAGCCGCATGTCCAAGGAGAAGCTGGATCAGAACGGATTCAGACGGCTTCCTTCCTGGCAGGATGCTCTGGCCAGATATCTGGAGGTCATCGGGAAAAAGGGCTGAAATCATCGGAAAATAGTGCAGGACAGAGAAGTTCCGGAGCAGGTCTCCGGAACTTTTGACAGGAGACAGATATGGGTAAGTATTTTGGTACAGACGGCTTCCGGGGAGAGGCCAACAAGGTTTTGACAGTGGAGCATGCCTATAAGGCAGGGCGGTTCCTGGGGTGGTACTACGGAAGGGAAAACGGCCATAAATGCCGGGTGGTGATCGGAAAGGATACGAGGCGCAGCAGCTATATGTTCGAGTATTCTCTGGTGGCAGGGCTGACAGCCTCCGGAGCGGACGCGTATCTGCTTCATGTGACGACTACCCCCAGCGTGTCCTATGTGGTCCGGACAGAAGATTTCGACTGCGGGATCATGATCTCTGCCAGCCACAATCCTTTTTATGACAATGGGATCAAGGTGCTCAACGGAAGAGGAGAAAAGCTGGAAGAAGAGGTGACGAACCAGATCGAGGCCTATATTGACGGCGAGACAGAGGAAATTCCCTTTGCGGTGCGGGAAGAGATCGGAAGGGCTGCGGACTATTCCCAGGGCCGGAACCGGTATATCGGGTATCTGATTTCCCTGGCGACCCGTTCCTTCAAGAACAAGAGAGTGGGCCTTGACTGTGCCAACGGCAGCGCGTTTGCCATCGCGAAAAATGTGTTTGACGCCCTGGGAGCGAAAACCTATGTGATCAACAACGAGCCGGACGGAACCAATATCAACCGGGATTGCGGTTCCACCCACATTGAAGTGCTGCAGAAATTTGTGCTGGAAAACGGTCTGGACGTGGGATTTGCCTATGACGGCGACGCGGACCGGTGCATCGCGGTGGATGAGAACGGACGTGTTGTGGACGGTGACCTGATTCTTTATATCTGCGGTTTATATATGAAGGAACGGGGAATGCTGGACACTAATACGGTGGTGACCACGGTCATGTCCAACATCGGCCTTTATAAAGCCTTCGATATTGCGGGCATTCATTATGAAAAGACCAACGTGGGCGACCGGTTTGTCTATGAGAACATGTCCAACAACGGGCACCGCCTGGGAGGTGAACAGTCGGGACATATTATTTTCAGCAAGTACGCGTCTACCGGGGACGGCATTCTCACTTCCCTCAAGATCATGGAAGTTATGCTGGAGAAAAAGGAAAGTCTTGGAAAACTGACCGCGCCGGTGGAGATTTATCCGCAGCTGCTCCGGAATGTCCGGGTGAAGGACAAGGCCGCGGCCCGGGCGGACGAGGATGTGAAGCGGGCTGTGGAGAAGGTGGAGAAGGCGCTCGGCGGAAACGGACGGATCCTTCTTCGGGAGAGCGGCACGGAACCGGTGATCCGCGTGATGGTGGAAGCGAAGACGGATGAACTCTGTGAACAGTACGTTTCAGAAGTGATCGGAGTCATCAAAGCAAAGGGACATGAAGAATAAGACAGGAAGCCAGGCCGCGGGAAGCCAGGCCGGCTGGAAGAGATGGATCCGGCTGGCGCTGCTGCTCCTGTGGATGGCGGTGATTTTTTCTTTTTCGGCACAGAATGGAACGCGCTCGGCGGCGAACAGCCTGCCGCTGGCGGAGCTCCTTCAACTGCCGGAGTGGGTGATCCGGAAGGGCGCTCATATGGCGGAATACGCGGTGCTGGCCGTGCTGGCGCTGGAGTTTCTGGATACCTTTTCCCTGTCCGGGAAAAAAGCGGCGGCGTTTGCCTGGCTGTTTTCCGCGGTATATGCGGCGTCAGATGAATTTCATCAGATGTTTTCAGCAGGCAGATCCGCTTCTCTGAAAGATATCTGTATCGACGGCGCGGGAGCGGCTCTGGGACTGGCGGCTGTCTGTCTGATCCGCGCACTCCGCGGAAGACGCAGCGCACGGATCCATAACGGAAACGATAAAAAGGAAGGAAGAAAATAATGAAGGCCTGGGAAGCAAATATCAGAAAGGTTGTTCCCTATGTACCCGGCGAACAGCCTAAAAAAGACAGAATGATCAAGCTGAATACCAATGAGAATCCATACGGACCGGCGCCGGGGGTAAAAGCGGCGGCGGAACATATGGATCTGGAGCGTCTGCGCCTCTATCCGGATCCGACGGCAGATCTGCTGGTCAGCGCCCTGGCAGAGCGCTACGGCCTGAATAAGGATCAGATTTTTGTGGGTGTAGGTTCGGACGATGTGCTTGCCATGGCGTTTCTCACCTTTTTCAATTCAGACAAGCCGATTCTGTTTCCCGATATCACCTATTCTTTTTACAGCGTATGGGCAGATCTTTACCGGATTCCTTACAAGCGTCCGGCCCTGGATGAACAGTTCCGGATCAGGAAAGAGGATTATGATCAGGAAAACGGGGGTGTGATCTTTCCCAATCCAAACGCGCCCACTTCTCTGGCCCTGGGGATCCGGGACGTGGAGGATATCATTGCCCGCAATCAGGATGTCATCGTGATCGTGGATGAGGCATATATTGATTTTGGAGGCGAGTCCGCCCTTCCCCTCATCGAAAAATATGACAATCTGCTGGTGGTGCAGACCTTTTCCAAATCCCGTTCCATGGCGGGAATGCGAATCGGTTATGCCATGGGGAATCCGGTTCTCATCAAGGCGATGAATGATGTCAAATATTCGTTTAATTCCTACACCATGAATCTGCCCTCTCTGATCCTGGGAACAGAGGCGGTGAAGGACGAAGCCTATTTCCAGGAGACGGTCGGGAAGATCAAAGAGACCAGAGAACGGGCGAAGGAGCGGCTGACCCGCCTGGGCTTTACCTATCCCGAACCCAGCGCCAATTTTATTTTTGCCACCCGGCCGGGTACGGACGCGAAGACGCTTTTTGAAGCGCTCAAGGAAGAGAGTATTTATGTGCGCTATTTTGACGCGCCGAGGATCAGCCAGTATCTGCGGATCACCATCGGGACAGATGAGCAGATGGAAGCCTTCTTCCGTTTTCTTGAACATTATCTGAATTGTTGACAAAAAGCAAATGCCCTGTTATCATTATTTAGGTGAAACAAGGGCGTTTCTTCTTATTAAAGGAAGTACGCCCTTTTGTATTGTCCGGAAAGAGGTTTTTTCCCGGGTACAGAATATTGTATATGAAAGACGAAGATTTTGATTCTAAAAGAAGGAGCAGTATCATATGAGTGAAAACAGGTACACGAAAGAAGATATTATACGGAGGGCCGAGGAAGAGGATGTGGAATTTGTCCGCCTTCAGTTCCCGGATATTTTCGGGGTTCTGAAAAATCTTGCTATTACAGTAAGCCAGCTGGAGAAAGCACTGAACAATGAGATCGGGTTTGACGGCGCCTCCATAGACGGGTTTGGTGAAATGGCGAAGACGGATCTGTTTCTGAGGCCGGATCTGGATACCTTTGAAATCTTTCCCTGGCGCCCCCAGCAGGGAAAGGTGGCGCGCCTGATCTGCAATGTGTTCAACGCGGACGGAACGCCCTATGTGGCGGATACCCGCATGGTGCTGAAGAAAGTGGTGAAGCAGGCGGCGGAGATGGGATATGTGTTCAAGGTGGAGCCGGAGTGCGAATTTTTTCTGTTCCACATTGACGACGGCGGGATGCCGACCACCATCACCCATGAACATGCAGGATACTTTGATGTGGGGCCGGTGGATTTCGCTGAGAATGTGCGCCGGGATATTGTCCTGAACCTGGAAGAAATGGGATTTGAGGTCCGCTCTTCCCATCATGAAAAAGCGCCGGGCCAGCACGAGATCGATTTTAAATACAGCGACGCCCTGAAGACAGCGGATAACCTTCTGACCTTTAAAATGACGGTCAAATCCATCGCCAAGCGTCACGGCCTTCACGCGACCTTCATGCCGAAGCCGAGATCAAACGTGGACGGATCCGGCATGCATGTCAATATGTCCCTGTGGGACCGGGATGGAAACAATGTTTTTTATGATCCGGAGGATCCCTGCAAGATCAGCCGGGAGGCGCGCTGCTTCATGGCCGGTATCCTGAAGCATATCGGCGCGATCACGGCGCTGACCAACCCGCTGATCAATTCTTATAAACGGCTCGTGCCGGGATTTGACGCGCCTGTCTACGCGACCTGGTCGGCGGAAACGTCCTTTGCGCTGCTCCGGGTTCCGGCTGTGACCGGGACTCATACGAAGCTGGAGCTGCGTTCCCCGGATCCCACGGCCAATCCATATCTGGCCTTTGCCGCGTGCCTGGCGGCCGGGCTGGAAGGGATCAGGCAGGAGCTGCCGCTGGCGCCCAGCGTGGATATCAATGTATCGGCGCTGACTGACGAGGAGCGGAGAGCGCTGGATATTGAGCGGCTTCCCAAGACCATGTGCGACGCGGTGGACGCGCTGGAACAAGATCCGTTTATCATTGACATGATGGGAGAACCGGTGGCGAAACAGTACATCGCGACAAAGAGAAAGGAATGGAACACTTACCGCAGACAAGTGACGGAATGGGAGATCAAAGAATATCTGAACCGATATTGATGATGGAGGAAAACCCGGAACGTGACTTGGAGGTGGCAGCGTGGCGAATATTATAGTGGTCTTTCCTAAAATAGAGGACGCGAAAAGCATCAGGAATCTTCTGACCCGGAATGGTTTTGATGTCATGGCTGTCTGTACTACGGGAGCTCAGGTGCTCAATTATGCTGACGGCATGGATGACGGGATCGTGGTCTGCGGCTACCGCTACGCGGATATGCGCTACGGCGAGCTGCATGACTATCTTCCTGATGGTTTTCAGATGCTGCTGATCGCATCTCAGGGATACTGGGGAGAATGTACGGCGGATAATCTGGTCTGTGTCAGTATGCCGCTCAAGCTTCATGATCTGATCGATACGCTGACCATGATGGAGGAGGCGCAGTTCAGAAGGCGGAGGAAACGAAAAGAGACTCCCCGCAAAAGGAGCGAGCAGGACAGAGCGGTTATTGAGAAGGCAAAGGAAATTCTCATGGAGCGCAACAATATGACAGAATCGGAAGCGCATCACTATATCCAGAAATGCAGCATGGACAGCGGAACCAATATGGTAGAGACAGCCCAGATGGTGATCAGCATCATGAAGCAGTAGAAGAACGGGAAGGTGACAGCGCGGAAAGGTGGTATGGATTGCGGTTTACAAAAATGCAGGGTCTCGGCAATGACTATGTATATGTAAACTGTTTTGAGGAAAAAGTGGAATCACCGTCGCTGACGGCAAAAATTATCAGCGACAGACATTACGGCATCGGCGCCGACGGACTGATCCTGATCTGTCCCTCCGGGAAAGCTGACTGCCGTATGGAAATGTACAATGCGGACGGTTCCAGGGGTGCCATGTGCGGAAACGGGATCCGGTGCGTGGGGAAATACGTGTATGAGCACGGAATGGTAAAAAAATCCAGAATGCGGATCGAGACAGACAGCGGTATCCGGACGCTTTCCTGCAGAGTGCGGGACGGCAGGGTCAGGCTGGTGGACGTGGAAATGGGAATACCCGCGGTTGGGAAACGGGAATCTCTTTCGATGGGGGACGAAATCCTTTCCTTTACACCTGTATATATGGGAAATCCCCATGCGATCCTGTTCTGTGAGGATGTCAGTTCCGTGCGGATTGAAGAAACGGGGGCCTTTCTGGAACGGCATGAACGCTTTCCTGACAGGACCAATGTGGAATTTGTCCAGGTACTGGACGACTCAAGCATCCGGCTGCGGGTCTGGGAAAGGGGCGCCGGAGAAACACTGGCCTGCGGAACGGGCGCCTGCGCGGCCTGCGCGGCGGCTATGGCAGCGGGAGCCGTGAAACGAAGAGCGGCGGCGCACCTGCCGGGAGGCCGGCTGGAAATCTCATGGCGGGGACCGGGGACTCCGATGGTCATGACCGGTCCCGCCGAGGAAGTGTTTTGGGGAGAAATTATGCCGGAGGACTTGACTTTGCCTGACAGTTGCGGCTAATATAGACCCAGGGATAAGATCAATATGGAGGATACAGGACATATGTTTAAAATCAATGAAAATTACTTAAAGCTGCCTGGCAGCTATCTGTTTTCCACGATCGGCAAGAAAGTCCGGGAGTATTCAGAGGCGCATCCGGATAAGGAGATCATCCGTCTGGGAATCGGAGATGTGACCCAGCCCCTTGCACCGGTGATCATCGAAGCCATGCACAAGGCTGTAGATGAGATGGGACATCAGGAGACATTCCGCGGATACGCGCCGGATCTGGGCTACGAATTCCTGAGGGACGCCATCGCGGAAGGAGATTACAGATCCAGGGGCTGCGATATCTCAGCCGACGAGATTTTTGTCAGCGACGGAGCCAAGTGCGACTCGGGAAATATTCAGGAAATATTCAGTGAGGACTGCAGGATCGCGGTCTGTGATCCGGTGTATCCGGTTTATGTGGATACCAATGTAATGGCGGGACGCACCGGTGAGTATGACGCGAAGACCGGTACCTGGAGCAATGTGATATACATGCCCTGCACGGCGGACAATGATTTTTCGCCGGAGCTTCCGAAGGAAGTGCCGGATCTGATCTATCTGTGCTTCCCCAACAATCCTACGGGATCCGCGATCACAAAGGACCGTCTCCAGGAATGGGTGGATTACGCCAATCGCAACGGCGCGGTGATCATTTATGACGCGGCCTATGAGGCTTATATTTCCGAAGAAAGTGTGCCCCACAGCATTTTTGAGTGCAGCGGGGCCAGAACCTGCGCCATTGAGCTGAAGAGCTTTTCCAAAAACGCGGGTTTTACCGGCGTGCGTCTCGGATATACGGTGATCCCCAGGGATCTGAAGTGCGGCGATGTGTCTCTTCACGCGCTCTGGGCAAGGAGGCACGGAACGAAATACAACGGCGCTCCCTATATTGTGCAGCGCGCCGGAGAGGCGGTCTATACAGAGGAAGGACGGAAGCAGCTGTCGGCCCAGGTGGCGTATTACATGAATAACGCGAAGGTGATCTACGAAGGGCTGAAGGGCGCCGGCTATACGGTGTCCGGCGGAGTGAACGCTCCCTATATCTGGCTGAAGACACCGGGCGCCATGACATCATGGGAATTCTTTGATTATCTGCTGGAAAAGGCGAATGTGGTGGGAACCCCCGGTTCCGGCTTCGGCCCCAGCGGGGAAGGCTATTTCCGGCTGACGGCCTTCGGTACCTATGAGAATACCGTGCGCGCCATTGACAGGATCAAAGCTCTGTAAAACAGAAGACCGGCTGTGACGGATACGGGCCGCCGCGGGATGTAAAGCCGCGGCGGCGGAAGATATGAGGCTGTACCTGACTTTCTTCAGGCTTCTGAAGAAAGTTAAGTATAGCCTTTTATATTAGTTCTGTCGAAAATGACAGTTTGCCCGGTGGAAAAGTTGAAATTGAATGTTTAAAGTGTACAAAAGAATCATCTTTCCCGGGAAGGCCGGAAAAGGCGGATGCGTGAAAGTTTTTTTCAAGGATATAGTAAATGTCAATAAAAATGCAGGCAATATTTGGTGATAAAGCACGAAAACCGGCGAGAAACAAGAAATTTATTAAAAAAAATTTCATGAGTACGTGATTTTGACCAGATATCCGATTGACAAAGCTGTGCAATTATCCTATAATCAGTATCAGAAAGTTAATGAAATTGTTCAATAGGACGAATGAGGGCCCCGGCATGGCGGAGCGGTGGATCCCGGATGAGAGGAGGGGGCCGGATGGGAAAAAATGATCTGGTGATCGACACAATTAAAGAAAATTATCAGCAGATGTTTTCCGCTGAAAAAAAAGTGGCGGATTATATCCTGCAGCATCCGGAGCAGACGGTTTCTGCCAACGTGTCAGAGCTCGCGGAGCTTTCCGGAGTCAGTGACGCCACTGTGATCCGGATGTGCAAGCATCTTGGCTATCAGGGATTTTACCAGATGAAGCTGAATCTGGCCAGAGATCTGGGACAGCATCAGCTGGTGGGATACATGGGAGATCAGAATAATCCCGATACAGTGAAGGCGATTCTTCAGGGGATCGCCCGAAATCTTCTGGATACAGCGGGGAAGCTGGACACAGCCGTGGTGCTGGACTGCGCGAAGCTGATCCGGCAGAGCGAGATGGTGCATGCGGTGGCTGTAGGCAATACGAGTCCGGTGGCCATTGATCTGGGGTTCCGTCTCGGAAGGCTGGGCATCCGCACCAGCAGCGCGCTGGTGCCGGAGTATTTTCTAAGCAATATCAGTCTCGGCAGCAGGAAAGACGTGATCGTGGCGATCTCTCATTCGGGCAGCTCAAGACAGGTAATCCAGGCGCTGGAGCTGGGCAGGGACAAGGGAATGAAAAGCATTGCCATTACAGGCGCTTCCAGAAGCCCTGTATCCCAGATCGCGGACTATACGCTGAATATTTCGGTGGAGGATCCTCTGTTCAGCGAATTTGGGGCGATTTCCCATGTGTACGCGATGGCGGCCATCGACGCGCTTCTTTATTTTGTGGCCAACGGCGACAAGGGCGCGAAGGACGTGGACAGGCTGGAGATGCTCCTGGCAGAATATAAGCTATAGAAAGGTGAAAACAATGGCGTATCAGGATAAATATGAAATGTATCTGGATCAGATTCCGGCGGACATAGAAAAATGCAGGACAACAGGACGCCGCCATGTGTTTGGTTATACCAGTAATTACGACGTGGTGCTTAAGTGGGATGTGAATGTGTACAATCAGATCCTGGAGAAGTTCCTGAAGGACGAACCGGCGGCGCAGGCGGGAGACACCATGGATACCATGGAGGATTTTGCCCGGATCAGCAGCTACTGCCTGATCAAGGGGATCGGAGCCAATTTTGATATCACGAGTGTGGAAATCTGCGAATATCTTCAGAGCCATTTTGAGTCGGAACCGGCGCTGGGCGGGACCTGCGCCCAGGGAGCGGCGGCCCTGGCGGCAATGGGCTTTCCCATGGTAGCCCAGCTGACGGACAAGTGCAGGGCAGTCTGTGAAATGATGGATGCCTCCGACATGAGAGTGGTGAAGGGGGACAGGCTGGTTCCCATCATGGAGGGCGCCTCTGATGAGCCGCCTGTATATCATATGATCCTGCAGTTTTCCAAGGATGACAAGATCCTGGTTCACGGAAAGGAATATTCCGTGCCCCTGTCCAACAGACTGATTCTTTTCTATGACAAGATCCATAAGATCGTTCCCATTGACCAGTGCTTCATGGATTACTGGAACGGACATGCGGAGAACATTTCCTCCTATCTGGCTTCCGGATTTGACGCGGTCATCGACACGGCGGTCATGGAGGAGAGACTGCAGCAGCTCTGCAGCCATTTTGAGACGATGAGGAAACGCAATCCGGATTTTATCTTCTATTTTGAAGGCGCGTATTATATGAATCCGGAAGTGAAAGAAATGATCTTCAGAAGGCTGGCGCCCTATGCCAATATTTTCGGCACCAATGAGGAAGAGCTGGTGGCCCAGAATGAGAAATACGGCATAGAGACGGACATCACAGATATCGAGTCTGTGATCAGCGGGATCGAGGCTCTGATGGAGCGGTACGGCGTGCGGGGCGTGATCCTTCATACAAAAGACTATTCCATGTATTACGGCGAGGAGCTGCCCGGCGTGGATATTGAAAAGGGACTGACCATCGGCAATCTGATGTCGGGGACCAGAGCGAGGATCGGAAAGTACGGAACCCAGGAAGAATGCAGAGAGAGTCTGTCGCTGGGACTCAGTCCCACAGGACTCCGTTTCCATGACAGGCTGAAAGAGCTGAAGCCCGCGAAGAAGGCGGTGCTGGTGCCCTCCAGGTATCTGGAGCATCCAAGGTACACGATCGGACTGGGCGATACCTTTGTATCAGGGGTTCATACCTGCTTTGAATAACCGGCGGCACGCCATTAAGAAAAGAGGAAAAATATGGCATATTTAATGGGAATCGATTTGGGCACATCAAGCCTGAAGACCATCATCATCGATGAGGCGGGAAACGTAAAGGCGCTGAGCGCCAGACCGTATCAGTTCGCGTCTCCCCACGGGGGCTACGCGGAACATGATCCCCGGGAGTGGTGGCAGGCCTGCTGTGAGACAGTAAAAGAGGCGCTGGCCGCGCTGGGCGCGCCTGCTTCTGAAGTGAAGGGGGTAAGCTTTTCCGGGCAGATGCACGGAGCTGTGCTCCTGGATAAGGATTATCAGGTGATCCGTCCGGCGATCCTGCACTGTGACGCCCGTTCTTCCGCCCAGGTCGAAAAGATCAAGGACGCTCTGGGAATGGAACGGGTCCGGGAGCTGGTGATGAATCCTGTGTATACAGGCTTCCTTCTTCCCTCTCTGATGTGGGTAAGGGACAATGAGCCGGAAAATTATGAGAAAGTAAAATACGCGTTCCTTCCAAAGGATTATCTGAAATTCCGGATGACCGGGGAAGTGTCTTCTGATTATTCGGATGCTTCCGCTACCCTGGCCTTTGATATCAAACAGATCTGCTGGTCAGAGGAGATCCTGAAGGCTGTGGATATTCCAATGGATATTTTCCCGAAATGCTACGGGACTGCGGAGGCGACGGGACATGTGTGCCGCGCCGCGGCAGCAGAAACCGGGTTGTCAGAGAAGACTGTGGTGGTTGCCGGCGGCGGCGACCAGGTGATGCAGGGGATCGGAAACGGGACCGTAAGAGAGGGGGACGCCTCCTCCAATATCGGGACCAGCGGCCAGGTATCCTTCCAGAGCAGCGTGCCGATCATGAATCCGGCACTTTCCACCAATACATTCTGCGGTTATAAAAAAGGACGCTGGATCACCATGGGCGCCATTATGAACGCGGGATTATCCCTTAAGTGGTTTAACAGTCTGTTTGAAACGGCTGATTATAACCAGATAAATGAACAAGTTGCAAAAGTGAAACCGGGAAGCGGCGGGGTTATTTTCCTTCCGTATCTCAATGGAGAGCGGACACCCCACGTCAATCCCAACCTGAGCGGGATGTTCATGGGCGTGAATCTGAACACAGGACGCCCTGAGATGACACGGGCAGTCATGGAAGGCGTTGCCTTCGCGCTGTATCAGTGCATTGAGGTCTGCGGAAAACTGGGCCTCAGGGCGGACAACATGATTGCTTCCGGCGGCGGCGCCAGGAGCGGCCCGTGGCTGCAGATCCAGGCGGACATTTTTGACATCCCTCTGAAAGTGGCGGATACGGAAGAACAGGCCGGACTGGGTTCGGCAATCGCAGCCGGCGTTGGAGCTGGAATTTACAGGGACATTGAGGAAGGCTGCAGCAGAGCTGTCCGGTATCAGGACTTTACGGTATATCCGGATCCGGCCCGCCATAAGGTCTACGAGGAGTATTATCAGCTTTACAAGGATACCTACGAGGCCAGCAGGGAGGTTTTGCAGCAGGTAACATTGATGGGGCGGAGACAGTGATGTCGTGCCTGACAAAGAAAGCATAGAGGTGAGAAAAGTTGGGAGAAAACATGAAAAACAAAGACGAGTACATCTTTGAATGTGAAGGAATTTCCAAAGCATTCGGCGGTACTCAGGCGCTTTCGAATGTCCAGCTTCATGTGAAGAAAGGCGAGGTTCTTGCACTGCTGGGCGAAAACGGCGCCGGAAAATCCACTTTGATGAAGGCTGTGATCGGACTTCATCAGCCTGATTCAGGAACCATGACCTTTGAAGGAAAGCCTTATTCCGCGAAGGGACCGGTGGACGCAATGAAGGCGGGAATTTCCATGATTCACCAGGAGCTGAATCCGGAACCCTATCTGACGATCGCGGAAAGTATTTTCCTGAACAGAGAGGATGTCCACGGCGGTATTTTCCTGGACAAGAAAAAACAGAATCAGAGGGCACAGGAGATCCTGGACCGGTTTGATTTCCCTTATCCGGCGACGACTATGATGGGCAAGCTGACGCTGGCTCAGATGCAGATGGTGGAAATCATCAAGGCGGTATCCTGCGATGCCCGCATGATCATCATGGATGAGCCGACTTCTTCCCTGGACAGTGAAGAGACAGATCATTTGTTCAGAACTATCCGTGATCTGAAGTCCAAGGGTGTGGCGATTATCTATATTTCTCACCGTATGGAGGAGATTTTTGAGATTTGTGACAGCGTAGCGGTATTCAGGGACGGTACATACGTAGGTGCACGTTCTATGGATGGGGTTACAAGAGATGAGCTGATTTCCATGATGGTAGGCCGTCAGGTGAAAAGCGTGTTCCCGAAAGTGGACTGTGAGATCGGTGAGACCGTATTTAAGGTAGAAGGGCTTACTGGTCAGGGATTTGAAAATATCAGCTTTGAGGTGCATAAAGGCGAGATTCTCGGACTGACTGGTCTGGTTGGTTCCGGACGAAGCGAAACCATGCGGGCAATTTTTGGCCTGGACAAGCTGACAAGCGGAAAAATGTATCTGGATGGTCAGGAGATCACCATTAAAAATCCGAAAGATGCCATTAAAAAAGGTGTATGTATGGTAAATGAGGACAGAAAGAATTATGGTCTCTGTCTGTTCCGTTCCATCAGAGAAAATATTTCCCTTCCCAATCTTCCGGCCAGACAGAAGGGACTCCTGATCAATCAGAAGAGGGAGAAAAAAGAGTGCGAGGATGTTGCAAAGACTCTGACTGTAAAGGCTGCCAGCATTGAGCACAACGCGTTCTCTCTGTCAGGCGGCAACCAGCAGAAGGTGGTTATCGCGAAATGGGTAATGGCGAATCCCAAGGTTCTGATCCTGGATGAGCCGACCAGAGGCGTGGACGTAGGCGCGAAGTCTGAGATCCACAGTCTGATGTGTGAATTCGCGGCCAAGGGAATGGCTATTATTATGATTTCTTCTGAGCTTCCCGAGATTATGGGAATGAGCGACAGACTTCTGATTTATCATGAAGGCAAGCTGAACGGTGAAGTAAGCCGTGAGGAAATCTTAAGCGGCGCGGCAACTCAGGAAGTGATCCTGGCAAAAGAGTTTGGTGGAAAATAGGAGGAAAGAAAAGATGGCTGTAAAAAGCGAAAAGAAAATTTTAGGTATGGAGCGGGAAACTTTCCGTCAGTTCATGGGAAAATACGGCGTCAGCCTGATCATGGTCGTCATGATCATCGCCATTGCCATTTATAATCACAGATTTATCAGCGGCACGAACCTGCTGAACGTTGTCACTCAGGTATCCATTAACGGTATGCTGGCCTTTGGTATGTGTCTGTGTATCACCATCGGCGGCATCGACCTGACTGTAGGCGCCCAGCTTGCTCTGGTAGGCGTTATCATGGGTCAGACCATTACCAACAGCGGTATGCCGATCGCGCTGGGCGTTCTGATCGGTGTGGCAGTGGCGACCCTGTTTGGCTTTATCAACGGTTTCCTGATCGCGAAATTCAATATGTTCCCCTTCGTGGTTACCCTGTCCATGCAGCTGGTTATCCGAGGCGCCGCGCAGGTCATCAGCGGCGGCCGGGCGATCACCTTCGGCCAGGACGTTAAAAATCTGTATTATGGAAAACTTCTGGGGATTCCTTATCCTATTATCGCACTGGTTGTCGTATTCATCCTGATGTACATCATGTTCCACTGGACCAAGCTCGGCCGTTATATTCTGGCTGTCGGCGGCAACGCCAACGCGGCAGTGGCTTCCGGTGTAAGCGAAGTGAAGATCCGTATCATCTGCCATACCATCAGCGGCTTCCTGGCAGGTATCGCGGCTGTGATCATGGCGGCCAAGACCGGTACAGGACAGTCCAATATCGGTGTCAGCTATGAGACCGACGCCGTAGCCGCGGCTGTTATCGGCGGTACCTCTTTTGCGGGCGGTATCGCGACGATGCCCGGTGTTCTCATTGGTATCCTGATCGTAGGCTTCATTTACAACGGCATTACCATGATCGGTATCGATGCCAACTGGCAGTCCATCATCCGCGGTCTGGTTATCATCGCGACCGTTATGCTCGACAACGCGATCAACGGAAGAAACCGCAAGTAATCCGCAGATGATCGGATAAAATCGATTATGTCAAAAATCGTGAAATAATATTTTTTGGCAAAAAAACTGAAACCACAAAAACAGCAGAATATGCAGTGAATTTTGCGGATGATTTGGTAAATATGACGGAATTTGTGAAATCGGAGAAACATATCACGAAAATCATCCGCAAAATATTTGGTAAAAACTTATAAAACTGCATTGACTTATACAGGTTGATGTGGTAATATAAACAAGAACTTGAAAATCAAGTGCAATCAAAAAGGAGGAAGATAACAATGAAAAAAGTGTTGGCAGTACTCATGGCAGCGACTATGGTTTTCAGCCTGGCAGCCTGCGGAGGCGGCAGCGGTGATGAGACAACAGCTGCACAGACAACGGCGGCGGCAGACGACGGAGCTGATGACACAGCAGCGGCTGATGACGGAGCGGCTGGTGATTTTGTAGCAGATGTAAACGGTGACGGAAAGATTATTGTTGGATATATCTCCAAGAACCTGACTGACCCCTTCCATGGCCCGATCAATGCGTCCGCAGAGGAAAAGATCGAGCAGTTAAAGACAGATGGAATCATTGACGACTGGACAGGCGTTCTGGATGGAAATACAGACGGACCTACTCAGATCGACCGTGCTCAGGACTGCATCTCTCAGGGATGTGACTATGTTATCATCCTGCCTGCAGAGGCAGAGGCATCTGACCCCGCGGTAGTTCAGCTGGCAGAGGCTGGTATCCATGTAATCGTTGTAAACTCCAAGACAAACAGCACAGACGATCTGGCTATGCTGTACAGCGGTTCTGATGACGTACAGGCCGGTGAGATCATGGGTAACTACATTATCGAGCAGTGCCCCGATGGCGGTAAGTATGTACACTGCAATGGTATCCTTGGAAACTCCGCTCAGATCCAGCGTACAGAAGGTATCAAGAATACCCTTGGCGCAGATTCCAAGTTTGAGATGGTAGCAGATGAAGATACTCAGTGGAAAGGCGACCTGGCTGCAAATGCTGCAACCAACGCAATGGCTCAGTATGGCGAAGAGCTGGTAGCGATCGTATGCGATAACGACGATATGTCTTCCGCGGCTCAGACAGCCTGCAACTCCGCTGGCAGAACAGATATCGTCTGCATCGGCGTTGACGGAAACGAAACTCCTCTCCAGATGATCAAGGACGGCGAGCTTGGCGCTACCGTATACCAGAATGGCGTTGGCCAGCTGGGAGCAGCGATCGACGCGATGGTTGAGACCATTGAGAACAATGCGGCGCCTGCTGAGAAAGAAATCATGGTAGACTTCGTTCTGGTAACCAGCGAGAACGTAGATGAGTATCTGAAATAATCAAGCGGATATTCAGAAAAACTGAATTGCTGAAGGCTAAATGAATCGTAAAGGCCGGTGTGGTGAAAACCACATCGGCCTTTTTGAAGGTGCGCCTGGCGGCGCACGTTTCTAACGGGTGCAAGTCGTGTGTTCTGCAAGCTGTTATCAGCTTGCCAGTGAAAGTCTGGTCAAGGTAATCGCCAGTGAGCCATGTAACAAACCTCCAATGCTTTTGGGTGACCGATTGTGTTGAAGCGAGATATGCCTGTGAGAAGCAGGTGCAAAATAGCAGTCCGTAACATAAAGTGAATCCTGCAGCATCGTTACGTTAGCCCTGAAAAGGGACAAAAGGGAGTCGAGTCACTGACTTTCTGACGAAGATCATGGAAGATGTGCAGATACTGGAATACAGCATTGAGGAACCCTTCGGTGTAGGGGGAGCGGAATGTTATGAAAGTTGATAACGGAACAGAAGAGATCTCATACCATCATATAACCACAAGTATGTAATCGGGGAAATAAGCACGTATGCGAAGTTCTTTGAAACAGACAACAATCCAAGGAGTTTTTAGCCACGAGTGTTAACAAAAAAGCTTGACCACTACAACTTATGGCAGGAGGGATTTTCTTTGCGGCACTTGCTGCGGCAGTCCTGTTCATCGTCCTAAAAAAGAGAAGCAGAAGAGAAGTTGCTGACTAATCGTTGGACATAACGGACTGTTATGCAGTTTCACAACACAAGAAGGGCGCGGATTCATTCTGCGCCTTTTTTGTTTCAGTTTTCTGGTGCAAACCGCGTCGAAAATTTAAAGTTTATGCTATTGATAGCATTTTCTTGATTATTTTTTTATGTTTATGCTATACTCAGTGTAATAGGAGGAATTTTTTATGATAAAATCGCACGAATTAAAAAACCGAAAGCGATATTTAAAAAAGTTGATTGATTTTCAAGACACAGAACCCGTAAAAGTCATTACCGGCATTCGGCGGTGTGGAAAATCCAGTCTTTTAAAATTGATGATCCGACATCTGCGAGAAACTGGCGTCCAGGATGAACAAATTGTGGAAATGAATTTTGAATCTCATGATTTTCGGAATATGACATCAGATGAGGTATATCAATATGTCAAAGGATTGGTTGTCCCTGGTAAGCGGATGTACCTTTTCCTTGACGAGCTACAGAGGATTAATGCCTGGGAGGATGCAGTCAATTCTTTCCGAGTGGATTTGGATTGTGATATTTATGTGACTGGATCGAATGCCTATCTTCTGTCTTCTGAATACTCTACCTATCTTTCCGGGCGATATGTGGAAATCAAAATGTTGCCACTTTCTTTTCGGGAATTTCTGGATTTCCATAATTTTGAAGTTCGGATAACCAGCAGTGCTTTGGGTGGGACTCGTCGGCAGGTGTTTGATAAAAACGGAGAACGTTATGATCTACGGGAGGCATTTAATGCTTATATGCGTTTTGGGGGAATGCCCGGAATCGCAGATGTTGGATTGGATCAAGAAAAAGCATTAACCCTTTTGGATGGTATTTATTCAACTGTAATAGTACGGGATATACTAGAGAGAGAAAAACGATGCGGACAGAGACAGATTACGGATTCCACACTTCTTCGCAAAATCGTGCTATTTCTTGCAGATAACATTGGCAACAGTGTTTCTGTTTCTTCTATTGGCAATACACTAATGAATGAAGGGCTATTAGAAAACGGAAAGCGTAAAGGGAATCCCAGTACCCATACAGTGCAGGCGTATATCAATGCATTATTAGAAAGCTACTTTTATTACGAAATCAAACGATTTGACATCAAAGGGAAGGAATATTTGCGTACTTTGGGTAAATACTATATCGTAGACATTGGGCTCCGGAACTATCTGTTGGGTTTTCGAAACCGTGATAGTGGTCATGCTATTGAAAATATTGTTTATTTCGAACTGTTCCGTCGGGGATATGATATCGCTATTGGGAAGATTGGTAATCAAGAAGTAGATTTTATCGCGACCACTGCTGATGATAAAATCTATATTCAAGTAACGGAATCTATGCAAAGCGAGGATGTACGCAAACGAGAACTTGCCCCGCTGCGAAAAATCCGGGACAATTATAAAAAAATTATTCTATCTTTGGAGCCGGGACTTGATGCCTCCTACGATGGGATTGAATCATTAAATCTTATTGACTGGCTGCTAGATGATTAATTGTTGGCAAGGTGGCGATACTCGCACATAATCATCTTTTTTGTTAATGGTTCCTCACTGACAGAGTTGACTTTCTTGGATACACTTTTAAGGCAGTCTACATTAAATGTAAGGATGGTGTGATGCGAAATAATTTTATCGCATCAGTCGGTAAAACGGCAGCGAAAGGTTTCAGGGATAAGATCAAAGCACTGGAGATACACAAGAGAACCGGGGGCAAGATAGACATGATTGCAGAACTGCTGAATCCGATGATTAGAGGGTGGATGAATTACTTTGGGAAATTTAATCCGTCAGCAATGAAAAACACGTTACAGTGTATTGAACGCAGACTGATAAAATGGGCAATGTGCAAGTATAAAAGTTTTCGTGGACGCAGG
>CAJFHG010000035.1 GCA_904379015.1 Candidatus Paralachnospira caecorum | reverse complement strand
TCAGGGGAACAAGCTATATATCCAGGTGGCTTACCTGCTGGCCTCGGAAGATACCATTAAGCGGGAGTTTGGTGTCTATGACCGTGTCCGCGACAACTTTCCCAAGTATGTCATCACCCTGGATGAATTTGATATGAGCCGGAACGGGATCAAGCACCGCAATATCCGGGACTTTTTGCTGCAGGAGGAATGGAACTGATATGCCATCCACCCTTTCGTGCCAGGCAGAAAATGAATATGGAAGCCCATCTGGATCATAAGCCGGATCCGGACGGGATCCCGGTTACTGACTCAGATCGCGGAGTGTGTCCCCGGCAATCCGGGCCAGTTCTTTCAGAAGCGCCTTACCATAGCCCTTTCCCCTGTGATCAGGCCGCACGTACAGATCTTCCAGATAAATGCCGGCCCGTCCCAGGAAAGTGGAAAAATTGTGAAAAAACAGGGCAAAACCAATTTCTGTTCCGTCCTCCAGGGCAAAGATCACTTCTGCTTTTTTCTTTTCAAAGATCCATTCGCGAAGCAGTTCTTCTGTTGCCACTACCTCCTCCAGCATGTGTTCATAGTCGGCGAGTTCCCGGATAAACTGCAGGATGAGCGCAGTGTCTGATTCTTCCGCGCAGCGAAATGATATATGTTCCATGATCGTGAATCCTCCTTCTGTATTCTGTGCCTATTATAATTCCTGTCCTGCCGGAGCGTCAGCGGGTACGGGCGGCGTCCTGGAAGAAAAACAGAACAGACGCTCCGAAACGGCGGCGCGGGAACGGCGCCCCGGAGCGCGCCGCGAATTGACGCGGACCGCGGATTGTAGTACCATAGATTCAGAAAAACAGGAGGCGTGTGAAAAACATGTTTTTTATTTTTGGAATCAATGAGCGCAGAAAGGATTATGACTTTAATCAGATGGTCATCTGCGGCCGATGCGGCTCTTATGGCAGCTACCGTGTTTTCATGACCTGTATGTGCCTGTCTCTGTTTTTTATCCCCATTGTGAAATGGAATAAAACCTATTATGTTCAGACAACATGCTGCGGCACTGTTTATGAACTGGATCCGGCCATCGGAAAACGGATCGCCGCCGGCGAAAAGCCGGAAATCCTGCCGGAGCATCTGACTCAGGTGCGGGCAGGACAGAGGAACCGCGTAAAAAGATGCGGATCCTGCGGATTTGAGACGCAGGAGGATTTTGAATATTGTCCCAAATGCGGAAGGAAATTATAATGTGTGAAGATCCGGCATTCTTCTTTCGGATTCTGCCGGATGCCGCCGCGGGAGCATGGAACCAGGGAAAGGAAAAAACAGGATATGGGATATGTTTATTTTGTCCGTCACGGACAGACGGAATGGAATGTGGAAAATAAAATCTGCGGGGCGACAGACATCCCGCTGACCGGCCTGGGACACCGTCAGGCCGCCGAGACAGGCAGGCGTATTCTGGCGGAGGGGATCCAGGCAGATGAGATTTTATATTCGCCTCTGGTGCGCGCGGCGGACACCGCGAAGCACATTTCAGACATTACCGGAATCCCGGCGCGGATGGAAATGCGGCTGAAGGAACAGAATTTTGGAAAATGGGAGTCCACGCCCAGGGACGGGCTGGAATTTCAGAAGGCGAAAGCAGAGTTCTGCTGCCGTTATGAAGGCGGCGAATCCATGCTGCAGCTGGCCCAGCGGATCTACAATCTGCTGGACGAGATCAGGGAGCAGTCCGGTGAAAAGACGTATATCCTGGTGGCGCACAACGGGATTTCCAGGGTGGTCCACTCCTATTTTTATGAGATGACCAATGCGGAATTCGCGGTTTTCGGCGTAAAAAACTGCGCTGTGCTGCGTTATGAATTTAACTGATCATCCCACTCCGAAATCGGTGATCTCATACAGGACCTCCACATCGGGGTCATCCATAAGCCAGCGGTATTCCTCCATAAACCAGCGGACCAGCGATTCATCCCTCCGGACCGGGGTGGTATTGTTGTTGAATATATTCACGGTGCCGTGGGCGAAATATTGCTTCATGGCGGAAATGTCATTTCGGATCATTTCTTTTGTCTGCCCTTTGACGCAGGTCATCAGGCAGATCGAGTCAAAATACTCTGCCACTTCCTGGGGCGTCCGGAAATCCGCGCCTTTGTGCAGGACGTTCTGGCGGAAATCGTAGTCAAATGTTTCCACGCCAATTTTGTAGGTGATGGGGATGCCGAAAAATTCCCGCATCTCTTCCAGACGTTTCCGGTAGATCCAGTGGCTTTCAAAAATCAGCCGGCGGATCTTTTTTTCCTGTACGACGGCGCGGATATCCTCCAGCGTTTCTTCCGGAAGTTCAAAGCAGCTGCCGGAATTGATGGCTTCCAGCACGCCGGGGCTGCCGGTGACGCGGGAGAGGATCTGCCGGTTCTGGCGCACCAGCTCCTCCCGGTCGCGGCCGTTGTCGTCGATATAATCGCAGAACGTACATTTGCCCCAGGCACAGGGAAAGGCCCGCAGCAGGACGATTTCTCTGGGATTTTTTTCTGTGATCCGGTTATAGCGGTCCATGGTTCTGCCCTCCTTCTGCGGCGCGGTCTTCCAGTCCGCGGTCCGGTTTATGGTCTGCTCTCTGTCCCGTCCTGATGCCCGGTATGCGGTTCAGGAGGGGAAGAAAGACGCTGACGGCAAACACGGAAACGCAGCGGTCCGCGTAATCGGTCATGAACTGGACGGCAAAAATGCTTCCGGTCAGTCCCAGAGGCGTTTTGGAGAGAAGCTGCACCAGTACGGAAGAGCCGGATGAGGTGACGCCTCCGAAAAGAACGGCGTTGATGAGCGCGCTCATCAGCGTTCCGGGGATCATGATGCCGGCAGCGGTCAGGAACAGCTTTGCCCGTCCCTTTTTCCAGCCGCGCATAAGAAAACCGCTCATCAGGCCTGTGATCATGCCGACCGGCGCGAAATAAAGGGAATAAATATCTACGGTCATTCCCATAAAAATACCGCTGAGCAGGTTGGGAAGCATTCCGTACCAGGGACCGAGCACCGCGCCGGTCAGAATGGTGCCGATGCTGTCCAGATAGATGGGGAGCCGCAGAAACAGAGCGATCTGTCCGCCGGCGATGTTGACAGCGACGGCCATGGCGACGAGACAGATCTGCCAGGTGCTGGTTTTTGAGGATTGATGGATGTTCATGTTCGTTCTCCTGTTGATGAGGGATGATGGGCTGCAGGCGGGGCATACGCTGCGGACCGTGGTCCGCGGAGCGGGGCTACAGCTGCTCCAGGCAGGAGAGTTCCTCCCGCTTCCATTTTGTGCCGTTTGCCTTTTTCAGAATTCTGGAAAAGAAGAAATACATAAATTCCCTGGCGCTGGTTTCGGTCAGGACATGGCTGTTGGGGCGCCTGTTCCAGAATCCCATGGAATCCACGATAGTCTGTCCGCGGCAGATTCCGTCTGTTTCCACCTCAAGATAGCTGTCGAAGCCGCTGCATATGGATGGCTCAATGTAATAAGCCACGGCCAGGGGATCGTTGATCACGCAGCCGATGATCCCCTCCTGTTTCCAGTGGAAATCCATGTAGAATTCTGTGATCTTCCGGACAAAGGCGCCGGTTTCCGGATCGAGCCGCGTCATATAGGAAAGCAGATTGGGGGTCAGGACGATCCGCCGGGTCACGTCCAGGCCGACCATCTCGATCTTTTTTCCGGCGGCGGCGAAATGCTCATAGCAGATCCTGGCGGCCTCCGGATCGCACCAGTAATTATATTCGGCCACAGGGGAGCAGTTTCCATGGCTTTTGAAGCTGCCGCCCATGGAAACGAGCCTGGGGATGCGGCTGATCAGATCCGGTCTTTTTTCAAAAAGACGGGCCAGATTGGTCATGGGACCGAGGGCGATGATGGAAATTTCCTCCTGCTCCAGCGCCTGCTCCAGAAATTCTGCCGCTGATTCCCGGGGTGAGGCATCGGGGACTTCCGGAAGAAAGCTCTCTCCCAGACCGTCTCTGCCGTGGGTGTCTCTGGCATCCGTATAATCTTTCAAAAGCGGCGTCATCTCTCCGACAAAAACCGGAATTTCCGGACGGCCCGTCTGATGAAGAACCTTTCTCGCGTTTGCGGCGCCCAGATCGGCCGACACATTTCCGGATACGGTGGTGATCCCCGCGATTTCAAGCTCCGGTGAGGACAGCGCCAGCAGCAGCGCCAGGGCGTCGTCGATTCCCGGATCACAGTCAATGATGAGTTTCGGCATAAAAAAACCTCCTGATGAATGCTTCTTTTTTATGGAAAAAATCCTCCACAAAAAAGACATCATTCTTCAGAAGATGCCTGCAGGCCTAGTTTTTTATACTGGGAGGATTTCGAACCAGTCTATGAATCTTCAGATAGTATAGCAAATTGCCGGAAGGAATGCAAGTGGGGAATCTTGAACTCAGCTCTGATCTGCGGGGAGGTGAAAAAGGCCGCGGGATATGGTATGATAGGAATAAACTGGAGAAAGGCGGTGGGACAATATTTGGACAGCAATCATGCAACCTATACCATATATTTTGTCAATGAACAGCGTACTGTGACCGTTTCGGAGGGTACGACAGTCCTGGAAGCGGAGACTGCCGCGGGGATCATTCCGGACGCCCCCTGCGGAGGCCGGGGAAAATGCGGAAAATGCCGGATCCGGGTAAACGGACAGGAGGTACTGGCCTGCCAGAGGGAAATCCGGGAGGATTGCAGGGCGGAAACCCTTTCAGATGAAAACAGGCACGTTCAGATCCTGAATGACGGGCTGTTCCGGGAGGTTCCCTGCAGTCCGGGAACATTGCCCGGAAACGCGGAGCGGCCGCTTCTGGCCGCGGTGGATCTGGGCTCCACCTCCGTGGTCGTGTACCTGATGGATGGGATCACTGGAACGCTCCTGGGCCTGAAAAGCGTTCTGAATCCCCAGAGGCAGTTCGGGGCGGATGTGGTAACGCGCTGCAGCTACGCCATGGAGCACGGAGCGGAGAGCCTGAGCCGCTGTATCCGCCGGACGGTCGGCGAGCTGCTGGAAACGCTGGCAGAGGAGGCAGGGAGGAAGAAGGAAGAGATCGTGCGGATCGTGATAGCGGGAAATTCCTGTATGCACCATCTTTTTCTGGAAATTCCGGTGGATACGCTGGTGCGGGCGCCTTATGTGCCCAGGGTAACGGAAACGGTAAGAAGAAAGGCCCTGGACTGCGGGATCTGCGCGGGGAAAGAGGCGGATCTGATCTGGCTGCCCAATATCGGCGGATTTGTGGGAGCGGATACCACAGCCTGTATGCTGGCGGCAGAATTTGACCGGCGGGAGGAGCTGACGCTTCTGGTAGATATCGGGACAAACGGAGAGATGGTGCTCGGGAACCGGGACGGCTATACGGTCTGCTCCACAGCGGCCGGACCTGCTTTTGAAGGCGCGAAGATTGCCTGCGGCATGAGAGGGAGCGACGGCGCCATTGATCATGTGTATCTGGAACATGGAGAAGTAAAATTTCATGTGATCGGAGACTGCGCGCCCGCGGGAATCTGCGGCTCCGGCCTTCTGGACGCGGTCTTCTGTCTTCTGAAGACAGGATGGATCCGGGAGGACGGATATATGAAGGAACCCTGGCATTTTTCGGAGACTGTCTGCCTGATCCAGAAGGATATCAGAGAGCTGCAGCTGGCGAAGGCGGCCATTGCCGCGGGAATCCAGCTCCTTTGCAGAAAACGGGGGAATGATCTTTCGGATATCCGGACAGTTCTTCTTGCCGGGGCCTTCGGCAATTATCTGAATCCGGAGAGCGCCTGCGGGATCGGACTGCTGCCGGAGCTGCTGAAGGAGCGGATCGTTCCTGTGGGAAACGCGGCGGGGGCGGGCGTGCGTCTTGCCGCGCTTTCGGAAGACGAGCTTCGCCGCGCTGAAGTGCTCGCGAAGAACGCGGAATTCATGGAGCTTGCCCTGGAGCCGGATTTTATGGATGTTTATGTGGATGAAATGAGTTACGCACAGGAGGATTTTTATGGGAACTGAAGAATGGAAAGATCTGGAATGTCTTGCGCTGGATACGGGATTCAGCAGGGCGGCTGTCCTTGACTGTGCCACGCTGGAGCTGCGTCAGGAGGTGAGAGAGATGTGCGCTGCCAATACCTGCGGCATGTATGGAAAGAATCTTGCCTGTCCGCCTTTCTGCGGCACCCTGGATGAGTGCCGGGAGCAGGTGAAGGGGTACGGAAGCGGCATCATCGTCCAGACGGTGGGAGAGATTGAGGACAGTATGGATTTTGAGGGGATGATGGAAGCGGAGGCGGAGCACAAAGCGCATTTTTACAAAATGGCAGAGCTGCTGCGCCGGAAATATCCGGATGTCCTGCCCCTGGGGAGCGGCTGCTGCACGGTCTGTCCGGCCTGTGCCGGGCCGGAGGGGAGCTGCCGTTTCCCTGAAAAAAGGATCTCATCTCTGGAGGCGTTCGGGATCGTGGTCAGCGACCTCTGCAGCCGCAACGGGCTGGATTATTATTACGGGCCCGGGAAGATCGCCTATACCTCCTGTTATCTTCTGAAGCAGATCTGAAAGAGATTCTGAGAAAGCTGCCGTCAGCTCTGTTCTTCCATATCGATAAGACGGAAGGAAAGCAGCAGGTAAAGCAGCTCGTCCGGATCCGTCAGATCGGATTTCAGAAATCGGCAGATCTTTTCCAGGCGGTACAGAAGGGTGCTGCGGTGTATGAACAGGGCGTTTGCCGTCCGGGTGGCGTTCTGCTGATGTTCCAGATAGCAGCGGAGGGTCTGATAAAGCTGGGACTGGCTGCGCTCGGATTCGTGTTTTAAGTCGAGAAGCTTCTCGTGACATATCATGTACGCGGGAAGCTTTTTTGTCGTTTCCTCCAGCAGATAGGTGAGGGCGATATCGTTGAAATGGTGGACCCAGCGGTGCGGGAATCTGCGGCTGCCCACTTTCAGGGACAGAGAAGCCTGCACATACATTCTGTAAAAATTAAAATGCCCCAGCATACGGCGGCTGTATCCGGCATTGAGGAAGCTGTCCCGGATAAAGCCGGCCAGCTTCTGTTCAATTTCACTTTCATTCAGCCGGCACAGATCCAGATTGATATAGACGACGATATTTCCCCTGTGTTCTACGGCGCAGGACGCGGGAATGATGTTTTCAATGTAGCTCATGATCGCCCGGTGGGTCAGATTTTTGTAGTCCAGCAGTCCGGTCTGCAGAAACACGCAGAGATAATACTGAGATGAGAGCCATCCGCAGTCTGTGAGCCGGCGGCTGACCTCTACATAGTCCGCCCGGGAATCTGTAAGGAGCGTCTGGAAAATCTGATAAAGCTGCCAGCGGATGTCGTGGCTGTTCACGATGTTGGTGGACAGCGCGTGGGAGACGAGCCGGGCCAGATATTCCAGAACGAAGCCAAAGGTGTCGTCCAGGGGGACCGCGCCCTCCGTGATCAGAAGCCTGTAAAGGGTACGGTCATAATTGCGGATGTTGACGCAGAGGCTGGGAACGGCGATCCCGTTTCCCGAGTAATAGAAGTAGCCTACCCGGTGAAAGGCTGCCTCATAATTGGGATCCTGCTTCAGCGCGAGGATCAGGTCGGCCGTCTCATCGTTGGAGCCCAGCACGGAATTGGGCAAGTCGCCGAAGGAGGTATTTTTGGATGCGATGATCGTAAAATCCATGCCGATCACCATCATGGGATTGGGGATAATGGAGTCGGTCAGATCGAGGAGATTCTGGATCGAACCGTTCACCAGTCTGGATTCAAACAGAGTCTGGTTCCATTCTTCATATTTCCGGAAGATTTTTTCTACGGATTCCATCAGGGCGATGGGGGCCGCGTCCGGAATCACGCAGAGATTGGGATGGTCCAGGAGCAGGCAGGGCTCCAGGGGAGCGGTAACCACCAGAAGAGTGTGCAGCGGTTTTTTTAAAAATTCCGGCGGGATCTTTTCACAGATGCAGACAAGGCCGCTCTGAAATGCCTCGCCGGATTTGTGACAGACGGCGTATTTCAGGTATGGTTCACTGGTGAGCTTCACGGAAGACTGCACAGAGTATTCCTGCTCCAGATGCCATACGATCAGACGGGAACTCAGCAGCATAGGACCCTCCTTAAAACAGCGGATAAACGGTTACTCTGACAGTTTACCTCCTGCCGGGAAAAATGGCAAGAGGGCTTTCCTACAAAATGTAGGAAAAGGCAGAAGAAAAATCGGTAATTATGAAAATGGAAAACAGGATTTACCCGTGTTACAATGGACTCAGAGTGAGCGTAAGGCTCTTATTTAATTTGTAGCAAGGATTGCTAAAAAAATGTCAGGAGGAGGAACCAGAATGATTATTATCGGTGAAAAGATAAATGGCTCCATTCCGGCGGTGGCGGAGGCGATCGCTGCCCGCGACGCCGAATTTATCAAAAACCGCGCCCGCATGCAGGCGGAAGCAGGAGCGACGTATATCGACTGCTGCGCGTCTGTTCCGGAAGATGTGGAAGTGGAGACCCTGAAATGGATGATCGACTGCATCCAGGAAGTCACAGATCTTCCGATTTCCGTGGACAGCCCCAGCGTGAAAGTGCTTGCCCAGGTGCTTCCCTACTGTAAAAAACCGGGACTGGTCAATTCCGTATCGGGAGAGGGAGACAAGATGGACGTGATCTTCCCGCTGATCGCGGATACAAAATGGGAGGTCATCTGTCTGCTGTCTGATGACACCGGCATTCCCAAGAATGCGGCCGACCGGCTGAAGGTATTTGACAAGGTCATGAAAAAAGCGGAGGAATACGGCATCAGCCCTTCCAGGATGCACATTGACCCGCTGGTCGAGATGCTCTGTACCTCAGAAAACGGAATTGAAACCAACGTGGAAGTGATCAGCACTGTGCGGAAGCGCTATCCGGATATCCATATCACCGCGGCGGTCAGCAATATATCCTTCAATCTTCCGGTCAGGAAAATGATCAATCTCGGGTTTACGGTGCTGGCCATGAACGCGGGACTGGACAGCGCGATCCTGGATCCCACCAACAGAGATATGATGGGCGTGATTTACGCGACGGAGGCTTTGCTGGGTGAGGATGAATACTGTATGGAATATATCAGCGCTTACCGGGAAGGCATTTTTGGACCGAAAAAATAAAAACATCAATTTATAATCAAATCAATCAGGAGGTATTTACAATGGCAGGAATTCAGGAAGTTTATGATCTGGTATTAAAGGGAAAAGCAAAAAAGGTGGCAGGCGCGGTGACAGAGGCGCTGGATGCCGGCTGTGATCCCACGGCGATTCTGAACGAGGGCATGATCGCGGCTATGGACGAGGTCGGCGCCAAATTCAAGAATGGCGAGATTTTCGTTCCGGAGATGCTGGTAGCGGCAAAGGCCATGAAAAATGGCGTGGAGGTGCTGAAGCCTCATCTGGCGTCCGGTGTCGCGGGAGCGGCCGGGAAGGTGATCATCGGCACGGTGGCCGGCGATCTTCATGATATCGGAAAGAATCTGGTCGCCATGATGCTTGAGTCGTCAGGCTTTGAAGTGATCGATCTGGGCGTGGATGTGCCGAAAGAAAAATTTGTGGAAGCATATGAGCAGAATCCTGACACCAAGATCATCTGCTGCTCCGCGCTTCTGACTACGACCATGACGGCAATGAAGGATACAGTGGCGCTCCTGAACAGCTCTTCCTTCCGCGATAAGATCAAAGTCATGGTGGGAGGCGCGCCCATCAACGAAGCATTTGCGGAGGAAATCGGCGCGGACGCGTATACAGAGGACGCGGCGTCCTGCGCGCAGAGAGCAAAGGAACTGGTAGCGTAGACCGGAAGAATAGGAGGGCTTTTACATGTTAACAGCAAAACAGAATATGATCGAGTGTATGAAAGGCGGAAATCCGGACAGATATGTGAATCAGTATGAGGCGATCCAGCTTCTGTTCCATCCATTTATGACGGTAAGTCCGCTGCTTACAGAGGGCATGGAAAATGTGGAAAATGCATGGGGAATCACGTTTACGTTCCCCAAAGGAACGCCGGGATCCTTCCCTGTACATACGCCGGACAAGATCGTTGTCAAGGATATTGAGCACTGGCGTGATTATGTTCATGCGCCGTCCCTGGATTTCTCACAGGAATTATGGGATCAGTTCAAGGCAATGTATGACGCGGTGGACAGCGAGAAGGCTTTTAAGGCGGCATTTGTAGCTCCCGGCCTGTTTGAGCAGACCCACCATCTGTGCGAGATCGTAAACGCACTCACCTACTATATTGAATATGAGGATGAGATGCATGACCTGATCAAGTATCTGACCGAATGGGAGTTAAAGCTGGCTGAGGGCATCTGCAGCAATCTTCATCCGGATATGCTGTTCCATCATGACGACTGGGGCGGACATGACAACACATTCATGAGTGTGAATATGTTCAATGAATTCCTTCTGGAGCCTTATAAGGAAATCTATGGTTATTACAAGAGCCATGGCGTGGAATATATCGTACATCATTCAGACAGCTACGCGGCGACGCTGGTGCCGTCCATGATCGAAATGGGTATTGACGTGTACCAGGGCTGCATGGAGACCAACAATGTAAAGGATCTGATCGCGAAGTACGGAGACCAGATCAGTTTCATGGGCTGCATTGAGAACGCGAATGTGGACAAGGAAGACTGGACGGATGAAAAATGCGAGGAAGAGGCGCGCAGAGTCTGCGAGACTTACGGAATGAAGCATTTTATTCCCTGTATCGCCCAGGGCGGTCCCGGTTCCGTATATCCCGGAGTGTATGCGTCACTGAGCAACGCGATCGATAAACTGAATAAAGAAAAATTCGGAATTGAGGATCCTGAGTCCGCTCGTATGCCGATTCAGATTCTGTTCTGATGCTTCACTGAATTTTGAGGCGGGTATCCGGCGCAAACCGGGTGCCCGCTGTTTTTGTTTCATGGGAAACTGCGTTCCCTATGAAACAAAATGCTCCGCAGGATCGCACTGCGGCGGAGTGGAATATATCGCTGAAGCGATCCGCCCGGAGGGCGCCGTGCCTGCATGAGCAGATATTGATTGCGTTCAGGGAACAGATCGCTTAAAATGAAAACCAGGAATGCCAGAATCACGGACCCGCGGGTCTGCTGTCCGCGGGAATCAACACAGAATGCGAGGAAAAGCGATGAGACGCAGTGACAGAGAAATCAGAGAAGCCGAAGAAATCATCAAAGTGATGGAACAGTGTGATGTATGCCGTCTGGCGCTGAATGACGACGGCTATCCCTATATCATTCCCCTTAATTTTGGAATGGAACGGGATCAGGAACAGATCATTTTATACTTTCACGGGGCATCGGAGGGGCGAAAGCTGGATCTGATCGCCGGGGACAGCCGTGCCAGTTTTGAAATGGACTGTTCCCATCGTCTGGTTTCAGATCAGGATAAAGGATACTGCACCATGGAATATGAGAGCGTGATCGGACGGGGCAGGATTGAGATGGTGCCGGAGCAGGAAAAATGCCATGGGCTGAATGTGATTGTGAATCACTATCATGAGGAACCATTTGCATTTAATCCGGCTGCAGTTCCCAGGACGGCGGTGTTCCGGCTTTTGGTGGAGCAGATGACCGGGAAACGGCGGATCAAAAAAGGCTGACAAAGGCTGACGCCGCGGCACGGCATCTGAGAGCGCGGCAGCAGGGAAAATGAAATGAGGGGAGAACAGCATGTTATATTTTGAAAATGATTACAGTGAGGGCGCCCATGAGGCGGTTCTGCGCAGACTGATCGACACCAATATGGAGCAGCTGCCGGGATACGGCAATGACAGATACTGCGAGGCCGCGCGGGAAAAGATCCGGAAGGCCTGCGGCTGTCCGGAGGCGGAGGTTTATTTTCTGGTCGGGGGAACACAGACAAATGCGGTGGTCATCAGCGCGGTTTTGAAGCAGTACGAAGGCGTCATAGCCGCGTCGACGGGGCACATTAACGGCCATGAGGCCGGAGCGGTGGAGTATTCCGGCCATAAGATACTGACCCTTCCCCAGGAAGCGGGCAAAATAACGGCCGGCGCTCTCCGGGAATATCTGGAAGCTTTTTACCATGACAGAAACTGCGAGCATATGGTATTTCCGGGGATGGTCTACATTTCCCATCCCACAGAGTACGGCACGCTGTATTCCAGGAGGGAGCTGCAGGAGATTTCGGAAGTGTGCGGCCAGTATGAGATTCCCCTTTATCTGGACGGAGCAAGGCTGGGATACGGTCTGGCGGCGGAAGCCTCTGATGTGTCTCTGGAGGATATCGCCCGGTATACGTCGGTGTTTTACATAGGAGGGACCAAGGTCGGGGCCCTGTGCGGCGAGGCGGTGGTTTTTACAAAGCAGGCGCCGCGCCATTTTATCACAGAAATCAAGCAGAAGGGCGCCCTGCTGGCCAAGGGAAGGCTGCTGGGGGTCCAGTTCGACGCGCTTTTTACTGACGGCCTGTACCTGAAAATCGGGAAAAACGCCATAGAAACGGCAGAAACACTCAGGCGGGCATTTCTGGACAAGGGATACCGCATATTTCTGGAATCGCCCACAAATCAGCTGTTTGTAATTCTGGAAAATGAAAAAATGAAAGAATTGAAAGAGAAGGTCCGATTCTGTCTCTGGGAAAAGCTGGATGAGAATCATACGGTTGTCCGGTTCGCGACCAGCTGGGCCACAAAAATGGAAGATGTAGAACAGCTGGCTGCGCTGCTCTGACAGAACGCGGACAGACCGCGGATGGACCGCGGCGGCGGAGATGCCGCCGCCGGTCTCTGAAATGTTTCTGAATGCTCAGTCCGGATCGCTGATTGCCGCCTGTTTCTCCATGGAACGGGAAAAATGGACCAGAACAAAAGCGGACAGTATGCCTGCCAGGACTGCAGTTCCCGCGAAGTTGAGCCACAGGCCGGTGAGTCCCAGGGGCCATAAGAGCGCGACCAGGATGACCGGGAAGACCAGGGCTGTGGAGACTGAGATGAGAGACGCGGATGCCGGCTTTTCCACCGCCAGCATATAGCTCTGTGTGGCAAAGGAGAACCACCGGGTCAGGTAGGTAAAGGCAAACAGTCTCAGCGCGAATACCGTTCCGTTCAGCAGCTCTGAATTCGAACCGTTCATAAAGAGAGCGGCAAGCTGAGAAGGAAACAGGAAGATGACACAGGCCGACAGGACCGATACAATGGCGCTGGATATAAAACAGCATTTTTCGATGCTTTTTACTCTCTGAAATTGTCCGGCTCCCAGATTGTAGCCCACTGCGGGCTGCAGGGAATCGCACATGCCGTACAGAAGAGGCTGGATAAAGCCCTCCACGTACATCAGGATGCCGTAGATGGATACGGCCGATTCGCCGCCCAGACGGACCAGCAGGAAGTTGATCAGAATCGAGGTGATCCTTCCCGCGATGTTGTTGAGGAAGTTGGGGCTTCCGCAGCTGATGATCTGTCTGATCATTCTTCCGCTGAACCGGGGTCTGACGAATCTGAGCTGCAGTTTTCTGCGCCAGAAAGGGATCATGGCGGCGACCGCGCAGACGAACATGCCCAGGCAGGTCGCCAGAGCGGCGCTCCAGACACCCCATTTCAGCACATACAGGAATGTAAATTCCAGACCGACGATCATGGCGGACATCACAATGTTTAAAACCATGCTCGTGCGGACCTTTCCGCAGATTTTCAGATAATTGTCCATGGCAAATACGATGGTCGTGACCGGGGAACAGAGCGCGTAGACCCGCAGATACTGTACGGCCATGGCGGCAAAATCGCCCTCAGCGCCCATCACGCGGATCAGGAGCGGAGCCAGGACAAACAGAAGCGCGCCGATCAGAACGCCCGCGCCTACGATCATCAGACAGGCGCAGGAAAAAATATTGTTGGCTTCCTCACCATCCTTCTTCCCGAGGGTGATGGAAATCGGAACCGACGAGCCGACGCCGATCAGGTCAGCCAGAGAAAAATTGATAATGACAAAAGGCATTGCCAGATTGATGGCCGCAAAGGCTGTTTCACCAAGAAAACGTCCGACAAAAATGCCGTCGATCAGCTGATACAGGGCAGATGCCAGCATGCTGATCGCGCCGGGGATCGCGGCGATAAAGAACAGTCTGAGCGGCGGTGTTTTGGTAAACAGAGTATGTGTATTCATAAAGGGTCCTTTTCGCAAGTCTGTATGTGATCAAATTCTGAGTATCAGTCGGCGCTTCCCTCCAGAAGACCAATGGAGATCAGGAATTCTTCCGCAACCTCATCTACGCTTCGGTTTTCCACGTCTACCGCGTAGGTCATATTGACCATGTCGTCGCTGCTGATCTTTCCGGCCAGCAGGTTCAGGACCTCTTCCAGATTGGGGGCAGTCTCCGCGAATTTTTCAAACGTATCCTCTCTCACGAGAAAGGCACCGTTATATTCCGGGAAGAAGGATTTGTCGTCTTCCAGGACCTTCAGATTCGCTTTGCGGTTCAGGCCGTCTGTCGCGTATACTTCCGTCACGTCAAAGCTGCCGTTTTCAATGGCGGTATATTTGAGACTCACGTCCACGGATACGGAATCCTTAAAATTCAGTCCGTAAAATTCAACGAAGGGACCGTACTTCATACTTCCTTCCTGAGTAAAGAACTCATGCTCCGCGCCGAATACAAGCTGATCCGCAACCGGGATCAGGTCGCTGACGGTCTCCAGGCCATACTGGTCGGCGACCTTCTGGGTAACGGCAATGGAATAGGTATTATCGAAGCCCAGCTGATCCAGAAGCCGCAGGCCGTACCGTTTTCCGGCCACTTCATTGGCATAGTCGTAAAGGCTCTGGCCCTCCGGCACGTCTTCCGGGTCGAGTCCCAGGAAAGTGGTCAGCAGCGTTCCGTCATAGCTGATCATCATATCGCAGCTGTGATTGTCCCCGATCAGAGATTTGAAATTGTTCACCTGGGACATCTGGTCCTTGATGGTCACAGTCAGATCGGTCTTGTCCTCTACCAGAAGCTTGATCATGTGGTGCATGATCTGCGTCTCCGAGTAATCTCCGTCATAGAGGACCAGTTCCGTGTCGCTGCTGTCGCTGTCCATTCCATAGGGCAGGAGCAGACAGAACGCCGCCAGGACAATGACCACGGGAATCCACATTTTCTTTGAGCTTCTGCGGCGGGTTTTCCGCATCTGACTTTCAAAAAAGCCCATGAGCAGGTCGAGGATCACGGCAATGATCATGAGGGCGGCTGTTCCGGACAGGACAAGTCCCACATCCTGGACCCGGATGCCCCGGTTGATCACGCTGCCCAGTCCGCCGCCGCCTACAAAAGCCGCGAAGACTGCGGTGCCGATGGCGTTGACCACCGCGATCCGGATGCCGGTAAACACAGTGGGAAAAGCCAGCGGGAATTCAATCTTCAGAACCCGACAGGGCTTGCTCATGCCCATTCCTCTGGCGGCTTCCTTCACGCCCGGATCCACCTCCTGAAGTCCCAGACAGGTGTTGCGCACGATGGGAAGCAGGGAGTAAAGGGTGATGCCGAGGATGACGGTGGGTTTGCCGGCCCCCATAAATACCATGATGATGCCGAGCAGGGCCAGTGACGGGATCGTCTGCAGCAGGTCAACGATCTTGAGAATGACCGGCCGCGCTTTTGGAAATACATAGGCCAGGATGCCCAGGGGAAGACCGATGACAATGGACAGGATGGCGGAGGCCAAAACAATAAAAAGATGTTCAAATACCAAAGACCAGGTCATCTGCGCACCTCCTTTTTGAGTCCCCGGGGCGTGACTTTTTTCTGAAGCAGATCGATCAGGGCGCCGATCAGGATGGCAAGAATGGCTGCCGGGATCGCGCCGAGCAGAATCAGCGTATTATTGTTGGATGAAGTGCCCTGATACACAAAATCGCCCAGGCCACCCAGGCCGATCATGGAAGCCAGTACCGTCCATGAAACCGTGTAAATGGCGGCCATGCGCAGGCCGGCGATGATCGTGGGCAGAGCCAGAGGAAGCTCGACCCGTATCAGCGTCTGGACCGGCGACATGCCGCAGCCTCTGGCGGCTTCCGTATATTTTTTGTCGACGCCGAGGATCCCTGTATAGGTGTTTTTCATGACCGGGAACATGGCGTAGATGGAAAGCGCGATGATCACAGTGGCAGGTACCATTCCCAGCCACAGAAACAGCAGGCCGATGAAGGCCAGTCCCGGAATGGTCTGGAAGACCGAAACAATTGGAAGAATGATGCCGGACCATCTGGGAACGCGGGACAGCAGAATGCCGAACAGCAGTCCCAGGATAAAGCCGATGACCACCGAGATCAGCACGTATACGGTATGGATGCCGACCGCCCGGATGAGCAGAGCGCCGTAAGTATCAAATAATTCTTTCATTTCGCATCACCCCACAGACTGTCCGCCACAGATCGGGCCACGCTGGTTTTGGTCACGATGCCGGCAATGGTATCGTCATCATTGAGGACCACCACATAATTGGCTCCGGAATCCAGAAGATAATCGAAGCTTTCCTTCGCGTCGTCGCCCACCCGCGCTGTGCGGGCTGTCTGCCGGATCAGAGGCTCGATATTGGCCAGGTCGCGGCCCCAGTGGCGGATATCGCCGATGGAGACAACGCCGGCGTAGCGGCCGGATTCGTCGGTGACAAGCAGGGTATCCACATTGCCGCGGGCCATACGTTCGGCACATTCGCGGATGCCCCTGTTTTTCTTTACGCTGATCACGTTGGTGCGCATGAAGCTTTCCACTTTGGAAGGCACCGGAGTTTCCGGCGAATGCTTTCCGAGAAAGCTGCGGACCAGGTCTGTCGCGGGATGCTCCAGCATTTCCTCAGGGGAGGCCATCTGGACGATCCGGCCGCCCTCCATGAAAATGATCACGTCGGCCAGCTTCAGCGCTTCTCCCATATCGTGGGTCACAAACACAATGGTTTTGTTGAGCTTCTGCTGGAGGCTTTTCACTTCATCCTGCAGTGTTTCGCGGGTCATGGGATCCAGCGCGCCGAAGGGCTCATCCATGAGTACGATGGGCGGAGAGGCGGCCAGGGCCCGCAGCACGCCGATCCGCTGCTGCTGCCCGCCGGACAGCTCGGAAGGGTATTTGTCAGCATGCTGTTCCATGCCTACCATATGAAGCATTTCATGGACGATCTCGTCGCATCTGGCCTTGCTGTATTTTAAAAGCTTCGGCACGACGCAGATATTCTGGGCCACGGTCATATTGGGGAAAAGACCGATCTGCTGAATGACGTAGCCGATGTGCCGCCGGAGCTGTACCTTGTCTGTGGTGTGGATGTCCTTTCCGTCGATGCAGATCGTGCCGGAGTCCGGTTCGATCAGACGGTTGATGGTTTTCAGGGTCGTTGTTTTTCCGCAGCCGGAGGGACCGATCAGGATGACAAACTGTCCGTCTCCGATCGTGAAATTCAGGTCCTTTAAGATGGGAGTCTTCCCATAGCTTTTGTTTACGTGTTTGAATTCGATCATAAATAAGACTCACTCCTTTGCTGTAACCAGCCGGAAGGCAGCTTCAGCCGCGTCGGGACTGCCTACCAGTATGACGATGTCTCCGCCGTGAAGTTCTGCGTAAGGTCCTGGAGAAAGGATCACTGTCTGTCCACGGCGGATGGCTACGATCGTCGCGCCGGTAGACTGCCAGAATTTCAGTTCTCCTATATTCTTTCCGATCAGAGGAGAATCCTCCGGGACCGGAACGGTATAATTGGGAAACGGCTGCCCCGGGGAGAAATGGGCGTCCCTGCTTTTCAGCAGGGCGGCCGCCGTATCCAGAAGCTGTTTGTTGACAGCGGACGCTTCCGAGATCAGATCCTTCAGGCGCCGCTTCAGGGAAGCGCTGTCCGCGTTCCCGGAAAAATTCTGGATATAATGCCTGGCGTTTTCCGCGGACTGCACGACAGCTCCGCTCTGGGGCCTGATTTCAATGACCTCCATATCTGCCAGAAGATGAAATGCCTTTCGGACCGTTTCGGGAGAAACTCCGTATTCCGAGGCAATAATGGAACGGCCGTACACGCGGCGGCCCTCCGGGAGCTCACCCTTGGCAATCCGTTCTGCCAGATCAAGGGCAATTTGAAGATACTGAGCGGGAACGACAGATTGTTCCACGATGATCGCCACCTTTCCTGTTGCCGCAATTTAGGTCTATTATATACTGACAACCTGAAAAAGTAAATAAGGATGGCAGATAAAAATATCTAAATTGCATAAAAACAGCGCTTCGATTTTGGGGAAAACGACATAAAAAGACAAATTGTGATTCTGAAAAAAATAGATTATAATAACAGACAATTCAGGAGGCAGAAAAATAGAACAGAAGGTTTCATCATTATGAAAAACAGGAGGGGTTTTTATGCTGAAGGATTTGCTGAAAAAGAGCAGGAGCTACAGAAGCTTTGATGAGTCCGTTACGTTTACAGAGGAGCAGCTGAAGGAGTTCGTGGACCATGTCAGATACGCGCCCAGCAGCATCAACCGGCAGACGCTCAGATACCGTCTGATCTTTGAGCCGGATGAGGTGCGGGAGATGCGTCCCCTTACCACCTGGGCCATCGCCCTGAAGGATTACAGACTTCCGCCGGAGGGACATCACGCGACGGCGTTTATTGTGATCTGCCAGGACACAGAGAGCAGGCTGCGCCCGGAGAACTATATGAAGGATGTGGGGATCTGCGCCCAGATGATCCTGCTGGCCGCGGCGGAAGCAGGGTACGGAGGCTGCATGATCGGAAGCTTCCGGCCGGATCGGGTAGCCGCGGCTTTCCATATTCCGGAACGGTATGCTCCCACGCTGGTGGTGGCGCTGGGAAAGCCGGATGAAGAGATCACGCTGGTGCCGGTTGGGGAAGACGGAGATATTCGCTATTACCGGGATGAGAACGGACATCATTTCGTCCCCAAGCGTTCCCTGGAGGAGATCCTGATCAAATAAGAGAGAGAACCGGAAGGTTCTCTCTCATCAATTCGCCTATGCAGACAAAATCCAAAACCGCTTTTCTGCGTCAATATCATTCAAAATAATCCGCGACCTCCTTCAGATACCGGATCACGGGCAGGTGCTGGGGACAGACTCCTTCGCACTGGCCGCATTCCAGACAGTCGCTGGCTTTTCCGAAGGAATCGGTGAGCCGGGAATAATATTCTCTCTGGGGCCTCCATGTTTTCTCCTTGATCTCCTGCCTGTCGGCATTGTACAGAGAAAAGTATCTGGGGATGGGGATGTTCTGAGGACATCCGTCGGTACAGTAGGAGCAGCCTGTACAGGGGATGGCGATGTCGGCGTTGATCAGGTCCGCGGCCTGACGGACCAGCCGCAGCTCTTCTTCATCCAGAGGCCTGAAATCGGCCATATAGCCGGTGTTGTCCAGAATCTGTTCCATGTTGCTCATGCCGCTCAGGACCATCATCACATGGTCATGGCCGGCGGCGAAGCGGATGGCCCAGGAAGGGACGGACATATCCGGATGATAAGCCTTGAAATGCTCCTCCACCGACTGGGGCACCTTCGCCAGGGTGCCGCCCTTGACCGGCTCCATGACGATCACCGGCTTTCCGTGCTTTACGGCCGTTTCATAGCAGGCGCGCGACTGAACGCCCGCGCTGTCCCAGTCGAGATAATTGATCTGAAGCTGGACGAACTCAGCCTCCGGATGGGCGGTCAGGACCTGATCCAGCAGCTCGGGAGTGTCGTGGAAGGAAAAGCCGATGTGCTTCACGAGACCGGCTTCCTTCTTTTCCCTGAGCCATGTAAAGCAGTCGAGGGCCTGGAAGATCTTATAGTGATCCGCGCCCACGTCGTGGAGCAGGTAGTAGTCAAAATAGCCGGCGCCGGTCTTTTTCAGCTGTTCATTGAAAATCCGGTCCCGGTCTTCTTTTGTCTTCAGGAAGCGTGCGGGCAGCTTGTCCGCCAGGGTAAAGCTGTCCCTCGGGTGGCGGTCCACCAGAGCCTCCTTCGCGGCGCATTCGCTCTGAAAGCCGCAGTACATCCAGGCCGTATCGAAATAAGTGAATCCCCTTTCAAGAAAGGCATCTACCATTTGCTTCACCTGTTCGATATCGATTTTGGAAGGATCGTCGGGATCAAGAGAGGGAAGCCTCATCAGGCCGAACCCCAGTTTTTTTGCGTTCATTGCAGTTCCTCCTTTGATGGTTCCGCCGCGGAGCGGCCGGAATGGGATTGATAGGTTTCGGGCAGCTTTGCCTTTGGCCTCCGGGAAGGCGGAGGCGCGACGCTGCTGCGTTTGTAGTAATTCAGATCGATGATCCGGGTCTGGCTGGAATTGCCGTTGATCAGGTTCTCCATCATTTCCATGGAAACAGAGGCGAACTCGTTGGGATCAAAGCCGACGGCAGTCAGCTCCGGCGTGGTGACCGTAGCCAGAGTCGAATTACTGAAGCAGACCAGGGAAACCTCCTCAGGTACCCGGATCCCCATGGAGACAAGCTGCTTCAGGACCGTAGCCACCACGAAGGGCTCGTCCGCGCAGATGGCGGTAGGCGGATCCGGGGTGACGGAAGGGTCAAACATGCGGTATACAAAATCGGCGACATCAGACAGATTCTGACAGGACGACGGTACATACTGCATGTTCAGAGCAAGCTGATGATCCATAAGCGCGTCCATGTATCCCGCGAAACGGTGATTGCTGACGCTGTGCTGATCCTTGGGATAGGACAGGTTAGGCAGAATGGAGATCCGCCGGTGCCCCAGCTCGATCAGACGGTTGACAATGTTTTTTACCCCCATCCGGTAATGGGGGACGATCCGGCTGATGGAAGAATCCAGAATATAATAATCACGGGTAACAAAAAGCAGGACCTTCGCGCCGCTTTTCGACAGCCTGTTCAGCTGCTGCTCGGTGAGTGAGCTGTTGGCGACGAAGACCGCGTCATAATGACGGCTGATCAGAGTGTCCACAAAATCCTCCGTCGCGTAATAATCCTTTGTTTTTAAAACAGTGATCAGCGCGATGTGATAACCGCGGGAATTGGCGATATTTTCCAGATAAAAAAGCAGGTCGTTGAACATATCGTTCTGCTGGGAGCCGCGCACCACCGCGATCATATGGGTACGCCCCTGGCGCAGATTCTTCGCGTTCTGATTGGGTATGTAATTCAGCTTTTCGATGGCGGCCAGCACGGCCTGGCGTTTTTCTTCGCTGACATAGTTGGAATTATTGATGACATAGGAAACAACAGCCGGAGATACCTTGGCAAGTCTGGCGACATCATTTCGAGTAACCACGTTAAAACTCCTTTCCCCTCATTCATACCTGAATTATATCATCGCGGGCGGTGAAATTCAACAGTTTTTCCAATTAAAAGAAGGTAAATACGAGTTTATAAAACATAAAAATTGTATAAATTGTATAAAAATCAGGGGGAGGAGTTAGATAGAATGCACATAATTTCAAAAAACGATTGACAGAAAAATGTGATTATGCTAAAACAGAGACATAGGATAAACACTGAAAGCATGAAAGAGAAGGAGGCTAATTTTGTTAAAAATTCAGCGATTCTCTTTCATTTTCCAAAAAAACTAAACTCGAGTTTATAAAAACAGGAGGTGGCGAAAATGGCAATGAATATCGATGTTGACAAGCATCTGACGTTCACGATGAACACCAAGCTGTTTCCCATGATCGGATGTCCGATGGGACAGAGCAGCGGTTCCTATGGCTACAATCCTCTGTTTGAGGGAAACGGGATCGATGAGATCATGTGGCCGGTGGAGATCCCGGAGGGAGGCCTTGAAGATTTCATCAAAGCCTTCAAGACGCTGGGGATGAGACATTTTACCATTACCATGCCTCATAAGGCGGCGATCATTCCTTATCTGGACGTGGTGGATGAGCATTCCAGGATTTTCAATTCTGTCAACGCGGTCAGAGTGGATGAGGACGGAAAGCTTCACGGCGCCGGCTTCGACGGAAAAGGAAACATGGCGGCCATCATCAACGCGGGCGTGGATGTGAAGGGCATGGAAGTGGCCATCATCGGCGCCGGCAGCATTGTGGGAGTGATCCTGCTGTGCATGGCGGAGCACGGAGCCAGAAAGGTCACGCTGATCAACCGCACGGCCGCGAGGGCACAGCACTTGATCGATGTGGTCCGCGAGCATACAGATATGGAAATCGAGTATCTTCCTTACACCAATGACAATCTGGATCTGGCGGCGGCCAGATGCGATTTCCTGATGCAGGCGACGCCCCAGGGGCTGTTCGGATTCCCGGCGGATTATGAATATCTCGGCTTTATCGACAAGCTGAAACCGGAGGCGGTCGTAATGGAAAACATTGTCAATCCGCCTATGACAAAATTTGCCGCGAAGGCGAAGGAAAAAGGACATAAGATGATCTACGGCGTCGATATGATGCTGGGACAGCTGGGGGAGATTTTTGAATTCTGCTTTGGATTCAAGCCCTCGCCGGAGTCCATGGAGAAATCCAGGAAAAATGTATACAGCTACTTTGGTCTTTAAGGCCGGTAGTCATAATAAAATATAAGAAAGGGAGCAAAATTATGAAGAAGATCTACAAAGCTTGTCAGACACTTCTTGATGTATGCGCTCAGTGTAAAAAGGATGAAAAGATCCTGATCATCACTGACCCGGACGCGCTTCCCATCGCCCAGGCGCTGTGGGATGCCGCAGAGGAGTATCCTGAAAGAAGTCTGATCATGATGCCTACCCAGACGACCCACGGCGAGGAGCCGACGGCGCTGGTGGCAGCGGCCATGATGGCGGCGGACGTTATTTTCCGTCCTACTACATTCTCAATTTCCTCCACAGACGCGAAGCGGAATGCGTGCGCCAACGGAGCCCGAGATCTGAACTGCTCGGATTTCGATCAGCGTATGCTGGAGAGCGGCGGTCTGTACGCGGATTTTATCGGAATGGGCGAGGTCATGGACCGTGTCGCGAAGGTTTTCCAGGGGAGCAAGGTGGAAATCACCACGCCTTCGGGAACGCATGTTACAGCGGATATTACCGGAAGGATCAATCTGCCCCAGTATGGCCGCAGCATTGTCCCCGGCCAGTCTTCTTCACCGCCCGATATTGAGTGCGCGATCGGAGCAAACGACGGCACCATGGAAGGCGTGGCCTACATAGACGGTTCGATTCCTCATCCCCTGCTGGGCCTGATCAAGGAGCCGATCCGGTTTGATATCAAGGGAAGCAAGATCGTGGGAATCTCCGGCGGAGAACAGGCTGAGATTTTCAAAAAGATCCTTGATGACCTGAGCGCGACCTATAAGAACGGCGAGCAGTATCATATCGGTGAAATCGGCATCGGAATGAATCCTGCCTGTGACCTGACCGGCAGAATGCTGGAGGATGAAGGCTGCTACGGCACCGTGCATTTCGGAGTCGGCGATGACAGAGGCTTTGCCGGAACCAATAACTGCGCGTCTCACCTTGACTGTGTATTCAGAAATCCCACCCTTACGGTAGACGGAAATGTGATTCTGAAGGACGGCAAGCTGGCAGACGAGTTCATCAAGGGAACCATCCTGGATCCCGACAACAAATAAGGAGATAGGAATCATGGGAATTATTAATCCGAACGATTATCCGCAGGGCCTGATGTTTTCTGACGAGATCCAGAAGCAGGTGCGGGACCGCTTCTGCAACATCGATCATGATGATTTCGGCGAAAGGGTATTTTTTGAAAATTCAGGCGGATCTCTGAGGCTGAAAGCCTGCGCCGAGTCCGTAAAAGTGGACACAAATCCCGACTGCCCCGGCCGTCATCAGAAGCAGGCCGATATCCAGGGCGCTTATGTGGATAAAGGCTATGAGGATCTGAGGACGATTTTTGGTACGGATAAGGGATCCATTATTACGATGCTTTCCGCATCTCAGACCATGTTCAATATCATCGGCGCGATCGCGGGCGCGATCCCCGGGAAAAATATGGTCGTGTCCTGTCTGGAGCATCCGTCAGGATTTGATTCCGTGCAGTATTACGCGGAGAAATACAATCTGGAGCTGCGCGTAATGCAGAGCAACCCTGCCACCGGCGGCATCGACGTATCTGAGGTGGAGCGTCTGGTTGACAAGGATACGGTGCTTCTGAGCTGCATGTATTCCTGCAACATTACCGGCGCGGTCAATGATATTCCCGCCTTCGTAAAAGCGGCGAGGGCCATTAAACCGGACATCTACATTGTCGTGGACGCGGTTCAGCATATTCCTCACGCGGCGGTGAACGTAGAGGAGCTGGAAATCGACGCGATGGATTTTGCGCCCTATAAATTCTTCGGCCTGCGGGGCTCCGGCATCGGCTGGGTATCGGACAGATGTTCCGTGCTGCCTCACAACAGGATTCTCTGCTACCCTCTGGGCCAGTGGGAGCTGGGATCTACGGCGCCTCATCTGTTCGCGAATTATTCCGCGATCGTTGATTATGTGTGCTGGCTGGGTTCTCAGTATCTGGAAAGCGATAACAGAAGAGATCTGTTTGTGGAGGGCATGAACCGGATCGAGCTTCATGAGCGCGCGCTTCTGAACCGTGCGCTGGAGGGAACAGACAAGCTGCCCGGACTGCGTGCCATCAAGGGCCTGACGGTACAGTGTGACAATCCGGATCTGACACAGAGAGATTTCATTCTTCCGATCACCTTTGACAACATGGATGTGACATCAGCGGTAAAAGAATACGTGAAAAGGGGAGTTTACGTATTCGAGCGCAAGTCTCCGAGCCATTATTCCAAGAGAATCGTGGAATCCTTCGGCCTGGACGGCGTGATCCGCGTATCACCGATTCACTGCAACTCTAAGGAGGAGGTTGACAAGTTCCTTCAGGCATCCGCGGAAATCGCGGCCCTGTAAACGGCAGAACCAGAAACAAAAACGGGGGCTGCCGGGTGAAGGAGAAGACGGCGGTTCCCGTTTTTTATATCAAAAAGGGAGGTTCATATATGAAGAAATTTTTAGCAGTATGTTTATCAGCGATTATGGTCTTTTCACTGGCGGCATGCGGCGGCGGAGACGGCCAGGATGCCGACACCACGACGCAGGCGGCAGGTACGGAGGCGGCCGGCCAGGATGACTCCGGCGATGACAGCAGTGCCAGCGGCGAAACGATTAAGATCGGCTTAATGGTTTCCTTCACCGGTTTCGGTGTACAGGCCGGACAGGAATGCCAGGCACTGGCGGACATTTTTGAAGACGTGATCAACAACAAGCATGACGATCTGAGTCTTCCCTTCGCAGAGGATGAGGGTCTTCCCAATCTGGGCGGAGCGAAGATCGAATTCGTAGTCGGCGATCAGAGTACGGCGGATGTAGCCCTCAGTGAGGCGGAGCGTCTGATCACCGAGGAAGGCGTAATCGGACTGTGCGGAAACTTCTCTTCCGCTACCACAAAGACAGCGATGGTTGCTGCTGAGAAATACGGCGTGCCCGTAATTTCCGAAGGTACCTCCATGACCCTGACAGACGCCGGATATCAGTATTTCGGCCGTTCCTTCCCGGGCGATGATCAGTTCATCGAAGAGTCCTTCAATTATCTGGATTATCTGAATGAAGAGAAGGACGCCGGAATCAAGACGGTTGCCCTCTGCTCCGAAGATTCCGAGTTTGGAACCAATATCGCGCAGGTAGAGGAAAGAATCGCGAAAGAGCACGGCTATGAGATCGTTGAGAATATCTCCTACAGCCAGACCGCTACAAACGTTACTTCTGAAGTACTCAGACTGAAGGAAGCGAACGCAGACGTTGTCATGATGAGCTCCTACGCGGCAGACGCGCTTCTGTTCATGTCCGCGTTCAAAGAGCAGAACTACTTCCCGAAGATGCTGTTCGGACAGAGAGGCGGCTTCATGGCTTCTGACTTCACGCTGAACCTGGGAAGCGATTCCGATTATGTTCTGACCACATCCCGCTGGAATTCCGATATGGACAATCAGGCGGCTCAGGATATTGCCAAGCTCTTCTCTGATGACATGGGCATTACTCTGATCGGCGATACGCTGACCTCTGTATGGGACGGCGTTCTGATCGCGATAGCGGCGAACCAGGCGGGCTCCACGGACGGCGATGCCATCATGGAAGCGCTGCACGCAGGCCTGGATCTGGATCCTGAGGATGATCCTTTCGGACTGGAAGGCTACAAATACGCAGAAGACGGACAGAATGAATACGGCACAGCCATCATTATCCAGTACATGGATGGTATCCTGAATACCATTTATCCTGAAGAGATCGCCGGCATGGAACTGGCTTATCCGGCAAAGAACTGGGATGAGAGATAATATGGTTCCTGAATGCTGAATGGTCAGCTGACTGATTTCAGGCAGAGGAATGATTGAGACAATGGTGTTTCCATTCCTCTGCCTGCTTTTTAAAATGAAAAGTAAGATGAAAGGAGGGGCCTTAATTGTTTGCACAGGTATTATATGAAGGCTTAACCATGGGAACAATATATGCCCTTTTGGCTATGGGTATCGCACTCGTCTGGGGTGTTATGAACATCCTGAGCTTTTCTCAGGGCGAGTTTATGATGGTGGCCATGTACATAACGTTCTTTATCAACGCGGCTCTGGGATGGGATCCTCTGGCGGCTATGCCGATTGTTATCGTGGCTATGTTTTTATTTGGTCTCCTTATTTACAGAACGATCATCGCAAAGGCGCTGAAGGGACCGATCCTTGGTCAAAGACTTGTGACCTTCGCCCTCGGCATGGTGCTCTCCAACGGCATGATCCTGATCGCCGGCGGACAGACCAAGAGTATCGCGGAAAAGATCATCAGCGGTAATATTGCGCTGGGCGGCATCACGATCAGCAAGGAGAAAATGGTGCTGGTCGTAACCTCTCTTGTGGTAACCGGCCTGCTTTTCTGGTTTATGAACCGGACGAAAATGGGAAAGGCCATCCGCGCGACCTCACAGGATAAGGAGGCGGCAGGACTGGTCGGCATCAATACCCAGACCGCTTATATGATCGCCTTCGGCATCTCCGCGGCCATCGCGGGAGCGGGCGGCTGCGCCATGACCTATTATTACTATTTTACTCCCAGCATCGGTACCAACTTCATGATCTTCGGATTTATCGCCGTATGTCTCGGAGGCTTCGGAAGTATCGGAGGCGCTTTTATCGGCGGCATGATCATGGGCCTGATCGACCTGTTCACCGGTACCTATCTGAGCGTTTCCTTCAAGTACATGGCGGTCAGCATCGTGTTCCTGCTGATTGTAACATTTAAGCCCAAGGGATTGTTCGGGAGGTGATAGGAATGAGGCTGAAGTCATTAATCAAGACAGAAAAAAGTTTTGTCACGCAGGTTATTATCGTATTTATCATTCTGGCTCTGATTCCTGTTATATCGCACGGAGAGTTCTTTGTCAGCACGCTCTGTCTGTCAGTGATCTGGGCGATCATGGGGATTGGCTGGAATGTGATCGGCGGATATGCCGGGCAGGTGTCCAACGGACATGCCATGTATTTCGCCATTGGCGCTTATGTGGGGGCGCTGGGACTGAAATGGTTCAATATGACGCCCTGGGTCACCATGTGGGTCGGCGTGATTATCAGTATGGCGCTGGCGTTTCTGATCGGTTATCCGCTTCTGCGTCTCCGCGGCCATTATTTTGCCATTGCGACCATGGCTATCGTAGAATGTGTGCGTATTATCTGCACCAACTGGGATCTGATCGGCGGCGCTACCGGTGTCAGCTTCTTCCAGAGAGGCGCAAATCCTTTATACACGCTGCAGTTTGAGAACCGGATTCCGTTTTATTTTATCTGCCTGGCGTTTATGCTGGTGTTTGTGATCGTTTCCAGAGTGATCCAGAGATCGAAATTCGGTTATTACTGCCGCGCCATCAACGCGAATCAGGATTCCGCGGAGAGCGCCGGCGTCAATTCTACCTTTTACAAACGGTGGGCCTATATGATCAGCGCGGCCATCGTATCCATCGGAGGCGCGCTTTACGCACAGTATATCCAGTACATCGACCCTGTTTCCCTGCTGCCTCTGAGTAACTCCATGCTGATCGTTCTGGTCGTGGTCATGGGCGGCATCGGAACCATCTGGGGGCCGATCCTGGGCGCCTTTATCATGACCTTTATCAACCAGTATGCCCGTGCGCTGTTTAATCAGCTGAGCGGCCTGAACCTGTTCATTTACGGCGTGCTGTGTCTGCTGATCGTACTGTTCATACCCAACGGCCTGATTTCCATTTTCACCAGCGGAAAGCTGACAAGGCTGTTCAAAAAGAACAAATCTGCGGCAAAGGAGGTAAATTAGTATGGCTCTTCTGGAAATTAAAAATGCCACAAAAGCCTTCGGCGGCCTGAAGGCCAATGAAGATGTGAGCTTTGACGTCGAGGCCGGCACCATCGTCGGAGTTGTGGGACCCAACGGCGCCGGAAAAACCACGCTGTTCAACTCCATCAGCCGTACCCATGACCTGACCTCCGGACAGATCATTTTTGACGGAAAGGATATCACCAAATATAAGGCGTATCAGGCGTGCGCTCTGGGAATGGGACGTACCTACCAGATCCCCCAGGCCCTGGAGAACATGACCGTGCTGGAAAATATTACGATCGGCGCGCTGCTGAAGCATTCCAAGGTTTACGAGGCGACAGAGTACGCGAAAGAGATTTCTGCCTTCTGCGGTCTGTCCGAGCTCAATGAGAAGATGGCCTCCGGCCTGAATGTTATGCAGAAAAAGCGTCTGGAGATCGCCCGCGCGCTGGCCGGAGACCCGAAGCTTCTGCTTCTCGACGAGACGATGGCAGGCCTGAACGGCGTGGAGCGTGACGAGGCCATTGAGCTGATCCGCCGGATCAACAAAAAAGGCATCACGATCCTGATGATCGAGCATGTCATGAAGGTGGTCATGAGTGTTTCGAGCAAGGTGGTCGTGATCGTGTCCGGAAAGAAACTGATGGAAGGCACCCCGGATGAGGTTACAAGCAATCCGGAGGTCATTAACGCATACCTGGGAGGTGGACATAATGCTGGTCGTTAAAGATTTAGTATCGGGATATTCCAAGATGCCCGCGATTCACGGAGTATCGTTTAAGGTTGAAGAAGGCCAGGTTGTTGCGATCCTGGGTTCCAACGGTGCGGGGAAGACCACGACGCTGAAAACCGTTACGGGCGTCCTTCCGGCAATGTCCGGCACGATTACATACAAGGGAGAGAGCCTGATCGGTGTACCGTCCCATAAAATGGTCCAGAAAGGGATCAGCATGGTTCCGGAGGGACGTCATCTCTTTCCCAAGATGAGTATCTATGACAATCTGATGATGGGCGCCTATTCTGTCAAGGACAAGAGCAAGATCGCCGAAAAGCTGGATACCATTTACGGGATCTTCCCGATCCTTGCAGAACGGAAGAATCAGCTTGCCGGCACCATGTCCGGCGGCGAGCAGCAGATGGTGGCCATTGGCCGGGCGCTGATGTGCGATCCTCAGCTGCTGATCCTGGATGAGCCGTCCCTGGGTATTATGCCCAAGCTGGTCGACGAGATTTTTGAATTTGTAAAAAAGATCAATAAAATGGGCGTAACGATCGTGATCATCGAGCAGAACGCGGAGAAGACTCTGGCCTTCGCGGATTATGCCTATGTGATTTCCGAGGGCGAGACGGTGATCGAGGGGACCGCCGAGGAACTGATGAAGAATGACCAGGTACAGAGGGTATATCTGGGCATGGATTAAGGAGGGGGTTGAATGCTTCAGGAAATTTCACTTGCGGGGAAGACCGCGTTGGTTACAGGCGGAGCCACCGGAATCGGCTTTGCCATCGCCGAGGAGATGGCGGACGCCGGCGCCCATGTGGTGATCGTGGGACGCCGCGAGGAAAAACTGAAAGAAGCGGCCGAAAAGCTGGGAGACAAATGCAGCTGGTATAAATTTGACGTGACGGAGACAGAAAAGCACGCGGAATTTATCCAGATGCTGGAGGACCAGGCGCCGCTGGATATCCTTGTCAATACGGCAGGGATCAATAACAAGAAGGATTATTTCGATTTTACTGCAGAAGAGTTTGATGAGATCGTCGCGACTCAGGCGAAGGCGCCCTTCATGCTGTCCCAGGAAGTGGCGAGACATATGAAGGAGCGGAAAAAAGGATGCATCATCCTGATCTCTTCTCTGGCGTCCATCTTGGGAATGCATGAGATACAGGCTTATACGGTATGTAAGAGCGGAATGAAGGGCCTGGCCAGAAGCCTGGCCCGGGATCTGGGGCCTTACGGCATCCGGGTCAACAGCCTGAATCCCGGCTTTGTTTATACGGATATGCTGAGAAACACGAACCTGAAAACACCCGAACGTCTGAAGGAGATCGAAGACCGGACTCCTATGAGGGGCTTTACCCAGACAAAGGATCTGGGCATGGCGGCTGCCTTTCTGGCCTCGGACGCGGCGCGCTTCATAACCGGAATTGATCTGGTCGTGGACGGCGGGATCAGCAGTTCATTCTTGATTTAAACAGGGAGGAAAACGATTATGGCTCAGAAAATTGTGCCTTCAGGGCATCTTCTGGAAATGTTCATGCCTTACCGTGACGACGAGAAGCGGATGCTCGATGTACTGAAGCGGGCGGCGGATTTCGGATTTTACAAAAATGTGGAGCTTCCTTCTTTCCGGGACAGATACAACCGGATGTATGTAAGAGAAACGCTGGAGGCGAACGGGCTGACGGCGACGACCTTTGCCACGCCTTACGTGAAGGAGCGGAAGCTTTCTCTGTGCGACCTGGATGAAGGGCGCAGGAGAGAAGCCATTGAGCTGTGCAAGGAGCATGCCGGTTACGCGGCCGACTGCGGGTTCATGCATTTTGGCGTACCCAGCGGTGATGACCCGGGCGATGAAAAACGCGCGGAGGCCAAAAAGGTCATGGCAGAATCTCTCGTGGAGCTGGCGAATTATGTAAAAGGCCTGGGGATGAACCTGACCATCGAACCCCTTGACCGCTACGCCTACAAGAAACAGCTGATCGGTCCCATGAAGGAGACCGGAATCTGGTTTGCGCCGATCCATGAAGCCTGCCCCAATGTGTTTATTCACTGGGACAGCGCCCATGAAGCGCTGGGCGGTACGGATCTGATGCATTCGATCGAGTATGTAGCCCCTTATATCGGACAGTTCCATCTGTGCGATGCCATTACGGATGTCAATCATCCCTGCTTCGGAGACCTGCACATGGACGTGGCACAGGCGCCTGACTGGAAGACAGAAGGCTTCCTGACTCCTGAGATCGGCGCGGAGATCCTGAAGAAGATCGCTTCCTATGACAAGCCCGAGGGTGTGAAGCATATGGCCGTGGCGGTCGAAGTGCTTGGCCATGCCGGAGATAACCTGTGGAACAAGGAAAAGAATGCAAGAGAGTTCCTGACCCGGTGCTTTGAGCTGGCGGGAATGTAATGCGCGGCGGTGCTTGCGTGGATCAGAAAAGCATTGTATAATCATAAATACATCAAAGACGGATGTCCTGGCCGCATGGCCGGGACATCTGACCATTGAGAAGGAGAATTCCCATGATAGTAAAGGAAAAGCTGGCGGCCCTTTCCATGTGCTACAGCATTACGGTGATGGAATATAACGGCCGTAAATACTGTGTCAGCGCCTCTGAGGAACGGGACGGCGAAATCGTGATGATCGACACGGAGACAAAAGAGGTGTCCAAAATAACGGGCCTTGACGGAGGCGTCATGGCCATTATCCCCATTCCGGAGGAAAACGGCGCCTTCCTGGCCATCCAGAGATTTTACCCGGTCTTTGACTCCAGGGGAGCCCAGGTGGTCTGCTGCCGCCTGCCGGAAGCGGCGGCCCCGGAGATGAAGGCGGAGGTGAAGCTGGTGGCGGACATCCCCTTCGTCCACAGGATCGCCCTGACGGGAAAGCCGGGAAGCCGGAAGATGATCGCGGCGACCCTGTGCCGGGACAAGGAGTTTGTGGACGACTGGAGCCAGCCGGGCTCTGTCTATGAATATACCCTGGACGGGGAGATGCAGGTGACGGGGAAGAGGACCCTGATCGAGGGGATCTTCAAGAACCACGGAATGTATACGTATGAGAAGCAGGGAGGGTCCTATATCCTGGTCAGCGGGAACGAGGGCGTATGGGCCATCGACGGGAACGGAGGCGTGCAGAAGCTGAGCGGGGAACCGGTGAGCGACCTGTGCATGTATGACGTGGACGGCGACGGGATGGACGAGATGGTGTGCATCGCGCCCTTCCACGGGGACCATATGAATGTGTTCAAGAAGGAGAAGACGGGCTGGAGCTGCACCGCGGACGAGCCGATCCGGTTCGGCCACGCGATCTGGAGCGGGATGTGCGGAGGAGCGCCGGTGATCCTGTCCTGCAGCCGTGACGGGGACAAATGCACCCGCCTGTACCGCCCGGTGTGGGAAGGCGAAGAGCTGCGGATGGAGACCCTGGATGTGGATGAGGGAGTGGGAGCTTCCAATATCTATGTGGAGGAGAAGAAGGGAGTCGTAGTGCT
>CAJFHG010000034.1 GCA_904379015.1 Candidatus Paralachnospira caecorum | reverse complement strand
ATGTTATTCAGGGAGAGGGGACAGATGTAAAACTGTTAAACCCGCACGGCAAGGTCACCAGGGGTATGGCGGCGGTTATGCTGCAGCGCTATTTAGAGGAGTATGAACATTATTTAATAAAGGGCCACAAAGACATGCTCCTTTAGAATTGAGATTGGGCTGTTTCAAAGAAGATATCTATAAAAGCAGGGGATATCGGTAAATACTAATTTTTACCCCTTGACATGCAGGGAAGAGACAATCTTAGAGAATTCGGACTTTTTAAGAATTGAATTCTCTGCCAGACTGTCTCTTTCTTTTTATCCCGCTTATTTTTGGGCGTACAAATCTCTTGACTGGATTTTCGGGACATGTCATTCATCAAGCTGTTTCTTGTCACCTTTCCCTTCAAATTTTTTATCTCATGATGCAAAAAACGGTGGTATTTCATAACGTTCCGGTCTATAGTATGTCATGTTGTAATGAAAGATGGTTGCCGTTTAGCTATCGTTTTCTTTTGTACAAAGAAAACGCTTTGATATTGATTTTACGCTATATTTTATATACTATATATTAAGAATCTATCTTGTAGATGAAGCGATAGATGATGCTGTAGAAGCGGGCATCATTGTAGTGGCAGCTGCGGGAAATCACTATAGAAACACTTCAACAGTCTGTCCGGCCCATAGAGATGATATCATTGTGGTTGCTGCAGTAGATGAAGATTTGAATAACATGTATTTTTATAATGATAATGATTCTCTCGTATCATCAAATTATGGAGATTCTGTAGATGTAACCGCTCCAGGTGTAAATTTAAAAGTATGTGTTCCTTTTTCAAAAGACACTGACGGAGATGGTTATGGACTTAACAATGGGACATCTATGGCTGCTCCGCATATTTCAGCGGCTGCGGCAATGTTAAAATTATTGTATCCAGATGCTTCTCCATCTGAAATTGAAACGTTAATTAAGTCTTGTGCCAAAGATCTTGGAGATGAAGGAAGGGATGATATTTATGGAACCGGCCTTCCTATCTTGGATCAATTAGTTATAAGTTTACCTTTTCAAGATATTCATGAAGGAGACTGGTTTTATGATGTAGTACATTGAATAATAAATAATTAGCTACATTTAGATTTTGCTTCTTCTTTGGATATTTCGTCAAGCTTATATGTCCAATGGAACACAACGGGTTCAGCATTAACTTCATCAAAATATTGATATATACGCTTTGACAGTTCTTCTTTGGAATTGACCCGGATACCTCTTAACATCTGTTTTGTCATCTTACTAAAAAAGCTTTCTATCAGATTCAGCCAGGATGCATGCTTTGGCGTAAAAACAAAGACAAAACGTCCTTCTGGTTTTGCTGCCAGATAATTCTGGACTTCTTTTGACTTGTGAGCCGAATGATTATCACAAATAATCCTGACAATATCCCCCTCGGGATACATATTGTCAAGTTTTTCAAGCAGCGTTATAAAGTCGGAACTTTTATGCGTTTCACTTACTACTGGTACAGCTATCCCGGTAAGAAGGTCAATTCCCGCAATGAGAGATAATGTCCCAAGACGTTTATACTCATAGTCCCGATATACACAGCCATTTTCGGGAGTTGGCCTGAGATCATCTCCTGTTGTTGCAATTGCCTGTATCCCTGGCTTTTCGTCACAGGACACCGTATGAACCATAGGCCCTTCTGTTGGAATTATGATGTTCCCTTTTTCATCGAATTGCATTTCGACCTGTTTGTATACGACCAGAACATCGTGCATTTTCGACTCGAAATCAGGATCTCTCTTCTCGCAATAATACTTGATTTTAAAAGGTTTGATCTCAGAGTTCTTCAATATTTTTTGCACCATGGGTCTTGTAATCGTTGCCAGCCTTGGATATCCGGCTTCCGTTGCATGGCTCTGAATATGCTGGTGAAGATTTTTTAAAGTCCACAATTCCTGCGAATATCCAAGGTCACAGGGGCGCTGGCAGGCTATACTGATCATCCAGGAAATCGCATCGTTTGTGATCTCAACAGGACGTCCTTTACGCGGATCATCAAATAGTGCGCGCTGCACACCGCCTTCTTTAAATTTGGAAAGGCAAAGTTTCACTGTATTGATGTTAACATCCAAACGTTCAGCAATATCACTGTTTGATGAACCCTGAGATTTATAAATAAGTATTTTTGCACGATCAACAACCTGTGCCTGGATTGTGCGCTGACGGATAAGAGACTGCAGATATTCTAAATCATCATTTGTGAGCGTTATTGTCTTTGCATGTGCCATACTGATACCTCATTTCTTCTTTATGATTACAGTATAGCACAAGCAGAAGAATATAGCTAGTTATTTATTTTCTATTGTAGTAGTATTTGATGTCTACAGAAAAGGTTATATGACTGGAAAGGGAGATACCGGTAATTTCGATCCCATGTCCTATTTGGTGAGACAGGATGCTGCTCTGTTATTATACCGGATGGCCGGAAGTCCGGCAGTCACGTACCGGGATATTTACCCGGATGTAAGCGGAGATGATTATTTTGCCAATGCGGCGGTATGGGCGTATGACAGGGAATAGTGGAAAACTGGGTGCATGGTCTAACATCTACAGGCAGGATTTCGCCCTTATCCTATTCCGATACGCGAATTATATGGGCTATGACACCTCTGCCAGGGGAGACTTAAGCGATTATGTCGATGGCGCATGGACCAGCGAATATGCATGGGAAGCAATGGAGTGGGCAGTAGGCGCCGGCATTATAGGGCAGTCTGTTGAAAACCTTAACTCATTAGGTTATGTTAATCGGGCTGAGGGGGCCGCGATGATCAGCCGGTTTACAAATTTATATGGAATATAAAGAATATGTTTTATAGGGAGGATTGTTAGCACAATTATATCATTTATTGGAGTATATATGGTACTTTTCCATTGTGGATGTTATTTCCGTTTTGACCGGCACAGAAAATCCGCGCCGGTATTGGAATGACTTAAAGCGAAAGCTGAAAAAAAGAGGGTGCGGTTGAGTTGTACGAGAAAATCGTACAACTGAAAATGCTGTCCTCTGATGGGAAAAGGTATAAAACTGACGTTGCCAATATGGAACAGCGATTGCGGATTATCCAGTCTGTCCCCTTCCCGAAAGCAGAGCCGTTTCAGGTTTTGAATCCTGATGATGATTTTGCGGCGGTCTCTTCCCGGGAAGAGACTGTATCCGGGGCAAATTGACAAAAAACCAGACAAAATGACGAAGAATATAGAGAATCAACGGTATTTCTTTGTTGAATTTTACAGAGACGTATATTATAATAGGATTCAGATGAAGGCGGAACCAGGAAACCGGCAGGAGCGCCGGAAATTATCTGCCAAGGGAAGGAGTTTGACATGGATTACCGTAAGGCATATGAAGAATGGCTGGAGAGCCCGTATATTGATGAAGCGACAAAAGCAGAGCTGCGGGCGATCGGGCAGGATGAAAATGAGATCAAGGAACGTTTTTATACAGAGCTTTCCTTTGGAACAGCGGGGCTGCGGGGCATTATCGGCGCCGGCATCAACCGCATGAACATTTACACGGTCCGGAAGGCGACCCAGGGACTGGCCAATTATATCCTGAAAGAAGGCGGCGCCGCCAAGGGCGTGGCCATCGCCTATGACTCCAGAAGGATGTCTCCGGAATTTGCCGATGAAGCGGCGCTCTGCCTGGCGGCCAACGGCATCAGGGCTTATGTGTTCGAGTCTCTCCGCCCCACGCCGGAGCTGTCGTACGCGGTGAGGACGCTGGGCTGTATTGCCGGGATCAATATCACGGCGAGCCACAATCCGCCTGAGTATAACGGATATAAGGTATACTGGGAAGACGGCGCGCAGATCACGCCGCCCCATGACACGGGCATTATGGCCGAGGTGAAGGCCGTGACCGATTTCGCGGCCATGAAGACCATGGAAAAGGAAGAGGCCAAAGCGAAGGGACTTTATGAGACCATCGGACAGGCCATCGATGATTCCTACATCGCGGAGCTGAAAAAACAGGTGAAGCACTGGGACAGCATCGAGGCAGAGGGAAAGAATCTGAAGATTGTCTATACCCCTCTTCACGGTACGGGCAACATTCCGGCCCGCCGGGTCCTGAAGGAGCTGGGATTCGAGAATGTCTATGTGGTGCCGGAGCAGGAGCTTCCCGATGGAGAGTTCCCCACAGTCAGCTATCCCAATCCGGAGGCGGCGGAGGCCTTCACGCTGGCGCTTAAGCTGGCCCGGGAAAAGGACGCCGATCTGGTTCTGGCCACAGATCCCGATGCGGACAGGCTCGGCGTGTATGTGAAGGATACAAAATCGGGCGAGTACATTTCCCTCACAGGAAACATGTCAGGCTGCCTGCTGGCTGATTATGAGATCGGACAGAAAAAGGCCCTGGAGGGCGGCCTTCCCGAGGACGGAGCCCTGATCAAGACGATCGTGACCTCCAATCTGGCGGATGCCATCGCGAACTATTACGGCGTACAGCTGATCGAGGTGCTGACCGGCTTCAAGTATATCGGACAGCAGATCCTGAAGTTTGAGGAGACCGGAAAGGGAACGTATCTGTTCGGATTTGAGGAGAGCTACGGCTGCCTGATCGGAACCCATGCCAGGGACAAGGACGCCATTGTGGCCACGATGGCGCTGTGTGAGGCCGCGGCTTATTATAAGACGAAGAACATGACCCTCTGGGATGCCATGATCGATATGTATGAACGCTACGGCTATTATAAGGACGGCGTGCAGTCCATTACCCTGGCGGGGATCGAGGGACTGGCCAAGATCAGGGAAATTCTGGAGACACTGAGAAACAATACGCCTTCTGAGGTGGCGGGCTACAAGGTTCTTTCGGCCAGGGATTACCAGAAGGATACCGTGGTGGACATGGCCACAGGCGCTGTTTCTTCCACCGGCCTTCCTGCGTCCAATGTTCTGTATTATGACCTGAGCGACGGCGCATGGCTCTGCGTCCGCCCGTCCGGTACGGAACCGAAGGTGAAATTCTATTACGGGGTGAAGGGGACTTCTCTCGAGGATGCCGATGAAAAATCTGAAAAGTTCGGAAAAGAAGTGCTGGATATGATCCAGAAGATGCTGTAAAAAGCTGAGGACTGCAGGGGGCGGCTGTCCGTCTGCAGCGAGGAAAATCAATTTGATCTCTGCCGCGGGGCGGTATGGCAAAATGCCATGCCGCCCCGTTCTGTATGCGGGAAGGACATAAACCCTGCGGCGGCGGCATACATTAAAAAAGAGGACCGCCGGGAGGGGCGTACAGAATGAAACGATATCGGATGCTGCTTTTTGGCCTGCTTTCCGTTCTATTGCTGGCCGGATGCGGGAGCGGAGGAGGAGAAAAAGAAAGTCTGGATTTTACTGTAGTGGAAGAGTCGGAAATACCGGAGGAGCTGAAGTCGGTCATCGACGAGAAAAAGGAAGCGGAATTTAAGCTGACCTATCAGAGCGGAGAGGACCTGTATCTGGTGGCGGGAGCAGGCATGCAGGAGACAGGAGGCTACAGCATTTCTGTAAAGGACCTGTATCTGCAGGACGGCTCCATCTGCCTGGAGACTGAATTCATGGGACCTTCCCAGGGAGAGACGGTTTCCCGGACACCGTCTTACCCTTATATTGTGATCAGGCTTCCCTACAGGGAGGAGCCGGTTGTGTTTTTATAGGAGGAAAACCGTGGAATTAAAAAAGAAAAGTATCCGTATGTGCCGACTGAAGAAAAAGACCATGTCTCAGATTACCATGGACGATGATTTTATCGTGCCCGACGTGAAGCCGGACATAGAAAAGATTGTCATTGACGACGGCGAGGTGGAGATCGAGGAGGTCAAACGGCTTCCGGAAAAGGTGCAGCTGAGGGGGAAGCTTTCCTACAGGCTCCTGTATTACCCGGCGGAGGGAGGCAGGCTGGAATCCATGGCGGGGTCCATTCCCTTTGACGAATATGTGAATGTGCCGGAGCTGGACAGCCGGGATTACCTGCAGACCGGAGCGGAGATCGAGGATCTGACCATCGAGCTGATCCATTCCAGGAAAATCAATGTGAAGGCGATCATCACCTTCCGGCTGACTGTGGAGGGTCTGGAGGAACAGAACGCGGTCGTGGATATCGAGGATGCCGGGCCGGCGGAAATGCTCATGCGGGCGGTGCGGGCAGCCCAGGCGGCGGTCTGCCAGAAAGATACCTACCGCGTCAAGGAGGAGATTGAGATCGGCAGCAGCCAGCCGGATATCGAGGAGCTTCTCTGGGGCCAGTGCAGGCTGCGGAATGTGCAGACCAGGCCCCTCGACGGGAGCCTGAGCATTCAGGGGGTGCTGGATGTCTTCTGCGTGTACCGGGGGCCGGAGGCCCATATTCCGCCCCAGTGGGTGGAAAAGGAGATTCCCTTCGCGGGTTCCCTGGAATTTCCCGATGTCACAGAGGATATGTATCCGGAGATCACCGTACATATGGGGCACTGTCAGATGGAGGAGCAGCCGGATTTCGACGGGGAGAACAGGAGCATTGCCCTGGACGCGGTGCTGGAGCTGGATATCAGGCTGTATGAGGAAGAGAATATCCAGGTGGTGAGCGATGTCTATTCTCCGGCGGCAAAGCTGGAGCCGGAATATGTGCCGGCGGAGGTAGAGGAGATCCTGGTGCGCAACAGTTCCAGGACCCGGGTGAACGGGAAAGTCAGGAGCAGCACCGGAGACAATGTCCTGCAGGTCTGCCATGTGGACGGCTCCATCAAGCTGGATGATGTGGAGATTGTGGAAGACGGACTTCTGATCGAAGGAGCCCTGTGCCTCAAGATCCTGTACATGACGGACAGCGACAGCAGCCCTCTCCAGTCTATGCGGGAGGTGATGCCGTTCCAGTACAAGGCCGATGCCAGAGGCATAGATCCGGACTGTGTGTATCAGCTGAATACGGGGCTGGAGCAGCTGGGCGCCATCATGCTGGGCGGCGGAGAGATGGAGATCAAGGGCGTGGTGCTGTTTGACCTGCTGGTGAGGAAGCGGACGAAGGAGCAGATGATCACCGGGGTGTCAGAAGGCCCTGTGGATCTGGAGGAGGTGGAAAAGCTTCCGGGAATTGTGGTTTATGTGGTGCAGCCGGATGATACGCTGTGGAAAATCGCGAAAAAATTCCACGCCGCGGTGGAATCCCTGCGTTCCATGAACCATCTGGGGGAGAACGGGCCCGTTCCGGGCGACCGTCTCCTGATCGTCAAGCAGGTGGAACGGGTCCTTTAAGAGAACGCCGGGAAAGAAATTGTTCCGGACAGAAGGCGGCGCGGATGTTTGTCAGAAGATTGCCGGCACGAAGGCGGCGATGCCGATGCCTGCGGCCAGGGAAAGCAGGTTGGCCAGGATCGCGTAGGCGAAAATGCGGACCGGATCGGCCGGCTTTCTGGAAACGCCCGGCAGAAAAGCAAAGTACAGCACCAGCTCGATGAACATGACGATCAGCTCGCCGAGGATGAAGATGAAGAAGAAGGTTCCGCGGGTGTACCAGAGAATGTTCACCGCGACGTTGAGGATCACCTGGGTCAGCACATTGATGGCGGTGATCAGAAGGAGCTGATGTTTCTCCCGGAAGCCGAAGAGCAGGGCCAGGAGCAGCTCCAGCAGGATCATGATGAGAATGCGCGCGATCAGTGAGACGATTTCTTTCGTATAGTTGTAGGATTCCGTCAGGGGAATGGAGACGCCGGAGCCGGATCCGCTGAGATCCATGGTGTAATAGCTGTCGAAGGCGTACCGTTCCCCGATCTCACTGGTCATGAAACCATCCTCATCTTCCGGCGTTTCCCGGTCCGGCGCCTGGATGGCTGCAAGGTCCGGGGGACCATTGTAAGGATCTTCGGAAAGCAGCGTACCGTAGCAGGTTCTTCCCTCCAGTCCCTCTGCGGTGATGACGACGGAGGGTTTCGGACCGCTGTCCGCCCGGGCAGTGAGCGGGGCCGGAAGGATCAGGATGACCGTCAGGAGCCAGAGCAGCAGCCGTTGTTTCTTTTTCATAACACAAACCTCCTTTCTTTTGATTATCAGAAAATTCAGACAATTCAATGCAACAAATCCCTTTTTACTATTTTCATTGTACCAGAGGCTTAAGTGGCACGCAAGCGGAATCTGGCATATGATAAAGCAGAGCCGGAAAGAAACGGCTGCCGTTTTGAGCGGGGCCGGAACAGACAGAAACTGGATGTATCAGAAGCGGTCGTGTGGGAAACCATGATTGTGTACGGATGCAGACAGGAAAATACAGGCATCGGGCGGAATGTTACAGGATAGACAGTGCTGTATGGATTGGGAAAAATACCGGCGGCCGGCAATGCCCGGCGGCAGTGCCCGGTGCATGACATAAATGCGTGCGGTTTTCCGCGCGCGTACATATCGATCATATGATACCGTATGGTTGCACAGTCCGGAAAATTTCGATATACTGGGGGATATGAATTACACATATATTCTGAGATGCGCGGACGGCAGTCTTTACACAGGCTGGACCAATCATCTGGAGGAGCGGGTGGCTGCCCACCAGGCGGGAAAGGGAGCGAAGTACACGAAAGGGAAACGGCCGGTGGAGCTGGTCTATTATGAGACCTTCCAGACAAAGGAGGAAGCCATGAGACGGGAGTACGCGGTCAAGCGGATGTCCAGGCGGGACAAGCTGGCCCTGATCGCCGGCCAGGCTTCCCATGACACAGAAAAGCACGCGCCGGAAGACGCGTGCTGAAACGGGGCTCTTTCGAGGATCAGCGCATGATCGCCACAAACTGATACATCAGGATGAAATGGCAGAAGCTTCCGGCCATGACAAAGAGATGGAAAATCTCGTGGGAGCCGAAATTTTTGTGTCTGGCGTTGAAGATCGGAAGCTTCAGCGCGTAGATGACGCCTCCGATGGTGTAGATGATGCCGCCGGCCAGGAGCCATCCGAAGGCGGCCGGGGAGAGGCTGTTGATCAGGCTCGTGAAGGACAGGACGCAGACCCATCCCATTCCGATATATAAAACAGAAGAAAACCATTTGGGGCAGTTGATCCAGAAGGCCTTGATCAGGATGCCGACGATGGCGATGGCCCAGATCAGGCACAGCAGGCCCAGACCGGCCTGTCCGCCGATGACAATGACGCATACGGGCGTGTATGTGCCCGCGATCAGGATGAAGATCATCATATGGTCAAGCTTCCGGAGTATCTGGTTGACCCTGGGGGAAATATCCAGTGTATGATAAATGGTGCTGGCCGCGTACAGCAGGATCATGCTGACAATATAGACGGTCAGGCAGACCAGGTGGATCCGGTCGGGAGCCTGCGCTGCCCGGATCAGCAGAGGCAGCGCGGCAAATACAGCCATGAGCCATCCGATGAAATGGGTGATGGCGCTGCCTGGTTCTTTTGGTTTTAGATTCTTCATAATAAACACCTCCAAACGCAACAAGTAGTTTTTAAAACTACATAAAGTATATGATAATATTACACCATATATGCGGAGGCGTCAATAAAATTAAGAATTATTTAAAAAAAGGATGGGAAAAGTTTCTTCAGACCGAAGAACACGCCGTCGTGATCGTTGTCGGGCGTGACGAAATCAGCGGCAGCTTTGACGGGCGCGGCCGCGTTGCCTACGGCGGCGCTGCATCCCACCGTCTGGAACATATCGATGTCCCGCATGTTGAAGCCGAAGGAGACGGCTTCGGACGGATTGATGCCGTACAGGCCGCAGATCAGGCGGATGGCGTCGGAGGTGGTGATTTCCCGCGGCATGATCTCCAGATAATGTTCTTTTGTTGTAAAAACAGACAGCTCGGGGAAACAGATGCGCAGGTCATCCCCGACGGCGTTCAGATGCTCCGTTTCTCCCAGGCAGAGGAGCTTGTGGACCTGCTGCTCTGACTGCAGATAGGAGGAGAGCGTTTTGACTACCGGGACAGACTGGATAATGGCGGCTTCCCGGCGGATCCAGGGATTGGTCACGTCGTCCGCGATCCAGGTGTCGTAGCTGCAGGCCACGCAGCAGACATCGGGGAAACAGCGCTTAATATAATTTTTGATGGCTATGGCCTTTTTGGGCTGGAAGCCTTCGCTTTTCAGCACCCGCTTGTTCTGGTCCAGCACCAGCCCGCCGTAATAGCAGATATAGGGCGCGGTGAGTCCGATCAGCGCGTCCACCTGTTCAAGGGCCCTCGGGGAGCGGCCGGATACGAAGACAAAGGGAATGCCATGAAGCTGGAGCTTGATGATGGTGTCTTTTGTAAGGGGACTCACCTTATGAGAGGAGGTGAGAACGGTACCGTCCACATTGCTGAAAACTGCTTTGTAATAGGCTTCTGTCATGATTTCCATTCACTTCTTTCTGTCACTGAGATACGGCCCGGCGGCCGCATATTTTTGCCGTAGCCATTATACAACAAAATCGCTCAAACAGAAAGAATAAATGCAAAAAATGTTTTGCCGGCGCGCCGGCGGGAGGCAGGAAAATGTATAAGATCATGATCATAGAGGATGATGAAGGGATTGCCCGGGCCATTGCCGGGCAGGCCAGGGCATGGAATTTTGACGTGCTCTGCGCCGCCGATTTCAGAAATATTCTGGGGGAGTTCGCCGCGTACGGCCCTCATCTGGTGCTGCTGGATATCTCCCTGCCCTTTTTTGACGGATATTACTGGTGCCGGGAGATCCGGCAGATTTCCCGGGTGCCGATCCTATTCATTTCTTCGGCATCCGACAATATGAACATTGTCATGGCGATGAATATGGGGGCAGATGATTTTATCGCGAAACCCTTCGACCAGAGCGTGCTCATGGCCAAGATCCAGGCCATGCTGCGGCGGACCTATGACTTCGCGGGAGCCGTGCCGGTGCTGGAGCACAAGGGCGCCTTCCTGAATACAGGAGAGAATACGCTGACTTACCAGGGAAAGCAGATCGACCTGACGAAAAATGAGTACCGGATCCTTCTGGCGCTCATGGAGAACAAGGGAAAGGTGGTCAGCAGGGAGCGGCTGATGGAACGGCTCTGGGAAACAGACAGCTTCATTGATGAAAATACGCTGACGGTCAACGTAAACCGGCTGAGAAAAAAGCTGGACGCAGCGGGACTGACCAATTTTATCGCCACAAAATTCGGAGTGGGGTATCTGATCGCGTGAGGGAGAACAGGATGGATTTTTTTCGGTATTATATAAAAGGACGGAGAGGAATGATCGGCGTGTTTTTTCTGTTCGTTCTTGTGTTTGCTGTGGTGTTCTGGCTGTATGGCCTGCCGGTGCAGGCTGTGCTTTATCCGGCGGCGATCTGCGGGGCGCTGGGCGTACTGTTCCTGATTTCGGACATCAGAAGGGAACGGAGCAAGCACCGGAGGCTCTGCGAGCTGGAAGCGCTTCCGGCGCCGCTGATGAGCGGCTTTCCGGAGTGGGAATCGCCGGCGGAAGAGGATTACCGGAGGATCATTGAGCGGCTCAGGGAAGAAATGGCAGATCTGGGGAATCAGATGAACCGGCGCTATGAAGAAATGATCGACTATTATACAGCCTGGGTGCATCAGATCAAGACGCCGATCGCTTCCATGCGGCTCACCTTTCAGAATGAAGACTCGGCGCTGTCCCGGAAGGCGGCGGGGGATCTGTTCCGGATCGAGCAGTATGTGGAAATGGTCCTGGTTTTTCTGAGACTGGACTCGGAATCCACGGATTATGTATTCCGGGAGTATGATGTGGACGGCATGATCAGGCAGGCAGTGCGCCGTTTCTCCTCCCAGTTTATTGATAAGAAGCTGCGGCTGGTCTATGAGCCGGTCCGTCTGTCGGTGATCACCGATGAAAAATGGCTCCTTTTCGTGCTGGAGCAGGTACTTTCCAACGCGGTGAAATATACGCCCTCCGGCGGCTGCGTCACCATTGATCTGGAAGCGCCGGCTACTCTGTGCGTTCGTGACACGGGCATCGGCATCGCTCCGGAGGATCTGCCGCGGATCTTTGAGAAGGGGTATACGGGCCGCAACGGACGGTCCGATAAAAGGGCCAGCGGTCTGGGCCTGTATCTGTGTAGGCGGATCTGCGGACAGCTGGGCCACCGGATCACAGCCAATTCTTCGCCCGACAGCGGAACGGTGATCCGGATCCGCCTGGATCAGAAAAAACTGGATGTGGAATGATTTCTTACAAAACTGTAAGATGTACAAAGGGAAATGTAAGCCGGTTCGATGGAGGCGCGTTTCCCTTTTCTGCTACAATGGGGGCACAAGGAGGAATTGACAGATGAGTATATTGGAAGTAAACGGACTGAAGAAGGTTTATACGACCCGATTCGGAGGAAATAAGGTGGAGGCCCTGAAACGGGTGACCTTCAGCGTGGAGGAAGGCGAGTATGTGGCCATTATGGGAGAATCCGGGTCAGGAAAAACGACGCTTTTGAATATTCTGGCGGCTCTGGACCGGCCTACGGGCGGGACTGTGCTCCTGGACGGAAAGGATCTGTCCAAAATAAAGGACTCGGCGATCGCGGCCTTCCGGCGGGACAATCTGGGATTTGTATTTCAGGAGTTCAACCTGCTGGATACCTTTTCGGTGGAGGATAATATTTATCTTCCCCTGGTTCTGGCAGGAAAATCCTACAGAGAGATGCAGCAGAGGCTGACGCCCATCGCGGAGCAGCTGGGCATCGCCGGGATCCTGAAAAAATATCCCTACGAAATCTCCGGAGGGCAGAAGCAGAGGGCGGCCGTGGCCAGGGCGCTGATCACGGAGCCCCGCCTGGTCCTGGCAGACGAGCCGACGGGAGCCCTGGATTCCCGGGCCACCGATGAGCTGCTGCGTCTGTTCCGGGCGATCAACGCCAACGGCCAGACCATCCTGATGGTGACTCATTCAGTCCGGGCGGCCAGCCACGCGGGGCGGGTGCTTTTTATCCGGGACGGAGAGGTTTTCCATCAGATCTACAGGGGAAACAGTACCAATGAGCAGCTGTATCAGAAGGTTTCCGATACACTGACGATGCTGGCGACGGGCGGTGACAGATGATGAAGAAAAGAGGATTTTACAGAAAGCTGGCCTGGACGGGCATCAGAAAAAACAGCAAGCTTTACACGCCTTATCTGCTGACCTGCATCGGAATGGTCATGATGTCCTATATCATGTCCTTCTTGGGGGGAAGCCCGGTACTGGAAAGCATGGCCGGGGGAGAAGTCATGCGGAGCCTGATGAATATGGGATACGGCATCATGACGGTATTTTCGGTGATCTTTTTGTTTTATACCAATTCCTTCCTGATCCGCAGAAGGAAGAAGGAATTTGGCCTTTACAATGTGCTGGGGATGGGAAAGGGCAATCTGGCGCTGGTCCTGCTGTGGGAGGACCTGATCGTGGCGGCGATCTCCCTGGGGATCGGACTGGCGGCCGGAATCCTTCTGTCCAAATCGGCGGAGCTGGCCATGGTGAAGATCCTTCACGGGGCGGCGGACTTCTCGCTGTCTGTGGCGCCGGATTCGATCCTGAAGGTTCTGACGCAGTTCGCGGTGATCTTCGGGCTGATCCTGGCCAACACGCTCCGGCAGATCCAGATGACAAATCCCATCGAGCTGCTTCACAGCGAAAACGCCGGTGAGAAGCCGCCGAAGGCCAACTGGTTCCTGGCGCTCCTGGGGGCGGCGATCCTGGGAATGGCTTATTATCTGGCTGTGACCATCGAAGATCCGGTGTCGGCCCTGATCTGGTTCTTTGTGGCCGTTGTGATGGTCATCGCCGCCACATACCTGCTTTTTATTGCCGGATCAGTGGCAGTGTGCAGGCTTCTTCAGAAAAATAAAAAATATTATTATAAAACCAGTCATTTTGTTTCGGTTTCTTCCATGACTTACAGGATGAAGCGGAACGGAGCCGGCCTGGCCTCCATCTGCATCCTCTGCACCATGGTGCTGGTCATGCTGTCTTCGACCGTCTGCCTTTACATCGGAGCTGAGGACAGTATGCGGGTGCGCTATCCCAGGAATATCAATCTGGATCTGTCGGCGGAATCGGCGGAGGCCCTGAACCAGGAGAGCATGGAATCGGTACGGGCCCTGGCGGCCCAGTGCGCCGCGGCGGAGGGCACAGCGCCGGAAAATGTGACAGACTACCGGTCTGCCGAGTTCGGAGGGCTGATCCAGAACGGGAATATCAGCACCGATCCGGAGGATATGAACAGCTTTCAGGTGGACAATTATTCGGACCTGTGGCAGATCTTCGTGATCCCGCTGGAGGATTATAACCGGCTGATGGGAAAGCAGGTGAGCCTGGATCCGGGAGAAACGCTGATCTATACCACAAAAGAAGCGGCCTACGAGGCGGATACTGTGACGGTAAACGGAGGCGTGTCTCTGAATGTGGCGGGCAGAGCGGAGGATTTCATTGAAAATGGCGTGGACGTGATGCAGGTGATGCCCTCGCTCTATCTGTTTGTGCCGGATTATGACCAGGTGGTGGCATCGCTCTTTTCCTCAGGAGTCTGGGAGAGCGGACAGATGGGACTTCATTGGATCTATGCCTTTGACCTGGACAGCAGCGACGAGGTTCAGATCCGGATCTATGACGCCGTCGGAAACGGTCTGACTCAGCTCCAGTCGTCGGGCAGCTTAAACGGCGTGAGCGTTCAGTGCGAGAGTGTGGCCCAGGAGCGGCAAAGCTTTTATGAGCTCTATGGAAGCCTGTTCTTCCTGGGGATCCTGCTGGGCATCGTATTCCTGTTCGCTGCCGTTCTGATCATTTATTACAAGCAGATTTCAGAGGGATATGAGGACCAGTCCAGGTTCGAGATCATGCAGAAGGTGGGCATGACGAAGCGGGAGATCAGGAAAAGCATCAATTCCCAGGTGCTGACCGTATTCTTTCTGCCCCTGGTCACGGCGGGCATCCATCTGGCCTTTGCCTTTCCGCTGATCCGCAAGCTGCTGATCCTGTTCGGACTGATGAACACAAGACTGCTGATCCTGGTCACGCTGGGCTGTTATCTGGTGTTTGCCCTGTTTTATGTACTGGTCTACAGAGGAACATCCCGGGCCTATTACTCCATTGTCAGCGGAGCGGCCCGGGAATAGCAGGAGATGAATTGAATTTTTATTTCAGAACAGAAGTGTCCGGAACGCTGCCGCATTTTTCTTTCATAAATGCCTCTACCTTGTCCAGAGTGGGAAGGGAAGGCATTGCGCCCATGCTGCATACGGTCAGGGCCGCGGTATGGTTGGCGAAGCGCAGAGTCTCCTCATATCCCCAGCCGCAGCAGAGTCCTACGGACAGGGCGCCCACAAAGGAATCTCCGGCGGCAGTGGGATCGACTGCCATGATGCCGTCCACGCAGGGGCTGTAGAAAAAGCCGTCTTTTTCCGTGTCCAGGACAGCGCCGGCTTCGCCCAGGGTGATCAGGACGTTTTTGACGCCCTTGGCCTTCAGAGCCGCCGCGGCCGCCTTCGCTTCGTCCATGTTTACGTCCTTGCCGGAATGGCTGATGCGGATGCCGGTCAGATCGTAAGCCTCGTGTTCATTGGGAGAAATATAGGTCAGATGAGAGAGCAGCTCATCGGACAGAGGCGCGCTGGGAGCTGAATTCAGCATAACGGGCACGCCCTTTTCGTAGGCGTAGGAAGCCACCAGCTCGTTGATGGCCATGGGGATCTCCAGCTGGAGCACCACCAGGTCGTATTCCGCTACTTTGTCTTTCAGGAAAGCGATATCCTCGGGCGTGATGGCCATGTTGGCGCCGGGCAGCACCAGGATGCGGTTTACGGTCTGCTTGCCGGGGGCCTCCTCCAGGATGATCATACAGCAGCCGGAGGGCTTTTCGTCGTCGAAGAGCATATAATCGGTGTTGACGCCGGAGGCCTGGCTGGCCTTCAGCATTTCCTCAGCGTTTCCGTCGCGGCCCATTTTTCCCACCGCGGTGACATCAGCTCCGAGGCGGGCCATCTGCACGGCCTGATTCTCGCCTTTGCCGCCGGGGGCCTTGGAAAAGGTGCCGCCGAGGACCGTCTCGCCCTCTTTGGGGAATACTTCTGTGGTCGCGGTGTGATCCATGATAAAGCTTCCCACCATAAGAATTTTCGGTTTTGCCATTGTAAAAAACTCCTTCCCATATTATAATATTCTTAAAAATAAAAACGTTTTTATTTTTCTATATTATATTTTACCATAGATTGGATCCGGAATCAACGGGAAAGCGGTGAAAAATGGCAATTCGGGACAGAAAGGCGGGGATGAGTGCAATGGGAAGAGACAGCAGGGACGTGACCATCAAGGATGTGGCGAAACGGGCGGGAGTGGCGATCTCCACGGTTTCCCGGGTGCTGAATGGGCTTGACAAGGTCAGCGAGAAGACGGAGCGCAGGGTAAAGGCTGCGGTGGAGGAGCTGGGATACGTGAAAAATACGCTGGCGGTTTCCATGGTGACGGGGCAGACGAAGACCGTCATGATGGTGGTGCCGGACTTTACCAATGATTTCAACGGGGCGGTGATCCAGGGGGCGGAGGCTTATCTGAAGCAGCAGGGATATACCATGCTGGTCTTTTCCACCAAGGATTTCCGGGAGGAGGAATCCGGGCAGCTGTTCAGACGGTTTTCCAAGCTGGCGGACGGAATGCTGGTGGTTCCCTCCAATCCGGACAATATCGAGTATGAAAAATGGGAAAAACCGCTGGTGCTGATCGACTGCTACCGGCCGAAACAGGATTACTGCGCCATTGAGGTTGACAATATGGGCGGCGCGGCGCTCCTCACGGAAGAAATGATCCGGAACGGCCACAGGAGGATCGGGTTCGTGGGCGGCATTCCCGGCGACTCTCACGGCGGGCGGCGCATGGACGGATTCAGGAGGACCATGGCGGCCCACGGGATCCCGGTGGATGAGCGCCTGGTCATAGAGGGGGTCCATTTTGAGCATACAGGATACGCGGGGATCCGGAAGCTGCTGGCGCTTCCGGAGGAGATCCGGCCCACAGGCGTGATTGCTGTCAACAATCTGACCTGCATCGGATGCATCAAGGCGCTTTCCGAGCTGGGGCTGGTCATCGGAGAGGACATTTCCCTGGCCGGTTTCGACGACCATCTTCTGGCGCGATATTCCCGTCCGGGGATCACTGTGATCGACAGGCCGACCATTGAGATGGGAGAGAAGGGAGCGGAGCTCCTGACAAGGCTTCTGGGAAAGGAGACGGAGGTGCCTGTGCAGACGGTGATGGAGGTCCGGCTGCGCAGACGGCAGTCTGTCAAAAATCTGAGAGAAGCAGATACAGAATGATGAGCAGAAGGAATTTGTAAAATTTGCGGCAGAGATTTTGTAAAAATTGCGGCAGAGCTCTTGACAGGAGCTCTGTTTTTCTGTATTATGTCGTTAGACGATATGTCGATGCTCGACATGTTGGAGTACGACATGTTGAGGCTCGATATATAAAGCATCGGCACAGCGGAAAACGGAAGAGCAGCCGGAGGAAAGGCGGCTGCCGGAGAGGAGGAACTGTTCGGAGAAAAGAAGGGAGGCTTTCATTTGGTGACGGAGGCATTGCTGAAGAAGTACAGGCCGATGACGGAGACGACCTATTATACGCTTCTGTCTCTGACAGAACCCAGGCACGGATACGCGATCATGCAGTTTGTGAGCAGCCTGACAGAGGGAAGGATCCGCCTGGGGACAGGGACGCTCTATACGATGACGGGGCGTCTGCAGGAGGATGGCCTGATCCATATTGTTTCCCAGGAGAATGGGAAAAAGACATATCAGATCACGGAGACAGGATGGAAGATGCTGGAGATGGAGACGGAACGGCTCCGGTGTCAGCTGAAGAACGGTCTTGAGATTCTGGGAAAGGAGGACTCAGATGGCGGGGAAGGATGACTGCGGCGGAGGGGCTGCGGAAAAAGAAGTCAGGAAAGTATTCCGGTGGTTCACGAGCATCATGGCCGAGCGGGCATGGCTGGAGGAACAGTCTATGGAGGGATGGATGCTGCGGGACATTCAGAAGGGAGTCCGGTATGTTTTTGAAAAAGAAGCGCCCGTTCATATGGTCTATGACGCGGCGCGGTTCGATCTTCCCAAAAATCCGACCCGGCGGGAGATCGAGGAAAAGATCGACCTGGTCAATATGGCAGAGGAGACAGGATGGAAGATCATATGCCACGATGAGGGACAGAATTATTATCTGACAAGACCCTGGAATGAGGGAGAACCCAATGAGCTGTACGACAGCAGGGAGGACCGGGAGAGAAGAGCCGCGCAGTACAGGCGTCTGTTCACGGATAAAATGCAGATGATGCTGTGGATCAATCTGTCCATGATGGTGCTGAGCATTCTGGTCTGTATGATACCGGGAACGGAGGAGGTCGGATGGTTTCCTGTGTTCCTTATGGTTTATACTATTTTCTGCCTGATCGTATGTCTGATCATGCTCCGCCTGGGCAGGCGCTATGAGCGGGAGATGAGGCTGTCGCTGGAGGAATGGCGGGTCATGTACGGAAAAAAGGACACAGTGACGGTCAGAAAGCCGGTCCTCACAGTGGGTGGTCTGGAGCGGTTCCTGGCAAAGAAGGCGGCAGAAGGATATCATATTAAAAATATGAGGATATACCGTTTTGTATTTACGAAGGGAGAGCCGGGAGCGTATATTTATATGATGGATACAAAGTATCTGACCAACCAGCGGCGGAAACAGGAGGGGAACAGCGTGTTCCGGGACAGCAGAGACTGGAGCGGCGGAAACAATGACTGGCAGGTGCAGAGTCTGCGGGACGCGGAGGCGGCCGGCTGGGAATTTGTGGGCGCTGTGGAGAACCGGAATATCCTGTACCGGGCAAAGGCGGACAGCGGCGCCGTGCGTCTGAACCGTTCGGGGGGCCTGAGGATCGTCTCCGCCTTTGGCGGAATGGCGGTCTCGCTGGTGATCTGCGGCCTGATCGGCGGCATCATCGGGGGCCTGGTAGGTTTTTTTCTCGGATGAAGGACCGCGGGACGGGATTCGGACAGGAAAAGCATGAGCTGAAAGGAGTTTGACATGAAACTGGAAGTAAAGGAACTCAGGAAGAGTTTCGGAGGAAAGGAGATCCTCCACGGCATTTCCTTTGCCGTGGAGAGCGGAAAGGCTCTGGGCCTTCTCGGCAGGAACGGAGCGGGAAAGACGACGACCATCCGCATTCTGATGGATGTGTTCCGCCCCGATTCGGGGCAGATCCTGGCGGAGGGAAAGCCCTTCGCGCCGAAGGATTACAGGATCGGGTATCTTCCCGAGGAGAGAGGGCTTTATCCCCAGAAAAAAGTGCTGGACCAGCTGGTCTATCTGGCAAATCTGAGAGGCATGGGGACAAAGGAAGCCAGAGAGAGCGGAAAAAAATGGCTGGAACGGCTGGGCGTTTCTGAATACGCGGACAAAAAACTGGAGACACTGTCCAAGGGAAATCAGCAGAAGGTGCAGCTGGCCCAGACGCTGATCTGCAATCCGGATATCATCATCCTGGATGAGCCCTTTTCCGGACTGGATCCGGTCAATTCCCAGATCCTGAAGGATGTGGTGCGGGAGCAGATCGCCATGGACAGACTGGTGATCTTTTCCAGCCATCAGATGAATTACGTGGAAGAGTTCTGTGAAAACATCGCCATCATCAATCACGGCGAGATCGTGCTGGAGGGAAATTTAAGGACCATTAAACGGGACTGGGGCGAAAACCGTCTGACGCTGTCGGCGGCAAATCTCCGTCCGGAGCAGCTGGCTGAAAAGGTAAAGGCGGAATTCTCTGATATCGTGCGGGTGGTCCGGGTGAAGAAGGACTACCTGGTGCTGGAAGGGACGGGAAGCGATGTGAAGAAGCGGCTGTTCGCGGCGCTGGCGGATTCCGACATCGATGTGGAGCAGACCGGAAATTATGAGCCATCGCTCAATGATATTTTTGTGGCAAAGGCAGGTGACGAGGCATGAGACAGTTTGGAATTGTATGGAAGCATGAATTTCTCGGCTATGTAAAAAGCAAGTCCTATGTGGCGACGACAGTGGGATTCGCTCTGCTCTTTATCATCCTTCTGAGCCTTCCTTCGTTCATTGACATGTCCGGCCTGATATCCGGACTTTCGGGCGGCGGAGAAAGCGGCAGCGTTTCCGGGGAATCGGGCCAGGCCGTTTCTGATTATGAAGGGCAGATCTGGCTTTATGACGGGACCGGGCAGATGGACAGAGAAGTCCTGGCCGCTGTGTTCCCCGGCGCGGAGATTACGGAGGCATCCTCCGAGGATGAGATCCGGAACGCCGTGGAAGGAGCGGGAGAGGACGGCGCAGAGACGGAACAGTGCGGCTTTGCCGTTCTTTCGCCCACAGAGTACCGCTATTATGTGAAGAACCGGAGCTTCAGCGATCCGGTCGGCGACACCTTTTCCGCGGTGATGGCGAGCCTGTACCGTCAGAGTGCCTTCGCGGAAATGGGAGTCGACGGGACACAGGCCGAGGCAGTCTTCAATACGCCGGTGGTTTCTGAGACAGTGGTTTTGGGAAAAGACAGCATCAGCAATTATTTGTATACTTATTTACTCATTTTTGTGGTATATTTTATGGTGATACTGTATGGGAATTCCGTGGCGGTTTCGGTGGCGCAGGAGAAGAGCAGCCGGGCCATGGAGGTGCTGGTGACGAGCACCAGCAGCAACAGCCTGATCTTCGGAAAGGTGCTGGCGGGGACAGTGGCCAGCTTTCTCCAGGTGGGCATTATCATCGGTTCGGCGCTTGTTTCCTACGGGGTCAGCCGGACGGCCTGGGGCGGAATGCTGGATTTCGTGTTCCACATTCCGGCAGAGGTGATCATCGCCTTCGCGGTATTCGGCGTGCTGGGCTATATCCTGTACGCGTTCTGCTACGGCGTTTTGGGGGCGCTGGTGTCCAAGACAGAAGATGTGAGCAGGAGCGCGGGACCGCTGGTGTTCATATTTATGATCAGCTTTCTTCTGACCATGTTCAATCTGCAGTACAGTGACGGAATGCTGATGAAGGTGCTCTCCTTTATTCCGTTCACATCGCCCAACGCCATGTTTGCCAGGATCGCCATGGGCAATGTGGCGGTCTGGGAGATCGCTGTATCGCTCCTGCTCCTTGTGGCGACCATCGGCGTGGTCGCGGTGGGCGGCGCCAGGATTTACCGCATGGGCACCCTGATGTACGGAAATCCCATCAAGCTGAGCCGCGCTCTGAAAATGAGCCGGGAAGAAAACGGATGATCCGGCAGAGGTGACAGAGAACAGAATGGGAATGAGACGAATGCTTCATGATATGAGGACGATGCTCCGGACAAACCGGAGCAGTATCCTCATATTTGAAATTATTTACAGAATATTCGCGGTGATCGTGCTGGTGGAAACGGCCGGATATGGGATTGATTTTGCCCTGAGACAGGCGGGATTCAGTTACCTGACGGCCCGAAACGCTCTGCGTTTTTTCTTTTCGCCGGCAACGCTGCTGGTGCTGGCCGGTCTTCTGGTACTGATCCTGTTTTTTGTGTGTCTGGAAATGTGCTCGCTGTACACCGCGTTCCAGGCCGGCGTGGCCGGGGAGGAAATGAGTCCTCTGAAGATGCTGATCTTCGGCGTGAAAAACCTGGCGGACCTGTTTCCGACCCGGAATACCAGGATCATCTGGATCAATGCCAATTTTTACCTGCTGACCAGCGGGTGGATCTTTCTGCGGGTCCTGAAGCATACCCGTCCCCTGAATTATATTATTTCTCAGGTTTCAAGTGTCCGCGGGGTCAAGATCATCTTCTGGATCCTTCTGGCGGTCATGGCCGCGGTGGCCCTGGCTTATATTTACGCGCCCTCGATTTCTGTTCTCAGGGATGTAAGTTTCCGGGAATCCCGTGAGAAGGGCAGGAAAATTTTCAGGAAAAGCTGGCTGGTGACGGTCAGCCTTCTGACCGCCGTCAATGTGTTTATTTTTATCTTTTATTATGCGGTCCAGTTTGTGATGAAGATCGCCGCCACGCTCCTGATCGTGCTGTTTGCCGACAAGGCGACGGAGCTGGCGCTGGTTTTGACGGTGAGCGGGTATATGGACGTGGCGGCGCTGTTCCTGGCGTCGGTCCTGAGCGTTTACCTGAATCTGGGGGTCCTGACCTTTCTGCTTTACCGGTACCAGAATAAGAAATATCAGTGGGAGATCCCGCCCTATCATTATCATCTGCCGGAAAAGATCCGCAGGGGCGCCACGGCTGTGATGGTGACGCTCCTGACCGTTTCAGGCGCTGTTTATCTGTACAACAGTATTTATACAGGCGCCGCGGCAGCCCGGGACATTGCTTCTGAGGCCAAGATCACCTCCCACAGGGGAAGCTCCTTTGAGGCCCCGGAAAATACCATTCCTGCCATAGAAGCAGCCATCAGCAATATGTCTGATTTCGTGGAGATCGATGTGCAGGAGACGAAGGACGGCGTTGTGGTACTCTATCATGACGCTTCGCTGAATCGCATTACCGGGAGCGGCGGGAAGATCTGGGAGTATACTTACGGAGAACTGCTTACGATGGATTTTGGTTCCTGGTTCTCTGAGGAATTTGCCGGCACCAGGGTTGCGACTCTGGAAGAGGCGCTGGAGATCTGCAGAGGAAAGATCAGCATGAATATTGAGCTGAAGGATAACCTGATCAGCGAGACTCTGGTGGATGCGGTGCTGGAGCAGATCGAGCTCTACGGCATGGAGGAGCAGGTGGTGATCAGTTCTGCCAGCTACCGGTATCTGAAGGAGGTCCGGGAGAAGAATCCCAATATCCGGACCGGATATATCCTCGGCGCGGCTTACGGAAATTATTTTGAGGATGACAACATAGACTTTTTCAGCATCCGCTCCGGGTTCATCACGGGCAGTCTGGTGAAGAGCGCCCATGACAGCGGTAAAGAAGTGCATGCCTGGACGGTCAATACGGAGGCGGAGCTGAGCAGGATGAAGCGTCTGCAGGTGGACAACATCATTACGGATCTTCCTGTGCTGGCCAGGGAGGTTCTGTACAGTGAGCCGGACGTGGAAACGATCTTCGATTTTTTCCGGGTGGCGCTGGACTGAACTCCGGCATCCCGCGTGAAGGCTCGGAAAAGTAAAAAATCCATCAAAAAAGAGAGCGGAAACGCTCTCTTTTCTGCATGGTTGTCTGTAAAGATTAAAGCTTTACTACGTTTGCAGCCTGTTTGCCGCGGGGACCTTCCACGATGTCGAATGTCACGGACTGACCTTCGTCAAGAGTCTTGAATCCCTCTCCTGTGATCGCGGAGAAATGTACGAATACATCTTCGCCGTTCTCAGCAGTGATGAAGCCATAGCCTTTTTCAGAGTTGAACCATTTCACTGTACCGTTATTCATTGTTCAGGTACCTCCATTTATATAGATTTCTTGGGTTGCTGGGTGTTTCCAGATACAAAAAATTCACATATTATTACAGACCATTTAGTAAACATAATCTCTAATAATATGTGAATTACTTTAAATCTGCAAATCCACTTACATTATAACAGGATTTCCGGGAAATACAAGGGTTTTTTTCAAAACATTCTGAATTGGCAGAAGTAAATTGCAATATGAAAAAACTGTGAATTCCGCTAAAGTTCTTTATTTTAAATAAAGGTTATGATAAAATGTAAAAGATATGCCGAAAAGTGCAGATGGAGACAGTTCGGCATAAGAGTTGACCAGTATAATATAGAGAAGGAAGGAAACAGAAATGAAAAAGATGACAGCAGTACTGCTTGCCGCGGTCATGGCATTTTCTCTGGCTGCCTGCGGCGGAGAAGATACGGACGGAACCACGGCGGCGGAGACAGAGGAATCCTCATCGACGGATGAAACGGAAGCGGCCGCGGAGGAACCGGAATATTTCAGCGCCTTCAATCTGGACAATCTTTCTGATTATGTCCAGCTGGGCGAATATAAAGGGATTGAAGTGACGGCCCAGGATACGACGGTAACAGATGAGGATGTGGAGACGGAGCTGCAGTCCCAGGTGGAGAACGCCACTCCGATTTACGAGGAGATCACGGAAGGAACCGTGGCAGACGGGGACGTGGTGAACATCGATTACGAGGGAACCCTGGACGGCGTCGCCTTTGACGGAGGCACGGACACGGACTTTAATCTGACCATCGGATCCGGACAGTTCATCGATGGGTTTGAGGACGGCCTGATCGGCAAAAATATCGGCGACACCGTTGAGCTGAACCTGACATTCCCGGAGGATTACACGGTGAACAGCGACCTGGCCGGCCAGGATGTGGTTTTCACGGTCACGATCAATTACGTGCAGGGGGCTGAGATTCCCCAGGAGCTCAACGATGAGTTTGTCCAGAGGGTGACAGACGGTACATATACCACCGTGGACGATTACAGGGCCTATGTGAGATCCGACCTTGAGACCACTAAGGCCCAGGAGGCGGAGGATACCATGGTGAACGACGCCTGGACGCAGATCATGGAGAACGCCACATATCCCAACGAGGCGACGGATCTGGTCAACTACATCCATGACAATGAGATGTATAACTTTGAAGCTTCTCTTTCCATGTACGGCATGGATAAGGATTCCTATCTGGAAATGATGGGAGTCACGGAGGAGGAGCTGGAGGCGGATCTGATGGATTATTCCCGGAATGCCGCCCAGTCACAGCTTCTGATCCGCGCCATCGTCGAAGCGGAAGGCATGGACGAGATGTCGGATGAAGAGTATCAGAGCCGGTGCGAGACCCTGGCGGAGGAGCTTGGGCTGACGGCGGATACTATGACCGGCAATTATCCGGAACAGATGATCCGGGATGCGATTTATCAGGATATGGTGCAGGAATTCCTGCTCCAGAACATCGTGCAGGTGGAGGGCGAGTCGGCTGAGGAGACGACAGCGGCGGGAGACACGACCGCAGCAGAGACCACTGCCGCGGCAGAATAAGGCAGAACAGCAGCGCGGCGGAGCGCCGGATCAGGCGATCCGGGTTCCGCGGTGGTACAGAAAAACGCAGCAGCGGACGGCAGATGATTGCCGTCCGCTGCTGCGTTTCTGCTCCGCGGACTCTGATGCGGCAGAGCATATGACGGGGCAGGGTTCAGGGAAGATATTCCCGATCGTCCCGGTTTTCCGTATCAAACAGATGGTTGTACTGGATGATCTCATAGTCGGAAAGAAGCGTCTCCAGTTCATCATATTCCGCGCTGCTGTAAAAATTGCCGTCGGCGTCGATACAGTAATTGGCAGTGATCACAGGGAGCTCTTCCCGCAGGCTGCTGAGGAAGTTCTGATAAGCCGTTTTTTCCAGGCCGGCCACATCCATCAGGAGGGTGCTCAGGTAATTGGCGCTGATCTGCATATCCTCCGCCTCTTCAATATCGTAATTGGCCCACAGTACGAAAGGCGTCTGGTAGCGCAGGGCCAGCTCTTCTTCTGTCAGGTCGTCATAATCCTTTCCGTAAAGCTCTTCCAGAAAAGCAGTTTCCACATTGGGCTGATGGTCTCCGAACATGAGCACAATGGTCTTTTCGTCGGAATTTTCATAATAGGAAATCAGGTCCCGGAAGGCGTCGTCAGTCTCTTTTAACAGTGTCAGATAGGCGTTGATCCTGGGCAGATTCAGATCATCCATGCCCTCCACGGTGACAGTCCGCTCGAATCCCGTCCAGTCCTGGGAATATCCGCCGTGATTCTGCATGGTCACCAGAAAAGCGAAAAACGGGGAATCGCTGCCGCTCTCTTCCTGTTCTTCATATTCATGGATCACCTGATTGAAGGCGGAGGCGTCTGTAATGTAGCCGCGCATCCTGTCTTTATAAAGGAAGTCTGTGGAAAACAGACAGTTTTCAAAGCCCAGGAGGGGATAAACCTGATTCCGTTTCCAGCCTCTGGCAATATAGGGATGAAGCCCTGTGGTGCTGTAGCCGTAATCCTCCAGGATGGCGGGCAGAGCCGGCAGTTCATCGGAAATGTACTGCTGGTAGGGTATACTGCCGGTGGGCAGAAAAGCCATGCTGTCACCGGTCAGGAATTCAAATTCGGTATTGGCTGTGTTCCCGCCGAGAACGGAAACGTGGAGACTGCCGGAAATGGTGTTCTCGCTGCCGTAAAGGGAACGGAAAAAGGGCATGTAATCTTCGGATGTTTCAAAATCACCGATCACGGACAGATCGGAAAAGGCTTCGTTCATGATCACGATGATATTGGGCATTTCCTCCGTTCCGGAAGCTTCGGAATTTTCAGAAACTGTGCCGGAGTCACCGGAAACAGCCGCGCTGTCCGCGCCGGAGGCGTCCGCAGAGGCAGAGGTGTCCGTGCCGGAGGCGTCCGCGGAGTCCGTGTTGTCCGCGCTGTCCGCGTCTGTGCCGCTGCTTTCCTCGTCTTCAGATGTGTTCTGCGGTGTATTCTGGTTCTGGACGGCCCTGTTCAGGGTCCGGTCGGAGCTCTGGGCGGAGAGTACCGGCTGCTGGCTGCCGGAGCTGCTGCCGGCACTTTCATCGGAGGATCCGGCCGCGCTGCCGGAAAGTCCGGAGGTCTGCTCCTGCTCTGACTGTTCCGCTTCAGCATCCGCTTCCTGCAGAAGCTGGCTGGCCGCGTCCGCGGAATATCCTTCCGGTTTTTCCACTTTCAGATATTTGGTATTCATCAGAAAACTGACAAAAAAACCGTTCTGTTCATAGGTATAGTCCTGGGTAAAGGGCATCTCATAGACATCCAGCGCGTTCAGAATGGCATCGTTCTGCAGACAGAGGACGTAGAGGGCGGAAACCGCGATCGTGGCTGCTGTGCCGGCGGCCCGCCGTCCCCAGCGTCCTTTCATTTTTGTACGGACGAACAGGCTGAGGATGATCAGAACGAGATAACCGGCCAGGACCAGGATCAGCCGCGGGGTAATGGTGAAGGTAAAGTGGTCGGCCACCGCCAGGGCTGTTCCCAGAGACGCGATGTCCCACGGAAGGATCGGGGACTGGCGGCAGGAGAGAACATAATAGTTGGCGGTTCCGAGCACTGCCATGAAAATCTGCGGAAGAACGAGGGCGATCCTCATCCGTCCGGTGAGGAAGAAGATCAGTCCTGTCAGCAGATAGGAAAACAGCCATCCGAGCAGCTGCAGCTGGAACGGGATCTCAAAGGGGCTGTGAGTGATCGTCTCCATTAAATAATAGGAAATGACCGGCGCCAGAAGGATGGCCGCGATATTATATTTTTTATGTACAGAATCAGAAAATCGTATTGGCTTCAATTTCTTACCTCTTTTATAGGGAAAATTTAGAAAGTATTTAGATATGTATCTATTTTAAAAACATACAGGGGAAATTTCAATAGGATAATCTATGAAATAAATATGAACAGGTAAAGAACGAAAAATGGTTTTGAAAAAAATGTTGCGAAAATACAGGATGGATATTACTGTGGCGTGTAATGTGGGCAGAAAAGGTGAAATAGAAAGTATATTGAGGGATTGACAAAATATATTGAACGAGGGTATGATGGGAATCGACGGCAAATGACACAAAATGTGACAAAAATGTATATAACCGGAAGCCGGCAGACGCAGCGGACAGAAGGCAGGGGAGAAACAGCGGGAACAGGCAGGCGATATCCCGCAGAGAGGAAAAGGCAGGCATGTACAAGCATCTGACAAGAGGCTGGATGAAGCATCTGGATTTTATATTGATGGATATCATTCTGATGCTCGCCGCGTTCGTAATCAGCTATGCGGCGCGGCAGGGAAATATCTGGTTTTACAGGCTTCCCATGTACAGAAGCATGATATGGACGCTGATTCTGGTTGAGCTGCTTGTCGCGCTGTTTTTCGGCACCTATTCGGGAATCCTCAGACGGGGCGTCTTCCAGGAGTTCAAAGCGGTCCTGAAGCATCTGTCGCTTTCGATGGGAATCTTCATTGTGCTTGTCTACGCGGCAAGGGTGGCAGAAGGGTATTCCCGCACGATCCTGTTCAGTACCTGGGCGCTGTCGGTGTTCTTCATTCTGATTGGTCATCTTCTTCTGAAAAGGAGGATCCGCAGTCAGACAGCGCATAAAGAAAATGTTTCTTCGCTTCTGGTGGTCACGGATTATGCCCACGCGCGGGATGTGCTGCGGATTCTGGAGGAAAATCAGAATGGAAGCTACAGGATCGATTCGGTTGCGATCCTTGACAGGGATATGAGGGGAAAACAGATCGGGAATTTTACGGTGTCCGCCAACGAGGAAGGGATTGTCAATTATATCCGTTCTACCTGTATAGAGGAAGTCTTCCTGTATCTGCCGGAGGACAGGAAGGAATCCAGCTTCTGGATGAATTATTTCCAGGATATGGGAATTGTGGTACATATGGGTCTGTTTTATCTGGAGTCGGACGAAAAGAAGTTCCGGTGCATAGAAAGGTTCGGAGGTTACACGGTGCTCTCCAGCAGCATGCGGCTGGCTTCGCCGAGGGATCTGTTCCTGAAGCGCGCCATGGATATCTGCGGCGGCCTGGTGGGGCTTCTGATCACGGGCATCGCCTTTATTTTTGTGGCGCCGATCATTTACATCCAGTCTCCCGGACCGATTTTCTTTTCCCAGGAGCGGATCGGGAAAAACGGCAAGCGTTTCCGGATCTATAAGTTCCGTTCCATGTATCCCGACGCAGAAGAGCGGAAAAAGGAACTGATGAGTCAGAACGAGGTCAGCGACGGGATGATGTTCAAGATCAAGAATGATCCCCGGATTTTCCCGTTCGGCCATTTCATAAGAAAGACCAGCATAGACGAGCTCCCTCAGTTCTGGAATGTGCTGAAGGGGGACATGAGCCTGGTGGGAACCCGCCCGCCGACGGTGGACGAGTGGGAGAAATATGATTACCGCCATATGAAGCGGCTGGCCATCAAGCCGGGGCTGACCGGCCTGTGGCAGGTCAGCGGACGGAGCGATATCCAGGATTTTGAAGAGGTTGTCGCGCTGGACGCGAAATACATAAGCGAGTGGCGGCTGGTATCAGATGTGAAAATCCTGTTCAAGACTGTATGGGTCGTGGCAAGAGGCAAGGGCTCCGCGTAACGCGGAGGCAGAGCTGTGGAAGCAGAATTACGGAAGCGAGATTACGGAAGCAGGACTGTAGAGATGGAATTGCGGAAACAAGATTGTGAAAGCAGGATTGTAGAAGCAGAATTGCAGAAGCAAGATTGCGGAAGCAGAATTACGGAAGCAAAATTGTGAAAGTGGGATTGCAGAAATAAGACTGCAGAAGCGGAACTGCAGAAACAGGTCAGGGCGAGCTGGAACAGATTAAAATGGATGGAAGAAAAGAAGTAAAATGAACAAGACAGTTTATATGGGAATAGACCAGGAAATACGCGTGGCATTCGGCATGATAGATCAGGACAGGAAGGCAGCGGAAACAGCAGTTTTATAGGACGCGACGGCAGCGAACAAGCGATTGTTCGCTGTTTGCAGTTGAGGTGACAGCATGTAAAGCATGACGGAACCGGAGAAAAATTAACGGTGTAAGGGTAAGAAATGAAGCGACGGAAGAAGATTTTATCGATTGCAATGTTCGGGCAGCGGGGACCGGGAGATCCGCTTAGCGGCGGAATCGAAACCGTTGTTCTGGAGCTGTCGGCGCGTATGGCGGCTCTGGGGTACCGGGTCACCTGCTACAACCGCTCCAGCAGGCAGATCAGTAAATCCAGCCGGCTGACAGAGTATCAAGGCGTGCGGGAGAAATACGTCCCGACTCTTCAGATGAAAGGAATATCAGCGGTCAGCTCCAGTCTGTTCGCGGCGGCCGCCTGCGCGTTTGGAAGATATGATGTGGTGCACATTCATGCGGAGGGCCCGGCGGCCATGTGCTGGCTGCCGAAGCTGTTTGGCAAGAGAGTGGTGGTGACGGTGCATGGTCTCGACTGGCAGCGGGAAAAATGGTCCAAAGGCTTCGGATCCAAGTATATCCGCTTCGGTGAGCGGTGCATGGTCAGATATGCGGATCAGATCATTGTCCTGAGCGAGGGAGTCCGGCAGTATTTTCGGGATACATACGGAAAAGAAACGACTTTTATTCCCAACGGCGTGGCCCGGCCGGCTTTCAGGGAACCGGAGCTGCTCAGGGAACGATATCAGACAGAGGGGCCTTATATTCTGTATCTTTCAAGACTGGTTCCCGAAAAACGGGCAGATTTGCTGATTGAGGCATTCAGGCAGGTAAAAACAGATATGAAGCTGGTCATTGCCGGCGGCAGCAGCGATACAGACGATTATATGGAGAAACTGAAGCAGATGGCTTCCGGAGACAGCCGGATCATATTTACGGGCCTTGTCCGGGGAAGGCTGCTGGAGGAGCTGTACAGCAACGCTTATGTGTATGTGCTTCCTTCTGATCTGGAAGGAATGCCGCTCAGCCTGCTGGAGGCGATGAGCTATGGCTGCTGCTGTCTGACATCCGATATAGCGGAATGCGCCGAAGTGGTGGAAGACAAGGCCATGATCTTTCATAAAGGCAGCGCGGAGGATCTTCAGGAAAAACTGCAGTTTTTATGTGATCATCCTGATAACGCTGACGCATATCGGGCGGCTGCGGCGGATTTTATCTGCAGCAAATACAATTGGGATGATGTGGTGAGCAGGACGCTGAGAGCGTATGCCGGCAGGGAGTAAAAGAAAGAAGCAGGAAGCAGAAGAAAGAAAAAAGGGATTGAGATGAAAAAGCATTATGGAGCCATTGACGGGCTGCGAATGATTGCGTGCATTGGAATTGTTATGATGCATGTGGCAGCGAATAATCAATATGCAATTACGGGTTTTGCCTATGATACGGTAATATCTTCTTTTACCAATTTTGTTTTTCTGTTTATGACAGTTTCCGCGTTTGGAATGTGCTGCGGTTACTATGAAAAGATCAGGGACAATCAGGTTTCCTTTTCTGATTTCTATGGAAAACGTTTTAAGAAAATTCTTCCTTTTTTCGGAGTTTTGGTTTTAGCCGATGTGATCATGTCGCCGTCGGCGGATGCCGTTTATGAAGCGTTCGCGGATCTGACGCTGCTGTTTGGATTTCTGCCAAACGCCGGCAATATCAGTGTAATTGGCGTCGGATGGTTCCTGGGACTGATCTTTGTGTTTTATCTCTGTTTTCCTTTCTTCTGTGTACTGCTTGAAAATAAGAGGCGGGCGTGGATTGCCTTCGGGATCAGCCTTGTTTATCATTTTGTCTGTGCAAATTATTTTGATGTGGGCAGATCCAATATTCTTTACAGCGCCTGCTTTTTCCTGGCGGGCGGCCTGATCTACCTTTATCGGGAAACACTGGAAAAGATGAGTCCGTGGATTGCTGCCGTGCTGGCCGCGGCTGCGATAGTTGGATATTACGGGACGGGCGGAAAAACCATAGGATGTCTGGCAGTGTCAGCTGTGCTTCTGATCTATGCTGTCACCCGCCGGGGCGGTGTACTGGACAACCGCGTCGCGAGATTTTTCAGCGGTATCAGCATGGAAATTTATCTTTCCCATATGTTGATCTTTCGGATGATTGAACGGATCGGCCTGAACACAATGGTCGGAAATGGATGGCTGCAGTATGTAGTCACAGTTGTTCTGGTTCTGGGCGGAACAGTTCTGTTTTCTGTGATCATGCAGAAAGTGCTGGGATTGATTATGAGCAGAATCAGCATCATTACATCGTCAGTATAAATAAAAGGATGAAAAAGAATGAGGATATGGATGATCAACAAGTTTTTTTATCCAAATGGCGGCAGTGAAACCTATATTTTTTAATTAGAAGATTATTTAAAAAGCCAGGGACATGAAGTCCAGTACTTCGGAATGGAGAATGGAGGCCGCTGTGTGGGCAACACTGTCAACATATACACACATACACATCTGACATGGATTTCCATGGCGGATCCAAGTTGGCGAAGCTGACTGATCCGATCAAGACCATCTATCTATTCAGCTAAGGCCCGCAAGAAATTGAGTCTTGTCCTAGATGATTTCAAAGCGCACATCCTTCGTATCAACAATGTTGAGTATCAAGGTCTGTCCGAGGCTTAGTGGTTGGTAAAATACATGGAATTTCAGGTATTACAGGTCAAAATAGTCGGGTATCAGGTAGTTTGTCCGAGAAAATGAGTGCTACATATCAATGGTGACGAGTATCAGAAACGATGTACTTGGTACATATGAACGTAGTTGATTACCGGCTGGGCTGTCTGAATGGAACATCAAGAGTGACGAGTATCAGTTGATATGTACAGTCTGGCAGCTCAACCAGGTTGAGTATCAGGTTGGGTGCTGGTGAAAATATGATTTCAGGCTGGATGAGTAACACAGAAAAAAGATAGTTTTGAAAATTTGAAAAGATAAATTTTGGGTTACACGCCAATTGTTGAAAAGATGATTTTGAAGATTGAAAAAGAGTTATTCGGAGATGCAATTAAGATCATAAATACCTGAATTTATGAATTGAACTAGAAATGAATATAAGTGACCTGTATCCAGGTCAGTTTATCATAAAAAACAATTAGCCGATTTGAAACAAGGATGGTAGCAAGATGAGGATATTAATGATCAATAATCTCCTCTAACCGAACACAGGTAGTGAGATGTACATAGTGAAAACGCCGGAAAAATAGCGTATTTACGGCACTTTTCGAGAGATGGGTAAGGCTGCGAGAGCAGTTTTTATCTCGCTACCTAGGTTCAGCAACAGCAGATGATTTTATC
>CAJFHG010000033.1 GCA_904379015.1 Candidatus Paralachnospira caecorum | reverse complement strand
TATGAAAAAGCCGGTTATGAAACATATCCGGTCAGTACTTATACCGGTGAAGGACTGGAGAAGGTCAGAACGGTTTTAAGGGGCAGAACGACGGTCATGGCCGGCCCCTCCGGCGTGGGAAAATCCTCCGTGATGAATGCGGTCAATCCCGGGGCTGCCATGGAGACCGGAGCGGTCAGCGAGAAGATCAAGCGGGGCAGACATACCACCAGGCATACGGAGCTGTTCTGGGTGGAGGACAATACTTTTCTTCTGGATACGCCGGGGTTCAGCTCACTGACGCCGGGGAACCTGGAATGCAGGGAACTGCGGTGGTATTATCCGGAAATGGAAAAGCTGGAAGGTCAGTGCCGTTTTCAGGGATGCGTTCATGTGAAGGAGCCGGACTGCGCAGTCAAAAGGGCTGTGGAGGAGGGCGCTGTCAGCAGAGAGCGTTATGAGAACTACTTACTGATTTATGAAGAACTGAAACAGATCAAACGATATTAAGGGGGATTAGAAGATGTTGATTCTGGCACCTTCCATCCTGGCTGCGGATTTTACGAAGCTGGGCGGACAGATAGAAGAAACAGTGAAGGCAGGAGCGGAATATATCCATCTGGATGTGATGGACGGGATGTTCGTTCCTCAGATTTCTTTCGGAATGCCGGTGATCGAAACCATCAGGAACTGTACGGACAAAGTATTCGACGTGCATCTGATGATCGAGGATCCGGGCCGTTATATTGAAGCCTTTGCGAAGGCAGGGGCGGACATCATCACCGTCCACGCTGAGGCGTGCACTCATCTGGACCGGGTGATCCAGCAGATCCGGAACGCCGGAGTGAAAGCCTGCGTGGCGCTGAATCCGGCGACGCCGCTTTCGGCTCTGGATTATGTGCTGGACGGGCTGGATATGGTTCTGATCATGACGGTGAATCCGGGCTTCGGCGGGCAGAAGCTGATTCCCTACTGCCTGAAGAAGGTCAGTGACCTGAGAACGATCATGAAGGACAGAGGGCTTTCCATTGATATTGAAGTGGACGGCGGCATCAAGGCCTCCAACGCGAAAGAAGTAATCGCTTCCGGGGCCAACGTGCTGGTGGGCGGCTCGGCTGTTTTTGCCGGCGACATCACTGCCAATACAAAAGCGTTTATGGATGTGTTTGCAGAGGTCGGAAAAGAATGAAACAGGTACTGATCGTGACCGGCGGGGACGTGGATGACGCGTCTGCCGCCGGATTTTTAAAGACTTATGAGGTCTCCTGTGTGATCGCGGTGGACGGCGGCCTGGAGGCGGTAAAACGGCTGGGGCTTTCGCCGGATTGCGTCGTGGGAGATTTTGATACGGTGGACAGGGCGCTTCTGGAGGAGTACAAAGGCAGGAACGTCCATTTTGAGGCCCATAATCCGGAAAAGGACTGTACAGATACAGAACTGGCGCTTCTGTATGCCCTTTCTCTGCCCGGAGTGGAGCGGATCGCGATCCTGGGAGCCCTGGGGCGGCGTTTCGATCATGCCCTGGGAAATCTCCAGGTCATGAAGCATGCCCTGGACCGGGGGATCCCCTGTGAGATCGTGGACCGCTACAACCGTGTCTGTCTTCTGGATCACGGGAAGACGTTCCGAAAGGGAGAGGTTTATGGGACGTATGTTTCCTTCATTCCTTTTACCGAGGAAGTGCGGGGACTGACCCTCAGAGGATTCCGGTATCCCCTGGAAAACAGTGTGCTCCGGCAGGGCTGCAGTCTGGGGATCAGCAATGAGCTCAGCGAGGACCAGGCGCAGGTCAGTCTGGAAGAGGGGATCCTCATCTGCATCGAGTCCGGAGACTGACGGGAAAGGGGAGAACGAAACCATGGAAAACGCCCATAACAATCAGAAAAAAATGGCTGTGATCAACGATATATCCGGATTCGGCCGGTGTTCGATCACGGTGGCCATGCCGATCATTTCCGTCATGGGAATTCAGTGCTGTCCGGTCCCCACTTCCATTTTTTCCAATCACACGGCGTATCCGGATTATTTTTTTGACGATTACACGGATAAGATGCCTGCCTATATCAGCAAATGGAAGAAGCTGGGGCTGGAATTTGAGGGGATTTATTCCGGTTTTCTGGGATCCGGGGAGCAGATCGACATCGTCAGGAAGTTCATACAGGATTTCCGGACGGACAGGACCAGAGTGATCGTGGACCCGGTCATGGGAGACTGGGGGCGGCCCTACGCCACTTATACAGATGACATGTGCCGGGAGATGAAGCGGCTGGCAGAGTACGCGGATATTCTGACGCCCAATCTCACAGAGGCCTGCATTCTCACGGATACCGTGTATGAGGAAGGCCACTGGCCGGTAAAGCGGATCGCGGATATGGCGGAAAAAATCCAGGAAATGGGGCCGGACAAGGTGGTGGTCACCGGAATCCGCCAGGGAGACTTTGTGGCCAATCTGGTCTGCGAGAAGGGCGAAAAGCCGCGGGTGCTCAGGAGCCACAGGGTCGGCACGGAACGGTGCGGCACGGGAGACGTGTTCTCGTCGATCATCGCCGCGGACGCGGTCAACGGAGTGCCCTTTGCCGATTCTGTGAAAAAAGCCTCTGCTTTTGTGAAAAAAAGCATTCTCCTTTCTGAAGAGCGGGGAATTCCCCGGGAGGACGGCGTGTGCTTTGAAGAACTTCTGCGGACGCTGAAATAGAAGAAGGATGAACCGCTGTCCGGCGGTGAATGAAATCTGAGATAAGGGAGAACAAAATAAAATGGGAAAACTGATACTTGCGTCAGCCTCTCCCAGACGGAGAGAGCTGCTTTCACTGACAGGGCTTCCCTTTACGGTCATGGCGGGAAACGGAGAAGAGATCATTTCCACGGAGGATCCGGCCCGGGCCGTTTCGGAGCTTTCCAGACAGAAGGCGGAGGCAGTCCTTCTGCGGGCAGAGGACGGAGACACGGTCATCGGGGCCGATACGGTGGTGGCCCTGGAGGGAAGGATCCTGGGAAAGCCGGCGGATGAGGCAGACGCCTTCCGGATGCTGCGCATGCTGCAGGGACGGGATCATGCGGTGTATACAGGCGTGACGATCCTGAAGAAGAACAGCGGAACGGCGCCTGTGACCTTCGCGGAACGGACGGCGGTCCATGTCCTTCCCATGTCTGACGAGGAGATCAGGGCCTACATCGCCACAGGGGAACCTATGGACAAGGCGGGCGCCTACGGGATCCAGGGCAGGTTTGCCGTCTATGTAGCGGGAATCGAGGGAGACTACCAGAATGTGGTGGGACTTCCGGTTTCAAGACTTTACGGATATCTGAAAGGGGAACACTATGATCAAACTGATTGCCACGGACATTGACGGAACGCTGGTGGAAGACGGGGCCAGCACGCTGCCTGACGGAATGGTGGAGACTATAGAGGCGCTGATCGACAGGGGAATCCTGTTTGTGGCGGCCAGCGGCCGTTCTCTGATCAGCCTGGAGCGGCTGTTTGCGCCCATTAAGGAGAAAATTTATTACGCGGCGTGCAACGGAACGCTGACGGGACGGTACCGGGACATGATGTTCACGGAGAGCGTGGACCCGGAACTTCTGAAGGTACTCATAGAGGAGGCCAGAGGATACGGGACAGCCATCCCTTTCCTGACAGACAAAGATGTCATGTATTCTGACTCAGAGGAGAAAGATGTGTTAAAATGGCTCAGGGAAGGATACCGGGAAAATATTGAAGAGGTGCCGGATCTGACCCGCGTCAGTTCGTCCTGCGTGAAGCTCAGCGTGTATGACAGAAAACAGGACGCTGCCCGCACCTTCCGTCCTTTCATTGAAAAATGGGGCGGACAGGTATCGGCCGCAACGGCCGGCTGCATGTGGCTGGATGTTTACAAAAAGGGAGTCAATAAAGGAACGGCCCTTCGGAAGCTTCAGGCGCATCTGGGGATTGCGCCGGAGGAAACCCTTGCCCTCGGCGATCAGCAGAATGATCTGGAGCTTCTCGGGGCCGCCGTCCACAGCTATGCTGTGGGGAATGCCCTTCCGGAGGTGAAGCGGGCGGCCCGTTATGTGACAGATACCAATGTGAACGGCGGAGCGCTCAAGGTCTTCCGGGCAGTTCTGGAAGCATGCTGAGGGGGAAAATTGTGAAGGGAGGACGCAGTGTGAAAAAACGGTTTTTTCTGTTTTTGGCCTGCCTGCTCCTCCTGTCCGCGGCCGGCTGCGGCGAAAGACTGGGCGGACAGGAGCTTTTTAAGCTGGGGGATCAGGTGTGCACCCGGCAGGAGGCGCTGGTGTTTCTGATGAGTCAGAAGCAGAAGTATGAGACGGCTTATGGAAGCGGCATCTGGGACGTAAAGGTGAGAGACACGACCTTTGCCGATTATATGAAGGACAATCTCCAGGATTTTCTGGCAAAGCTGAAATGCATGGTCCTGATGGCGGAGCAGTATGAGGTGGTCCTGACAGAAGAGGAAGAAGCGGCGGTCGCCCGGGCCGCGGAGCTTTATCTGGCCGGGATTTCCGATGAAGCGGAGGCAGCCGGGATCGGGTATGAGGACGTGGAGGCGGCTTTTCGGGATTATTATACGGCAGATAAGCTGATGCGGCATCTGACAGCGGACGTGTCCGGGGAGATCAGCGAGGATCAGGCGCGGGTGATCGTGGTGCAGCAGATTTTCCTGAGCACCGAAGGCCTGACGGAGGAAGAAAAGACGGCAAGATGGAACGAAGCGGCGGCTGTCTGGCAGGCGGCCCAGAGCGGGGCGGATTTTGCCGTGCTGGCGGGGGAATTCAATGAGGGGGAGGAGTTTGAACTCCGGCTGGCCAGAGGCGAATCGGAAAGCAGCTTTGAGGAGGCGGCCTTCAGCCTCAGCAGCGGGCAGATCAGCGGTGTGGTTGAGACACAGCAGGGGTTCCATGTGATCAAATGCGTCAGCAATTATGAAGAAGAGGAGACGGCGGAGAATAAAAAAGAAATCGCCAGACAGCAGAAGGAAGACTGCTTCCATGAATATTATGACCGGTTCGTGGATACAGTGGCGGCCCGGTATAATGAAAAAGCCTGGGATCAGATCGATTACCGGGAAAACTTTGGAGTACCCGGGACAGATTTTTATGAAGTGTACGGACAATATTTTGGGACTGCCGGCTGAGGCAGTCCCTGAATCGGACTGGAAATCCATTATGAGATGAACGGGATCGGATTTTATGATGATTTGTGCATGATGACCGTCCGGATATAGCGGAACGTCTCTTCCTCCCCGTCCCTTGCCAGCTTTTTCAGAAGAAATTCCAGCTGTTTTCTGGTTTTGGGATGGATGACCATCACATGCTTGCCGCGCTCATAGTATTCGAGGGGACTCCTGTCCGTATAGGTGTCCTTTTTGTAGGTCTTGGAGGCGGCGATCCTGTCCATGAACATTTCCAGCACATATCTGACCGGCATTTTCATGCCTGCCATCTGAAATCCTTTATCCATGTCAATGTCGATCCAGTATTCAAAATGATGTTTGTTTCTGCCCTTATGGTGGAGCCAGGCAGAGGAATAGCCCTTGGCTTCCCGCTCCGCCGCGTTGGGACTCCGGTTTCCCTGGTAGTAGCGGCAGCCGATGAAAAATTCGGAGGGCGAATATTTGGAAAGATCATGGAGAAGCCCCTGCCTGTAAAGACCGATGGCAAAGCAGCCCTTCATAACCAGATATTTATGATGAGTGATCGTTTTCAGATGTTCCCACGCTTTCACTGCCCGCTGCCTCCTGTATGTCTGTTTTCCTCTTCGGCGGCCACCTGAATGCCCCTGGGCCCCACCGGCGTGGAGAAGACGATCTGGGTGCTGGTCCTGCCGTAGTCCTGGAGCCTGCCGATAAACTGGTCCAGATCCACCGTGCTTTTGAAAGCGACTTTGATCAGCATGGAGAACTGACCGGTGACGCAGCTGCATTCCAGCACATTGGGACAGGCGTCGATGTAAGCGTAAAACTGGGGCTTTTGCTTGGGCTGAACCTCCAGATTGATGAAGGCCGTTATATGATACCCCAGCTTTTCCGTGTTGACGGAAGCGGAATAGCCGGTGATGATCCCGGCCTTTTCCAACCGTTCGATCCGGGCTGACACGGCGGGGGAAGAGAGGTATGCTTTCTCCGCGATCACCTTCAGCGGTGTCCGCGCGTTTTTCTGAAGGATATTCACAATTTGTCTGTCTATATGGTCCATCGTAAAACCCCCTGAAGTAGCTCCTTATGATATCATTTGCGATGCTTCTGATTTTCACACTCTATTATAGGGGGTCGGCTTACTTTTTTCAAGTATCTGTTGCTTTGTACTTAAAAAAATTAACAGACGGCGGGAAACAAGGGCAAGCTCCTCCTCATATCATATACTGTAATCAATTATTGGAGGAACTTAGGATATGAGTGACTTGGCTGCAACAAACTGTGGATGTGGAAACGGCTGCGGCAGCTCCTGCGGCAACAACCTGTTATTTCTGCTTCTGATTCTGTGCGTATGCGGAGGCTGCGGAAATAATTCCTGCGGCGACGGCTGCGGTTCCGGCTTCGGTTCTTTCGGCTTCGGAGGAGACAGCTGCGGATGCCTGATCTGGATCCTGCTTCTTTCCTGCATCTGCGGAAACGGCTGCTGATTTCATACAGTACAGGATGAGGAAAACAGGACTGTCGGGAAATCGATAGCTCCAAACAGGGGCAGGCGTGATTCGCGTGAGTCACGCCTGCCCCTGAACTTTATGGATCGGATCTGCTGAAATAGAATGAACAGCGGGATTTTCTGTGAAACTTGCGTGAATTCAGCGCAAAAAGTATGGAAATAAGCAGGAGTGTCTGATAAAATAAGGAACAGGAGTATTTTATGATCATATCAAAAGAATGTCAGGAGAAAGCAGGTTGATAAAATGGACAGACTTAAGATTTTAGTGGTGGATGATGAAAGCAGAATGCGGAAGCTGGTGAAAGATTTCCTGTCCAAAAAAGATTTTGCGGTGCTGGAGGCGGGAGACGGAGAAGAAGCGGTTGATCTTTTCTTCGCGGACAAGGATATCAGTCTGATCATCATGGACGTGATGATGCCGAAGATGGACGGTTATGAGGCGGTGCGGACTATCCGCCAGTATTCTCAGGTTCCGATCATCATGCTGACGGCCAAGGGAGAGGAGCGGGACGAGCTCCTTGGTTTTGAACTGGGAGTGGACGAGTATATTTCCAAGCCCTTCAGTCCCAAGATCCTGGTGGCGCGGGTTGAGGCCATCCTGCGGAGAAGCAAGACGGTCAAGACCGACAGCGTGGAAGTGGGCGGCATCAGGCTGGATAAAGCGGCGCATCAGGTAACGGTAGACGGAAAGCCTGTGGAGCTCAGCTTTAAGGAGTTTGAGCTTCTTACTTATTTTGTGGAAAACCAGGGCATTGCTCTTTCCAGGGAAAATATTCTGAACCATGTCTGGAATTATGATTATTTCGGAGACGCGAGAACCATTGACACACATGTGAAGAAGCTGCGCAGCAAGCTGGGGGATAAAGGCGAATATATCAAGACCATCTGGGGAATGGGATACAAATTCGAGGTGGATAAATCATGAAGCATTCTATCCGGCATAAATATATGCTGATCCTGATCGGAGTGGTGGCGGCCGTGATCGTTGTGAGCGTGGTCGCCCTCAATCTCTGCCTGGAACCCTATTATATGAACAGCAAGCAGAAGACGCTGATCCAGGTCCGGGAAAACCTGGAAAACCGTCTGGTGGACGACGGCGCGGTGACGGAAGAAACTCTGCTGTACCTGAGACAGATGAAGGAGATAAACAACATCGAGATCTACCTGTGGGATCCGTCTCAGGGGATCATTTACGGCAACAAGGACACCATCGGGAACGGAAATGATTTTATGACTTATATCCTGGGGAGAGAGAAGACTGTCCGTCAGGTAAAATCCACAGACCAGTATGAGATCAATGAGACGTATGACGGGAATCTGGAAGCTTCCTATCTGGAAATGTTTTCCGCTTATTCAGGAGGAAAGTTTTCGATCATGCGGGTGCCTCTTCAGAGTGTGGCGGAGACTGTCAGTCTTGTGACCCGGTTTTATCTGTATATTGCCGTGGGGATCGCGGCCATCGGCATCATCGCCGCCTGGTTCCTGACCAAAAACATGACGGCTCCTATCCTGCGCCTGTCTGATATCGCCGGGCGCATGTCTGACCTGGATTTCACCGCGAAATATGAAGGAAAGGATAAAAATGAGATCGGGATCCTGGGGCAGAGCATGAATAACATGTCGGCCAATCTGGAGAAGACCATCTCCGAGCTGAAGACGGCCAACCTGGAGCTGAAGCGGGACATCGAGCAGAAGACAAAGATCGATGAGATGCGCCGGGAGTTTCTTTCCAACGTGTCCCATGAGCTGAAGACTCCCATCGCCCTGGTGCAGGGCTACGCGGAGGGCCTGAAGGAGGGCATCAGTGATGATCCGGAGAGCATGGAGTGGTACTGCGATGTCATCATAGATGAGGCCGGGAAAATGAACCGGATGGTGAGAAAGCTGCTGACTCTGAACCAGATCGAAGCGGGAAGAGAACAAGTCAATATGGAGCATTTTGATCTGGTGGCCATGATCGAGGGAGTCCTGAACTCCTATCAGATCCTCATCCAGCAGAAAGAGGCGAAGGTGGAGCTTCACAGTCCGGAAAGTCTTTATATCTGGGCTGACGAATATATGGCGGAAGAGGTGATCCGCAACTATGTGGGCAACGCGCTGAACCATGTGGAAGGTGAGAAAAAGATTATGATCTGCGTGGAGGAAAAGGACGGCAAGGCCCATGTAGAAGTCAGCAATACCGGAAAGAACATTCCGGAAGCTGACATCGGCAGGATCTGGGAGAAATTTTATAAAGTTGACAAGGCCAGGACCCGGGAATACGGCGGCAGCGGGATCGGCCTGTCCATTGTGCGGGCGGCTATGGAAGCCATGAACGGCAGCTACGGCGTGAAAAATGAGGAAGACGGCGTGAGCTTTTTCTGCGAGTTTGACTGCAGATAGGGCAGGAGAACCTCCGCCGGCCCTATGCCGCGGCCCGGGAAGGGCGCAGAACCGTATTGCTTTTTGGAGGCGAACTGTGTTATAATGGGGCAGCAAAGTGCTGTCCCGCCGGGAGCGGAAAACAGCGCCTGAATGGAAAAGTATGAGGAAACAGTATGGTATGGATGATCGTGACAGCTGCCATTTTGATTCTGGCTGCCTTTGTTTTTCTTCGTTCCTGGTATGAACGGTCCCATGTGCGGATCAGGGAATATGAGGTGGAATCACGGGAAATCGGAGAGGCATTTGACGGCTATACGATGATTGTAATGGCAGACCTGCATGAATCGGGAGCCGGACGGAGGAATAACCGGATGATGGCTTCTATCAGGCGGATCCACCCGGACGCGGTTATGGTGGCCGGAGATATGGTGACAGCCCGGAAGGGGCGCTGCGGTCTCAGGGAGACGCTGCGGCTTATGAAGCGGCTGGGATTCCGGTATCCCGTTTATTACGGTCTGGGCAATCATGAAGCCAGGATGGACCGGGAGCGGGAGCTTTACGGGGATGCTTATGATGTCTGGTATGACGGCATGATGAAGGCCGGCGTGACAGTGCTGGACAACATATCCCTCACACTGAGGGACGGAAGAGACGCCCTCACCATCACGGGGCTCAATATGGACAGCCAGTATTATACAAAATTTCATTCGGTTCCCATGGAGCCCGGGTATCTGGACAGGACGCTGGGTGTCGCGAGACGGGATGAATATCATATCCTTCTGGCCCATTCGCCGGAATATTTTCAGGAATACGCCGAGTGGGGAGCGGATCTGACCCTGAGCGGGCATTATCATGGCGGGACCATACGGCTTCCCCTTCTGGGCGGCCTGATTTCCCCCGGATTCAATCTGTTTCCCAAATACAGCAGAGGCAAATTTGTAAAGGACGGAAAGACGATGATCGTCAGCGGCGGACTGGGCACCCATTCTGTCAATTTCCGTTTCGGCAATATGTCGGAGCTTCTGGTGGTGAGGCTGAAAAAGGTATCCTGAGGACCATGACGGGAGGCCGGGACATCATGCCGGCAAAAGAAACGAAAGAAATGGGGAAGCGGCATGTCGGCTGCGCTGTCGGTAAAGCTTCAGGTGTTTGAGGGACCTCTGGATCTGCTTCTGCACCTGATCGATAAAAATAAAGTCAATATTTACGATATTCCCATCGCGGAGATCACCAGCCAGTATATGGAATACATCGAGGCCATGGACAAAGAGGATCTGGATGTGGTCAGTGATTTTCTGGTGATGGCCGCTACACTGCTCGATATCAAATCGCGTATGCTCCTTCCGGCCGGGGTGAACGAGGAGGGAGAGGAGCTGGATCCCAGGCAGGAGCTGGTGGAACGGCTTCTGGAATATAAAATGTACAAATATATGGCTCAGAAGCTGAAGGACAGGCAGGAGGACGCCGCTCTGGTGCTTTACAAGCCGGAGACGATTCCGGAAGAGGTGGCGAAATACCGGCCGCCGGTGGATCTTTCCGAGCTTCTGAAGGATGTGACCCTGACCAGGCTCGAACGGGTTTTTCAGGCAGTTCTGAGGCGGCAGGAGGATAAAATTGATCCGGTCCGCTCCAAATTCGGGAAGATCGAGAAGGAACCCTTCCGGGTTTCCGACAAGATCATCCAGGTCCTGGAGGTGGCGGCCAGAAAAAGGCAGTTCAGCCTGAAGCGCCTGCTGGAGCGTCAGAGCAGCAAAGTGGAGCTGATCGTGACCTTTCTGGCGGTGCTGGAGCTGATGAAGATGGGCCGGATCCATATCATGGAGGAAGACGGCGAGGACCGGAAGGAGGATGTGACTCTGGAGGCCGCGGGCGATCTTTCCGAAGACGCGGAAGAGCTGGCGGAGGAAATCGCCGTTCAGATAGAAGCATAGCAAAGGTTGATGGAATGGATATAAAACAAGCGAAAACGATCCTGGAGGCAGTGCTGTTCGCCATGGGAGGCTCGGTGGATGTGAGAGCTCTGTCGGAGGCAGTGGGACAGGATCAGGAGACGACGAAGAAGCTGGTCAGGAGCCTGGCGGATGATTATGACGCGGAGGGCCGCGGCATGAAGATCATCGAGCTGGAGAATGCCTTTCAGATGTGCACCAGGCCGGAGTATTATGAAAATCTGGTGAAAGTGGCGGCACAGCCGAGAAAATATGTTCTCACGGAGGTCCTTCTGGAAACCCTTTCTATCATTGCCTACAAACAGCCGGTGACAAAGCTGGAGATCGAGAAGATCAGGGGCGTGAAATCGGATCACGCGGTCAATAAATTAATTGAATACGGACTTGTGGAAGAGGTTGGGCGCCTGAATGTACCGGGAAGGCCCATTTTGTTTGGAACTACAGAGGAGTTTCTGCGCAGCTTCGGGATGTCTTCTGTGGAGGATCTGCCCACGGCGGGACCGGAGCAGGTGGAGGAGTTCAAGCAGGAGGCCGAGGAAGAGGCGCAGCTTAAGCTGGATCTATAGGAGGAAAAGGTCATGAAGAAAATCGGATTTATCGGATGCGGCAATATGGCGGGAGCCATGATCGGCGGGATCGTCGCGAAGAAGCTGGTGGCGCCGGAGGAGATCATCGCCTCCAACAGAAGCCGCGGCGCTCTGGACCGTGCCAGTGAAAAATGGCAGATCGCAGTGACCCAGGACAATCTGGAGGTGGCGGCCGGCTCAGAGATTCTGGTGCTGGCTGTGAAGCCCCAGTTCTACAGTCAGGTGATCGGGACCATCCGGGATGTGGTCCGCGAGGATCAGCTGATCGTCAGCATCGCGCCGGGCAAGACCCTGGCATGGATGGAGGAGCAGTTTGGGCGCCCTCTTAAATTTATCCGGTGCAACCCCAATACGCCCGCCCTTGTGGGGGAGGGCATGACCACCGTGTCGCCGGGAGAACGGGTGACGCAGGAAGAGCTTGACAGAGTGATCACGCTTTTTGAAAGCTTCGGAAAGGTGTCTGTCATGCCGGAGACCATGAGCGAGGCAGTGATCGCGGTCAGCGGAAGTTCGCCGGCTTATGTGTTTATGTTCATCGAAGCGATGGCGGACGGAGCGGTGTCCCTGGGAATGCCCAGAACTCAGGCATACGAGTTCGCGGCTCAGGCAGTGCTGGGCGCGGCGAAGATGGTGCTGGAGACGGGAATGCATCCCGGAGCCCTCAAGGATATGGTGTGCTCTCCCGGCGGAACGACCATCCAGGCGGTCCGCGTCCTGGAGGAAAAAGGACTGAGGAGCAGTGTGATCGAAGCTATGATCGCCTGCGCGGACAAGGCAAGGGGCATGTAAGAAAAAGAAGACAGATATGCGGCTTCGGCCGAGAAGGAGGAACAGAATGAAAAAAGTAACAGAAATGTCAAAGGAAGAGCTTCTGGAGCTGAAAAAGGAGCTGGAGAAGCAGTATGAGGATCTGAAGGCTCAGGGACTGAAGCTGGATATGTCAAGGGGAAAGCCGGCTCCGGCCCAGCTTGATTTTTCCAACGGGATTCTCACAGCTCTGGACGATTATCATACAGAGGCCGGCGCGGACGCCAGAAATTACGGTATTCTCGACGGGATCCCTGAAATGAAGCAGCTGTTTTCCGACCTTCTCGGAATTCCCACGGAAAAGATCATCGTGGGCGGCAATTCGAGCCTGAATCTGATGTATGACAGCATTGTCCGTCTGATGCTGTTCGGCACCCACGGCGAAAAGCCCTGGAAGGATGTAAAGGGCATCAAATTCCTCTGCCCCAGCCCCGGATATGACAGACATTTCGCGGTGACGGAAGAGATGGGATTTGAGCTGATCCCGGTGAAGATGACAGAGAATGGTCCGGATATGGACGAGGTGGAGCGCCTTGTGGCTGAGGACGAGACCGTCAAGGGAATCTGGTGCGTGCCCCTTTACTCCAATCCCATGGGCGTATGCTACAGCGACGAGACTGTGGACAGACTGGCTTCCATGAAAACAGCGGCGAAGGATTTCCGGATTTTCTGGGACAACGCCTACGGTGTCCATCATATTTACGGAGAAGAAAAGCTGAAGGATATCTTGAAAGCGGCGGAAGCGGCCGGAAATGAAGACCGGGTTTATTATTTCTTCTCCACATCCAAGATCACCTATCCCGGCGCGGGCGTGGCCATGATGGCTGCCAGCGAATCCAACGTGGCGGAGATCAAGAAGCACATGAGCATCCAGACCATCGGACATGACAAGATCAACCAGCTGCGCCATGTGAAATACTTCAGGACGGCGGACAACATCCGCGCCCATATGAAGAAGCTGGGTGATTCTCTGAGACCGAAGTTCGACATGGTTCTGAATACGCTGGAGGAAGAGCTCGGCGGAACGGGCCTGGCTACCTGGGTGAAGCCCAAGGGCGGTTATTTTGTGGCTGTGGATACGCTTCCCGGCTGCGCCAAGGCGACGGTGGCCCTGGCCAAGGAAGCGGGGGTTGTCATGACCGGAGCCGGCGCGACTTACCCCTACAAGAAGGACCCCAACGACAGCAATATCCGCATCGCTCCTTCTTATCCGACTCCGGAGGAGCTTGACAAGGCCATTCATCTGTTCTGCCTGTGCGTGAAGCTGGCCGGCGTCAGCAGTCTTTTGAAATAAGAAGGAGGAAGTGACGAATCGTGTTTTCAGAAAAGATGGTGGATCTGGGCAGCAGACGTTCCACGATCCGTGAAATTTTTGAATTCGGAAAGAAGCGTGCCGCCGAGGTCGGACGGGAAAATATTTATGATTTCAGTCTCGGGAATCCCAACGTCCCCGCTCCTCAGATGGTGGAAGATACCATTCTGAGACTGGTGACTACGGAGGATCCGGCAGTGCTCCACGGCTATACCAGCGCCCAGGGAGACGGCGCGGTGAGACAGAAGATCGCGGATGGCATCAATAAAGCCCACGGCACCCATTTTAATGGAGACAACCTGTATATGACGGTGGGGGCGGCAGCGTCTCTGTGCATCTGCTTCAAGGCGCTGGCGGAGGAGGGAGATGAGTTCATCACCTTCGCGCCCTTCTTTCCGGAATATAAGGTATTTGTGGAGGGGACAGGAGCGAAGCTCCTGGTCGTTCCCGCGGATATTGACAGCTTTCAGATCAACTTTGAGGAATTTGAAAAGCTTCTCAGCCCCAGAACAAAGGGAATCATCGTGAATTCCCCCAACAATCCTTCCGGTGTTGTCTATTCGGAGGAGACCATCCTGCGGCTTGCCAGGATCCTGACAGAAAAATCAGAGGAGTACGGACATCCCATTTTCCTGATCTCAGACGAGCCTTACCGGGAAATTGCCTATGATGTGCGGGTTCCTTATCTGACCAAATATTACAACAATACGTTTGTATGCTATTCCTACAGCAAATCCCTCTCCCTTCCGGGCGAGAGGATCGGCTATGTGCTGGTGCCGGATGAGCTGGAGGACAAGAAGGCGGCCTACGCTGCCGTCTGCGGCGCGGGAAGAGTGCTGGGATACGTCAACGCGCCCAGTCTGTTCCAGCGGGTGGCGGCGGCCTGCACGGGAAAGACCTCCGATATTTCCGTGTACAGGAAAAACAGGGATCTGTTGTACGGCGCTCTGACTGAGATGGGCTATACCTGCGTGAAGCCGGAGGGCGCGTTCTATCTGTTCCCCCGCTCCCTGGAGCCGGACGCGAACGCCTTCTGCGAAAAGGCAAAGCAGTTCAATCTGCTGCTGGTGCCGGGCGATGATTTCGGCTGCCCGGGCCATGTGAGGATTTCCTACTGTGTCCAGACAGAAATGATCGAGCGTTCCCTGGACGCGTTCCGGAAACTGTCGGAGCTTTACCGGTAACCGGCGCGGCAGACAGGAAACGCAGTTCTCTGTGAAATGACAAAAGATAAGAGGATGGCCGGCCGTCATATGCCGGTGCATCCTCTTTTCTGCAAAGCAGATCAAACTGGTCTTCAGGATCAGCCCGCGACGATGCGGGTGCCGGTCTTTCCGGCGATGCCGTCCCTGGCTCTTGACAGGTCGGTGATGACGGCCCTGCGGCCGGGACAGGCGGAAACAAATTCCACAGCGGCTTCGATTTTGGGCAGCATGGACCCCGCCTCGAACTGGCCCTCTTCCATATAGCCTCTGGCCTCCTCCACTGTCATTTCATCCAGGTAGGTTTCATCCGGCTTCTGGTAATTGATGGCGACCTTTTCCGTGCCGGTCAGGAACAGCAGAAGAGAGGCGTCTACCATATCTGCCATCCGGGCGGCTGTCAGATCTTTTTCGATAATGGCGCTGGCGCCCTTTAAGCGGGTGCCCTGCTGAAGGACGGGGATTCCGCCGCCGCCTCCGGCGATGACCAGCTGATTGGCGTCCAGAAGGGCGCGGATCGCGTCGATTTCATAGATATCAATGGGCTTGGGCGCGGCTACGATCCTTCTGTAGCCTTTTTCTTCCTTCACCACATAATTTCCCTTGGAAATTTCGGCGTCGGCTTCCTCCTCGCTCATATAGCGGCCGATCACTTTGGTCGGCTCACTGAAAGCCTCGTCGAAGGGATCCACCCGCACCTGAGTGATGATGGTGGATACGGGTTTGAAGATGCCGCGGTCCAGAAGCTCCGTGCGGATGGCGTTCTGCAGGTCATAGCCGATGTAGCCCTGGCTCAGGGCGCCGCATACGGACATGGGAGCCACTGTGAATTCCGGAGCCAGGCGGCTGAACTCTGTCATGGCCGTGTGGATCATGCCGACCTGAGGGCCGTTGCTGAAGGTGATGGCCATCTGATACTTTTCTTCCACCAGATCCGCGATGGCAGAAGCGGCCCGGGCCACAGCCTTTTTCTGATCCGGGAACAGGATGCCGAAGGCGTTTCTGCCGAGGGCGACAACAATTCTTTTTTCTATCATATTCATTCCTCGTTTCATAAAATAATACTTAATTATATCATGTCTTCTGAGATTTTCCTAGCATTTCAGCTGAAAAGGAGAAGATTTCCCTGGATACAGGACAGACAGCATCGAACTGCAGTTTTATTATAGAAGAAGCAGCCGGAATCTGCAAGAAAATTCGGAATTGTCTTGCAAGACCCGGATTCAGGCATTAAAATGACAGTAGACGACAAAAAAGGAGATGAAAGGCTATGGAAAAGTCGGTCCGGAAGGAAGAATTTTATACAGAATCAGGCAATCAGGGGAAAATGCTCCATTGTATCCGGTGGGAGCCGGAAGACGGAAATGTGAAGGCGGTGGTCCAGATTGTCCACGGAATGGTGGAATATGTAGACCGGTACGATGAATTCGCCTCTTATCTGGCGGAGAACGGATACGGGGTGATCGGCCATGATCATCTGGGACACGGAAAGACAGCTGCCTCCGAGGATGAGCTGGGATATTTCTCCGATGAGAACGGGGCGCGCCATGTGATCGGGGATCTGTACCGTCTGACCTGCCGGGCGCGGAGGCTGTGGCCGGGCGTGCCGCTTTTTATCCTGGGACACAGCATGGGATCTTATTTTACGAGGCGGTATCTGACCCGATACAGCAGGAAAGTGGAGGGCGCCGTGATCATGGGGATCGGTTTCCAGGGGCGGCTGACGGCAGGCTTCGGGAAGCTTCTGTCCGGCCTGATCTGCCGGGTGAAGGGCAGGCGCTACAGGAGTCCCCTTCTGTACAGGCTGACCCTCGGCGGAAATAACCGGCGGATCAAAGCGCTCAGGACCGAAAACGACTGGCTGAGCAAAAACGAAGCGTCGGTGGATGCCTATAACCAGGATCCCTTTTGTACGTTTGTATTTACGGCGGGCGCTTATCGGGACTTTTTTATCATACTGTCAGATCTGGCAAAGAAAAAGGACTTTGAGCGCATGAACCGGTCCCTTCCGGTCCTGTTTGTATCGGGAGAAGAGGATCCGGTGGGCAATTATGGAAAGGGCGTGCGGACCTGCTTCCGCCAGTTCCGGGATCTGGGCTTCTCTGATGTTTCCATGAAGCTGTATCCCGGCGACCGCCATGAGATTTTAAATGAGCTGGACAGAGCGGTGGTGTTTGACGATATTCACGCGTGGCTGGACCAGCATATCTGACAGGCAGCTTCACCGTGTCTGATGATTCATTCGCTGTCAGATGATCGAGATTCAGCATTTCTGTCCGGCGCGGGACTGGGAAGGACCGGCCCGCGCCGGGACACTCTGGCCCTTCGGCCAAATTTCCAATATCATTCATGTCAGTATAACAGGAAACATATCAAACAGAATAAGGAGATCGCCTATGTACAGTAAGGTTTACAGCGCTGCCATTCTGGGAACAGAAGGGCGGCTGATCACTGTGGAAGCGGATTTGAGCGACGGACTGCCCAGCTTTGATATGGTGGGCGCTCTGTCCAGAGAAGTGAAGGAGGCGGCCGCGAGGGTGCGGACTGCCCTGAAGAACGCGGGATTCCGTCTGCCGCCCAAGCGGGTCATCATCAATCTGGCCCCGGCGGATGTGAAAAAGGACGGAACCCTGTTCGACCTGCCGGTGGCGGCCGCGGTGCTGGCGGCCATGGGCATTGTTCCCAAGGAAAATCTGAAGGGCGTGCTGATAGCGGGAGAGCTGGGGCTGGGAGGAGAGGTGCGTCCGGTACCCGGCGTCATGGTGCTGGCGGCCTGCGCCGCCCAGGCCGGCCTGTCCCGGATCCTGGTGCCGCGGCAGAACGCGCCGGAGGGAGCCGTCGGAGGAGAGATCGCGGTTTATGGGGTGGACCATCTTCTTCAGGCAGTCTCTTTTCTGAGAGATCCGGACCGTTTCAGCCCCCTCAGATCCGGCGGCGCGGAGCTCGGGGAAGAGGAACCTCCGGAGGCGGATTTCAGAGAGATAAGGGGACAGGAGACCGCGAAGCGGGCGGCGGAGATCGCCGCCGCAGGCATGCACAATATCCTGCTTTCCGGGCCGCCCGGAGCGGGAAAGACCATGCTGGCCCGGTGCATTCCCGGTATCCTGCCGAGGCCGTCCCTGGAGGAATGCCTGGAGATCAGCCGGATCTACAGCATCCGCGGCATGATGCCGGAGGGACAGGCGCTCCTCACCAGAAGGCCCTTCCGGGCGCCCCACCATACCATAACGGCTGCGGCGCTGACGGGCGGGGGAGCGGTTCCCAGGCCGGGGGAGCTTTCGCTGGCCAATCACGGCGTCCTGTTTCTGGATGAGCTGCCGGAAATGTCAAGGACGGCCCTGGAAGCCCTGCGCCAGCCTCTGGAGGAACGGCGGGTGGTGGTGTCCCGGGCCCACGGCTCCTATGAATTCCCGGCTTCCTTCATGCTGGCGGCGGCCATGAATCCCTGCCCCTGCGGTTATTATCCTGACCGTAACAAATGCCGCTGTCCGGAAAGCCTGGCAGCCAGATACAGGAGCCGGATTTCCAGACCTCTGCTGGACAGGATCGATCTTCAGGTCCGGATGGAGCCGGTGGTCTACCGGGAGCTGACAGATACAGGGCGGGAGACAGAAAGCTCCGCCCGGATCCGGGAGCGGGTGGAACGGGCCAGAAAGCGGCAGCAGGAGCGGTTCGCCGGGACAGGAATCCTGTACAACGCGTCGATCCCGGGAAAAGAGATCGAACGGTACTGCGCGCTCGGCCGGGAGGAGACGCGGCTGATGGAGCGGCTGTTTGAGCAGTTTGAGATGAGCGCCAGGGGGTATCACCGGATCCTGAAGGTGGCCCGGACCATCGCGGATCTGGAGGATTCCCCCGGGATCGGGACAAGGCATCTGAAGGAGGCGGTGCTGTACCGCAGCGGGAAATGACTGGAATATCATCCTATCATAGAGTATGGAAGGAAGTGGGCGCCATGAAGGAAAAACTGACACAGGAAGCATACTGGTTCTGGTTCTGCGGGCTTTATCCCCTTTCGGCGGAATGGAAAGAAGCGCTGCTGAATGAATTCGGGAATCCGGAGGAGATCTATCACGCTTCAGAAAGGCGGCTGGAGCGCTTTTTCGCCGGACGGAGCCGGATGGGGCCGAAGAGCCGGAGTCTGGGACGGATTCTGGAAAGCAGGGAGGGGGACGCGGTCAGACGGGCCATGGATGAGGCAGAAAAGAAGGAGATCCGCCTCATTACTCTGGAGAGCGGGGAGTACCCGAACCGGCTCCGCGTGATCCCGGGCCGCCCTCCCGGTCTGTTCGTCAGGGGGCGTCTTCCCGGGGACGACCGGCCGGCAGCGGCCATTGTGGGATCCCGCAGCTGCAGCTTCTACGGGAGCGCCATGGCGGAACGCCTGGGGCGGGCGCTGGCCGGGGCCGGCGTTCAGGTGATCAGCGGCCTGGCCCGGGGGATTGATTCTGCCGGACACAGAGGCGCCCTGGAAAGAGACGGAGGAGAGGGGGCGACCTTCGCGGTGCTGGGCTGCGGGCCGGATGTGGTCTATCCCCCGGAACACGGAGGACTGTACAGGGCAGTGGAAGAAGACGGCGGGATCATTTCTGAATATCCGCCCGGCGTGAGACCCTTTCCGGCCAATTTTCCCGCCAGGAACAGACTGATCAGCGGGCTTTCCGACTGTGTGGCGGTGGTCGAGGCGGGCAGAAGGAGCGGGTCTCTGATCACAGCCTCTTTTGCCCTGGAGCAGGGAAAGGAAATTTTTGCCGTGCCGGGGCGGGCCGGAGACTATCTCAGCGCAGGGACGAACAGCCTTCTGAAGGACGGCGCGCAGGTCCTGACAGAGCCGGAGGATCTGCTCCTGTTCTGGGGAATACATGGGAAAAAATTAAGAATTTATGAGAAAAATCAGATACTGCTTGATAAAAATCAGGAAAAGGTGTATAGTTGTGTGGATTCCGAACCAAAATCCGTGGAGCAGATCCGTGCAGAAAGCGGGCTCTCAGGCAGCGTTCTGGCGGAGTGTCTGCTGGATCTGGAGATGGAAGGACTGATCATTCAGCCGTCTGACCATTATTATGCGGCAAAAGGAAGAAAAGGAGAACACGATCACTATGGCAAAGTATCTGGTCATCGTAGAGTCCCCGGCAAAAGTAAAGACAATTAAAAAATTTTTGGGGGCCAATTACGATGTGGAAGCATCAAACGGACACGTAAGAGACCTGCCGAAAAGCCAGATGGGTATTGATATAGAACATGATTTCGAGCCGAAATACATTACCATACGCGGCAAAGGAGACATTCTGGCAAATCTGCGCAAGAAGGTGAAAAAGGCAGATAAGATTTATCTGGCGACCGACCCGGACCGGGAAGGAGAGGCCATCTCCTGGCATCTGATGACTGCGCTCAAGCTGGAAGACAAAAAGGTTCAGCGCATCAGCTTCAATGAGATCACAAAGACGGCGGTCAAGGCGTCTTTGAAGGCGCCCAGGCAGATCGACATGAACCTGGTGGACGCCCAGCAGGCGCGGCGCGTCCTGGACCGTATGGTGGGATATACGATCAGCCCCCTGCTCTGGGCGAAAGTAAAGCGGGGACTGAGCGCGGGCCGCGTACAGTCGGCGGCGCTGCGCATCATCTGTGACAGAGAAGAGGAGATCGCGGCGTTTATCCCGAAGGAATACTGGAGTCTGGAAGCCGACGTTCTGTGCGAGGGCGAGAAGAAGCCCATGCGGATCAAATTTTACGGAGATCAGAATGAAAAGATCACCATTGAGAGCCAGGAGCATCTGAATCGGATCCTGGACAATATCAGGGACGCCTCTTTTAAGATCGCTGATATCAGACAGGGAGAGCGGGTCAAGAAGCCGCCGCTGCCCTTTACCACCAGCACGCTTCAGCAGGAAGCGGCCAATGTGCTGAATTTTTCCACCCAGAAGACCATGCGCCTGGCGCAGCAGCTTTACGAAGGCGTGGATATTAAAGGAAACGGCACCGTTGGCGTCATCACCTATCTGAGAACGGATTCCACCCGGGTTTCCGAGGAAGCGGTAAACGCCGCCGCCGATTTTATCGGATCGGAATACGGAGCCGAATATGTGCAGGAAGATGAGAGAAAAGAGAAGTCGGCCGGACGGATCCAGGATGCCCACGAGGCGATCCGGCCCACAGACATCACGCTGACTCCGGCAAAGCTCAAGGATTCCCTTTCCCGGGATCAGTTCCGCCTCTATCAGCTGATCTGGCGCCGTTTTACGGCCAGCAGGATGACTGCCGCCGTGTACGGGACCGTCAGCGTGAAGATCGACGCGGGAGACTACCGGTTTACGGCCTCCGCGTCCAAGGTGAAGTTTGAAGGATTTACCACGGTCTACGCGGGCACTGAGGAAAAAAAGGAGCCCAATACTCTTGGAAAGAATCTGACCATGGAGACCAGGCTGACGCTCCAGGATTTTGATTACAAACAGCATTTTACCCAGCCCCAGCCCCATTACACAGAGGCGTCCCTGGTGCGGGCCCTGGAGGAGGCGGGCATCGGACGCCCCAGTACCTACGCGCCGACCATTACCACCATTATTGCCAGACGGTATGTGGCGAAGGAGAACAAAAACCTGTATGTGACAGAGCTGGGAGAGGTGGTCAACCGGATCATGAAGGAGGCCTTCCCCGTGCTGGTGGACGTGGCTTTTACGGCCAATATGGAATCTCTGCTGGACGGCGTGGAGGAAGGCGCTGTCAACTGGAAGACCATCATCCGCAATTTCTATCCGGATCTGATGGAAGCGGTGGAACAGGCGCAGAAGCAGCTGGAAACAGTCAAGATCGAGGACGAAGTGACGGATGAGATCTGCGAGGTCTGCGGCCGGAACATGGTGGTCAAATACGGTCCCCATGGAAAGTTCCTCGCCTGCCCCGGCTTCCCGGACTGCCGGAATACGAAGCCGTATCTGGAGAAGATCGGAGTTGCCTGCCCTCTGTGCGGCGGGGACGTGGTCATCAAAAAGACCAAAAAAGGCAGAAAATATTATGGCTGCAGCAACAATCCGGAGTGTGAATTTATGTCCTGGCAGAAGCCCTCGGAGGAGAAATGCCCCCAGTGCGGAAGCTATATGCTGGAAAAGGGAAACAAGCTGATCTGCTCCGACCAGACCTGCGGTTTCCTGATGGAAAAACCCAAATAATCGAAAATATATGAAATTTCCAAAAAGAATTGCGAAAAGTATCGGAAAAACTATTGCAGGATTGAAATAAATATGGTACGATGAAGCTGGATTGTAATAATTGCACAATAAGAATAGGAGGCCAGCAATGAGCGTACAATTATTGGATAAGACCAGAAAAATTAACAAACTGCTTCACAACAACAATTCCAGTAAGGTAGTATTCAACGATATTTGTGCCGTGCTGAGCGAAATCCTCGACTCCAACATCCTGGTGATCAGCAAAAAAGGTAAGGTATTAGGCGTGGGCCTCAGTGAGGGAGTAGAAGAGATCAAGGAGCTGATCGAAGATCAGGTCGGAGGTTTTGTCGACAAGATGCTCAACGAGAGACTTCTCAGTGTCCTTTCTACGAAAGAAAATGTGAATTTGGAGACATTGGGATTTGCTGAGACAAATGTGAAAAAATATCAGGCGATCATCACTCCGATCGATATCGCGGGAGAGCGTCTGGGCACATTGTTCATTTACAAATCCAATGACCAGTATGGAATTGACGACATTATCCTGAGTGAATACGGCACTACCGTGGTGGGTCTGGAGATGATGCGTTCTGTCAACGAGGAGAATGCGGAGGAGACTAGAAAGATTCAGATCGTCAAATCTGCGATCAGCACATTATCGTTTTCTGAACTGGAAGCAATCCAGCATATTTTTGAAGAGCTGGAGGGAAATGAAGGAATCCTGGTAGCCAGCAAGATTGCGGACAGAGTGGGCATTACCCGTTCTGTGATCGTCAACGCGCTGCGCAAGTTTGAGAGCGCCGGAGTGATCGAATCCCGTTCATCAGGCATGAAGGGAACTTATATCAAGGTTCTCAACGATGTGGTATTCGATGAGCTGAAGAAGCTGAAGGATGTATAAACCGGAAGGATCATAAAAGAAGCAAAGACAAAACGGTCGGAGGACAGACAGCAGTACCGAAGACAGATCGGCCCGGAGCATATTCGGAAGACGGATATGCTCCGGGCTGTTTTGCGCGATACGCCCGGAGGGCGTCTGCCGTGCCTGTACAGGCATGCCTGCCTGCCTGTGCCGTCATTGGCCGGGCGGAATTTCTGCTGTCCGGAAGAGGTGTTGTCAGAACCGGCAGCGGTTGATGCAGGCAAAGATTTCCTGGATCCTGGGCATGGCCATAAAGGGCGGACAGTCGGAGGAGGAAGAGATGGATTCCAGGCCTTCCTCTGTCAGCTTTTTCCAGACAGCCGCCGTCTGCTCCGCCAGGGTCCGGCTGCTGTCCGGGTGGGTATTCAGGTACAGCAGGATATGGCCGAGGGCCTTGGTCTGCTCTTCACAGACAATCTGTTCCACATAGCGCAGGTCGATCAGGGATTTGTCGTAAAAGAGGGAATCTTTCCCCTGGGTTTTGATCTTGGGCGGCCGGTCGTCCCGCCTTGTTTTTCCCCGGGCCGGTTCATATTTCCTTCTCCGGCAGGCGGGAAAATGAAAGTCTGTTTCCGGAAGAGGGGCCGGTCCGCAGGCCGCGGCCTCTGCTTTGGCCCGCTTCGTGATGTCGAAGGTCCTGTAATTGTCCATCTGAATGATGCAGTCGGCCGGTTCAAAAAAGGCGCCGGAGCTGCCTACGACCAGGATGGTGGAGATCCGGAGGTCAGAAAACAGAGGACGGATGCGGGCAAGGAAGGGGGTGATCGGCTCCTTGTCGGGCGCGATGACCCGCTGCATCAGTTCATCCCTTACCATGAAGTTGGTGGCGCAGGTATCCTCGTCGATGAGGAACAGACGGGCGCCCGCCTCGATGCCCTCCATGACGGCCGCGGCCTGGGAGGTGCTTCCGCTGGCGTCCTCAGTGGAGAAGACGGTGGTATCCTTCCCGCCGGGCAGATGGTTGATGAAGGGGGAAATGTTCACCTGTTTTACAACGCGGCCCTCCTCTGCCCGGAGCTTGACGGCGGAGGCGTCGGTGATCACAAATTCCCTTCCGTCCCCGGCGATGTGGTTGTATACGCCTGCTTCCAGAGCCTTCAGAAGGGTGGATTTTCCGTGATAGCCGCCGCCGGTGATCAGCGTGATGCCGGCGCGGATCCCCATGCCGGTGATCCGTCCCCGGTGAGGAAGATCCACAGAAATCCGCAGAGAATCCGGGGAAGAAAAAGGAACCGCTCCCTTCATGGGCGCGCTGGATACGCCGCTCTTTCTGGGCAGCACAGATCCGTCCGCCACAAAAGCGGCGAAGCCGTTCTGGATCAGATAGGCGCGCAGCGCCTGCTGGTCCTCGTACAGATCCAGAGCGGCCTCCAGCGCTTTCCGGTCAACACTGCGGGCAAAAAGCGTGCTTTCGGCGCAGCGGGGCAGATAATCAAACAGGATTTTGTGGAGTTCTCTGGCGTTGATGGTCCTGCCGTTGGCCGGGAAGCCGGCTTCAAACCGCATGAGAATGGTGTCATTCCTGACGGTGCAGGCAGTGCGGGCCAGAACCTCCTGTCCCGGATGGGAGGTGAAAATGGCGCCGCTCTTTCCAGAGCCCTTTGCCTGGAAGGAATATCGTTCCACAGCCTTTTCAAACAGGCGCAGGAGAAAGTCGCAGAAGGCAGTCCGCCTGTCCGCGCTGCTCCAGTATTCCCTGGAAAAGCCGGAGGCTTTGTCTGTGATATGGATGGTCAGCCTGGAAGGCGAGGCGAAGGGATCGCCCTGCACATGGTCGATGGATAGCTGCCAGGAACCGAACTGATAGATGCCTTTCAGTGATTTATACGCCGGATAGCCCTTGTGGTCGATCTCACGGAGCATGGCTTCCAGCTGTGCGGATGTTTTCATGATCAAAATTCCTTTCTTCAGAATAATAGCCGGACACAAGCCGGATCTCCGGCCGGGTCCTGGCTTTTATTATAGCATGTTTTTGAAGGTTTCCCATAATTTTTGTGAATCATCGCCGGCAAAATTTGTGGAATCTCCCTATACCCTATGATATATTGAAGGCAGTCGAAGACTGGCCGGAACGTCCATGAAGAGAAATGGGACCGGCAGACTGAGTGAAGGAGGAAGTGAGCATGAGAAAGAAAATGCGGCTGTTCAGTGCGTTTCTGGCGATGATCCTGCTGCTGCAGAATGCCGTTCCCGCCGCCGCGTCCGGCAATGCCGCGGGCTGGGGAAAAACCGGAGAGGAGATTCCGGCTGAAGAAACGGAAGAATCAGAAGAAGAGAATCCCGGAGAAGAGGAAAATCCGGGAGGGGAGGATTCCGAAACCGGAGAGTCAGAGGACGGAGAGGATCAGGATACGAACCCTCTGGTGATCCCGGAGGGGACCCTGGAAATTGAAGATAATCAGTATGCCGGTACAGATTATACCAGCGTCGTCATTCCGGACAGCGTGGTCCGGATTGGGAACTGGGCTTTCAGCGGCTGCACCAGCCTGAAAAGCGTAACAATGGGAAATGGCGTGGCGCAGATCGGGTTCGATGCGTTTTACGGGACCGGGCTCACTTCTGTCTCGCTGCCGGACAGCGTGACGGAAATCGGATCAGGCGCGTTCCGGAACTGTGCGTCTCTGACGTCGGTAAAGCTGTCATCGCGCCTGACTGTGATTCCGGATCATCTCTTTTATGGCTGCGAAAGCCTGGAGAGCATTTCCGTGCCGGACAGTGTGACCCAGATTCAGAAGCTGGCCTTCGGCAGATGCGCGGCGCTGAAGACCGTGGAGATCGGGAGCGGGCTTCAGCAGTTTGTGCCGGCGGATGATTATGACGGCGTACATCTGACAGGACTGTTTCCCGGCTGCGGCGCTCTGGAGCGGATCACAGTCAGCAGCGAGAATCCTTATTATGCGTCTGACGCATCCGGCATACTTTACGGACGCCAGGATCAGAGCCTGCTGTACTGTCCTGTCATGCTGGCTGACACGGAGGTCCTGGTGCCGGAGGGGATCCGCAGAGTTGAGAAAGCGGCGTTTTACGGCTGCAGCCGCCTTTCGTCTGTCCGGCTGCCGGAGTCTCTCCAGTCTGTAGCCGATCTGGCGTTTTACGGCTGCGGATCTCTGGCTTCTGCAGAGCTGCCGGAGGGACTTGCGGAAATCGGAGATCAGGCATTCTGGGGCTGCAGTTCGCTCCGGACCCTCGCGCTGCCGGAGGGGCTGACAGGTCTGGGAGATGAGGCGTTTTATGGCTGCAGTTCGCTGCAGGCCCTTACGCTGCCGGAGGGACTGACAAGTCTGGGAAACAGTGCGTTTTATGGCTGCAGCTCGCTCCAGACCCTTACGCTGCCGGAGGGAATTACAAGTTTGGGATACAGTGCCTTTTCCGGCTGCAGCAGACTGGAAACGGTCACGCTGCCCGGGACGCTCCGGGAATTTGGTTCTGCCTTTTCTGACTGCGGGGCGTTAAAAGAGGTGATCGTTTCGGAAGGGATTACAGAGATTGATTCCAGTGCGTTTTTCGGCTGTAGTTCCCTGGAACGGGCAGTGCTTCCCGAAAGTCTGGAACAGATCGGAAGCGGCGCCTTTTACGGGTGCGGCAGTCTGACAGAGATTTCGCTGCCTGACGGTGTGAGAAGCATTGGAGACAGAGCCTTTGCTGAAAACGGTGCCCTGAGCCGGATCGAACTTCCTTCCTCTGTCGAAGAGATCGGGAATGAAGCCTTTTCTGACTGCACAGCGCTGAGTTCTATTGTGATCCCGGCGGGTACTCAGGAGATCGGATATCAGGCTTTTTCCGGCTGTACAGCGCTGGTGTCGGCGGAACTCCCGGAGGGTGTTCGGTTAGACGAGAGGCTGTTTTTCGGCTGTACAGCGCTGGCTGACGTGAGGATTCCTTCCGATCTTGCTGAAATTCCCTCTCAGGCTTTTTCCGGCTGTGTTTCCCTGGAGCAGGTTGAGCTGCCGGAGGGACTGACAGAAATCGGAGATAGGGCGTTCCTGGAAAGCGGACTGACCTCAGTCTCTCTGCCTGCCGGACTGGAAAGTCTGGGAGGAAACGCATTTGAAAACTGCCCGTCGCTTTCTGGGACCGTGGTGATCCCGGAGAAGATCGCGTATCTGGAGCAATCTGTCTTTTACGGCTGCCCTTTGCTGGAGGAGGTGAAGCTGCCGGAAGGTCTCCAGGGCATTTCGGCGTATGCCTTTTGGGGGTGCGCTTCCCTGACGGAGATCGTGATCCCCGGACAGGTTGCTTATGTCAGCAGAGACGCGTTCCGGGACTGCACCTCTCTCCGCCGCGTGACCATATACGGTGAAAATGTGGATCTGAATACAAGCGCCTTTTCCGGTTGCACGGCGCTGGAAAGCTTCAGCGGACTGGCAGGCTCCACCGCAGAAAGCTATGCTCAGAGACTGGGGATTCCCTTTACTGTGATCGGAGAAGCAAAAGCGCCGGAGATGGAGACGATGGAAGCAAACATCAGTATGGCGCAGTCCGGGGAGGGAAAGGAGATTTATGTCAGGACGATCGTGTCAGAGCAGTCGGTTTTTGATACGGTGATCCTGGAGTATTCCTGGGATGGAGAACAGTACACGGAATTCGGCAGGACCGAAGAAAGGGATAAATACTGGCATGTTCCGGTTCCGGCGCCAAAGGAGGAGCAGATCTTTCTCAGGGCATATGCCTGCCGGGACGAGCTGCGGGGCGAGCCGGTACTGCAGATGTTTGTTCTTGACGCGACAGTGCCCGAGGTCCCGGGCAGTCCTTCTGTCGCCGCGGAGAGCGGACATTTGAAGCTGAGCTGGGAATACGGTCCCGCGCCGGAGGATTTCAAGGCCTTTTATATTTACCGTTCTGAATCGCCGGACAGCGGCTTTGAGCGGATCGCGGAAATCACAACCATCGGTTATTTTGACAGCGAGGTGGAAAGCGGACATACATATTATTATTATGTGACAGCGATGGATGCATGGGGGCACGAATCGGCGCACGGCGGGATCGTGTCTGCCAGTTATGAGGACACTGAGGCGCCTTCGCTGGAGACCGATCCGGCTCCCGGGGAGACGCAGTACAGGAACATGGTGCTCTGGTATATGCTCCATGACAACAGCGGACGCGCCCGGGCCGTGATCTCGTACAGAAAGCAGGGAGAGGAGCAGTTCACGGAGATTGAAAGGACTGATTTCCTGCCTGCGGAAGAGGAATTTTTGTTCCGGTGGGATATTTCAGCGCTGGAGAGCGGTGTCTATGAGCTTTGTCTGGCGGCGGAGGATATGGCGGGACTGTTTTCTCAGCCGGTGATCCTGACCGTATCGATCGAACAGTATGAAGCGCTTTCCGCTCCGCGGCTGACGGCGGAAGGCGGCTTCAGGCAGGTGAAGCTTTCCTGGGACTGTGATGTCAGCGACCGGCTGCTGGACCATTATACGGTTTACCGGAGGTCCGCAGGGGAAACGGGCGGAGAATTTGAAGAAATCGCGTCTGTGAAGGGGAACGCCTATACAGACCGGCCCGATCCGGGGCTCTATCAGTATCAGGTAGAGGCAGTCAACATCTTTGGATATACGGAAGAGAGCAGTCCCGTGACGGCAGCCGCGCTGAGTGATGATGAGGAGGCGCCGCTGGCGGCGGCATCGCCGGCCAGTCCCTCCGTTTATCCGGGGGCGGAGGTGATCTTCGACGCCTCCGCGTCTTCTGACAATGACCGGATCGCGTCTTATGCCTGGTTTTTCGGAGACGGATCCGAAGAACAGCAGGGAGTCACAGCTTCTCATGCCTATGAGGAGGCGGGAACCTACACGGTCACGCTGACTGTCACGGACGCCTCAGGCAACACCGGGCGGATCACCATACCGGTGACGGTCCTGGCGGCGGATGAAGCGTCGGGAAAACGGGCTGTATCGGTGCGTGTAACGGATTCGGACAGCGGAGAGCCTGTGGAAGGAGCGAGAGTGATATTTGACAGGGCCGGCGGGGACGGAGAGCCGGAGGGCGGAATGTCGGCGGTCACAGACGCACATGGAGAAGCGCAGGTGTTGCTGGACGCGGAAACGGTTTATAATGTGGCCGCCATGAAGGACGGGAGCGAATACCGGATCAGCGACGGACAGATTGAGACAGAGGAGGCAAAGGATACGGCGGAACCCCAGAGAGAGGAGCTGCAGCTGAGCCGCGTTCACTATCTGGTCGGAGAAGTGGAGACAAAGGAGCTGACGGCGGAAGAGATCAAAGAAGCCGGCATTGACACGGAGGATCCGATGAACCGTCATGTGACGGAATTCACGCTGACGCTGGAATACAGGCTGGAGGGACAGCCCCATCAGCTTCCGATCACTTATTATACCAATGAAAAAGGACAGCTGATCAAGTTGGCAGGGTCGGGCAGATATAGTCCGGGCGGCGGATCGTATGGCGGCGGATCGGGCAGCGGCTCCGGATGGGGGTATTCTTCGGGCCTGGGATATTACACAGTTTTTATGGATCCCGAGAACAACCCCTACATCATTGTGATCGAAGGAAGAGTGGGTTGGCTGAAGCAGATGTTTTCTGTCAGCCTGATCCTGGCCAATACCTCGGAGGAAGACTGGGTGGAGAACACGCAGGCCGTGCTCACTCTGCCTGAGGGTCTGTCTCTGGCAGGCATGACAGGCGCGGCCCAGTCTCTTACCCACAGCCTTGGGACGCTTGAGGCAGGCGGTGAAAAGACTTCAACCTGGTATGTGAGAGGCGACAGCCCGGGCAGCTATGATCTGTTTATTGACGTGACGGGAACTTATTATCCGGAACCGGCGGAGCCGTTCCAGCTCCGGTTTGTCACGCCTTCTCCGATCGAAGTGACAGACCCTTCCCAGGCGCTGTCGCTCCACATCGGAAATATTCCCCGCAGGGTGGTGAACGGTTCTTCATATCCCATTGATTTCACCCTTACCAATACCTCGGAGAAGACGCTGAATTTTGTGACTCTGGAGCTTCGCGGAGGCGGGAACAGCCGGGAATTTTCCGCGGAGACGCTGGCGCCGGGAGAGCAGAAGACTTTTTCCTATGACATCTATGTCAATTTTACGGATCAGGGTCCCGGGGTGGCCTTCCGGCTGAAAAGGATGACTTATGTGTGTTCTTCTTCCATCCCCACCACCTTCAGCTTCGCGGCTGATGAAGAAGGAGACGGCCTGACCCATGCCTTCAGCCTTTATACGGATGAGCAGGAACCGAAGCAGGTGGAGCGGCTCCGCTACAGTATGGGCAGCTATTCCTTTGACAAGACAGAGGAGGATGACACGGATTTTGACTGCCTGCACCTTTATTCGGAGGTGTCCAACCTGATTCCGGAGGAGGGAACAGGAGGACGGGCGGAACAGGTCCGGGTGAAGATCACGGCGCCGGATGGCTTCAGCTTTGATGAATTTGAGCTGAAACAGGAATATGAATATACCATAGACGCCATTGAGATCGGAGCTTCTGCCGAAGTGGAGGAGATCGATCTGTATCCCGTTTATGACGGCGCGGACGCGGGGCTGCCTGAAGAGGCGGAATTTACCTGCACAGTGGAAGCGGAGGGAATGACGCCGGCGGAGGATGTGTTTGCCGTGCCGGTGGAGGTCAATGAGGATATGGGACGGATCCCTTACCGGGCGACTGCCGCCGTTTCCTCCAGGGTTACATCGGAAGGAATATGGGGACAGGATGACATCGGATTTTATCCGGATCTGTTTGCGGAAACCTTTGATTCCGCGTCGACGCAGTATAACAGGGGAGCGGCGGAGCTTCTTTTGTACCTCAGTTCCTCCGTGTACCGGTATCATGATATAGAACAGGCGCTCCTCAACCTGGGCTTTTCCAATATCAGAGGCTATGCCTTTGATCCTGCCGATACGGACGCGGTGCAGGAAACCACGGATCCGGACAGTGTCGCCTGTGTGTTTGCCGCCAAGAAGATCCTGGTGGGGGACGAGATCCAGGTGCTGACGGCCGTCGTTGTCCGGGGAACGGTAGGACAGGAATGGTACGGCAATTTTAATGTGGGCACTGGAAGCGAGCACGCAAGCTTTTACAATGCCAGTCAGGATGTTCTGGCAAGGTTCAGCGAATATATGGAGGAGCAGGCAATCCCCAGAGAGCAGACGAAGCTTCTGATCACGGGCCACAGCCGCGGCGCGGCGGCCGCCAACCTGTTCGCGGCTGAGATGGACCGGTCCCTTGCCTACGCGGATCAGGAGGATATTTACGCATATACCTTCGCGACGCCCAATGTCACCACGAAAGAAGAAATTTCTTCTTCTATATACAATAATATTTTCAATATCGTAAATCCGAAAGATTTTGTGGCTTTTGTGCCTCTGTATGAATGGGGATACGGAAAATACGGGAATATCCTGGAATTTCCGGCTATGTACACCGCGGAATACGATGCCTGCATTCCTTATGTGGAGCAGATGTTCCAGGCGATCACGGGCGGGGCGTTCCGGGATCTGCCCAATTCGGTGTATGATATGAGGAGCCTGCTGTACCAGCTGGCGCCTTCCGCGGAGGCATATGAAACCAGAGGAGTTTCCAGGCAGGATGTGCTGAAATGGATGGATCAGGCCAGATTCCTGCTCCTCGCCGGCAGCGCCCTGACGGGTCCGGGGCCGGCAGCGCCTGCCATCAACGCGCTTATGGATCTCCTGGGAAGCGCGGTCAGCTCGGCGGAGGAAGAGACATTCACGGCTCATACTCTGGGGAATCTGGCTGCCTATACCACCCTGACCATACCGGCCGCGCTTCAAAGAGATTTTTCTTATCCCCATGCGGTGGAGACTTATATCAGCTGGCTGTCCGCGGCGGATCCTCAGCCTGCCAGAAGCTGGTATCACGGCAAGCTGGCCACAGTCAACTGCCCGGTGGATCTGGAGATCTACAACGAAAGCGGAGAGCTGGTAGGAAGGGTAACGGAGAATCTTCCGGATCTGTCTGTCGTGGGCGGACTTTCTGTCAGTGTCAGCGGTGATTCCAAATCTGTCTGGATGCCTGACGGAGAGGAGTATACCATTGTCTTCACAGGAAACGGAACGGGAGCCATGACTTATACGGTCGCGGAATTCGGAGAGACGGGAATCCGGACAAGGCAGCTGGTCTTCGCGGATATCCCGCTCTCAGAGGGAATGGTTTACCGCGGGAACGTGAGCGGAAAGGCGGGAGCCGCGGCAGAGGATTATGCTCTGCGGTCAGAGGACGGAACTGCTTATCTGCCCGCGATGGATCTGAGCGGTGAGGAACTGTCCGCGGTCCGGACAGAGGTCCGGATCACCGGCGAAGGACAGGTGACGGGCGCGGGAAGCCACAGCGCCGGCGATTACGTGACACTGACTGCCCTGGCCTCTCCGGGGTACCGCTTCGCGGGCTGGTACCGGGACGGCGAGCTGGCGGGAACGAAAGCGCGGTACAGCTTTGTGATTTTCGAGGACACCTGTCTGGAGGCACGGTTTGATACAGTGCTTTCGGTGCCGGAGGTGACGGCGGAATATCAGGAGGGGATGACGCTTGGAGATATTTCTCTTCCCGAGGGCTGGCAGTGGGTGACAGACGAGATCCAGCCGGTTCACGGAGAAGAGAGCTTCCTGGCATATTATACGCCTTCTGAGGAGGAAGCCTCCCGGTACAGCGAGCTTGCGGGCTGGGACAGCGAGAACGGCCGGCTTACGGTGTCTGTTCCGGTCAGGACGATGCGCGCGCATCATTTTACCGACGTGAGCGGACAGGACTGGTTCAGCGACGCGGTGGACTTTGTGTATGATAAAGGCATTATGACCGGAAACCTGGAGCAGACGGAATTCTCGCCTTATGCGTGGCTGGCCCGGGTGGAGATCGCCACGGTGCTGCACCGGATGGAGGGAACACCGGAAACGGACGCGGAGAATCCTTTCCCGGATGTGCCCGGGCAGGCATGGTATACGCCGGCTGTGATCTGGGCCAACGCGGCGGGGATCGCCACGGGCTATTCCAACGGATATTTTGGAGCGGGCGATTATGTGACCAGGGAACAGCTGGCAGTGCTGATGTACCGTTACGCGGGATACAAGGGATATTCAGTCGGCGGCAGGGCAGATCTGGACCGCTATCAGGATGCGGACCGGATCAGCGGCTTCGCGCGGGAAGCCATGGAATGGGCAGTGGCCGAGGGGATCATCAGCGGGAAATATGAACAGACCCGTCTGGATCCCCAGGGCGGCGCCAGCCGCGCTGAATGCGCCGTGATCATCATGCGGTTTATGGAACGGTATTCAGCGGAATAAAGGGAAGGATCCCTTCCTGACAGCCTGCGGCCCGCGGCAGACAATTTCAAAAAATTTTCAAACATATCTTCAATCAGAAAAAGTACTTGCAATCGCGCGG
>CAJFHG010000032.1 GCA_904379015.1 Candidatus Paralachnospira caecorum | reverse complement strand
GTGACATGTAACAGGTGCAATTTACAACTCTACAGGGATTATTTCTACTCACACGTCCCTCGCGGGACGTGACCAATGTCTGTTATCACGCTGTCCGGGAGGGATAATTTCTACTCACACGTCCCTCGCGGGACGTGACGGAAAGGGTACGAGATGTACTACGTAGACGACAATTTCTACTCACACGTCCCTCGCGGGACGTGACGGTTCACCGCGCCCTCCATCATGGCTGACGCAGCAAATTTCTACTCACACGTCCCTCGCGGGACGTGACGACTGGGAGGTGACGACATGAGCCTAATCAGACGATTTCTACTCACACGTCCCTCGCGGGACGTGACGGGATAGAAATTGATTGCCTGTACGGTCAGAATGATTTCTACTCACACGTCCCTCGCGGGACGTGACGTACTACACCTACCAGGAATTGGCAGTGATGCGGATTTCTACTCACACGTCCCTCGCGGGACGTGACCGCTACATCTTGTGCAGATAAGCAACCACACGCCACACATCTAGGGACGGACCAATTTAACACACATATTATATCAATTTAAGACAACTATTTCACCCATCATTTAGGCGAACCTGCTGCTTTTTAACAATCATCCCAGCTTCGCCATCATCATTATACAATGATAACACCTTCCGGATTATAGGTTTTCTTGGCCCCTACATGCTCAACTCTTTTCTCCCAGTTATTCCCCAAATAATAAAATCTCAGGCTATCCTGCTCAGGGTCGATCAATTTCACTAATCTGTCTTTCAGCCTCAAAAATGCAGAATAATCAAGGTCAGCCTCAAACACTGAGTTCTGTACTCTTTGAGCATGATTCTGGCACTCTTTTGCAACCTTCCTTAATCTGGTTTTTCCTGCTGGACTTACAGTACTCACATCATAACTGATCAAAACCATCATAATATTAATCACCCTCTGTCTACTTCATAAGAAAAGCTGGATAAGTTTCAATATCGCCCCGTACATATTTTGCCAGAAGATTACTCTGAACATATGGCAGAAGCCCCATCGGGATTTTCTGTTTGAGATACGGATGCATCATATCCGAACGCTTCTTTTCCTGCCATCGGGTCAATACCTTTTTGCGTCCTTCATCATTTAGCCAGACCGCCCCTGACACCTGATGTTCAAAGTCTTTTTCGCCAATGATCTGAAGATTTAACAGCGTAATTACAAATCGTTCAACGAGACATCTTGCTTCCTCTACCAAATCGCATGCCAGCGAAACCCTTCCGCTCCTCAGTGTATGGCAAAATCCAATATAGCTGTCCAGCCCAACTGTTTCTAATGCCGCTGCAAACTCGCTGGTGGCCAATGTATACACAAAAGACAGTACTGCATTGATCGGATCCAGAGGCGGCCTCTTTGTACGAAGTTCAAATGTAAATGGCACCTTCTTATTTGTGATCAGTTTATTAAATACGGAAAAGTAACTTTGTGCACAATATCCTTCTATACCAACAATCTCCTCTATGCTCTGTGCCTGATATAACTGATTGATTCCTGTTGTCAGTATTTCAATCACCTTTCGTATTTCTGTGTCTTCACGCAATTCCGGATTATCATGCAACGTGCGCCGTATTACCTGCCGGGTGTTGCTGAATTTCGCAGCCATCGTATTCTGAGCAAGTTCAAGCCCAGATTCTCTGAATTTATCAATCTGTGCCACCCTCAAAAAAACATTTCCTTTTGTCTCGCCGCAGACTTTGGCCAAAAATCGTCCCTGAGGTGATATAAAATTTATAGGAATGGTTTTGCCCACACATTTTCCCATCAGTGCAGGAGAACAGCCAACATAATTAAAGCAGACAATATTTTCAATGTTCTCAAAGGGAATCCGAAGCTTAATCTCACCATCTATTTTACATACAAGATTTTCTCCGTCCAATGTCAGATAGGCAGATTCATTTGTAACATAAACCGTATTTAATAGTTTTCTCATAACTCCGTTCCCTCTATCTTTTCTATTTCAGCCCGAAAACTTTTTATCGGCTTTATGGAAGGCATACACAGATCTTTCATAGAGCATCCGCTGCATTTCTGTCCTTTTCTGATCGCAGGAATCCTTCCTTCACTTAAATACTTTCTCATTTCTTTCAGCGTTGCCTTAAGCTGTGCATCGTATTCTCTAAAATTTTCTCTGAGAGGCAGGACGATCCTCTTTTTTACATCCGCATAATAAATCAAACCGTCGCAATCTCCGCCAAATACATAATCTACACAGACTTTCTGGGCAAATACCTGCATCAGATCATCATCTCTGTATTCCAGATTTTTGGGCATAGTTGGCTTGTACTCCACAATGGAAATATGATACTTTTTTTCACTTCCATCAACAGAAATTCCTGCATCATCCCTGGTGAGTTCCAGGCAGTCCGTTACTCCATACAAATTATATGGTTCAAGATCATGATATACAGGGACGGAAGTAAATACCTTTTTCCCCCGCATCGTATAGTTTTTTTCCGGATCATGTACGCGCTCGTGCATCAAATTTGCCTTTGTCACATAGATATTTTCTGCCCACGCTTTATCAATCTCCATCAAGCCCCAACGATGCGGGCAATACAAATAATGCTGAATGGAACGGATCGTGATTTCTATTGACTTCATATTTTTTCGATCAATTCAACACCAGCCGGCATGTCCCTGTCCACACAGATTTCATAATCACCAAATCCTCTTGGAACAGCATCATTCTTTTCCTCGACTTTTATCTTATCGAAAAGAATATGAGACGGACAATTGCCGAGCACATTTTCATGCTTAAATATATACAGCTTTCTCATGCACATTTTACCCCTTGCCGCACTATGATCATTTTCAAACATATTTATGATTGCGGACCAGAGAAGTTCCACATCGTCTTCTGACAGACCGGTAGATTTGTTTGCCAGCGTTGCGGAAACGTACCCCTCTGCCCGGTAAAGAGCATAGGGAATCACGCTCTTTCTTCCCATTTCAGTATCACCAGTCTCTTTTCTGTCCTCTGTGGTCCGTGCCTGACGGGTAATCGTAACATCCTGAATATTGACGGGTGAAATACTTCTTGCAAAGTTAATTTGCACCGGTCCTCTTACAATTCCGCAGGGATCATCCCCGGTCGACATGACCGCCCCAAATGTTCTGACATCATAATAGGTACGGCACATGTAATCTCTTGCCTTCTTCACTTCATCCGGGTCTTTCCCTTTATTTTTTGTCTTTAACCCTTCTGTTTCATAAGCAGCTGTAAATTTAGCATTCAACGAACGGTCCGGTTTGATCAGAATATTATATCCGGGCTCCCCCTCTTTCACAAGCTCAACATAATTTCTGATCTTACGTTTCAGGCAGACATCTGTAATATATCCATATCCAGATTCGGCATCGACTCTCGGCGCGTTTCCTGCATCTGGATCACCATTTGGATTCCCATTTTCCACATCAAAAAGCATTACAAAGTCATATCTGTTCGTAAGTGCCATACTAATCTTCCTCCGTTTCTTCTGATTTGGTTAATTTTCTCCATAAATCCTGATTCTGCTGATAATATCCGACATCAAATCTTCCCTGATCTGTCAGACGAAGTGTTTCCGGAAATCCTCCGTTCAGGCCATCTATAATTTCTCCAATCAGTTTGTTATAGTAAACCGGATATTTCACCTTATTTAAATGATTCTGAGCAAGCCGGATCAGCTTCGGAAATACCAGCGCCGGCTTGGCCGATGCGGAAGCAAAATATGCATCTTTGATTGTCCGGTTCAGCGAATTATTCGATGCATCCTGCTGCAGTTTCTCAAGCACAGCAAACAGTCTGCCGCACAGATATGCCGGTGTTTGATTCGTTTTATCCAGTGACACTTTTAGTTCCTCCTTTGATTTTTTGTTATTGATACAGGCTTTTATAATACCAGCCCGTACTGAATTGATCTTTCCGTTTCCTTCATCCGTTTTTACCCTTCTGACAATTGTTTCCAAAAGCGAAACCGGATACGCTGCGCCATTTAAGACCGATTCGAACAATCTCGACATCACTGCCGGATTTACCTTATCATTCTTGCTCTTGGGGGAAATCATCTCGCGTTTGATCTGCCAGAGCGCCACGGAATGAAACTCTTCTGTCACCTGCAGATCTTTCTGAAATTTTGCAATATTCCAAAGTACATCTGCGTATTTTCTTCGTATGATAAATTTGACCGACAGCCTGGAAGAATTAGGTTTCAATCCCAACATATAAAAATCCACATCCGAATCGATCATGTTTAACGATTGGAGTCTTTCCTCCGTCACGTTTGCGTCACGGGCATCCTTCAATAACTCTTTCAGCATAGCATCTGTTTTTTCAGCATCCATCTGGTCCTGCTGCCCCAGAAACAATTTCATAAACAAGTCTTCATATGTATCCTTGCTGCTCATGGCCCAGAATACAATCGTCATTTCATCCAGCATCGCTTTATGTCGGTTACTGCTGAGAAGAAAATTCAAAGCTTCTGTATATTTTTTCATGGCAGTCTCAGAAATGTTACTGTTATAAGACTGTTCATTTCCATAGGAGTTTTCTGAATCATTGTTAAACCCGATCAGTACACTCCCCGTAGCCAGGCCGCCATATACGCCTTTTATCTTACTGTGGATTCTTGCTATCGGCTCAGTTTCTCCCGTAACAGCACACTGTACTGTTCTGGCATTGTCATCTTTCACCAACTGTACTGCATATTCTTCTTCCCACTTTTTCTTCAATTCCGGATCCTCATGCAAAAGACGATCCGGCTCTCCGGACAAGCAAAATGCGAAGCCTGCTTTCTGATAATCTTTTCCGAGTCCCAGAAGCCATTCGTTTTCCGTCTGCCCTTCAGGCTTCCAGGAGAGAAGAAAGTTCCTGAATGCTGAAATAATTGGCGACTGAAGATTTTCTGTAAAATCCAGATTTGCTTTTACAAATGCCATGTGTGATTTTTTTGCCTTATCTGTCCTGTCATCCGGCGTCAGATGATCCTTATCCAGGTTTAATCCAAAAATATACAGCGGCCGGTGCTCCGCGATATTGGCGTCTATTCCCGGTTTTTCCGTACGCTCCGGCATCACCATCTCTACTGGACCTTTTTTCTCCTTCATTTTCTTCCCTGACGGCACCAGCTCTACTTTTTGGCAATCAATAATTTCGTCTATCTGCCCCTCCTCAGTCAGAGAAATTTTGTAATGAACATTCACTTTAGAATATCCCGCCGGAAGAACGCTGCCTTTAACAGCCAAAATATCATAATAATCACATAAGGCTTTTATCAACATCGCAATTCCTCCCTGTATTTTTTCACATCAATTACTCCATTGATCATATGCGGACGATAATAGAGAGTAAATGCCTTATCTGAGAACTTCGGATTATCCCAGTCATGATTGATGGGTTCTCCGCCGTCTTCAAATTGAACCTTATAGCTCATATATCCAAGATCCACATCTCCCATACTCAGAATATTACTGCTGATGAGACTCTCATCAAACGCTTCTACCAATTCGATTCTTTTCACCGGGAATTCACTGCATCCAAGACATGGAGTCCGGAACCACTGCCCCTTCTCAAGCCTTCTTTTCATGATATTGTAGTGTTTGTTTTCTCCATCCGTCTCTGTGTCATTTTTCAGTCCGGTCAATTCAAAATGAAACTCCACTCCATATTTTACATTCTTCAGCACCATTGCAGCCCGCTGGCTTCTGCTTTCCGAAGTATAGATACAGGGGTCTCCCCCTTTGCCGTTCATCTGGCTCTTCACAGCGCTAAGAAGCACTTTATTTTTTACTTCATTTCTTCTGATGTTGACAAAATCAATATCCTGAAAAACAATAATCTTATCAATCACGTAACGGATGGCAGGCTTCCAGTACACGCTCTTCAGAAGACCCTCAAGCGCTCCGGGCGTCGGTACATCGTAACTTACCCGTTCAACTTTAAGCTCCGGTCTTGTAAAACAGGCATAATCGCCTTCCACAATAATCTTAAAACCATAACTCATCGTTTTCTCACCCCTTCCTTCTATAAAAAATAATCTGATGCCTCAAATAATACGCCCTTATATTCATCATAATAATCCTTATTAGTCAAACAGTAAATACCTGTCCCATAATCATCGGCTGCGTGCTGTCGGATCAGATCCTCTAATTCCTTCTGTCTCACAGAACAGGTATAATTCTGCAGCTTTCTGGCATTCACTGCCTTTGTATATTTTATCACCTCCACTAATTTTTCACTCTGAACATCACGCGGAACCACCAGTGATACCTGCCTGGAATCAATTAATTCAAATTTTTCTGCATATTCTTTAAATGGAATTGAGACCAGATCAGAACATACCTGATGCATAGTATTTTTCTGAATATCATCTGCTTTCATAAAATACAGTCTGGAATAATATTCTTCAATACATTTCACATCTGAAACATCATCATATTTCTTCAGTAATCCCTTTGTAAGGTTCGCTTTTTCATCTAGTGACGCCTGTCTCGTTTCCACTGCCAAATCAAAAACAAAAACATCCGCCATTTTTCTTTTTCCTTCCCGGTTGCAGCGTCCTCCTGCCTGAAGAATGCTGTCCAGTCCGGCTCTTTCCCTGAAAACCGTATAAACATCCAGATCCACGCCTGCTTCAATCAGAGAGGTCGCAATAATTGTAATCCTTCTGTCCTCAGGAACATCCTTATATTCCGGATAATCTCCCTCAAGCCGCTTTAATTCCTGTCTGATCTCTTTCAGTATCCGTTTTCTATCATAAGATGTCATATATGTAGATAAATGATATTTTTTACCTCCGCATTCCTGATACAATTCTCTGGCAGTTGCTTTCCTATTGACAATAATCAAAGATGATGGAAATTCACGGCATTTGGAAAGCAATTCAGAAGAAGATATTTCGTCAATATAACTGTATCTGCACTTCTGGAATTTTGTAAACATAAAAGTATCTTTGATCAATTTCACAATCTTGCTGTCCGGAAGTGCATATTCATTCATCAATTTTTCATAATCTGGCATAGTAGCTGTCAAGAATATCGCTTCGCTGTGCAGATATCGGGTAATATATGCGACAGCCTGAAGACATGGCTGCAGATAATCCTGGGGCATCAGATGTGCTTCGTCAAAAATCAAAATACTGTCCGACATATTGTGCATCTTGCGAAGCTTTCCCCGTTTATTTGCATAAACGGACTCAAAAAACTGAACTGCTGTCGTGATAATAAAGGGCGCATCCCAGTTTTCTGCCGCAGTCTTTGCGGCTTCCCGGTAATCTTCACTTCCATTTTCTTCATCTTCGTAGGAAAACGTAGACTGATGACGCAGAATTTCTAAGTTATCACCAAACATTTCCTCAAACACATCTGCAGTCTGCTCTATAATGCTATTGTAAGGAATGATATAGATAATCCTCTTTTTCCCTTTTGCCAGAGCTCTTTCCAATGCGATTTTCACACTCGCAAGTGTTTTTCCGCTCCCTGTGGGCATATTAAGGAGATAAATTTCCGCTTCTTGTTTAATATTCTGAAACGCCTGATTTTGAAGAGCCGCTCTTGCTTTTTGGAGTTCTGTTTTGCAGACAAATGAATTCAGCTTATGATCGACGATCTGAAGACAGGCAGAAAAATCCGCGCATAATTTTCTGGGCAATTCTCTTTCTTTACAAAAATCTGCTGTATCAATAGAATCCGCATCTACTAAACAGGAAAATGCATATCGGGTAAGGAACGCAAACTTATCGATCACGTTCCCCATCGAATTATCACAGTCTTTAAACAGATACTTCATCCACTCTAAGCCGTTCAGCTCCGGTAAAGCAAGCTCATTTTTATATTCACTGAAATCTTCAAAATCTCTTTTCAATCTGCCGCACAGTGTTGACTGACTGCTGTCATCATTTGGAAATCCGCCATCCGGGATTCCCGAATGATGTCCGGCAATGCAGTATTCCATCATAAGTGCCATAGGATCCGGTATTGCATATTTTTCTTTCGCTGCAAGCGCGCCGCAAGTAGAATGCTCTACTTTAATATTTGCTCCGTTAATCCTTTTGCCGAAAGATTCCTGGAACTTTCCGACATCATGAAGCAGTCCGATCACATACAAAAAATCTTTCAATTCCGGAATCGCAAATTCTCGGCATAAACTGGCAGTATTTTCGCTATGTTCTTTTACTGTCTGAATGAGCCCCGTTGATTCATTTTTGTGTGCAACATATTTTTTCATAAATTACAAACCTTTTTTCTTCACAATCTTATCTTTCTGAGATGCCTTCTCTCCGCATCACTTCAAATTCCCGCAGTTCAATGCGTTCCGGACACCTCCGTTCCTACTTTTCCTCACAAACCTGGAAAATATAAAACTTCAGATAAGAGGAATCCTCCGCGCCCCACAAAATCGGATGATCCGGAGCCTGGGTCCGGTACTCCACCTGACGGAGCCGCCTATGCACATTTCTGGCCGCCTGTCCGATGGTCTGAGTAAACAGCTCATAGTCCATAAAATGGGAACAGGAGCAGGTGGCCAGAAAGCCTCCGTCCCGGACCAGCTTCATGGCCCTCAGATTGATCTCCCGGTATCCCCGGACCGCATTCTTCACAGAATTTCTCGACTTGGTAAAAGCGGGCGGATCCAGAATGACCACATCGAACTGCTCTCCCTGCGCTTCTAGCTCGGGCAGCAGTTCAAATACATCGGCGCACCGGAACTCCACCCTGTCTTCCAGTCCGTTGAGCGCGGCGTTCTCTCTTGCCTGATCGATCCCCAGCTGGGAAGCGTCCACGCCGATAACCTGCCTGGCCCCCGCCATGGCGGCATTCAGCGCGAAAGAGCCTGTATGGGTAAAGCAGTCCAGCACCCGGGCGCCCGGACAAAGCTTCCAGATTGCCTTCCGGTTCTCTTTCTGATCCAGGAAAAATCCCGTTTTCTGTCCATCCTTCACATCTACCAGATAACGGACATCATTTTCCACGATTTCCACCTTGGTATCAAAGGGATCTCCGATGAATCCCTTGAACCGCTCCATTCCTTCCTGCTCCCGGACCTTCGCGTCGCTCCGTTCATAAACGCCCCGGATCCGGATCCCGTCCTCCTCCAGGATCTCCCGGAGGCATTTTATGATCAGTCCCTTAAACCGGTCAATACCAAGCGCCAGAGACTGGACCACCAGAATATCCGAAAACTTGTCGACCACAATGCCGGGAAGGAAATCCGCCTCCCCGAACAGAATCCGGCAGCTCGCCGTATCGATCACATTTTTTCTGTATTCCCAGGCGTTTCTGACGCGCATGCGGATAAAAACCTCATCAATCTCCGTATCCTCACGCCTGGTCAGCATACGGACCACCAGCCTGGATCTGCGGTTGATAAAGCCTTTTCCGAGGGGATAACCGTCAAAATCATGAACCAGCACCACGTCCCCGTCGGAAAAGCTGCCCATGACGCTTTCTACCTCATTGTCATAAATCCACGGACCGCCCGCTTTCAGGGACCGTCCCGCGCCCTTTTTCAATATTACAACTGCACTGCTCATTGATCCTTCCTCCTGTCGCCAACATTCTCTTTTCGTGCGCCGGGATTCTGTCCCGCCGTTTCTGTCCGGGGCCGCAGCCCTTCACAGTCAAAGGGGGGAATAAAGCTCTCGGCCGCCGTTTCTCCCTCCTGGATAAATCCCTTTTCAATCCCCAGAGAAACCGCGTAATCCACCAGCCTCTCATACTCCCTTTTCGTCACGGTCCGGTTCAGTTCCGGAACGTCCCTGACCCAGGGCAGGGGTGTGTACTGGTTCATCAGACTGAGCCAGACCAGATCTCCATATGTTTCATAAATGTACCGGACAACGGCTTTCGCGTTTCCCACATGTCCCGGCAGCAGCAGATGCCGGACGATCACGCCCCGCTTCATCATGCCGGAGGCGTCAAAAACAGCCCTGCCGGTCTGCCGCACCATTTCCGCCAGGGCTGCCTTCGCTGTCTCCGGATAATCGGCCGCTCCCGAATAACGGGCGGCCGTCTCCGGCTCCATGTACTTAAAATCGGTCAGATAGACATCTACGGTCCCTTCCAGCATTTTCAGCGTCTCTACCTTCTCATAGCCGCCGCAGTTATAGACGACCGGAACAGAAAGTCCGTTTTCCCTGGCATCCTTCACCGCCTCGATGATTTCCGGAGTATAGTGAGTAGGCGTTACAAGATTGATATTGGCCGCGCCCTGTTCCTGAAGCTCCAGAAAAATTTCCACCAGGCGGCTTACCGAGATCACCGTCCCCCTTTCCGCCCGGGCAATGGAGCGGTTCTGGCAGTATACGCACCGCAGCGGACAGCCGCTGAAGAACACCGTGCCGGATCCGCTGCTTCCGGAAATACAGGGTTCCTCCCACATATGGAGCGCCGCTCTCGCGCACAGGATCCCCGGTCCGGATACGCCGCATACACCGGCCTGTCCGTTTTTCCGGTCCGCTCCGCAGTTCCTGGGACACAGCCGGCAGCCCTGTTCTGCCGTGCTGTTCCCCTCCGCTACACTGTTATGTTCCGCCATACTGTCCGATTCCAAACCTTTCTTTTTCTTCTTTCTTGATCCTTTTTTCATTATACCGGAAGTTTTGTCCTTTTTCTACAAGAATATCCCCTGCCGTCCTTCCACCGGCGCGGCATCCTCCGCCCACAAAAAAGCAGCATGCCTGCCGCTTCTCCCTTTACCGGTAAGCGACAGGCATGTTCTTCACAGGATAAGATCGGTTTTCGGCAGATCCTCAGGATCATCTGCCGGATCAAAGACTGCGGATCAGCGCTTCAAGCTCTGCCAGGCTCCTCGGCGCCTCCGCGTCCCCCAGGGCGGGAAATTTTTCTGTCAGGGTTCTGTAGATTTCCAGAACCGTCGGTGTTTTCAGACAGGACTGCTCCAGACTCCTCCGGTCCGAGAACACCTCCTGCGGCGTGCCTGTTTTCCTGATCTTTCCTTCTCCCATAAGAAATACCTGGTCGGCCCATTCATAGGCAAAATCCATATCATGGGTGGATATCACAACGGTGATTCCCCGGCCGGACATTTCTTCGACGATTTCCCTTACCCGCCGGCTGTGAAGCGGATCCAGCGCCGCGGCCGGCTCATCCAGGATCACCAGCTCCGGATCCATCACCAGGATATCCGCAATGGACACCAGCTTTTTCTGGCCGCCGCTGAGAGCATGGGTCGGCTGAGAAACAAAAGATCCTATATCCAGCCGCTCGATCATCTGATCCACAGCCCTGGCCGCCTCCTTCTCCGGGACCTCCTGATTCAGAATGCCAAAGGAAATCTCCTCCCTCACATCTGCCAGAAACAGCTGCGTATCCGGATCCTGAAATACGATGCCGACGCTGCTCCTCAGCTGCTTCAGCCCTTTTCTGGTATAAGAGACCGGTTCTCCCGAAAGCATGATCTCTCCTTCATCCGGCCTGAGAATCCCGTTCATACAAAGAAACAGCGTGGATTTTCCCGATCCGTTGGCTCCGATGAAGGCGATCCTCTGGCCTCTCTCTATGGAAAAGGTCACGCCGTCCAGCGCCTTCCGCTCACCGCCTTCGTAAGTAAACGAAAGCCCTTCTGCCGATATGACAGCGCCCTTTTTTTTCTGTGAGCTCTCCGTCCCCTCTGCCCGCTCATGTCTCCGCATATAAGAAAGCCCGCCTTTCTCTCTTGTTTCTGATTTCATGTAACTGTTCAGTACCTTCACAGCCGCGTTTCTTCTTACAATTTCAAATAGCCTTTTTCCAGCGCCGTGCACAGAATCAGGGCCAGTTCCAGGACTCCGACGGCCGCGATCCGGCCTTTTTTTGCCGGACAGACCTTATGAAGCACCCGCAGTCTCCCCTCATAAAGTCTGGATTCCATGGAAATATAAAGCGCGTCTGATTTTTTCAGGGCTTTCACAAAAAGCCCCGCCCCCATTTTTCCGAAAGACCGGACCGACACGGCCAGATTTCTGTTTCCCAGCCGCGCCTGCTGGGCTGTCATGATCGAGGAGGCTGTGGAAAACAGGATAAACGCAAACCGGTAAATGAGCATCATCAGCTCGATCACCAGCCGCGGAATATGGATCTTTTCCAGCACAAAGATAATATCCGTCATGGGCGTATTCAAAGACAGAAAATAAAGGCAGGAGACCGACGCCATCACGATGCAGAACAGCTTCGCCATCTGCCGGATCCCGTCCACGCTTCCGGTCAGATAAAGGTTTCCCAGCGGCAGCGCGAAGGCATCCATGGGCGTGTCCCCCAGATTCACCCATACAGTCAGGGTCCCGAGTACCAGAAATACCAGCGGGATGGTCAGGAGCTTTCCGTATTTTTTCAGAGACAGGCCCCCTTTTGCCACTGTCAGATATCCATTGAGCAAAAAGACGGCTCCGCTGACCAGGACAGATCTGCCTGCCACACAAATGATCATGGTCAGGATGGCAAACCAGAACTTCTCCTGCGCGTTCACGTTCCGAAGCGCGGAACGGTAGGCGTATCTGTCTATCGTACCCATCATTCAGCTCCTGTCTTTTTCATCCATTTTTTCCGTTCCACAAAACGGCCCATGAAAAATGCGATGATTCCGACACCGATTCCGGTCTGGATGCAGAAAAACAGACTTTCCACTTCTCCGGGGAGCTCCCCTCCAATAAGATTTTCCAGTACCGGCGTAAACCAGGGTACGTAATCCTCATCGATTTCCTCTATCATCTGGCTGCCCGCGTCATCCGAGCCTCCGAACTGCGCGTCACGCAGGACAAGCACCGGAATGGCTGCCAGCAGAATGCAGATCACCAGAAGAACGATCACAATCTTTGTATTTTTACTCATGAGCCTTTCCTCCTTTATCAAATCCGACTGCTTTCAGTTCCGGTCCCGCGTAGGAAGACAGGCCGATGACAATGATAACGGTCAGAAGTCCTTCAATGACGGCAAGGGGCAGCTGGGTCGGCGCGAAAACGCCGAGGAATTTGACTGCCGAAGCCGCGATTCCTCCGTTTTCTGAGGGATGGGCAAGGGCAAGCTGAACGCTCGTCACGCAGTAGGTAAAAATATCGCCCAGAAAAGCCGCCAGAAACACGCCAACCTTCTGATTCACCTTCGCCCTCCTGCAGAGACGGTAAACGCCGAAGGACACAAGCGGTCCCGCGATGGCCATGGAAAAGGTATTGGCTCCCAGTGTGGTCACGCCGCCATGAGCCAGCAAAAGAGCCTGAAAGATCAGCACAATGATCCCCAGCACGCTGACTGCAGCCGGTCCGAACAGAATGGCTCCCAGTCCGGTTCCCGTCATATGGGAACAGCTGCCCGACAGAGAAGGGATCTTCAGCGAGGAAATCACGAAAATAAAAGCTCCGGACATGGCGATCAGCGTCAGGCTCTTCCTGTTGGACTGTATTCTCTTTTTCAGCGACAGAAAACCCGTGATCAAAAACGGCAGACAGACCACTCCCCAGGCAATACAATAACCTCCCGGAAGATAGCCCTCCATGATGTGCATCGCGTTGGAAACAGGCGCAGCCGCCAGCAGAACCGCGGCCGCAGTGACTGTTTTCAGAAATCTGATTTCTTTTTTAGACATATTCCATTTTCCTTTCTTTTTCTTTCGGTACATGCCTGCAGCATACAGGTGGAATACAGGAGTCCAGCAGAAAAAGAAAGTATCTGCTTCTTCTCATTCTTCCGGTCATGTCCCCGTAACCTTTCAAATCCATTCAGAGCTGAATATTCTGGCTCAAGTCTCATACGCCGCAGCGCCGCCTTCCCATGCATCCGTGCACAGTGGCATACCGGGCCGCCGCTCGACTCATACAGCAACGGGCATTGCGCAGGATTCTCACCTGCTTCCTCGTCTCTGAATGTATTATCACTGCTGTTGTTCCCGATTATAACCGTTTTTTCTGGAGAAATCAATATCAAATACAGGGAATCTTTCTTCCGGGAACAGTTCTGACCGTTCCCGGTTATTTTCCCCGCAGAACCTTGTATAAAATATCGGCCAGAGGCTCCATGGAATTCCTCGCCTCCTCAAAGGTGTTCTGCTCTGTCCCCACCTCCACCAGAGTGGCTCTCGGCAGGACATGCTGATTGTACCGGTATGCCTTCAGAAACGTGCGCAGGGTCAGTCCCGGATAATAAGCCTCCGCTTTCAGCTTCATCTGAAAATTAAAGGCAAGATTATCCAGAAGATACGGGTTTTCCACACCTTCCAGAGGCCCCTCCGGGGTCTGGCACATGCCGTTGAAAAACATGATCGGCGCCATTGCCTTCCCGTTGATCTCGACCGTCTCCCGGGCTCCCGCGTCCCTGTGAAGATCAATGGTCACCTGGATGCTGGGATGCTGGGCCAGCGTCTCATTGATCATATCAAGCGCCAGAGAATAGGATTCTGAATAAGGGAACACCTCTGTATTGTGGATCACCTGGATGCCGTACTGTTCTGAAAGGAGCTGGGCCAGATAATCTCCCACCGCCGTAATGGACATGGAAGGATCTCCCTCCTCGGAATCGGCAAAGGCCTCGCTGCCGTGGGTATGGAACAGCAGGATCTGCGGCTCGCTGCTCTCCGGCAGGCTCAGATCCCTGCTGAGGAGCGTACCGGCGTCCAGCTGCTCCGGATATACCGTTGTAGATTTATGTACATAAAAAAACTTACTCTTTAAAAATTCAAAGTCGGACAGCTGTTCCAGCGTATAGACCGTCCCGGTCACCTCCGTGGCTGCCATGGCCGGCTCGGCAGCTGCCGTTTCGGTCTGGCCGGCCGCCTCTGAAGATGACTCTGCCGCCGTCTCCTGGGAAGGCTGAGTTCCGTCTCCGGCATCCTGAACAGCGCTTTCTCCATTCGCTTCCTGCGCGTCTGTCCCTTCCGTCTGTGCCGCCTTCGCGGCATCCTGCTCCTCCTCCTCCTTCTGTTTCTGATAATCCGCATAGGCAGGATCCGGCTGAGCCTGCGCCAGAACCGCGTTCTCCTCCTGCTTCTCTATAAAACGGGAAATCGTGTGAACGCCGGACGCCCGTTCAAACACTTCCTGCAGGATTCCGCCATCCTCCTCTGCCGTCCCGCCGGCGGCCGCCTCCCTGGCGGCGCTTTCCTCATAAAAAGAGACCACCGGAACCCTGGCTGCCCAGGCCGTCAGTCTGATCCTTCCGTCCTTCACGAGAAAATATCCCGCCGCGAACATCAAAACCAGCACCAGTCCATATCCCCCTAAATGATCCTGTCCTCTCCGACTCAAATGTCTCCCTCACCTTCTTTCAAACCTGTCCGGAAACATGCTCTGTCCGCGCATGCCTCAGACAGCGCCATAACCCATCTTATGCCTCCCTCTCCCGTTTTATTCCCGCGGGCAGAAAGCCAGATTGATTCCTTCCGATATGGTATAGCTCAGCAGCTTGATCTTTTCATCAATATTGCCCGGAGTCACAAACATAGGGCCGAATCTGGGCTCGATCAGTTCCCTGACCATCTGATACCGTTCCTCCATCCGCATTCCCTCCACCGCGTCCGCGGCAAAAGAAGCCCCCGCTGCCTCCAGAAGCTCCGCCAGGGCGTCCACCGTATCATAGACAATGGCAGCCGCCGCCACCACTGTCGGCACGCCGATGGCGATCACCGGAACTCCGAGGCTTTCCAGCGTCAGGCTGTTCCTGTGGTTTCCCACCCCCGATCCTGGCTGAATGCCTGTATTGCTCAGCTGGATCGTGGCCGCCAGGCGGCTCACGCTCCTGGCAGCCAGCGCGTCGATCACCACCACCGCGTCCGGCTTTGTTTCCCGCACGATTCCTCTGACGATCTCTGCCGTCTCCATCCCCGTCTGCGCCATGACGCCGGGAATGATACCGCTGATCAAGATGCCCTTTTCCCTTCTGCTTTCGTATAAATGCCTCGTTATTTTCAGATTGTCCAGAACGCGCGGGCCCAGAGAATCAGAAGTCACCTCATGATTTCCGAGTCCTACGGCCAGAATGGCCCTCGGATCTCCAAAGCTCTCCAGCAGCTCTTTTATATAGAAAGAAAGCTCCTCCGATATTTCCCGGTGGCTTCCTTCATCTGGAGCGGCCATCTGCTCTGCCTCCAGGGTAATATAGATTCCCATGGGCTTTCCGATCGCCTCTTCTCCCCTCTCATCTGTGATCTCCACCTTCGTCACCTTTACGCCTGATTTCTGATGAAACGCTTCCTCGATGCGGATTCCCGGAATTCCCTCCGCCTCGCCCAGTACAGACTCCCTGGCCTCCAGCGCCAGATCCGTATGCACCTGCAGCTCTTCTTCCGGTCTGTTCCCATTCTCTGCCCCCGCGCTGTCCTCCGCGGCTCTTTCCGTTCTTTCTGATCCATCTGCCATGTATGGTTCTCCCTCTCTGCCTCTGCTGTCTTTTTCCCCGTTTCGTAATTATTTTTTTCCCTTTTTCCCCGAAATATGTATTGACAGCCCCCGCTTTTTCCTTTAGAATATAACAGTATGTTTACATTAGACTGTCCGTGTCCGGCTTTAATGCAAACCAGATAAAACTATTTTATTTGATTTGGAGGTGTACAAATTGGCAAATATCAAATCCGCAAAGAAACGTGTTCTGGTAGCTCAGACCAAGACCGCGAGGAACAAAGCGATCCGTTCCAGAGTAAAGACCATGACAAAGAAAGTCGAAGCTGCTATCGCCGCCGGTGACAAGGCTGCTGCACAGGCGAGCTTATTAACAGCGATCAGCGAGATCGACAGGGCTGCTTCCAAGGGCGTATTCCACAAAAATAATGCTTCCAGAAAAGTTGCCCGTCTCACAAAAGCTGTAAACGGCATTGCATAAATTTTTGGCTCGATACGATTTTAATATTAACCCAAACATGTAGGAAGTCCTGTCAGAATGGTGTGCTGACAGGATTTTTCATTTGGACACTTTCCGGAAGCGGGCGCTTTGTTCTTGACTTTGATTTCTCCATTGGCTATAATAACCATGGTATATATAGGGGCGCGGAAATCATCAGTACCGGTTATCACAGCCGGGAAAGGGAAATCCGCCGAAAGCATATCTGCTTGGGCTTACATCGAACAGGTGTAAGACTGTTTCTGGGATCCGCCAAATTCCAGAAGAGCACTATCTATACCTGGAGGCAGGATTGAATTGGACGACAGAAAAACAACATCATACAAAAGGACAAGGAAATCAGCTTCCGGGTAACGCAGCCGGAACGTAATCAGAATAAAACGGATCGACAGCCATGTGCGCATATACCACCGCACATGGTTTTTTTATTCACAGTCATCCGCACTTTTATCTGCACATTTCCGGTCTGTCATGACGGAAAAACGATACAACATGAGAGGAGAATGCTACCGTGAAAAAAATACGAATCGGTGTTGACGTGGGCGGCACCAATACCGACATCTGCGCCATAGACGAAGCGACCGGCGAACTGATGGTCTACAAGCTTCCGTCTTCTCTGAAGGACCAGTCCCAGGCCGTGGTGGGCGGCGTCCGGAAAATTGTGGAAAAATACGGACTGGATTATGAGGATGTGGACCGTTTTATCCATGGAACCACCGTGGCCACCAACGCCATTCTGGAATCAAGGGGCGCCCGCACCGCGCTGATCACTACAAAAGGGTTCCGGGATCTTCTGGAGATCGGCCGTCAGAAACGTCCGGACCTCTATGATCTGCAGATGGACAAGGCTCCGGTCCTGATCCCCAGAGATCTGCGTTTTGAGCTGACGGAACGCATGAATTACAAAGGAGAGATCCTGGAAGCTTTAAGCGACGAGGAGATTCTTGCTCTGATTGAAAAGCTGAAGGAAAAAAAGGCCGAGGCTGTGGCCGTCCTGTTCCTTAACGCCTACCTGAATCCGGAAAATGAAAGCCGGGTCAAGGCGCTGATCGAACAGCATCTTCCCGGGATCTATATTTCCACCTCCAGCGAGATTTCCAATCAGTTCCGCGAATTTGAGCGTCTCTGCGGCACCGTGCTGAATTCCTTCGTAGGACCGGAGGTCAAGAAATATCTGGACAATTTAAGAAACACGCTGGAACAGATCGGCATCAAGAAGGTTTATATCAACCATTCCAACGGCGGTCTCATGTCCATCCGCGAGGCGGCGGCCTATCCCATCAAAACCGGACTTTCCGGACCTGCCGCTGGTGTCATCGGCGTTCAGTACCTGATGAATCTCATCGGCGTCAAAAATGTGATCACCATTGATGTAGGCGGCACCAGCACCGACATCAGCATGATCGTGGACGGGAACATCGAAAGCTCCAAAGACAAGAACATCAGCGGATACCCGGTCCGGATTCCTTCCATCGATATTTCTACCATCGGAGCCGGCGGCGGAAGCATCGCCTGGATCGATTCCGGCGGCATCCTGAAGGTCGGACCCCAGAGTGCCGGCGCGGAGCCTGGTCCCGCCTGCTACGCCCGGGGCGGCACAGAGGCTGCCATCACTGACGCGCGGGTGGTACTCGGCCATCTGAACAACAAAGAGCTGCTGAGCGGACAGCTTCCCATCGATTCCAGTCTTTCCTTCCAGGCAGTGGAAAAGCTGGCCGGAAAGATCGGCATGAACGTGGAGGAGACTGCCCGGGGCATCATCACCGTCGGCAACTCCAACATTGTCAAGGAAATCAAGAACGTGACCGTGGAAAAGGGCTATAATCCCTCCGATTTTGCCCTGGTTGCCTTCGGAGGCGCCGGACCGCTTCACGCGGCTGAGCTCATCGAGGAACTCAATATGTCCACGGCCATTATCCCCAAGGCCCCCGGCCTCCTGGCCGCCTACGGCCTGCTCACAGAAGATATGCGCCGCGACTTTGTGCAAACCACTGTGATGGATCTGAACCACACACCCTTTTCCGCCATCACCGATATGTACCGGCGGCTGGAAAAAGAGGCTGCTCTTTGGTTCGACAAGGAACAGATCCCGACGGAAAACCGGCAGCTTGAATATTATCTTGACATGCGCTATAAGGGACAGAACTACGAGATCGTTGTTTCCTTCGACAAGACCATTGATTCCATCGAGAAGCTCATGGACCGGTTCACGGAGACCTACCTGCGGCTTTATTCCTACTCTTCCGCGGATGAGATTCAGATTGTCAACTTCGGTCTTTCCGCCATCGGTCAGATCAGCAAGCCTCAGATTGAACGGGAGGACTATGTGGGCGAGAGCGCGGACGGCGCTCTGATCGGAAGCCGTATGGTGCTCATGGAGGACGGAAGCCGCGAAAAATATCTTCTCTACGACAGGGAAAAGCTTCACTGCGGCAATGTGATCACCGGCCCTGCCATCATCGAGCAGATGGATTCCACCACCATCGTTCTGAAAAACCAGAAGGCCGTAGTGGATGAATATTTCAACATGATCATTACCAGAACAGGAGGAACGGCAGATGAGCAGCATTAATTCCATCACCCTTGAGGTCATCAGCAACGGCCTTCTTTCCATCGCGGAGCAGATGGGCGTGATCCTGACCAAAACAGCCTACAGCACCAACATCAAAGAACGGAAGGATCTGTCCGTGGCCATCTTTGACGCCGACGGGAAAGTCCTTTCCCTGGCCCAGCATATTCCGATCCACTTCAGTTCCCTCTTCGGAGCTGTGGAGGAAGCGCTGAAGCGCTGGGACAAATCGGAAATCTATGACGGGGATGTATTCATCGCCAATGACCCCTACAGCGGCGGCGGGTCCCATCTTCCTGACATTGCTCTGGTAAAGCCTGTTTTCTATGAAGGAAAGCTGATTGCCTTCGTAGTCAACAACGGGCACCACGCGGACCGGTCCAGAAGAGGGCCGACCATTTACGATGAGGGACTGCGCATTCCCGTAGTCAAGCTTTACGAAAAAGGAAAGCTCAATCAGGATATCTATGATCTGATCCTTCTGAATTATCAGCTCAAGGAAGAACGCCGGGGCGACATCCAGGCGCAGCTCATCACCAACCAGTTCGGCGCCGACAAGGTCATCGAGCTCTGCCGGAAAATCGGACTGGACACTTATTTCGAGTTCTGCCGGGAATGGCTCAAATACGGAGAGAAAAAAGCCCGGACCGCCATTCAGGCCCTGCCCGACGGAGAATATGCATTCGAGGATATCCTGGACGACGACGGGAACGGAAATGAAAACATCCAGATTCGGGTGAAGGTATGTATTTCCGGCGATCACATCCTGTTTGATTTTTCCGGAAGCCATCCCCAGGTGACGGGGCCTTACAACTGTGTCCGCAGCGCTCTTCTGGCCACCGTCTACTATTCCGTGAAATGCCTGCTTGACAAAACCATTCCGGCCAACTCCGGATTTTTTGACAGCATCGAAGTCAAGGCCGATCCCGGCACCATCGTATGCGCCAGCGAACCCGCGCCCACCTTCGACAGAGAAACGACCACCCAGCGTCTGGCTGATGTGATCTTCGGCGCGTTCGCGAAAATCAATCCGGAAAACGTGATCGCGGCCGGATGCGGCGCTGTCACCTTTTTCAGCATTGCCGGACAGGATGCGCGCTCCGGCAAGCCTTACGTATATGTGGAAACCATCGGCGGCGGAAACGGCGCCCGCTACAACAAGGACGGACTGGATGCGGTCCAGGTCCATATGACCAACTCATCCAATCTGCCTATTGAATCCCTGGAGATGGAATATCCGCTCCTGGTGAAGGAATATGCCCTGGAGGAGGACAGCGGCGGCCCCGGCAAATACCGCGGCGGCCTGGGGATCCGCAGGACCATCTGTATTCTGGATGAGAGCCATGATACCATGCTGGCCGCCGCTTCCACGGAGCGGAGCCGCACGAAGCCCTGGGGCCTCATGGGCGGTCTCGGCGGCGCTACCTCTTATCTGGACATCCGCCACGACGGCGTGAAGATCAATGAACAGAACAAGGTCCGCAATGTTCCGCTCCAGACGGGAGACACTGTGACACTTGTCTCTGCCGGCGGCGGCGGCTACGGCGATCCGGCCGAACAGGATCCTGAAAAGGTCCGCCGGGATTATGAAGAAGGGAAAATCAGCCTGGAAACCATGAAAACCTGTTATCCGGCTGCAATAAAGGAGGAAAACGCATGAGTAAAGAAAAAGTAAAAGGCAAGATGGGGCTTCCCATGGCGCTCTTCACCCTGCTCGTCATGGTGGCCATCATGGCAGTGGGCCTGGCTGTGCTGGGACTCTCCACCGTCACCGTATTCGCCCTGGTACTGGTGGCTATGGCCATTATCGCCCTGTGTATCGGTTTTTCTATGGAAGAGGTTCAGGAGATCATTTTGGCCGGCTGCCGAAAAGCCATCCTGGTCATCCTGATCCTGATGAGCGTCGGCATGGTCGTGGGCTCCTGGATCGTATCCGGCGTTGTCCCTTCCATTATTTACTACGGTCTTCAGATCCTGTCTCCATCCTACTTCCTGCTGGTTGGCTTCATTATCTGCTGTATCGTATCCTTTTTCACCGGCAGCTCCTACACGGCAGCCGGTACCCTCGGCGTGGCCTTTATGGGAATCGGCAGCGGACTGGGGATCAATCCTGCCCTGACCGCCGGCATGGTCATCTCCGGCGCCATCTTCGGCGACAAGATGTCCCCGTTCTCGGACACCACCAACATGGCGCCCGCAGCGGCTGAAACCGACATTTTCCTTCATATCAAATCCATGCTGTGGACCACGGTTCCCGCTACACTGATTGCGGCAGTCCTGTACTTTATCCTGGGCTTCCAGCACAGCTCTGCCAGCACCGATATGGGAAATGTTGCGGCTATCTCGGCAGGCATCACGGAAACCTTCAACGTTTCTCCCTTCCTGCTGCTGATCCCGGTCCTGACGATCCTGCTGGCCGTCAAGAAGGTTCCCTCCTTCCTGGCTCTGCTGGCCGGAACCATCGCAGGCATCGTTGTGGCATTTTTCGCTCAGCCTCAGTTCAGTATCGCAACAATCCTGAATTCCATGGCAACCGGATTCAGCGGGGAATTCTCCAACGACATGCTGAACACCCTGTTCAACCGCGGCGGTATTTCCAGCATGATGACGACCGTATCCCTCTCTCTGCTCTGCCTTGCCTTCGGAGAGCTGCTGCAGAGAATGGGCGTACTGACAGCCATCCTCGACAGACTGGAAGCGCTGGTCAGAAAGCCCGGTCCGCTGGTGCTCACAACCCTGTTTACCTGCCTGCTGACCGTCATCCTGACTGCCAGCCAGTATGTGGCGATCCTGCTTCCCGGTGAGATCTTCAAGGAATCCTACAAAAAAGCAGATGTGGCTCCCTACGTGCTCTCCAGAACACTGGAGGACGGCGGCACCATTTTCTCATTCCTGGTGCCCTGGTCCATGGCCGCCATCTATACATCCGGCGTGCTGGGCGTGCCCACCCTCCAGTCGCTTCCCTATTCCTTCCTGCCCATTCTCTGCCCGGTATTCGCGATCATCTATGCCATCACCGGCTTTGCGGTATTTAAGACAGACGGTTCCCCCGTCACCGGCAAAGGAGTCTGGTTCAGCAGAAAGGCCAGACTGGCCGCTCAGGAAAAGAGCAAATAAATCCTATCAGAAACTGCGGACAGCCGCATCGGTTGAACTTCAACCGATGCGGCTGTCTGACTGTATCTGCCGCGCGCCGGCCGGGTTGGTTCCCGCCCGTCAGGAGCGTTCCGAAGAGAATTCTGTGATCAGAAGCTCCACGGCCAGATTGTCGGCCAGTCTTCCCGTTTTCACCGCTTCCTCCGCTCCCACGCATTTTTCCACGCAGGCCCTCAATTCTTCTTTTCGGAAGTTCTTTGCCTGCGCCATGACTTTTCCGGCCACAAAGGGCTGGATCCCCGCCTTCCTGGCAATCTCATTCTTTCCGTTTCCGGATCCGGCCAGCTCCTTCACCACCAAAAGCTGATTGAACTGTCTGGCGATCAGAAACAGAATCCGCATAGGAGGCTCCTTCAGAGCCAGCAGGTCATAATATTTTTCCAGTGCCTTTTTCTGTCTCCTGGCCGCGATATCCGCGATCATTTCAAAAATCTGTCCCGTAACCTGTACAGAACAGATCGCCTCCACATCAGAAGACCGGATTTCCTCCCGCCCTTCCGTATAAGCGATCAGCTTGTCCAGTTCTGTGCGGATGTGTTCCATATCATCCCCTACCGAGCTCAGAAACAGCTCCAGAGCGCCTGGGGAAATCTGCCGCCCCTCCTGGCGCAGGATCCCGGTGATCCATCTTTTCAGCTGTCCTTCCGGCTGCCTGCCCAGCTCCGCCGCATATCCAATATCCCGGACCTTTTTGTACAGCTTATTCCGTTTGTCCACTTGCTCTTCCACAAAAAGAAGCACTGTGCTTTCCGGCATCCTGGACAGGTACGAGGCCAGCGGCTCCGCGTCCTTCTTGAACAGACCGCTGTTCTCAATGAGGATCAGGCGCTTTTCCGCGAAAAACGGCATGGTATCGGCCAGACTGATCACTTCGCCCACATCCACGTCTTTTCCGTAAAAGCTCTGAAAATTCATGGTGTCCTCGCCCAGTATGGCCGCCTTGAGCTGATTTTTGTAACTCTGTTTCAAAAACGCCTCTTCTCCGTACAGGCAGTATACAGGCTTGAACGTATGATTTTTAATATCCTGATTTAAAACCTTCATTTATTTATTCAGATAGTCTTTGAACTGCTCCGCGGTCGCGTAGGAGGCAATCGCGCCGTTGCCCAGCACGCTGTACTCACAGTAGCGGTTGGAAAACAGAAGGTACTGTTCCAGCCGTTCCTTTGTCAGATCCTTCAGTCCGTCGATGGTCACGCCGTCCCTGGAAAGCTGATACAGGAAAGAACCAATAAACGCATCTCCGGCTCCTGTGGTATCGATGGCCTTCACCTTTCTGGAGGGTGCCTCCGCTGAAGCGGTCATGGTATAGGCCTCCGCGCCGTCAGACCCCTTTGTATACACCACCAGCTGTACATTTCCCTGGAACAGAATATCCTTCGCGTCCTCCACCTTCGTGCAGCCTGTGATAAATTCGAGCTCCTCATCAGAAATCTTCAGCACATGGGCATAGGGGATAAATTCCAGGATCGCCTTCCGCAGCTCATTGTAATCCTTCCAGAGCGGCAGGCGGATATTGGGGTCGAAACTGATCATATCTCCGCATTCCAGCGCGTAGCTGATCGCTTTCCTGTGAGCTTCCTTCATGGGGAAATTTCCCAGACAGAGCGAACAGAAATGAAGCGCGTACGCGTCCTCAAACCATTCCTTCTGAACCACATCCGGGCTCATGAGCATGTCCGCGCTGGGCTTTCTGTAAAAGGAAAAATCACGGTTGCCGTCCTCCTTCAGAGATACGAAAGCGAGACAGGTATTGGCCTCATCCGTTCTCAGGATATGGCTCACGTCAATGCCGTGTCCGATAAATTCATCCACGATCCTGTCGCCGAAGGCATCCTGTCCCAGCTGGGTGATCATGGCAGCCGGTCCGCCCAGCTTGATGTAAGCGCCGCTTACGTTGGCCGGCGCACCGCCCACGACTCCTTTGAAATCTTTTACTTCTTTAAGCTCACAGCCCACCTGATGGGGTACAAAATCGATCAATGCTTCTCCGATGGAAATCAGTCTCTTCATAAATACCTCCTGATAGTTTCATTTTTATGGTAATTATACCACGCATCCGGTCTCCTGTCACTTTTTTCTTGTGGGGGCATCCGCCCCCGTTTCTCCCCACTGGGAAATCCGGACCGTCTCTCCGTCGGTCCGGATAAGAACCGCGCCTTTTTCGTCAGTCCTGAAAATGACGCTCCCTGCCCGGGCGAGCCGTTCCAGGACTGCCTGATCCGGATGTCCGTACCGGTTATGCTTTCCGCAGGATATCACCGTCCAGCGGGGCCGCACCGTTTCCAGAAACCGCTCTCCGCTGCCGCTGCCGGAGCCGTGATGACCCGCCTTCAGGATTTCCAGCTTCCCCCGGTTCCAGCCTGCCCGGGAACCGCTGAGATACTCTGCCACCTGTTCCTCGGCCGCTCCTTCCAGGTCGCCCGTAAGCAGAAGATCGAAGCTTCCGAAGGAGAGCCACAGAACCATCGACGCCTCGTTCTGACTGGCGCTGTCCTTTGTCCCTTTTTCCGGCCACAGGCAGTAAAAAGATGTTTCTTCTGTCCTCAAAATGTCTCCCTGTCCAATTTCCATTACCGGAATCCCTGCTCTTTCCGCCAGCTGTCCCAGTTCCTCAAGAGATTTCTGAGATGCTCTCTGATCCCCGGGAAGAAGCAGACAGCCGACGCGGCCCGCCTCCAGAAGCTCCCGGATCCCGTTGATATGGTCCTCGTCTCCATGGCTGACCAGGGCATAATCCACTTTTCCCACCGCTTCGCTGTCCAGAAACGGGCCGATCCTGTACTTGCCCGGTTCATTTTCACTGGAGCTTCCGCCGTCGATCAGAAAGGTTGTGCCTTCCGGCGTCCGCACAAAGCAGCAGTCTCCCTGTCCCACATCCAGAAATACCGCTTCCAGTCCTTTATACCGTACAGGACTCAGGCAGAGCGGAAGCGCGATCAGGCATGCCGCGAGCTGTCCGCGCCGCTTTTCTTTCTCTGTCATCATCCGGTACAGAAGGGCCAGACAGATTCCATACAGAAACAGCTGCCACAGTCCGGGCCTGCCCATTCTCCAGACGGCTCCCGGCAGGCGCAGACTGAATCCGGATACCTGCTCATACAGCTCCAGCACCAGCTTCGCGGGAATCAGGACAATCCTCATGATCTCCGGAACAATTCCTCCCAGAAAGGCTCCGGCGAGTCCGGATACTGCCGCCACAGAAAACAGGGGGATCACGATCAGATTGATGAACAGGCCGTAGACGGGAATCTGACAGAAGGAATAGGCCTGTGCCGGGAGCGTCACGAGCTGGATGGCAAGGCCCGGAGAAACAGCCGCCCAGATTTTTCCTTCTTTCAAGCGTCCGATTTCCGGCGCCGCCAGTCCCAGAGCCAGAATACAGCCGAAGGAAAGCTGAAACCCGCTCTGAAACAGAAGAAGGGGCGACTGTACCAGCATGACCATGGCCGCCAGCGCCGCGGAAGAAACAAGGTCATATCTCCGTCCGAAGATCTGTCCGATCCCGTAAACAGTCAGCATCAGCCAGGCCCGCTTCGCGCTGGTCGCCTCTCCCGTGATCACGAAATAGCAGAAGGAAGCGGCTGTGCAGGCCGCGGCCGCCAGCGGATACGAGCATTTGGCCCGTTTCCTCAGAAATCTGTAAATTCCCATTCCGGACAGAGAAATATGCAGTCCGCTGATCGCCAGAAGATGCCCGATGCCCGCTTCCGTATAAAGATCGGCCTCGCTCTCATCCGCCGCCCATTTTTCCCCGAGCACCATCGCCCGCAGCATTCCTCCGTACCGCTCCCCGGCCGACCGCATGATTCCCTCCGCCATCCATTCCTTTACCTTTCTCAGATACAGGCGCGGCAGACTGCGGCTCCCGCTGACAATTTCCACAGATTCTCCGTTCATGGTATAACGGATCCCGATGGACCGGTAATAAGCGCTCATGTCGAACTGACCGGGATTTCCCGTCTTTTCCGGTCCGTACAGATCCCCGGAAACGCGGACTGTATTTCCCTCCTGCACGGTTTCCCATTCCGCTTCCGTTTCCGAAGATTCCGCAAATACCAGGATTCCGCCGATCTTTCCGAATTCCTCTTCTCTCCCTTTCAGCGACGCGCTGCAGGATTTCAGACGCAGCCGGTATTTCTCCTCCCTTTTTTCAAGAGAGACCACCGTTCCCGATACGGTTCCGGAGAGGCTGCTCTCGTCTTCCTCCCGGAATACAGCGTCCATGGGAAGCGCCTGCCCCGCGTTCCAGGCCAGGACTGCGCCGGCCAGAAAGAAAAAAGGCAGAATCAGCATCCCTCGCTTCTTCTGCCCTGATCTCACTCTCACAAACGCCAGCATCACAATGGCCGTTCCTGCCGCTTCCCAAAAACCGCAGTGCCCAAATACCTCTCCAAGTATGTAAGCCCCTGCATACCACAGCAGCGGTCTTCTGATCATTCTGTTTCCTCTATGCTTTCCGCATTTCCCTGATTTTTCACATAATCCATATTCCGTTCCAGCGGCTGTTCCAGAGAAATGCTGTCCCGGAATTTAATGTTGCTCACTCCGTTGATCGAAATCTGCACCCGGCTGATATTGGGAAGCTCCGTCAGAGAATTTACCACCGAATAGATTGGAATATACTCGCTGACGTTGAGCGCGTCATCGGCAAAGGCCGAGTCGAAATTTACATAGCAGATTCCGTTTTTTACGGTCACGCTGAGGGCTTTGGCATTCCTCGGCAGCGTGTCATAGACCCCGTCCGCATCCACTCCCGCCAGCAGCTGATCCACCACCAGCTGTTCCATGGCGATCCCGGTGCTGCATACCACTGTCTTTTCTGTCTCGATCAGGCTGGAGCCGCTCTCATCGGTGAAATACAGCGTCAGGAACTGCTGCTGCAGATCCTTCGTGTCTCCCGCGCTGTCCACAAAGGAGGAGGAAGACATCAGATTGATGGTGTTTCTGGACGCGTCCATCAGCGGCTGGTCATTGATATAAAAACCAACAAACTCCACTCCTTCGATCTGCGTCAGCGTTTTGACTACGGCCGCCCGGCACATGATCTCCCGTTCCGGCTTCATATTGTTGTAGGCCGCATTGAAATAAACAAACAGCTGCCCGTCGCTCCCCTCCTCCGTCCGGGTCACCTTTACGTCTTCCGGGATCGCCGGCACATACTCCATATTCTGAGATACCTCCTGCATCTTTCCGAGAAGAAAATCCGCAAGCTCCGTCACGCCCTGGGCGTCCGCAGTGCATACCTCTGTCTGCAGCTTGGTGCAGGCCTGATTTGTATAATACAGATAATATTCTCCGTCCTCCAATTTCTCCTGATTTTCTGCTGTATCCCCGCAGGCGCAGACCCCGCAGACAGTCAGCAGGACAATCAGCAGACATGCCAGACAACGTCTCATGCTCTGTCCTCCTATGCAATATAGATCAGCGGAATCCGGACAGTGAATGTGGTTCCTTCATTTTCCTTGCTGTACAGTTTAATGGCCCCATGATGGGAATAAACGATGCTCTTCGTAATGGCGAGACCGAGTCCGGTGCCGCCCGCTTCCCTGGACCGCGCCTTGTCTACCCGGTAAAACCGCTCAAACACATGCTCCTGATCCTCCTGGGGAATCCCGATGCCCGAATCGGACACCTTTACGTAAAAGAACTTGTGATCCGCGTTCAGGCTCACCTTCACCCATCCGTCCTGTACATTGTACTTAATGGCATTTTCCACCAGATTGCTGACCGCCAGCGTAAACTTGGTCTTGTCAAGCTCCGCCAGCACCGGACGGAAGCTCTCCAGCACCAGCTCCACGTTTTTCTGCTGGGCAATGGGCTTCAGCCGCTTCAGAATCGCCTCCAGAAGCTCATTGACATTGATCTGGGTCACATTCAGCTCCGTGGTGGATTTGTCCATCCGCACCAGAGTCAGCAGGTCGTCAATGATCTGGCTTTCTCTGTCGATCTCCTCCGAGATATCGGTCATGAATTCCTGATACAGCTCCACCGGCACGTTCTCCTGTGCCAGAAGGGAATCTGCCAGCACCCGGATGGAAGTGATCGGCGTCTTCAGCTCATGGGACACATTGGAAACAAACTGCTGCCTGGATTCATCCAGCACCCTCAGCCTGCGCAGCGTCTTGTTGTATGCCTCCGATACGTCCTCCGTCTCCGCGTAATCATTGATGGCAATGTCCTCTCCCAGCGGATTGTCCGCCGCATGGGTGAGAGAGGAGGCGATTTTGTGGAACGGCCTCACCATCCACCAGGACAGCAGCGCCGCCACAATGATCACCAGCACAAACTCGATCACTTCGATCATATGCATCTGATTCCTCAGAAGCTCCGAAGTCTCCGTAAGCGAACGCGTCGAAGACAGAAGCAGCATGACGCCCGTCACCTGCGTATCGTCCGAGCTGTAAATCGGCTGGGTAAATTCAATATATTTCGATCCGCTCCCGTATTTGACTCCGGCCGATCCGGAAAAGCATTCCATGACCGATTCTGAAATATTGTATTTTCCTGTATCGATCTCATATGTATCTTTGATAATGCGGTAGCTTTTGTTCACCACGATCACCCGGCCATCCTGCATCCCGGCCATCTGCTCCAGAGCCGAATCGATCACCTCGTTCTGAGGATTGTCCACATAGCCGCTCTTGGACACCTGTCCCGCCAGGACGAGCCACTGGCTCTGGATCCTGGACACCTGAGACTGCAGCTGGTTGGAGGAGGAAGCAGACAGAACAATCCTGTTGATGACAATGACCGGAACCGTTCCGATCAGGACCAGGATCAAAAACCACCAGAGCCTGAGACTCTTGAATCTTCTTTTTTTTGTTTTCTTTGTCTTATCCCTTGAAAAAATAACCAACGCCCCATTTCGTATATACATACTGCGGGTCACTGGGATTTGCCTCCACCTTCTCGCGCAGTCTTCTCACATGGACATCCACAGTCCGGACATCTCCCGGATACTCATAGCCCCAGACAATATTCAGAAGCTTCTCTCTGCTGTACACCTTCCCGGGGTTCGTAAGCAGAAGCTCAAGCAGATCGAACTCCTTCGCAGTCAGATTGATCTCCCGGTCGCCAATGAACACTCTCCTGCTTTCCTTGTCCATTTTCAGCCCCTTCACTTCCAGAATATGGGACTGATCTTCCGGCTTAGCCCGTTTGGAATTCCGCCTCAGTATGGCTTTGATCCGGGCCTTCACTTCCAGAATATTGAAGGGCTTCGTAATATAATCATCGGCTCCCATGTCAAGCCCCAGGATCTTATCCATATCGTCGCCCTTGGCTGTCAGCATGATGATCGGAACATCTGAAAACTCCCGCAGCTGCTGACAAACCTCAAATCCGTCATAAACCGGAAGCATCACATCCAGGAGCACCAGATCATAATGGTTCTTTTTGGCCAGCTCCAGGGCTTCTCCGCCGTCATAGGCGCAGTCGACCTCCATGCCGTCCTGCTCCAGACTGAATCGGATCCCTTTTACAATCAGTTTTTCATCATCAACAACCAAAATTCTGTTTGCCATCTTACTTCTCCCCGCTCTCAGGCTGTCACCTGACTGTTATTTTATCTTTCAGCTTTTCATAGGCCGCCTCTTTGATGCCGGGCACCAGCATGATGTCCTCCGGCCTTTCAAAAGCTCCATGTTCCTCCCGGTAAGAAATCACCGCGTCCGCCCTGACTTCTCCGATGCCCGGCAGCGTCATCAGTTCCTCCCTGTCCGCGCGGTTGATATCGACCAGAGCGTCTTCCTCTGACCCGGCAGTCCCGTTCTGCGGACTGCCCGCATCCTGCAGGCCGTACTGCTGGCCCTCCTCCAGATCAGCCAGAAAAGGCACTGTCACCTTGCTGCCGTCCGCGAGGGGCTGGACCAGATTCAGGTAGTCGCCGGCCGCGTCAGATGCCATACCCCCAGCCGCTTCCACAGCCTCGTATACTCTGCTTCCCGGCGCGAGGGCATAAACGCCCGGACGGTTCACCGCGCCGCAGACATGGACCCAGATCCGTTCCGCCTCCGTGTCTTTCTCCGGCGCTGCGCTGCCTTCCCCGGCATCCCCGCCGGATTCCGCGGCCGTCTCCGCTCCTTCTTCCGTACTGCCGGCACTTCCCGGTGCGCCCGTTTCCTCTTCTGTCTCCTCCGCCGCAGCGGCCGTTTCCAGCCGGACCGTATTCTGATCCCCGCATCCGGCGGACAGCAGCAGGATCCCGGCCGCCGCCAGAACCGCGGCTGTCCGTGCCGCGCCGTTTTTTGTTTTCTTCTGCATGGCATCCCCCTTCCGGCAGATGCCGTCATTTCTCACATACCTTATTCTAACCGAAAGCGTCCTCTATTACAAGAGCCTACCATTTAAAAATCACGATTCCGGCCGCCGCCAGAACCACGCCGACGAGCCTGTGCCATTCAAAGGCTGCCTTCTCCACGCCGAAAAGCCCCAGCAGCTCGATCACATAGGCGATCACCACCTGGGACACCACGATCAGCATGGCCGCCCGGGCCGGTCCCAGCTGATCCATAGCTACGATCACCGTATAAGTAATAAACGCCCCGATCACTCCGCCGAGAAGGGCATATTTCGGCTCTGCCTGAAACAGGGCGCCCACCGGCTGCCTGCCGGTAAACAGCCAGGCCAGCACGCAGGTGGCAAAGGCGGTCAGCTGAACAAAACCGGCCGCCACCCAGACGCTGCTGGCCTTCGTCACCGCTGTATTGAACACTCCCTGGATACTCATCAATGCGCCTGACAGAAGCGCGATCAAAACTCCAAACATATCAAAACCTCCATTCTGGACAAACTCACGTTTCTGTTAGTTTGTCCAGATGGAGGTTCTTTATGCCCTGACGCTTATTTTGTCTTTGCTTCAATGCAGCGTTCCAGGACTGCCGCCATTTCATCCACATGCTCTTTCCTGATGACCAGCGGCGGAACGAAACGGATCACATTGTTTTCCGCCGTGATGAGGATCACACCGTTTCTGATGGCCTCCTGGGCGATCGGAGCCGGATTCTCTTCAAATTCCAGTCCCTGGATCAGCCCTTTTCCTCTGTGGTCCCTGATAACCGGATATTTCGCTCTGATCTCTTCCAGCTTTTTCCACAGATAGGCGCCGACCTCATTGACATTCTCCAGGATTCCTTCGTTCTGGAAAATATCGAGCACCGCGCTGGCCCCCGCGCACACCAGAGGATTGCCGCCGTAGGTGCTGCCGTGGTCGCCGGGCACCAGCACCGCCGCCTTCTCATTGGTCAGGAACGCGCCAATAGGAAGCCCGTTTCCAAGGGCCTTCGCCACCGCCAGCACATCCGGCTTCACTCCGGCGTATTCAAAGGCGAACATCTTTCCGCTTCTTCCCATTCCGCACTGTATCTCGTCAAAGATCAGAAGCATGTCCTTCTCGTCACAGAGCGCTCTGAGCCCCTGAAGGAACTCCGGATCTGCCGGATAGATTCCGCCCTCGCCCTGGATCGGCTCCAGGATCACGGCACAGGTACGGTCATTGACCAGAGCGCGCACACTGTCCAGATCATTGTACTCGGCAAACCGGATCCCGCCGATCAGAGGACGGAAGTCCTCCTGATAATGAGGATTTCCCGTAACAGACAAAGCGCCCATGCTCCTTCCGTGGAAGGAATGCTTCATGGCAATGATCTCATGATCCGTCCTGCCGTCCTTGTTGATCCCGTATTTTCTCGCAGTCTTGATGGCTCCTTCAATGGCCTCCGTACCGCTGTTGGTAAAGAATACCCGGTCCATTCCGGTGACCTTCACCAGCTTTTCCGCCGCCTCGATGGCCGGCACATTATAGTACAGGTTGGAGGTATGGATCAGCTTGTCCACCTGAGCCTTGACGGCATTGTCGAAGGTCTGGTTATGATAGCCCAGCCCGAACACGGCGATGCCCGCCGCGAAATCCAGATACTGTTTCCCTTCTACATCATACAGGTAAACGCCTTCTCCCCGGTCAAAGACCACGGGAGTTCTGTTGTAGGTATGGAGAAGGACTTTTTCTCCACGTTCCATATATGCTTCAGCCTTCATAATAATACCTCTCTTCCTCACTGTTTAAGATCGCGGTTCCGATTCCTTTGTTGGTAAAGATTTCCAGAAGCAGGCAGTGGGGGATCCGGCCATCCAGGATATGGACCCTGGATACACCCTCCTTCAGGGCATCCACACAGTTCGCCAGCTTGGGGATCATGCCTCCGCCGACCATGCCCTGGGAAATGAACTGCTCCGCCTCCAGCAGGGTCAGCTCGGAGATCAGGCTGCTCTTGTCCTCGAAATCCCGGTACACGCCTTCCACATCTGTCAGGAAGGCCAGTTTTTCCGCCTTGACCGCCTTGGCAATGGCGCAGGCCGCGTCGTCGGCATTGATATTGTAGGTGTCGAACTGGTCATCAAAGCCGATGGGGCACACGATCGGAAGAAAATCCTTTTCCAGAAGATCATAAAGCACCTTCGGATTCACTTCCTTGATGGTTCCCACATAGCCGATATCCTGTCCGTCCGGCATGCGTTTGTCCACATTCAGGAGCCCGCCGTCCTTGCCGCTGATCCCGACTGCCTTGACGCCCAGCTTCTGCACCATCTGGACCAGGCTCTTGTTGACCCGGTTGAGGACCATCTCCGCGATCTCCATGGTCTCCCCGTCCGTTACCCGCAGTCCGTTTACAAACCGGGGCTCCATCCCGGCCTTCTTGACCCAGCGGCTGATGTCCTTTCCTCCGCCGTGAACGATGATCGGCTTAAAGCCTACCAGCTTCAGAAGCACCACATCCTTGACCACGTTCATCTTCAGGGTATCGTCGGCCATGGCGCTGCCGCCGTATTTTACAACAATGATCTTGCGGTTGAACCGCTGGATATAAGGGAGGGCTTCGATGAGCACCTCGGCCTTATGCATGATCTGTGAATCCATCTCCATAATCTGTCATTCCTTTCCGGTACGGATCCCTTCGGCGCCGTCCCTGCTGCTCAGCTAGAACACAAACTTGGAAAGATATCCCCACACAAAGATGAACAGGACAATGACCGGAAGAACAAAGGTCACGTACCTGCGCATCCACAGAGGGAATTTCAGTCCCTTTCCCGTGTTGGCCTCGGAAATAAAATTGTCCCAGCCCCACCCGTATCTGGTCACGCAGAACAGCAGGTAGACCAGGCTTCCCAGAGGCAGCAGATTGTTGCTCACGATGAAGTCTTCCAGATCCATGATATTGCTTCCCGCGCCCAGGGGTGTGAA
>CAJFHG010000031.1 GCA_904379015.1 Candidatus Paralachnospira caecorum | reverse complement strand
GCCCTCGGAGAGCTTTTCGGCATCGATATCTGCAATTTTCAAGGTTCTATTGAGCCTATTTTTTTCGGCTCAGTTTTTCATAGATTACTTGACACTACCTCCTGATATAAAATGTTCTCTCCGGTCAGCTGATCTGCCACCTCACATGACTCCCGTCCTCATCCTTGGTGACGATCAGCTGGTCCTCGATCTCCTGCTTCAGCTCTGTCACATGGGAGATGATCCCGATCATCCTGGAGCCGTCCGTCATTTCCTGGAGAACCCGGACAGCCTGCGCCCTGGAATGGTCGTCCAGAGATCCGAAGCCCTCGTCGATGAACATCACATCCAGACTGACAGCCGCGGAGGTCTCCTGGATCTGATCCGCCATGCCCAGGGCCAGCGACAGGGCCGCCATAAAGGATTCCCCGCCGGAAAGTGTCCTGACCTCCCGTTCCTTTCCGGTCACCGCCGAATAGACCATCAGGTCCAGTCCTCTGTTTTTTCCCGTTCCGGCCTTGTCCTCGCCGCACATGCGAAGCTCATACTGTCCTGCCGACATTTCCCGGAACCGGCGGTTGGCCGCATGGAGGATCCGGTCCAGATAATAACGCTGGACATATGTTTCAATATCCATGCGGGCTCCCGTCATCTTTCCGGCCAGCATCTGATAGAGCGTACTCAGCCGGCTGTGAACCTCCAGGACTTTGCCCCATTCTTCCATCCCCTGCGCCAGCTTCTGCCGCACGCCGGAATTGCTCCTGTACAGAGTCCCGATCTCCTCCTGGCGCTTCTGGGCTGCCTGGCGGACCCGCTCCGCCTCCTGCGCTTCCTCACGGAGGATCTCCGGCGCCGGCCTCTCCCGGCCTCCGATGGATTCCCTGGCGGCGCTGAGCTTCCCGCTGGCCGCCGCCCTCCGTTCATCATGGGCACGGATCTCCTCCTGCAGCCGTTCCGGCTCATCCTGGGCATACCGTTCCGTCAGCTCCTTCCACTCCGCTTCGCTCATCCCGGATTCCATCAGAACGTTCTGATAATCCGTCTTCCTGTCACCGCAGTCCTTCTCCTGATCCGGAAGCTCTTTCCGGCACTGATCCAGAAGCGTCCGCGCCTTGAGAAGCTCCCCGGCAGCCGACGCTTCTTTCTCCTTTGCCTCTTCAAAAATCTTCTGCCGTCCGGCCGTTTCCTTTCTTGCCTGCTCTCTGGCCTCGCGGGCCGCTTCCCTGGTGGGATAATCCCGGGACGCCTCCAGCGCCTCCAGCGCCGCCCGGCTCCCCGCGAGGGCCTCTCCCGCCTCTTTCTCCTTCTGCGCCGCCTCCTCCGAGTCCTTTTTCATCTGTTCCTTTTTCTCATCCAGCCCCTTTAAGGAATTCTGTACGTCTTCCAGACGGCGCGCATCCTCTCTCAGCCGGACTTCTTCCTGCTCCAGTTCACGCCTCCAGGCGCGGATCTGTTTCCCCGCCGACTCCAAACGCATGATTTCCTGATCTGTAAGGGTCTCTTCCTCTGCCGCCGTTTCTCTTTCTTCTGCCGTTCTGGCATCCGGTCCGTCGTCCGCTCCGCTCTCTGACAGTCCGGAACCGGCCTGTTCTTCCTCCCATCCGGGAAGGATTTCTTCCAGCTTCCGGAACAGCGTTCCGGCGGCCCTCTTCGCAGCCTGTTCTTTTTCCCGCCAGAGCCTGCCGGCAGTCTGAGAATCCAGAGAAGCCTTCTCCTGGGCTGTCCGGAGCCGTTCCGTCTCTTTCCGTCTGTTCTCCAGCGTCTCCCTTGTCAGATCCTGATGGCCCTCCGGAAGGACGCAGGGACTGGGATGCTCCGTGGAGCCGCAGACCGGACAGGGCTTTCCGGGCTTCAGTTCCTCTCTCGCGAGGATCCCGGCCTGGATCTCCAGGAACAGACCCCTGAGTCTTTCATACTCCCCATGCTTCTCCTCATATTCTCTGGTAGCCACGGCAAACTTCCGTCCTGCCTCCCGCGCCTGCTCCCGCTGCTGTCCCGCTTCCCCGCAGAGCCGCTTCGCCGCCCCTGCCTCTTCTTTCGCCTCCTGCGCCGCACGGTTCCTGGAATGCCAGAGCTCCCGGCGGACCTTCACATCCGCCAGCTGCTCCGACTGCGCTCGCCATTCCTTCTCCTGCTCTTCCAGTTCCCGCTCTGCCTCCCGCGCGGCTTCGGAAGCCTTCTTTGCCCGCTGCCACTCCGCTTTTTTACGGGCCTCTTCCTTTCCGGCCTCTTCCAGCCGCTCCAAAAGCTTCAGCGCCTTCTCTGCCCGCTCCGACACGGAGGCCTCTGTCTTTCTGGCCTCTTCCAGGCTGTTCCTCGCGGCTTCCAGCTTCTTTTCCGCAGCCTCCCGGGCTCCGGCAAGCCCCGGCAGGCTTTCCTCCAGCCGGGCAATGCTCTCTCTGGTCTCCGCCGCCCTTTTTTCGGCCTCTTCATATCTCCGGAACTCCTCCCGGATTCTGTATGCCCCGCGGATCCGGCCGGCAAGCTGCCGCCGGTTCTCCATCTCCGCCTGCTCCGACTCGCAGACTTCCAGCTCCTTTCCGGCTTTCTCAAGGATCTCAAACTGCCCGAGCAGCTCCTCCGCCTTTGTGAGCGCGTCTCTCCTGGCCTGGTAAGCCTTCTCCGCCGTCTCCCGCTCCCGCGCGGCCGCCTCCAGCCGTTCCTGCAGATCCGCGCAGAGTCCGGAAAGTCCCTCCAGAAGCGCCTCCAGATCCACCACTGAAAGGGTTTTGGACATCAGGACCGTATCCCGCAGCGCCCGGAGCTGTTCCGCCTTCTCATCATCCTCCGGAACCTGGATATGGGACACCTCCGTCCGGCAGACCGTCTGGATCTGACTGACCTCTTCCACTTTTTCTCCGCTGCGCCGCTTTAACTCCTCCACAATCTCCTGATAGAGCTCCGTATGGAACAGCCTGCGGAAAATTGCTTTTTTATTGTCCGATGAAGCCCGGAGAAGCTCCATGAATTCTCCCTGGGCGATCATGGCCACCTGCATGAACTGGCTCTTGGAGAGTCCTACGATCTCCTCCAGTTTTCTGTCGGTTTCTTTCTGCGGATATTCCGTCCCGTCGGGCATGGTCAGCGATACGGATCTGCCGGCCTCCGTCTGGCCGCCGCCCCGTCTGCGGGGCCGCACATGCCGCGGCACCCGCCGCACGGTATATTCTTTTTTGTCTTCTCCCTTTCCCTCTGAAAATATCAGCTCCACAAAGGGTTCCGTCTCATACCCGGCGAACTGGCTCTGAAGCTCGGCTCCGTCTTTTTTATTGGTTCCGGAGCTCGCCTCCCCGTAAAGAGCAAATACAATGGCGTCAAAAATCGTTGTCTTTCCGGCTCCCGTATCCCCGGTGATCAGAAACAGGTTCTGATTGGTCCGTTCAAAATCGATCACCGTTCTGGCTCCATAGGAGCCGAAGGCCTGCATGGTCAGTCTGATCGGCCTCATGATTCCCTCACCTCCCGGACTGTATTGATCACATCCCTCAGAATTTCCTTTTCCGTCTCATCCGGATCTTTCAGAAAAGAACAGCACAGCGCGAAGGGATCCAGCGCTGCTTTGCCGCGGATCGGGCTGCTGTAATCGGTCTGTCTCAGCGTCTCTCTCCTGATCTCCAGAAGTCTCGGGAACGCCTTTCTCACCCGGTCCTGCATGTCCAGAATATTCAGATCTGCCCGGTCCGTGAGGATCACGGTCACATAATCGCCGCAGGCTTCCCGGAGCACCTCTTCCAGAGTTCCACGGATCACGCGCACCTGCCGGAGCGGGCGCAGCGGGATCGCCGAAATCCTCACATCGCCCTTTTCGCCCATATCCACCATCACGATCTCCTTCTGCTGCCCGGCCTCGCTGACCGAGCAGGCCAGAGGCGTCCCGCAGTAGCGCCAGCGCTCGCCGCCGGCCTTCATGGGCTTGTGGATATGTCCCAGAGCCGCGTAGTCAAACTGCTCCAGAATATCCGCCGAGACCTCATCGATGTTGCCCACTGTACGGATCTCCGAATCCATCCGTTCCATCTCCTCCGCGTTTCTGCCGGAAGGAAGATAAAACTGATGGCTCACCAGGACATTTCTCCGGGTCCGGTCGATCTGTTCCCGTCCGATCAGCCGCCGGACTGTCTCATCGTAGGACAGACTGTTCCCCTTCTCGTCTGTTCCCACCACCGCTCTCACCATGGACGGCTTCACAAAGGGAAGCAGATAAAAATTCACGCTGCCGAAGGCGTCCGGAAGGACCACCTTCGCCATGGGCTCCTCCTCTGTCTGCGGCGGCCTGCCGACCATATACAGGCCCTGTCTGGACAGTACGCTCCGGAAACAGTCGATCCGGGATCCGCTGTCGTGATTTCCGCTGACCGCCATCACGGCCGCCTCCGGAAGCGTTTCCGTCAGTTCTTCTATAAAACGGTCGAACACCTCCACCGCCTCCGCGGATGGCACAGCCCTGTCATAAAGATCTCCCGCGATGACAATGGCGTCCGGCCGCTCCCGCCCGGCAATTTCGGTGATCTGTCTCAGGATATACGCCTGATCCTCCCGCAGATCTCTGTTCATGAGACGCAGGCCGATATGAAGATCAGAAAGATGAAAAAATCTCATGGCTCATCCTGCCCCCTTTCATCAGCGCGCCGGATCAGCGGCGCTGTGATTGCCTTTTCTCTTCCTCATAAAGGTAACACAAAATCAGGCCGGCTTCAAGAAGCCGGAGGCCCGGACAGGATCGGCAGGCCGCCGGCCTTATATCCCCAGCAGGACTCCCGCTCCGATCCCCAGGACCGCCGACAGCAGGATGATCAGAATGGGATGGGCCTTTTTGAGGGACAGAAGCAGCATGATCAGAAATATGGCCGCCGATCCGAGAAAAGACGGCTCCGTAAGCGCCGGAACAGAAATCCCGTCCAGAAAAAATACGGTCTGTCCCGTTGTGACTGCCGCGGCGCCGATAAGGCCCACCACCGCCGGCGTCAGCCCCGCCATGCACCCCTTCACAGCTTTGCTGTCCCTGAATTTTTCATACCCCTTCGCGATGATCAATATGACCAGAAAAGAAGGAAGCACCACTCCGAGGGTCGCGAAAAACGCGCCCGCGAGTCCGCCTGTCTCGGTTCCCACATACGTGGAAACGTTAACCGCAAAGGGTCCCGGCGTACTCTCGCTGACCGCGATAAAATTAACAAGTTCCTCCCGGCTCATCCAGCCGTGGGACATGACCTCTGCCTGCACCAGCGGCAGCATGGCGTATCCACCCCCGAAGGTAAAGGCCCCGATCTTAAAAAATGTCCAGAACAGCTCCAGAAAGATCATGATTTTTCCCTCCCTGCCGCCCATGCCGATGTGATCAGTCCCGCCGCCGCGCAGATCACGATCACCGCCAGCACATTCACATCAAAAAAGACCACACTTACGAAGGCGCCTGCCGCCAGCAGGCAGAACAGGAGATTTTTCTCGCTCTGCCTGTACATGGAAATCAGCGCCCGCAGAATCAGGACCAGCACGCCCGCGCGGATCCCGTAAAAGGCATAGGCCACGATCCGGTTGCTTTCAAACTGTCTCAGCACAAAAGAAACGGCAAAAATAATCAGAAAGGAAGGAAGTACCACCCCGAACGTCGCAAAAAACGCGCCCCAGAACCCGCCGACCTTGCATCCCACAAAGGTAGCGGAATTCACTGCGATGGGGCCCGGCGTGCTCTCTGCGATGGCCACCACATCCAGGATATCCCTCTCCGAAATCCATTGTTTTTTCTCCGCCACCTCCCGCTGGATCAAAGGGATCATGGCATATCCGCCCCCGAAGGTGAAGGCGCCGATTTTCAAAAAAATAAGAAACAATTCCAGAAACAGCTTCTTTTTTCTGTCCTCTGTCTTCATATCTTTTCATCTCCCGTCAGTTTTTCTCTGTTCATTATAATCCGGCGGTTGACATAACACAATTCGCCGAATACAATATTTCTGATATATATGAAAAGAAAGAGTCAACTTTTTGTATGATTCTTGTATGACTTCGCGGCCGCGGCGGCTCCTTCCCATTATTCCGCGGCAGAAAGGGCGGTTCTATGACAGAACGGGAAAAACTTGAACTGGGCCTCTGGTACGACGCCAACCATGATGAAGAACTGCTCCGCGCCCGTCAGGAAGCGGAGGCACTGTATTTTGAGCTGAACCATACAAACCCCAGGGACACAGCAAAAAAGACGGCCCTTTTGAACCGTCTTCTTCCTCATGCCGGAAACCATATAGAAATTCTGATCCCTTTTTATACTGATTACGGCTATAACTGTGTCATCGGAGATGATACCTTCATCAACCACAATGCCTATCTGATGGACTGCGCCCGGATCACCATCGGAAAACGCTGTTTCATCGGTCCCGGCTGCGGCATATACACTGCCAGCCATCCTCTCGCGTGGGAAGACCGGAACCGCGGACTGGAAAAAGCGCTCCCGGTCACCGTCGGAAATCATGTATGGATCGGCGCCGGCGTCACCATCCTGCCCGGCGTCACCATCGGCGACGGTTCTGTTATCGGCGCGGGAAGCGTCATCACCAGGGATATCCCGCCGGACGTGATCGCAGCGGGGAATCCCTGCCGCGTACTCCGTCCTGTCACAGAACAGGACAGGATTTCTTTTGAATGACAGAACCCCGGCTGACTCCTGGATCCGCCCCGATTCTCCTCCGGGGATCCCGGCTCTTCTCAGTCCGGGATTTTCGGATTCCGCCACCGGAAACCGATTCTCTTCAGCCGTTTCTGTCCGGCTCCCGCACATTCTCGGACATGACGGGCAAACCGCCGCACCTGTCCGCGGTCTTCTTCCGATATGGTTTCCCGTGAAAAAACCGCGCTCTGCACCAGCTTCACCGCCCGGCGGTATTCTCCGGCAAATTCTTCTCCAAACGCCTCTCTCAGCCTGTTCTCATTTTTATAGAGGGATCCCGTACCGTCAAACACCCCCGCTTCCCGCAGGATCCCCGCGCTCCAGCAAAACAGTGCCCGCACAGCCCTGTTCCGGTCGCTTCCGCTGAATATCCGGTTTCTCTCCCGGATCTTTTTTCTTCTCTTAAGCAGGCAGACCGTCCCGAAGATCAGCAGCGCCAGCGTCAGAACGGCGCCGCCCGCGATCCATACCGCTGTCAGTACGCTGAAGCCTTTTTCACTGCTTTCCTTTCGCTCCGGATCCTTCTCTTCCTCGTCCTGCCAGCTTTCCGTTTCCGCTTCACTGGTTCCCTGCCCCCCGTCTCCGCTCCGGTAAAGCGTAATATCCGGCGGCTGCTCCATCCGGTCCATATAGGCGCCCACGGTCTCCACCGGAACCCAGCCCACACCGTCCTGATAAATCTCCACCCAGGCATGAGCGTCGCGTTCCGGCACGCTGACCGGTTCATAATCGGCCGCGTTCCCGGCAGTTTCCAGAGTAATGAGATATCCTTCCACATACCGGGCAGGGATGCCCAGATACCGGTACATCAGCGCCGCCGCGGTGGCATAATGGATATCATAGCCGCTTCCGTTTTCCGTGAGAATATAACTCAGAGCCTGTTCTCCCTCCGGAACAGCGCCGGTGCTTTCTTTATATTCCAGATTTTCATTGAGCCAGGACAGGATTTTTACTTTTGCCTCTCCATAATCCAGATGATCGGTCCCTTCAAAGGAATAAGCGCCCAGGATCTCCTCCAGAACCTGTCTGTCCTCCTCTGCAAGCGTCCGGTAATGTTCATAGACAAACTCATTATAATACCGTTCCGCCTCTGCGTAGGATGTATCCGGATTGTTCTCCTGATAGGTCAGATACTCGGCCGCCAGACCGGGATAATCTTTCACCAGATTTGCTTTTGACATAAACCCGTAGGACGAAATGCCGGTCGGGCCTGCCGCGCCGGTCCGCTCTCCGGCCAGCATGGCGCTGCCCGCTGATCCTTCCTCCTGTCCGCCCGTGTATTCATAAGGCAGATACCGGTATTTCCTGGAAGCATTCCGGATCTGAACCCGCACAGAAATGACATCGTCCCCGGTCCCGGCGTCTTCTCCGGCGCTTCCGCCTCCCATGTCGTCCGCGCCGTCCAGAAGGTCTCTCAGAAGGGAAAGCTGACTGACACTGTCGAAGCCTGCTTCCTCCAGCCAGTAAAACAGACCGTAGCTGTCATAGTAAGCTTCATTTCCAAGGTCCTTCCAGACCCCGTCCTCATACCGGCTTCCCACAAACCCCCGGAGGTACAGAGATTCGGGCCGGCTCATCATCACCTCAAGGGCCGTGTCGTCAGAACGGCTGTACGCGCCTTCATCCCGGATATTTCCGTCAGGAAGCACACTGTTCCCGTAGCGCAGGCGCTCTGCTCCATTCTTCACTGCCTGGGCAGTTCCGGACAAAAATCCGGCGGTTCCCGAACCGCCAAACAGGACTGCCCCGGTCAGGCAGACGGCCAGAACCGCCCCATAGGGAAGCAGCAACCTGCCGCTTTGTCCTTCCATGCCCCTGAGTCCCTGCCGCCAGGCCAGAATGGCCGTTCCCAGTCCCAGAGCCAGAACCGCCCATACAGTTCTGGAAGCACAGCCCAAAAAGAACAGCAGCGCGCCCGCGGTCAGCAGACATCCTGTCAATGCCGGCTTCCGCTCCCATCCCGCGTACCAGAACACCGCGCTTATGACCGCCCCTGCGAAAACAGCCGCCGCCTGCCCGGTCTCCTCTCCCGCGGGAAACTGTCCCAGATAAATCCCGGTCCGCTTTCCCGTATATTCCAGCAGACTGTTGGACAGTACCCGGAAGCTGCCGCCCAGTCCCCGGTTCCATCCAATGAGCAGAAAGAGGATCATCAGGACCGCCGCTGCCGTCAAGACCAGAGCCGCCGGATATCTTTTTTTCCCGCTTCTTTCCGCTGCCATTAAGAACATAGTGCAGACTGCAGTCTGCAGGAACCCTCCGGCCAGAAAAGTGCCTGTCAGCGCGCCCGAAAAAGCCGCTGCCAGCAGCCCGTACCACACATAGGAAACGGCCGCGACAGCCAAACAGGATCCGACTGTTCTGATTTCCTGCCGCTTCTGTTCCACGATCAGAAGACCTGTCTGTTTCTGTTGTTCCTGTTTTCTTCTTTTCATACGTGTCTATCCTTTTCCTGTCAGCTTTCCCAGCACATCAATCCTGTCTGCCAGTTCTTCCGGCAGTTTCTCCGGCATCTGCAGCGTTTCCAGATAAATGGTTCCGAATTCTTCCCTGTCCGGCATCTCCAGATATCGTTCCAGCACACCCTTTTCAGATTCTCTGTGAGGAAGAGAAAGAATGCTCTCCATCACATCCGCCAGACTTTCTTCAGAAGTCAGCTCAAACAGCACCATCTGTCCCGCTTCTTCATCAAACCAGCCCGCCGTGTGAGGCAGATGACGCTCAGTCAGATTCCTGGAGAGGCAGAAAAACCGTTCCGCGTGGCGGTCCAGCCTGGCGGGCGTCAGCATCCTTTTATCCCTGCAGAAGCTGTCAAACAGAATCAGAATGCTCCTGTCCACGGGAAAGCTGCCCACCCGCACCATCATCCGGTCCGCTTTTGCCGTTGCCTTCCAGTGAAACGTTCGGACCGGGTCCCCGGGCTGATATTCTCTGATCTCATATATCTCACTCAGATCCGATCCCGGCCTGCCGTCCGCGAACGTATCGCTCTCCCTGGGCACGGCATGACGGATGCCGACAAAATCCTGCTCTGCCATAACCGGCAGAACGAACATTTTCGCCGTCTCCTCCGGATACCGTTTCCGCCTGAAAATCCGGAAAAGATCCGTACATTCCATACAGACAGCGCTCACTGACACGGTTCCGCAGTACATACTGGCTGCGGAAAAACTTTTCTCCCGGACAGCTCCCGCGGCCAAAGCGCAGGAAACGGTCTCCCGGCGCCGTTCTCCGGTCAGATGGTTGTTCAGTTCCAGAATCAGGCGGATCCCGGCGGCCGGCAGTTTTCCGCTGTTGGAGAGGATAATCCGGCAGTCCGCCGCCTCTCCTTTTTCTGTCCGGGACGGCAGCTCAAAAGTCAGGGAAATCCTGTCTGCCGACAGAAAACAGAACGCACCGGAACAGACAGACAGAACCGCCGTCAGCGCCGCCAGCGCCAGCCCCCCTGCCAGGCCGGAGGCAAGACTGCCCAGGATCAGAAAGAGCATCCAGAACGTCCAGAAAAGTCTCGTTTTGATCATAGTCCCGCTCCTTTTCCTATAAAACAGGATTCTTTACGGTCTCCAGGATCTGGCCGGCCACATCCGCCTCCGTCACGCCGCTCAGCCTGGACTTGGCCCGCAGGATCAGTCTGTGGCCGCATACATCGGGAAATACGTCGATCACATCCTCCGGCAGCACATAATCGCTTCCCCTCATAAAGGCCCGCGCTTTCGCCATGCGGCTTAAGGCCAGGATTCCCCTCGGACTGACCCCCAGCGACACCAGCTCGTGGCCGCGGGTGGCCTCTGCCAGCGCGATCATATAGTTCAGCACTGCGTCGGAAACGTAGATCTCATCCACCAGCGTCTGCATGGACAGGATTCCTTCCGCGTCCGTCACCTGCTCCACCAGATCCAGCGGCTGTTCCTTCTGTCTGTCCTTCAGAATGGTCAGCTGGCTTTCCGCATCCGGATACCCCATGGACAGCCGTACAATAAAACGGTCCAGCTGGGACTCCGGCAGCATCTGCGTCCCCGCGAATCCCAGCGGATTCTGGGTGGAGATCACGAAAAAGGGCCTGGGCAGGGGATGGGTCACGCCATCCACTGTCACATTGCCTTCTTCCATGATCTCCAGAAGCGCCGACTGGGTTTTGCTGGAGGTCCGGTTGATCTCATCCGCCAAGAGGAGATTTGTCATGGCCGCTCCCTCCTTATAGACAAAGGCCCCCTGCGCTTTCTCATACATGGTAAATCCCGTCACATCTGAGGGCAGCGTATCCGGTGTAAACTGGATTCTTTTACAGGACAGTCCCATCGCCCTTCCAAAAGCCAGCGCCAGCGTCGTTTTTCCCACGCCGGGAATGTCCTCCAGAAGCACATGCCCTCTGGCCAGCATGGCCATCAGAACCTTTTCCACCACCGCGTCCTTTCCGACCACCACTTTTTTGATCTCAGCCAGGATCCGTTCCACGATCTTTTCTGTCTGTTCCAATGTTTCAACCTCCGATTCCGTATTTTATATTCAGTCGTTCCAGCTTATCGCCCAGCGGCTTCCTGATCAGCCAGAGAAACACCACATTTGAGGCGGCGTAGGCCGCTGTGAAAGGAAGGGCACTGGCCATCCTCACCAGATAGCGGCTCAGCCGGAATCCCCCGTCCATGGAAAGCACCGTCCAGATATCCATCAGGAAGGAGTAGAGCACACCTGCAAAAACACCATAGGCCAGAAGGATCCATTTCTGTCTCAAAAGCCGCCGCAAAAACGAGAGCCCCGCGATGAGACCGATCATACCCCAGGCAAACATCTGAAAAGGGGTCCAGGGTCCCTGCCCGAAAAACATATTGGAAATCACTGCCGACAGGGCTCCTGTCAGGAACCCGGCCTCTGAACCCAGATACATGCCGGCCAGAATCACCAGGGCCGTGACCGGCTTAAAGCCGGGCACCGGCGCAAAAATAAACCGTCCTGTCACCGCTAGGGCCGTCATCACCGCGACCACCACCAGCGTGCGGGTATCCGTCCTCTTTTTCTCAAAAAAATGGAAAAAAGGCAGACAGGCCACCAGCACAATGGCCAGGGAGATCAGATGATAGCGCCTGTCATGAAACAGTCGGACCCCCGCCGCGATCAGGAGCGGCACTCCGATCGTCAGAATCACAATATTCCACTTTTTCCTGCGGCTCACAGACTCTCACCTCCGCTGCCCGCGGCCGTCTCACTCTGAAGCGCCCCGTTCTGTCTGCACAGACCGATCACGTCTGCGCATGTGACCGCCCCGCCATAACGGTTCCTGGAAATCCTGCTGGCCGCCGTCGTATAAAAGGTATTTTCAGAAAAAAATTCCCGGGGCGGTCCGGCACTCAGGACCTGGCCGTCAAAGAACAGGCCGCACCGGTCCGATATTTCCGCCGCAAACTCCACATCATGGGTCACCAGAAGCATGGAAATTCCTTTTTTCTTCAGGCCGCGCAGGATTCCCATGAGCATCTGCTTGGACCAGGCATCAATTCCTTTCGTGGGCTCGTCCAGAAGCAGCAGCCTCGGATTCAGCAGCAGGATCTTCCCCAGAGCCGCTTTCTGCTGTTCCCCGCCGCTCAGATCATAAGGATGCCGGTCCAGAAGCGCCCGGATCTGCAGCTGCTCCGCCTGCGCCTCGATCCGTTCCTCCAGTTCTTCCTTCCGATACCCCATGAGCCGTCCGGTCTCCCGGTATTCCTCCCGGACTGTCGCTTTTACAAAAACAGTCTGAGGATTCTGCGGCAGGAGCGCCAGGTGGTTCCGGTACAGTTCATTTCCTTTATAATCCTTCATCCTTTTCCCGAAGATCCGCAGCTTTCCCCGGTAAGCTCTTCTGGCTCCGCTGATCACATTTAAAAGTGTCGTCTTCCCCGATCCGTTTCCGCCGAGAATGCTGACAATCTCTCCCGCCTCCATAGTCAGCGCCGCGCTTCTCAGCACATCCGGCAGCTCCCGCTCATAGCGGAACCAGACCTCCCGCATCTGCAGGACCGCCTCCCTTTTCCCGTCAGGAACAGGGTTCCTTTCCCGACTGTTTTCTCCGGCCTCCGGGGAACGGATCTGATTCCCAAAATGTTTCTCCAGGTAAGCCCGGCCTTCCCGTACCGTGAGGGGACAGAAGGTTTCCTCTTTCTTCAGCAGGTCCTTTGTGGCCTGATAGATCCGGACGGCGCTCGGCATGCTCACAGACATGCGCTTTCCATCCTCCATGGATGCCAGAGAAGCTCCGGCCCCTCCGGGCGTATCAGCCAGCAGGATCCTCCCGTTTTCCATGACAATGGCCCTGTCCGCAATGGAAAACACCTCTTCCAGCCGGTGTTCGGTCATGATGATGGTCAGGCCCAGCTCTTCATTGAGCTTTTTCAAAGTAGCGATGAAATCCGACGCCGCAATCGGATCCAGCTGGGAAGTGGGTTCGTCCAGAAGCAGAAGCTTCGGCTGCATGACCATGACAGAGGCCAGATTCAGAAGCTGCTTCTGACCTCCCGACAGCTCGCTGGTTTTCTTCTGAAACCAGGGATGGATTCCGAAAAAGTTTGCCATCTCTCCCACCTTCTGCCGGATGAGCGGAGTCGGATATCCCAGATTTTCCAGTCCGAATGCCAGTTCATGCCAGACCTTGTCCGTGACCAGCTGCTGCTCTGGATTCTGCAGGACAAAGCCGATCTGAGAGGCGGCCGTCCTGTCATCCAGCGCTTCCTGCAGTTCTCCTCTGTACAAAATCTCTCCGCTTTTTTCCCCGCGGGGTGAAAGCTCCCGTTTGATGAGTCTGAGAAGGGTTGTCTTTCCGCAGCCGGATTCTCCGCAGATCACAGTAAACGTTCCCTCATCCGCGGAAAATGAAACATCCTCCACAGCTTTTTTTGACTCTCCCGCATAGGAAAAGCTCAGATTCCTGACTTCAAGTAATTCCACTTTATCTTCTCCTTTATCTCCAGAACCGCCGGCAGCAGCATAAGCGCCGACAGGATGACCGTCTGAACAATCAGACCGGAACCAAACGCAACCTGATCCGCAGCCGGATAATAAGAAAAATCAAATACGCCCGCGAAATATCCGCCCAGAACAGCGGCGGCCGCTGCCGCCAGGACCGCAAGCATGAGCAGATCTTTCTTTTCAAAGGGAAAAACAGAAAAATTGCTCCTGCCCTTCAGGCCATATCCCCTCGCACGCATGGAATCAGCCGTATCAATGGCGTTTTCCAGTGACCATCCCGCCACGCTGTCGAACACCCGGAGAGAAAACAGCAGCCGGTCCGTGATTCCGGTTCCCGCGTACATACCCATGGTCTTCTGCACCCGCCTCACCTCTCCCGCGTGTTTTTTAAACAGCGGGATAAACCGAAGCGCCATGGAAAGGACTAGGGAAAGTCTGGGAACCGCCCTTCCGAACAGATACAGAAATTTGTCCGAAGTCATCACAATCTGATAGCACTTGCACCAGTACATGACCCCGATCAGCATCCCGGCCATGGCCATGCCGTAAAGAAACACCTCCAGGGTAATGGGATTTCCGTTCATGAAAAACAGGATCGTCTCCCCATTGTGGACAAACAGCGGATTTGTCAGAGAAAGCAGGATGAACAGCAGAATATAGAATACCGCATCAGAGACTGTCACGCGGATTCTGTGGGTGAGGGCAAAGTAAAGAAAGGCCCCTGCCATAGAGATCACCACCGGCACCGGATGCAGGGTAAACATGGAAACCGCCAGCACCAGCACATAATACACAAATGAAACAGCCGGATGAAAAGACGCAAAATCTCCCATGGCTCATTCCTCCTTTCTCATTTCTCCGCCGATATCCCGTCCCAGGTCACAGGTGTAGATGAATTCGATCCGGTCCCCATCCTTCAGCTGATAGGCGTCACATCCGCAGTCGGGAAACTCGCCGTTGACCCGGTACATCCATCCGCTCAAAGGCCCGCAGGAATACTCATACAGATAATGGATCCCCTGGATATACACACTGTTGTATACGTTGGCGTCAGCCCCCTGGTACTCCATCTGGATTTTCTGGTGGCGGACCGCCCGGTTCAGAATGTCAAATGCCGTATCCCCGGGACGCAGTACATATTCTGTCTTTTTCATGATCCATCCGTCTGACGGCACATATGCTTCATCCTGCAAAGACTCCGGCAGCCTGTCCCAGTTGTCCAGGACCGTGCTGCAGTTGATGCTCAGTGTTACAGTCTCCGAATCTTCTGTAATGTCATCAATATGAGTCAGATAATACTCGTCCACCGACTGGATGTCCGTTCCGGCCGCCAGAAGAATGACCAGAAGAATAACGGCTCCCAGTATGAGAATATCTTTTTTCACGCTGCGCTCCCTCCTCCGGCTTTTCTTTAAAAATCACTGTCCTCATCATCCAGATCCGACGGCAGGAGCATCTGTCTCTCCAGCCTGTCCCGCCTCCGCTTCCGGTGCCGGATCACCAGAACGGCGGAAAGAACAGCCGCAGCAGCCGCGGCTGCCGCGAAGATCACCAGCATGCGGATCCAGGTGTCCAGACGGGTTTCAGCCCGCAGCACATCCTCCGCTCCCTGGATCCGGCTTCTGTCGTATTCGCTCAGGCTCCCGATCCTGGCCGAGATGGCTTTCACGGTTTCCCTGTCCTTCAGGGAAATCTCTTCATATGGATAAAGGCTGTCCAGAATCTCCTGGTTGATCGATTCAATCTCATCCAGGATTACTTCAATCTGAGCCTGTTTCTCTTCCAGCACGGGGACCAGTTCCTCATAATCGCCACGGTTTTCCGCTTTGTTCAGCTTGTCGAGCAGAGCAGTCACCGCTCCGCCGGACTCTGTCGTCACCGGATCCGGAAGTTCTGATACCGTCTGCGCGTCCGCCTCCGTAAACAGGATATGGGCTGATACCTCCCCTCCGTCTTCAAATATGGAGATCACGGCGCCGTCTCCGCCTTCCGCCGTTTCCATCGCCTCCAGGATAGAGTCGGAATCATCCGGAATCCCCGCCTGTTCCATGGCATCGAACAGCTTCCAGAAATTACTCACATAGGAGCGCTCTGAAACAGGCACCGCCTGATACGCTTCCAGCAGCGCCTCAATCTGCCCGGCCTGTGCGCCTTCGTCCAGCGCCCCGATCTGCTCTTCCAGATCCGTGATCTGTTCCTTCACGGCCCCCTCTGCCTCCGGTCTGAAATCATAAAAGCTCCTGAAATTTCCGTAAAGGCGGTACAGAGCTGTCAGCGCGCAGAGTGCCTGCTCCGTGGCCATGGAATTGGAGGTGTCCGGTCTGGCATCCGGATTTTCGCTGTCGTGAGAAAATGAGTGGACAAATCCTCCGTCCCCCATGCGAAACTGCATCATTCCGTCCAGCAGTGTCCGGCCGTTTTTGATAAACGCTTCCTCTGAAGCGGGATTTCTCCCCAGGGCGCACAGCGCCAGGACCACCTGGGCCGCGCTTTCCAGATTTTCCTCTCCCCAGCTTGAAAAGGCTCCGGACTCTGTCTGCTGTCCTGACAGAAAAGCCAGGGCAGCGTCCACGATTTCACGGACTGTCCGTCCGGACTTCGTGCCAAACCTTTCAGAAGCGTTATAATAAGGCGCCAGCGCCTGCACAGCCATAGCGGTCACATCCACGTCACCCTTTCCTTCTTCCGTGCCGGCAAGGGCAAAGCTCCCGTCCGCCAGCTGACTGTCCGCCATCACATCGAGAATGTCCCTGCGGGTGTCAGAGGCGTCTTCCGGCACCCTGTAACGGAGACTGTCCAGAGTCAGAAGTCCCCAGATATAACCGTTCAGTCCCTGGGCCCCCAGATCTTTTGTTTTTCCCCGGTTATAGACACCGTCCGCGATCAGATTGACCGTTTCTCCGTCTTCTCCCGTGAGATCGGTCGGATCCTGTCCCAGAGACAAAAGGGTCAGCGCGATCCTGTGCCACTCTGTCGCCTTGTCGCTGTCCAGCTTTTGTTCCGTTTCATAGCGGCTCAGCACATTCTGTTCCAGCACTGCCGCGTATCCTTGCAGGTTGTCCACCTCTCCTATGCGTCCCAGCGCCAGTGCGTACCAGTCTCCCGAAGTGGTTCCCACGCTGTTCAGAAACGGCCCGTTCAGAAGGCCCGTATCGCCGGAAATCCCGCTTTCTTCTTTTTTCCAGGCAATGCCGTCTTCTATGATCTGCCGGATTTCCTCCGCCGTATAATCGTGATGGACCGCAGTCTCCTCTTCCGCCGCCAGGACGGTTTCCGACCCTGCCGGGCGGCAGCACACAAAAACCAGCGCCGCCGCCAGCAGACGGATCCATTTTTTTCGTCTTACCATATCTACCATTCTCCCAGATTGCTGTTTTCATCTCCCGCGGCGCCTCCGCCTCCGATGTCCCGGCCCAGTGCGAGGGTATAACGGATGCGCACCTCATTCCCGTCCGTCAGATAGGCGTCCGAAAATCCGTAATTAGGATAATTTCCGTCTATGGAATACATCCATCCCGACTTTTCTCCAAAATCAAACTCCCCCAGTTCATCGGGACTTCCATAGTCGGTCAGACTGTAGGGAATGTTGTTTTCTTCCAGTACCCGGGCCAGATCCTCCGGCACCGACGGGCTGGAAATGATCCCTTCTTTGATCACGCTGGCCAGATAAAACCCGCTCTCCAGAGTTCCCGTACAGGTATAATCAAACCCGTGCGCTTTCAGGAAGCGGTCCAGAACATAGGCCAGACTCTCCCCCTGACGGATCTCCACCTGCGTCGGTGGAATGAGAGATCCCAGTCCGATGGTGGTAGCTTCCAGACTGATGGTGACCGTTCCGATCACGGCTCCGTCCTCCGCCGCCGTGCAGGTGACATGAATGGTTTCAGAAGCGATGTTCCCATAGCTGTCTGTAACTGTAAAGATGATCTCATTGATTCCGGAGGTCAGATGCAGGCGGTAACTGGTCTTGACGCTGTCATCCCAGATCAGCACTGCCGTCTCTCCGTTGCAGGTGACAGAGATGCCGTCGGCCTGGATCCGCTCGCCTTTATAGTCCCTGGAGGCCAGCTCAATGTTCCACACCGTATCCCGGATCTCCATACCGTCGCCGATGCCGCTGTAATTGATGCGGGGCTGCTGTCCGGATAGATCCGCATCCCCGTCCCCCGGCACTACCACCACATAATTGACCACATACTGTTCCGTAACCCGTTCCTCCAGACTGCCCGCCAGGATCTCGATCAGATTGTCGCCCTCCAGAAGACTGCAGGCATAAGCGCCGTCTGTTCCGAAAATTTCCGCGCCGTTCAGACGGACGCTGAAATTCTGGGTCGGCACTCCCTGCCGGGTCACTGCCACATGAAATGCGAATTCAGCCGCGTTTACCTCCTGATCGGCCAGATCCGTCACGATCTCATAGCTGGATTCCGGCCTGATATAAACAATGTGATAAACCGCTTCTTTGACGGTCCCGTCCTCTGCCTCGGCCTTCAGGCGGATTTCATTCTCCCCCTCCTCCAGCCGACACTGATAGCCGCTGTACTTACGCTGGACGGTATTTCCGTTCAGCGTCACCAATAAAGGAATTTCTTCACCTTCATAGGAGGCGGAGGCGTCAAAATTGAAAGAGGAGGAAGAGACCTCCGCGCCGTCGGAAAGTCCCCGGACATTCAGGGCGATTTCTCCCAGAACCACCTCCACATGATAGGAACGGCTCACCTGAAATGTCCGCCCCTCCTCCTCGTCTGTATAAGTCACGGTGATGGTAATGGTATTCTCCCCCTCCTCCAGATAAACCTGGCCCTGAAAGGGTTCCACACCCGTTCCATTGACCGCCACCTGTGTATCTTCCACTGTAAGCCCATGATCCTTCTGCTGAATTGTAAAACTGTAAGAACGGGAACTTAAGACTTCCCCTTCCCGGATCGATGTGGTAAAATAACCGTCATAATCCCTTTGCGGCGATTCAGTCGGATTTTCCTGCTCCGGAGGTTCCGCCGTCTGGATCACGTTCTGCGTTTTCTCCTGTTCTCCCGTCTCCTCTCCGCCGGTCAGCACAGTCCCTCCTGACAGCATCTGCCCTTCCGTTTCTCCCGTCTCTGTCTGCCGGGCGCCGGGATCCGGCTCCGTCTGTTCCGGCTCCGGATTTTCTTCATCCTGAGCCTCCTGTTCAAATTCACTGCTGATATCAAAATAAAAATCCCCTGCTCCGCTTCCTGCTTCCAGATCCTCAGAAGCCCGGATCAGAGAATATTGCTCTGCCGGCTCATCCATGGGATTTTCGGGCGCGTAAGCGCCCGCCTGCCGCAGTCCGCCGTAAACTGCTCCTGCCAGGACTGCCGCAGTCAAAACCATTGCCAGCCGTTTGATCCATTTTCCCATGAAAAGCTCCTTTTTTGATCTGCGCGGCCGGATCCGTCTGTCCTCCGGCCGCGCAGCCCGTTACATTTCAAGATACGGTTCTTCTGAATCAGTCTTACTGAAACTGTTTCATAAAACGCGTGATCATAACTGCTGCCTCGGCACGGCTTGTACCCGCCATAGGCTCAAGCATGGTCTGATCATATTTTCCGCTGATGATACCGGCGCCCACCGCCCATTTCATCGCATCGAGGGCAAAGTCGCTGACCTGATCCGCGTCTCTGTAGCTTCCCAGATCCGCGCTGGTGGAAGTGTCATAGCCTTTATACCGGACATAGCGGTACAGCATAACCGCCATCTGCTCTCTCGTCACGTAATTGGACGGACCGAAATATCCCGATGAATATCCGGTGATGATGCCGACTTCATCTGAGGAAGCCCAGGCAATCGCCCGCGCGTACCATTCATCCGCTGAAACATCCGGGAATGTTTTTCCGTTCTCAGCCTCCGGCTCTCCCTCCATCCTGTGAATGATCAGGGCAAACTGGGCGCGGGCCACGGTCTCATAGGGCGAAAAGATATGCCGTTCCGGATCCGTGCCCGTCATGATCTGATGCGCATACACATACTGTACCTCTTCCGCGAACCAGGCGTCATCCGGCACGTCAACGAAACGATAGGAATCGACCAGACGGCTGTACGCCGCTTCCGCGGCCTCCAGCGCTTCCAGATTCCGGACCAGATCCTTCTGAAGAGTGGTGAGGGCCTCATACGCCTCTCTGGCCGCCTCGATCGCCGCGCCGCTCTCCATCGTAATGGTATCGGGAATCTCGCCGATCAGAGCATCCACTCCGGCTGCCGCCAGCTCATCCAGATAGCTGTGTCCCACCGTCACATATACCGTATAATCCGCAGTCGTACCATCCTCAGCCGTCACAGTGAAGTTCCATTCTTGATAGGCTTCATCCGCAAGCGGGGTGGTAAACCGGCTGTTGGGATCCTCCGGCGTCACGGTAAGACCGAACTGCATGGGTTCCACGCCCTCCGGAACGGTAATCTGCCATATGCCTTCAGAAACTTCTTCTCCCGCGTATCGGCCGAGGGCGACCCCTGCCAGCCTTGTGTCAGAAGAAATCACATAACGGCTCTCCTCCCAGAAAAGGACCGGATAACCGTTGTTGAAGCCACTCTCCGCCCGATAAGCGTCTCCCAGCCGTTCCGCGAAGGATTCCTCCTTCATTTCCTCCGCGCTCAGGCCCGCTGAACCGTCTGCGGCCTCTGACGAAAAACCGTCCGATACATAATAGCAGTTTTCAACCTCCGCATTGTCGCCGGACAGCACGCTCCCCGCGACGCCAGCGCGGGATACCGGGCCCGCGTTATAGCAGTTGGACAGGATTCCCTGTCGCAGCAGCCATCCGGTAATGCCTCCCTCATACAGAGGCGCGGTGACAGTTCCCACGTTGTAGCAGTTTTCTGCCTTTACATGTCTGGCCTCCGCCACAACGCCTCCTGCCAGCATGGAAGACACAGTGACAGCTCCGCCGTTATAGCAGCCTGAAATCAAACTCGTCACCGGATCGGAAGAATCGTCCACATATCCGGTATCCACACTTCCCAGAATGCCTCCGGCCATGATCTGTGCCGATACATCGGCCAGGTTCCAGCAGTTCAGGATCTGGAATCCATCCGCGGCACGGCCGATCAGGCCTCCGGCCACACTTGCCGCGGCAACTGATCCTGAATTCACGCCTGTGTCGCGGATCACCGCGTCGGCTCCGATGACTCCGAACAGACCGCCGCAGCTGCCTGATGCCTCCACCAGAAGGCCGGAAACGCCGAAACCCTGACCATCAAAGGTTCCGTTAAAGCTGTTGTTCTCATTTCCAATGGGCGTCCATGTCTCAAAGGCCAGATTCATATCCCGCGTCAGCGCCACCAGCATGCCCTCATAGGATTCACCCGCGTTGACAGCTGCCGCGAAGGCGAGGAACTCTTCTTCTGTCGTAATATACAGATCCACATTTTTTGCTTCTGTGTCAAGATTGACGAGCGGCTGCCATGTCAGGACCGGATAGCCGCCGTTCAGCCCTGCCGTATCTGCTTCGAAGCGGTCGCTGAGCTGTCCCGGGAAGCCGGACGCCTTCATGTCCTCTTCCGTCAGAGCCGTGCAGCCCGACTGGCTGTCCTCCTGAGCACCGACGCCGGTCAGATCGCTCTGTCCCGCAAGATAGTAATTATTTTCACTGGTGCTTCCGCTCGTGACGAGACCGCAAATTTCTCCGAGATTGAGAAGGTCGCTTCCCGTCACCGTGATCAGTCCTGTATTGTAGCAGTTCCGGATCGTATTGGTATCCTGCACCCGACCGCAGATGCCGCCGCCGCTGCTGGATGTCGTGACCGCGCCCACATTGTAGCAGTCGGAAACGGCCGTCAGGGCAGAAGCGCTCAGATGTCCCACAATTCCGCCTACGTTTGAACCGGTCACAGTCCCGCTGTTAAAGCATCCCGAAATCGTAGACGCGCCGCCCCGGACTGTGCCGATCAGACCGCCCGTATAATTTCCGGACACAGACGCGCTGCTCCAGCAGTTTTCCATGGTGATGGATTCTGCCCATCCGACGATGGCGCCGCAGAAGCTCCCGTTTGATCTTCCAAAGCTTCCTCCTGCCATGCCCAGATTTTTAACAGTCCCTCTCACCACACAGCCAAACAGTCCCGCATAGCTGCCCGAAGTATAAGTGAGGTTTTTGACCGCGTGGTTTCCGCCGTCAAAAATCCCGTTGAATCCCCAGCTGGAAGTGCCGATGGGCCTCCAGTCGTCCACATCTTCCATATTAATGTTATCGGTCATTTTGAAATACAGACCGTCGCAGTTCTTTCTCTTCACATTGACAAAATCACTGAGGGCCTCCAGATCCTGAGCCCGGCTGATCAGATAAGGATCCTCTTCTGTCCCGGAGCCGTTCCAGGGCACCTGTTCTTCCACCGTCACAGGCACAGTGACGGAAAAGCCCTGATAATAAATGACAATCTCCTCATCCTCCGGCGCCAGCGCTCTGTCCGGAAGATAGGTATACCCCGTCACCTCTGTCACCGTGCCGTCGCTGTACCGCAGCCCGACGGACATCCCCGCAGGGTCAAAGAATTCATTCTCCTGATAAGCGGTTTTATCCGGCGGGGAAATCAGCGTCAGCTCCACTGGATAGGGGTCGTCCTTATCCAGATTGCCAAGACCGCCTGCCTGTTCAATCGCCCTGTAGAGAACATCGTAATTGGAAATATACTGCCGTTCCGTCTCCTTCACCGCAAGACAGGTCAGGTAAGCGTCCATCAGCGCCCCTTTATATCCTTCTGTTCCCGCTGCCGGAAGGCTGCTGATCGCCGTCTCCGCGGCGTTGATGGCCGCCTGTGCTTCCTGACTCCTGGGTGCCCTGAAGTCATACAGGCTCCTCATGCCGTTCTCGTACCTCCAGTACGCCACCAGGGCATAGCCCGCCTGGTCTGTAGCCATTCCGTTGGGGGCAGCTCCGTAAGTATGGGAAAAGGTGCCGTCCGCCAGACGATACTTTAAGATTCCGTCCAGCAGGGTATTGCCCGAATCTGTAATGAACCGCTCATCCGCTGCCGGATCCAGATTCAGGGATAAAACGGCCACCAGGACCTGCGCTGTACTTTCCACATTAGTGGTGCCCCAGCTGCCAAAGTCTCCGGCGTCATTCTGATTCTCTGACAGCCAGTCCAGCGCCTCATTGACCGCCTGGTGCACAGTTTTGACAACGGTCTCTCCGCCCAGCTCATACGTATATTCGGTGCTGCTGTTGTAATAGGGCGCCAGCGCCTGGATTGCCATAGCCGTCATATCCGGATCTGATGAACTCCCGCTCAGCGCCCATCCGCCGTATGCGTTCCCGTTCACGCCGTCCGCCATCTGCCGGCTCAGGATCTGTGTGATGAATGTTTCCACAGGATAAGCGGCGTCCCCGGGGACTTCATAATCCATGGCATTGATCATGATCAGGCCCCATATCCATCCGTTCAGCCCCTGCCGTCCCGGCGAGATCACGCAATAATAGCCGCCGTCCGCCACCAGATTGATCTCCGTCCCATTGTAGGTCCCGAAGCTGGTGGGGTCTCCGCCCAGAGCCAGAATCGTCACAGCCGCTCTCTGCCACTCCGTCGCCTTGTTTCTGTCCAGAATGCCGCTGTTGGCCGCATAGGTATCGGTTATGTATTGGCACATGGCTTCCAGATAAGCCGCGTACCCGCCAAAGTCATCATACAGATAGACTGTCGCCCCTTCGCTGTTCACATAGCTGTAGCGTCCCATGGCCAGCGCGAACCAGTCCGTTCCGGTGCTGCTGGCTCCCGCCGTCCAGGAATCGCTGCCCATCAGGCTTTCTCCCTCTGCGATCCCATTCTGGGCACGGCGGCCGTCGATCATCTGTCTGATATAGGAAGAAAGCTGAGCAGAAAGCTCTGTCGCCTCCTCAAATTCAGGCGTTTCCGATTCCCCCGGTTCTGTCTGATCCACCGCCAGCTGCCATGCAAACACCGGATATCCGCCGTTGACCGGCGTATCCGCAGAATCTGCCGTATAAGCAGAGCCTCCCGCGTTCAGCAAATCAACAAAAGAAGCGTCCTTCATCTCCGCCTCTGTCTTCGGAGCCGTTGCGCCTTCCGCGTCGGAGCCGTTGGCGCCTCCGGCCGCTGTTCCGGTCAGATAATAACAGTTGGTGATGCTCCCTCTTCCGCTGCCGGAGATGGCTCCAACATTGCTTCCGCTGCCGGTTCCGGTCACCTCCACCATTCCGTAGTTATAACAGTTCTTATGTGTCGGACTCCCGCTCCTGGAACCGCTGGAAATCCCGCCCACGGACGCGGGGCCTGCCACTGTTCCCGCATTGAAGCAGTTCTCAATGGTATAGCTGCTTCCCGCCGTCAGCGCCGCGATTCCTCCTACATAACCGACGGTTCCCCGCACCTCTCCGTAATTGGCACTGGTACGGATCACAGATGTCCCGCCGATGGTGCCCACAAGACCGCCCACATTGCTGCTTCCATTCACCGTCACGCTGCTCTGGCAGTTCTCCACTGTTCCGCTGGTGAGGCTTCCGATCAGGCCGCCCGTTGAGCTTCCCCCTGTGACGCTCCCGCGCACGGTCAGATTCCGCACCGCGCCGCCCGCGGTAACAGTTCCGAACAGGCCCTGACTACCCGCTGAAGTATTGATGTAGAGGCCGGAAATCACATGGCCATCTCCGTCAAATGTTCCGGCAAAGCCCGTAATAGGCGTCCACTGATCCGTTTCGCTGCCGGCCAGATCGATGTTCGCCGTCAGCCGCACGGTCTTTCCCTCATATCTGTCGCCCGCGTTCACCGCGTCACGGAACACCTTCAGCTCGCCCGCCGTGGCAACTGAAAGATCCGCCGCTTCCTCTTCGTGTGCCATTTCCCCTGCCGCCGGGGTCAGTCCGGAGGCTTCCGTCTCCTCCGCCGCAAATGCGGGAACTGCCGTCTGGCAGAGCAAAAAAAATACGAGCATCATAACCGTCAGACGTTTCCATAGATACTTTGTTCTCCTGTTTTTCACATAATCCCCTCCTTTTCCTGTCTGGATCCCTGAGAACAAATCTGTGTGCTTTACCCGCAGTACAACTCCTGCTTTCTGTTCCGCCGGAACACAGTTTCCTGTGAAACAAAAAAATCTTCCTTACGGAAGATGGGTAAAATGTGGATGCCCAAAAAGAGTATCACCTTATCGCCATGCTTACGATTTCAGTAACTGTAAACTTGTGTCCTGACTTAGATTCAACCTACTAAGGGCGCCTTCCCAGTTTCCCAGTGGCATCTTTGCCCGTTTCGTCCTCCTTACAGTAGAGATAGTCTGTTACGGATTCTCACCGTATTCCTTGCCGCAGTGAATCGGCTACAGTTCACCTTATTCAATTTTCACTGATACAACGTCTGAAAAGTCAAATGCTCTTTTTTATTGTATCATATCTGATTTTGATCGAAACATGTATAAGCCCCGTTTCGACATCCTGCTTCCGATTATACTGTATGAAAAATGCACTGTCAAGAAACAAATTGTCACACTTGCCATCCAGAACAGAACGGACAACCTCGCTTCCCGCAGCGCGCGGGACAGGAAAGCCGGCCTCCGCGGCCGGCTTTATATCCCATATTCTCCCTCCGGCTCAGTGCAGCTGCTCCAGCTCTTCGATCACCGCCGTTTCCAGCTGCTCCAGAAGCACCGGTTCCGTGCAGCGCCCCTCCTGTCTGAGACTGTAATCCTCCAGATTCTGACGTTTTTTCAGAAAACAGGCAAACACTTCCCTGTTTCCCCCATACCTTTCAATGTCCTTCTGGATTCTGTCATGCAATTCCCGTTTTTTTTCACGTTCCGTTCTTTCTTTCATTCTGAATCAAACATCCTTTCCATCTGCGATCCAAAAGCGGATCGGTCTATCTTTCTATATCGACAGTTTACCATATTTTATTTTCCAAATTAACCCTGTGCCGTTAATATTTTTCACCAAAAAATTCTATACTTTTAATAAGTATATAGATATGCCTTCTGCTATCACTGACGGCTGTATTTTCCAGCTGAATCCAGATATTTCTTTTGCATGCATTCCCATCCATCGTGGCATAAATATCCTGAGGACCTGATTTTCCGGATGAATCATTTTATTTTAACCGCATACCATTAACCTTGAATTCAAAATGCTCTTATAGTTTATCTGAATTTTATTTCTATAGCAAGGGAGCATCCATATGACTTATTCTGATGTTATTATTTTACGTCTTACCAGACTCTGCGAAAAGAAAAAAATCACCATCAACAAACTGGCCACCCTGTCTGGCATCACCCAGTCCACGGTGGAAAACATCATGTCGGGAAAAACCAAAAATCCCAAACTGAAAACTCTGCACAAACTGGCCATCGGGCTGGATATGACATTGTCAGAACTTCTGGATTTTCCCGAAATGAACGAAACCATATTCGACGATGAATAAAGGGAAAACTCATGACCTGTGAGTTTTCCCTTCCGTTTTCCGCAGAAAAATATTTCCTGAAAAGCTTCCATTCCAGAGCACGCTCTCAGTCTTTTTCCCGGTCCCGTCCCGCTGTTTCTCACGCGGTCCCGGTTATCCCATTGCGCTCAGAAGGATCCTGGCGCATTCCTCCGCGGACAGGAAAGAAGTGTTCAGCTCCATATCATAATTGGCCCGGTCGCCCCATTCCTTCTGAGTCCAGAACCGGAAATAATTCCGCCTCTGCTTATCTTTTTTATCCAGAAGCCGCTTTGCCTCCGTCTCAGAGACGCCCTCCGTCTTTACGGTCCTTTCGATCCGTCTGGAAATATCCGAGGAATATATGTAAACCCTGAGCACATTGGAGCGCTCCTTCAGGATCTCTGTGGAACAGCGCCCGATAAACACCGCGGGGCCTTCCAGCTCCAGCTTTCTGATGGTCTTTTCCATTCCGCTGAACAGCTCATAGACTGAATTTTTTCTGTTTCCGTTGGCATAGCTGGTATAGGCGGCAATATCATACAAAAAGCTTCCGGATCTTTTTTCGTCATACTCCTCCAGCATTCCCACGGATATTCCCTGGGCTTCGGCAGCTTTGACCATCAGGGCGCTGTCATAATAAGGAATCCCCGCCATCCGGGCAACTTTCATTCCGATTTCCCGTCCGCCGCTTCCAAATTCTCTTTCAATTGCCAAAGACTTCATAGAACATCATACTCCTTTCCGGAAGGCGCCGTTTCACGACGCCTTTTCAAACTGACTGTTGTAAAGATCCGCGTAGAAACCGCCCTTCGCCAGAAGCATTTCATGGGTTCCCTGTTCAATAATATCTCCATCCTTCATCACAAGGATCAGATCCGCGTTCTTTATGGTAGAGAGACGATGAGCGATGACGAAGCTGGTTCTGTTTTCCGTCAGCTGGTCCATTGCCTTCTGGGTGATCAGCTCTGTCCTGGTATCAACGGAACTGGTCGCCTCGTCCAGGATCAGCATGGGACTGTTCTGGATCATGGCACGGGCGATCGTAAACAGCTGCTTCTGGCCTGCTGAAATATTGATATTCTCGCCCAGCACCGTATCGAACCCGTTGGGCAGCGTCTCTATGAAATGATAAATTCCACAGGCTCTGCACGCCCTCTCCAGCTCTTCATCTGTCACTCCCTCTTTATTATACACCAAATTCTCCCGAACTGTCCCCTCAAAAAGCCAGGTATCCTGCAAAACCATGCCGAACAGGCTGTGGACATTCTCCCTGGTCAGGGAGGAGGTGGAAACTCCGTCAATCCGGATGTCTCCGCTGTTGATCTCATAAAACCGCATCAGCAGATTGACCATGGTCGTTTTGCCCGCGCCGGTGGGACCGACAATGGCCACCTTCTGCCCGGGACTGACATGGGCAGAGAAATCCTTGATGATGATCTTATCCGGATTGGAAGGATAGCTGAACCGCACATGGTCAAATTCCACTTCACCGCGCACATCCTCCAGCCGTTCCGTCTTGCCGCTTTCATCGGGAAGCTCCTCTTCCTTCAGGAAATCCAGAACCCGGTCCCCCGCCGCGGCGGCTGTCTGCATCTGAGTCATGCCCTGGGCAATGGTGCTCAGAGGGGAGGTGAACAGACGCACGTACATGATAAAGGCCGTGATCACGCCGAAGCTGATCTGGCCGTCAATGGCCAGGATCGCGCCCAGCACGCAGACCACCACGTATCCGAGGTTGCCGATCACGTTCATCAGCGGCTGCATGATGCCGGACAGGAACTGGCTCTTCCGCTCAGCCTCATACACATCCTTGTTCATTCCGGCAAATACCTGTTTGATCTTGTCGTTGGCTCTGGAAATCCGCACCACATCATGGCCGGAATACATTTCCTCCACATAACCGTCCAGGCGGCCCAGGTTCTGCTGCCTGGCAACGAAATATTTCTGCGATTTTGACATGATGAGCGCCATGACGACAAATCCCAGGAGCGTGACTGCAATGGCCGCCAGGGCCATGCGCCATTCGGTGACCAGCATCATGATCAGGCAGCCCACAAACTGCGCCGCCGAGCTGATGATCGACGGAAGGCTGTTGGAGAGCGCCTGCTGGAGCGTGCTGACATCGTTGGTCACACGGCTGAGGATGTCGCCGTGGGATGTCTTGCCGAAGCATTCCATGGGAACATTGTTGATCTTGGCCGACAGGTCCGTTCTCATTTTCTTGGACAGGTTCAGCGTAATGGTAGCCATGATAAAATGCTCGATATAAGTGCACAGCGCGCTCAGAAGGTACAGGCACAGCAGTATGATCCCGATCCTTCCCACGGCCGCGAGGTCGATTCCTGTCATAAGTCCTTCTGAGATCAGATCCGTGATCCGGCTCAGCTGATTGGGGCCGATGATCGTCAGAACAGCGCCGGCCACTGCCAGGATCAGAGCGATCACGGTAGGCGCGACCAGATTTCCGGAGTAGGCAGCCAGCTCACTCAAGACCCCCTTCAGCCCCCGTTTGCTTTTTTCCGGGACACGCATGCCGCGTCCCATCATTCTGTTGTTACTCATTCTCTGTGCCTCCTTTTACGCGCCCAGCTCTTCAGCGGAAAGCTGCGACATGGCGATCTCACGGTAAACCGGACAGTTCTTCATCAGCTCATCGTGGGTTCCGATACCCACTGCCTTTCCTTCGTCCAGCACCACGATCTTGTCTGCGTGCCTGATGGTTCCGATTCTCTGGGCGACGATCATGCGGGTCGTATCCTTCAGCTCCTCGTCCAGCCCCTTCCGCAGCATCGCGTCTGTCTTATAGTCAAGAGCAGAGAAGGAATCGTCAAAAATCAGGATCTCCGGCTTCCTTGCCAGCGCTCTGGCGATGGAAAGCCTCTGTTTCTGTCCGCCGGATACATTGGTTCCGCCCTGGGTGATCGGCGCTCCGATCCCATCCGGAAGCTTCTGGACAAACTCCGATGCCTGTGCAAGTCTCACAGACCGCTCCACATTTTCGTCATTCTGCTCGGCGCTGCTTTCCCCGAACAGCACGTTGCTTCTGATGTCGCCGGCGAACAGCACCGCCTTCTGGGTCACGTATCCAATCCGGTCATAGAGAGCGTCAAAGGTATAATCTCTGATATCCTTTCCGTCTATGAGTACCTGGCCGGAGGTGGCATCGTAAAACCGGGCCGCCAGGCTGACCAAGGTCGTTTTGCCGCTGCCTGTGGCACCGATGAAAGCGATGGTCTCACCTTTGCCAACCTTGAAGCTGATGTGCTCCAGTACCGCTTTCCCGGATGTGGGATAACTGAAGGAAACATCCTTGAACTCCACAGTTCCCTGCTCCGGAGCCTCCGTATCCTTCCCCTGACGGAGATGAATCTTCGTGTCCAACACTTCCCGGATCCTGTCTGCGGACACCTGGGCGGAAGGCAGGAACATGATAATCATGACCATCATCATGATCGACATGATCACATAAGTCGCATAGGTTCCGAACACCACAATGTTGCTGAAGGTCGTGATCCTGCCGGCCACATCTGTCAGCGCTACCTGATTTACAACGGAAGCACCCACCCAGTAGATGGTCAGTGCCAGAGCATTCATAGCCAGCGTCACCGCCGGGAGCAGCAGGGCAAACGCTCTTTGATTGAACAGCTGGGTCCGCATCAGCGTATCGTTGGCCTTCTCAAATTTTTCCGCCTGATACTCCTCCGCGTTGTAGGCATGGACCACGTTGATACCGGTCAGATTCTCTCTGGAGATCCGGTTGATGTTGTCTGTCAGTTTCTGGACCCGTTTCACACGGGGCAGGACAACAACGATGATGATCGCCATCATGGACAGAAGTGCCGCTACAAAACCGGCTGTGATTGCGGACAGAGTCCAGCTCTTGTTCACGATTTTGATCACCGCCCATACAGCCATGATGGGAGATCTCACCATGATCTGAAGTCCCATGGCGATCAGCATCTGAATCTGAGTAATATCATTGGTATTCCGGTTGATCAGACTCGGCACGGAAAATCTCTGCATCTCTTCCTGACCGAAATCCGCCACCTTGTTAAAGACATCCTCTCTCAGTCCGTAGCTGAATCCGGCCGCCACCTGGGAAGCCAGATAGCCGCATATAATACTGAGCACCGCGCTCGCCAGGGCGCAGCCGAGCATCTGCATTCCCGTATTCAGTATTTCCGAAACTGTACTGCCGGGCGTCTCGATCAGCACCGTCAGATCACTCATATAATCCGGCAGAGAAAGGTCAAAATAAATCTGTCCCAATACAAGCAGAGCACAGAGCCCGGCCATCAGCCATTCTCTCCTGCGCATCCGCTTCAGCAGTCTAATCATTCTGTTGCCTCCTTTTCTTCACTGTCCTCTTGTTCCTGTTCGGCCATCTGCGCTTTAATGGCTTCCATGGAAATCAGAAGCGCGTGATTGGCCGCCTGCAGGGCAAAATCAAGCGCGTATTCCGCGAGAAGGATTTTTTCCTCCGCGGACAGTTCATTTCTCCATTTCCCCCCGACGGACTTCCCCGTCTCTTTCTTCACCTTTGTTATGATCTGCTCTACCTCGTCAAAGGCCTCTGCCAGCCTGGAGGCCGAAGGAGCACGGGAAAATTTCAGCTGGTGACGGAGCGTCATCGCGTTTTCCCGGCATTCCCTTCTGAGAGCATCCACTTCACTTTTTACCTCGGCATAATCGGCCGTCTCATGGTATGCGATCCGGCTGTGCAGCTGCCCGATCTTCTTATCCAGTTCATACAGCTTTACGGAAAGTATCTCGTGTGACATGTCGGCTGCTCCTTCCTGTTCATTTTATCCAGTTATTGATCTTACTATCTTTTCTATCGGTTTTCAATTGCCACATTTTTCCCTGTGTATAGACAAAAAAACCGGAGTGTAAAAAAACTTTACACTCCGGCCGTCCTGTCAAACAGCTTTTTCCGCCCCGGGAAGAGCCGCGCCTGCCATGATCTGATACACCTCATGGACGATCTGGCTGAGATTTTTCGTATCCTCCTCTGTCCATTCTCTCAAAAGTCCCATAACCGCTTCACTGTGATACCGCAGAAGCAGCTTCTGCCGGAACCGGCTGCAGTCCTGATACAGACCCGCTTCCTCTGACAGCTGCTCCATAAACCGGTAAACATACTGGATCATCAGCTGCCCGATCTCTCTTCCGTATCCGCTCTCGATCCCTCTTTTTAAATGCGTCCCGGCATTGATCCCCACCAGAAAAAAATACCGGAGCGCTTCCTCCGGGTCCTCCCTGTTCCGGCATTCCTCCAGCATCCGTTCTGTTCCCCGCTCCAGCATCCACTGAAACAGATCCGGAATATCTTCAAAATGGTAATAAAAGGCCTGCCGCGTAATATGACATTTCTCCACAATGTCCTTCACCGTCAGCTTCTTTGTCTGTTTTTCCTGCAAAAGCTTTAAGGCTGCCTCCGCGATCGCCGCCTTCATATCTGCTGCCATGCCATTCCTCCTGCCATCATAACTGTCTCTTTTCTGCCAGCTCTGTCCCGCGCGCCGGCGCCGGATAGAATTCTTCCATTATACACAAAGAGGCGCCAAAAAGCAACCAAGGGCAATTGATTTCGCCCGCGAATCATGTTATGATCGTTCCTGAATGCCGCCCGCGAAGGGGCATTCAGAGCCACATCTGACAGGAGGGAATCCCATGAAGACCATTGCGATCATTGATGACGACATTCATATCGGAGACATGCTGGAAGAGATTCTGAAGAAAGAGGGATATGCCGTCCTGCGAGCCTATTCCGGTACGGAAGCCCTTTATCTTCTGTTCCGGACCCGTCCGGACCTGATTCTTCTTGACCTGATGCTGCCCGGCCTTTCCGGCGAGGAGGTTCTTCCGAAGATCCAGGGCATCCCTGTGATCGTCCTGAGCGCCAAAGCAGATGTGCAGGACAAAGTGAACCTGCTGCTGAGCGGAGCCGCTGATTATATGACAAAACCTTTTGATACCAAGGAGCTCCTGGCCCGGATCACGGTCCAGCTCAGAACCCATTCCGCTCCGGGGCTGGCTCCGGTGTTCCAGGCGGGCGATCTGACCCTCGACACTGCCTCCCATGAGGTCCTGGCCGGCGGCGTTTCTGTCAGGCTGACGAAAACGGAATACGCCATCCTGAAGCTGCTGATCCAGAATCCGGATCAGGTCATCGCCAAGGCTGTGATCCTGGACCGGATCAGCGAAGATACGCCGGACTGCACCGACAGTTCTTTAAAACAGCATGTGAGCAATCTCCGGAAAAAGCTGCGTGACGCCGGAGGACAGGAATACATTGATGCAGTCTGGGGAATCGGCTTTAAGCTGAACAGCTCCGCCGCTTCCTGAGCAGTCCCTGTCCCGCCGCCTGTCTTGACGGTTTCTTTACCCTTTTCTTGACCGCTTTCTTGACTTTTACCTTTTACAGTAAAGAAAACGAAACACCGGATTTCATATCCGGCATTTGCTTAAGGAGGTATCTGTTATGGAATATGTTTTAAGTGCCGAAGGCCTCAGCAAACAATACAGGGGCTTCAAGGCGCTGAACGGCCTTTCCATCCACGTTCCAAAGGGAGCGGTCTACGGTCTCGTCGGGAAAAACGGGGCCGGAAAAACCACACTGATCCGACTGATCTGCGGCCTGCAGCGGCCCACTTCAGGCACCTACTCGCTGTACGGCATTCCCCACAGCGACAGCGGGATCTCAAAATCCAGGCGCCGGATGGGGGCGGTGGTGGAAACGCCGTCCATTTATCTGGACATGACTGCCGAGGAAAATCTGCGGGAGCAGTACCGGATCCTGGGACTTCCGTCCTTCGACTGGATTCCGGAGCTTCTCGAGCTGGTGGGCCTGTCCGGCACAGGCAGAAAAAAAGCCCGCCATTTCTCCCTGGGCATGAAGCAGCGCCTGGGCATCGCCATCGCCCTGGCAGGAGACCCGGATTTTCTGGTCCTTGACGAGCCCGTAAACGGTCTGGATCCCCAGGGCATCATTGAAATGCGGGAGCTGATCCTGAAGCTGAACCGGGAGCATCAGATCACCTTTCTGATCTCCAGCCACATTCTTGACGAGCTGTCCAGGCTGGCCACTCATTACGGCTTCATCGACAGCGGCCATATGGTGAAGGAAATCAGCGCCCACGAACTGGAAGCCGCCTGCCGCAAATGCGTCAGGGTGGAAATTTCCGACGCCAGGGCGCTGTCCCGGGTATTGGACCGCATGGGCATCGAATACACGATCCTCTCCGACACCCTGGCCGATGTGTTTGCCCAGATCAATGTCACCCGGCTGACGCTGGCGCTGGCGGAGGAGCACTGTGAGGTGTTTTCGATCCAGGAGCGGGACGAAAGCCTGGAAAGCTATTATGTCAGTCTGGTAGGAGGTGGCAGCCATGAATAAACTGCTTCACGCGAATTTCTCGCGTCTGATCAGAAATAAGCCCTTCTGGATCGGCACTCTGTTTATGCTGGCCATGGGCATCCTGTTTCCTCTCGTATCCTATTTCAACATGATGGACGACGGATATACGCGGTTTCTGGACAGCAGCTTTCTGAACTGCGCCTTTTTTATCCAGATCGTATCCTCTGTCTTCTGCGGCTTCTTCATCGGAACCGAATACAGCGACGGTACGGTACGGAACAAGATCATCACCGGGCAGAAACGTTCTGTGATCTATCTGGCCAACCTGATCGTCTGCGCTGCCGCCGGTCTGTTCATGTGCCTGGTCTATTTTCTGGCGCATCTGGCTGTGGGCCTGCCGCTTCTCGGCTCGTTCCGCACGGATCTGACCACAGTCCTGCTTTTTGTACTCTGCACCCTGGTACTTTCTCTTGCCCTTACGGGAATTTATACCCTGGCCGCCATGCTGATCCAGAGCAAGGCCATCTCCTCCGTCGTCTGTATCCTGACCGCGTTCCTGTTCCTGGTCGCGGGAACCTATATCAACGCGAGGCTCAGCGAACCGGAGGCATATCCCATTTATACGTATTCCTCGGACGAAGGGCTGGGAGAAGAAAAGATGGAACCGAACCCCAGATACCTGAGGGGTACGGAGCGCAAAGTATATGAATTCCTCTATGATGTTCTTCCCGGCGGCCAGACCGTCCAGTGTACGTCCGCCGAATCCGACCATCCTCAGCTTCTGATGGCATACTCCGGACTCATTTTTCTGGCCTCCGGCGGAATCGGACTGATCTTTTTCCAGAAAAAAGATCTGAAATAAACCGCTTCCGGATCTTCCGGCTATATGAAAGGAGCGTTCATGGAATATTTGCTGCGGAGTGTGATCTGCATCCTCATTCTCATCATTGTCATTCTGGCGGTCCGCCTGGGACTGATGAAAAAAGCGGCGCGGGAAATCCGCACCGCTTTTGCCGAAAAACTTCAGACGGAAACGAACACGCTGATCGGCATTTCCAGCCGTGACCCTGAGATGCGCCGCCTCGCGGCCGACATCAATGTCCAGCTCGCGGCGCTCCGCGGGGAACGCCGCCGTTTCCAGCACGGCGACCTGGAACTCAAGGAGGCCGTGACCAATATTTCCCATGATCTGCGCACGCCGCTCACCGCCATCTGCGGCTATCTGGATCTTCTCTCTGAAGAAACGCTTCCGGAAACGGCGCGCCGCTACCTTTCCCAGATTGAAAACCGCACGGAAGTGATGAAACAGCTGACAGAAGAACTCTTCCGTTATTCCATGGTCTCCTCCGCGCCGGAACTGTCGCCGGAAGAGATGGATCTGTGCCGCGCCCTGGAAGAGTGCCTGGTCTCATTCTACGGAAATCTGCAGGCAAGATCCATTGTCCCTCATATCGAAATCCCGGAAACGCGGGTCCTCCGGTATCTGGATCCCACCGCGGTCACCCGCATTTTCAGCAACATCATCAGCAACGCCCTGAAGTACAGCAGCGGAGACCTGGATGTGTCCATGGGGGAGGACGGCACTGTCATCTTTTCCAACACGGCGGACAACCTGGATGCTGTCTCGGCGGGAAGGCTGTTCGACCGTTTTTACACCGTGGAATCCGGAAGAAATTCCACCGGACTGGGACTCTCCATCGCCAGACTGCTGACAGAACGGATGGGCGGAACCATTTCGGCCTCGCTGGAAGGCCGGCGGCTCTCCATCACAGTCCAGTTTCCCGGCACCGGACACTCCGGCCGGAAATCACTTTGAAAATTTTGAAAACAGCCCCTTCTTTTCATAGGGCTCCGACGCTGCCGAGATCATCTGATAACCGGTGGCGTCAATTGCTTTCTTCAGCTCCGCCTCCGGTATATCCTCTTCCGCGATGATGACCGTTTCCCCTCTGCTGTGAGAGGAAGTGACCTTTTTCACCCGAAACGCGCTCCTCACCGCGTCGTTGATATGGCTTTCGCACATCCCGCACATCATTCCGTCAATTTTTAAGGTAATTTTTCTCATCCTGACATCCTCCGTATCCAGCTGTGGCCCTCCGTAAACCGGCGTCGGCCAATATGGCTGTTTCCTGTTGTTAGTTATTTCTAACTCTGTTCCGTTTCTTCTCTGTTTTCCCCCAGTGTGAACTGCTGCGCGATTCCCTCTGTGATCAGGATCTCTCCGTCATCGGTCACCAGCAGCATATCAAAGCCGCCGTTCTCTCTCCAGTAATTCTCCGCCCCATCCGCTCCCATTACGAACAGAGCCGTCGAAAGGGCGTCGCACAGCTTTCCCGCTGTGCTGACGATCGTCACAGACTGCAGACCGCTGTTCGCGGGATGTCCGGTCTTCGGATCAAGAATATGCCAGTAGATGTTTCCTTCCCCGTCCTCAAAATAATTTTCATAGCCGCCGGAGGTCACCACCCCCGCGTCGCTGACTTCCAGGATCCCAAGATTTCCCTCTCCCCAGGGTTCCCGTATCCCGATCCGCCAGTCGCTCCCGTCCGGTCTGGAACCGATTGCCTGAACATTTCCGCCCAGACTGATCACGGCCGATTCCACTCCGTACCCGGCCAGCGTCTCCGTGACCAGGTCGGCTGTATATCCCTTTCCCACAGCGCCGAGATCCAGCTCCATCCCCTCCGGGACTGTCAGCTGCGTCCCTTCCAGGCTGATCCGGCTGTATCCCACATATGCGAGCAGGGACGCGATCTCCTCATCGGAGGGAACCTGTTTCTGATCTGTGGTAAAGCCCCACGCCTCCAGCACCGGATAAATGGTGGGATCCAGGGCGCCTCCTGTTTTCTCCGCCATCTCAAGGGCAAAGGAAAGGATGGCGGCGGTCTCCTCACTGACCTGGATGGTCTGGCCGCCGCTGTGATTGGCCCGGTAGATCTCGCTGTTCTCATCGGTGACGGACCAGAGCGCCTCCACATCCTGAATCTGCTGCCGCGCGGCGTCCAGCGCCTCCTCCGCCCGTTCTCCGTAGGCAGTAAACGTCATATAGGTATTCATCGCGAACAGGGAAGCCTCCGCGGCGGGCGCCTCCTGTTTCCTTCCGCATCCCGGCAGGACCAGAACAAACATCAGCAGAACAGCCAGAACACATCGTTTTCTCTTCCGCTTCATGACTCCTCCATCTGTTCCAGGGCATACAGCGCCGCTCCCGTGGCGCCTACGATCTCCGGCTCCGGACAGATATAAAGCGGATTGCCGATCCGCTCCTCCACAGCCCGCACAACCCCCGGATTTTTCGCCACGCCTCCGGTCATCATAAAATCGCATTCCAGCCCTACCCGGCGCAGCAGGCCGAAGGCCTTGTTGGCAATCGCGCCGCAGACGCCCCCCGCGATATCCGCCTTTTCTTTATTGTTGGCGATCAGGGAGATCACCTCCGATTCCGCGAACACGGAACACATGCTTGTAATTTCGATCTTTTCCCTGGCTTCCAGGGCGATGGCCCCCAGCTCGTCCAGGCTGACCTCCAGCGTCCGGGCGATCATTTCCAGGAAACGCCCTGTTCCGGCCGCGCATTTGTCATTCATGACAAAATCCCGGACCTCTCCCGTTTCGCTGAGCCGGATGGCTTTGCTGTCCTGTCCGCCGATATCCAGGATCGTCCGGATATCCGGATTGAAATAATGAGCGCCCTTTCCGTGGCAGCTGATCTCCGTCACATTCTCATCCGCGAACGCGATGCTGACCCTTCCGTATCCGGTGGACACGATCCAGGAAATCTCCTCCCTGGAAAGAGAGGCTTTCCCCAGTACATCCCGCAGCACCTTTTCCGCGCTTTCCCCGGACTTCGCTCCGGTGCGCACCACAGAAAAAGCCACGATCTTCCTGTTCTGGTCCATGATGACCGCGTTGGTCGAGGTGGAACCGCTGTCAATTCCCAGTACATACATCTGTTTCTTTCCCTCCGTTCCGTCTGCAGCCCGCGCGCTGCCCCTTCCTGTCCCCGTCTTCCTGCCTCCGGTTTCAAGCGACTCCAGAAACGCCTCAATGCGGGTCAGGATCTGCCCGTAGCTCTGCCGGGTATAATCTGTTTCCAGCAGAAGCATGGGGCGTTTCAGCCATTCCTTCAGCCACGCGTATTCATAGGCGTAATTGTCGCAAAACTGCACCGTATGGTAAATGATGCCGTCCACGCTGTCCGCGTACCGCCTGATCAGCTCATCCCGGTTGGAAGCCTGCTCCATCCGCATGCAGGGGAACTGGCTGAGCAGCCCCCTCGTGTATCCGGTCAGGACCGCGTCCTCCTCAACGAGGATCTTTCTGTCAAACCCCGTACAGGTCAGGTCAAAGACCAGATCCGCGTCCTTTTCCCGGAGGATCTCCTTGATCTTTTCATTGGCCCGCGCGCCGAGAATCCCAATCTTCGGGCGCCGCTTTTTCCCATGCTCCTTCGCCTTTTCCCGGCTTTCTGCCTGCCTCTCCGTCTCCTGCGCTTCCTGCTTTTTTTTCTTCAGGCAGTCCAGAAACGCCTCCCCGTCAAAGGTTTTATGGGAAAAGGCTTCATATTCCGCGATCATGGCCCGGATCCGCTGCTCATAAAGGACTGTGCCCGCCTCCTTGGTAATGCGCGGCGTGTCCAGCATATAAATAAACTTGTCCGGAAATTCTTCCTTCAGCACATCATAAAGCCTGCGGATGCTGTCGCAGCAGGTGGTAAGGATCAGCCCCTCATAATCGGCGCTCATGACCTCCTCCAGCACGCCCTTCGCGAAGCTGCAGATATTGGGATGCATCTTCACGTCCGCCTGATTGAAGCTGGTCACATCCGGCTCGATCCGCTTCATCTGCACGCCCATGGACTCAAACACTTCCACCGGCGCGTATTTGCATATATACCCTAGCATATGGTCTTCCGCTCCTTTTTCTCTCCTGTTTCCTCTGACTCCCCGGAATCCAGCATCTCCAGGAACGCCTCCAGCCTGGTCTTGATCTGGCCGTCATGGCTGTTGCGCTTGTCAATGCCGTCGCCGTCCAGAATCAGCATGGGAATACCTTTTTCCTGGATCCGCTCCTTCAAAAGAATGCTGCTGCCCGACGACTGCTTGCATCCCCAGTGGCAGAACTGGATCACTGCGTCCGGATGCAGCCTGTCCGCCAGGCCGCTCACGATCTGCGCCCGGTTCCGGTAGGAGCCGTTATACAGATTGCGGATGATCTTTTTTGCCAGTGAATGGAACGGTTTTTCCGGATCCAGCTCCTCCACCGAATCCAGAACGATGTCGCTGGCAATGATCTGATACGTTTCATTGGTATTGAAATATTGTCTCAGGCTCTCCTGATAAAAAGGGAGCAGATGGATCCAGAGGATCTTCTTTCCCTCAAATCTGGGGCGGGTCTGGATATCCTGTACCATAAAGCGGATCAGATTCAGAAATTCCCGGGTGCCGATGAGCAGGTGCATGCCCATCATCAGATACAGCTGGCTGATCAGCTCGCCGGGATAATAGTATTCGCTCTGCAGCTCGAAGAACCGAACAAGTTCTTTTCTCGTCTCATTTTCGATCTCCAGGATTTCTTTCAGCTTTTCTTCATCAAATCGTCTGCCGAACCTGGCCTCCAGCGCGGCGGCGAATTCCTTCAGCTGTCCGGCCAGATACTCCACCGACGCTTCATCATCCCTGTAGGGGACATCCAGAAACGTAAAAGGCACGCCCTTTTTCTTTTCCAGATACCGGAACGTGTTCAGATTTCCGTCACAGGAAAGGGAGGTTGTGACCGCGTATCTGGGCACCGGAACCGCCCCGCTGTCGATGGCTCCCACAAAAGTTTTGTGATAGGAGCACAGAGTCGGCGCGATCCCCTCATTCTGAGCGCAGTCGATAAAATAATCCTCCAGATGATAACCGCTCAGAAAGCAGGCCAGGCATTCAATGGACAGCGTGCTGAGTCCAAAACAATGGACAATCTCACATGGGGAAAAAATATTTCCCCACACATAACGCTCTGTCCGTCCCAGAGAATCTGCCACAAACGACATCATCATGGCCTCCAGCCTCTGGTACCCCTCTGCCATTTCCTTTTTGGGCAGCAGCCTGGTGCGGAGTTTATTTGCCTTAAAACCCAGCATGATCTTTCCCCAGCTCTGCTCGGGATGTTTGATGGTCTGTTCTTTTACATAATCGATATATTTGTCTGCAATCCACATGTTCTTCCCTCCGGTCCAAATCAGCACAGACAGATACCTCCAGCTTCGCATCTGATTTTATACTATACTATATTTTTCAAAAGATTTCCAGAGGCAGTCAGAAAGCCGGAACCAGTCTGATCATTTCAGTCCGGCTCCGGCTTTTCTGCGGCTTCCGATTATATGCGTGATGAAAACTACCTTCTGCCCGGCAGCTCCGACTGGGAGGCCTGGATCTCCTGCAGCTTCTGCGTCACCTCGGCCTTCGCCTCTGTTCCAGCCAGATCCGCGGGACCCAGAAGCCTTGAAACGGACTTTCTTTTTCGACCAACCTTTTTAGCAAAAATAGTAAAAGCTGCGCTCATAGAGAACCCCATATCAGAACACGCTTACTCCATTCTTTTCTTATCATCAGAATCTAATCTATTTGAGAAATATCTATGCAGTAAAATTCATTTGTTTTCTCATTAATTCCACCTATATATTGTCCATCATAGATACTTATTTTATAACCAGGTTCATCCCAACATACATAAGATTTTTCTTCCAGATCAACTAAAAAGGCTGACTTATAATTTTGCAATACGACCTGGTTATCATCAAGCCATAATGTCAAATATACCTCGAATCCAACTGGTGTTTCCGGAAGCTCCCATAGATCCAGAGAATTCTTATTTATAAAAATCACAGTATTGTTCTGCTGGTTTATTTCCTGGATATCATCCACATACTGTACCATGAGAATATATTCAGGATTTCCGCTGATATGTCTTGAAAGTCCATTTTTCAAATAAAGAACATCCCCGGACAAATTTTCTTTCAAATCATATTCCACAACCGAGACATCCCGGTTTTCATCTAAAACTTCCTCTTCCATTATTTTATTCTGATAATAAATATAATGGTCATCTCCCCCTCCATACAGGATAAATTCTCCCGTGATTCTACCCTCCTGATCTCTTTGAAAACCATTGTAAACAATGGTGGATACACGATCCGCCTCTTTTGCCGGATTAATAACATCTATATAAGACACTAAGGAAGAATCTTTACTTTCCGCACATACAAAAAAGCTGGTTGAATTATGCCATACCTGAGGAATCGTCAATGTCCTTGTGGAATAAACAATTTCTTCTTTTCCATTTTGCCCTAACATATATAATGTAATCAACCAAGGATTATCCATATTTTCTGTCATTTGGGCATTCATTACATATAGAGTGTCTTCCAGTACCTCTTCCAGCAAAATATAGGAGAAATTACCTCTGTATAATTCAATAGCCTCTTCAGGATTTTTTCTGTTAAATGCCAGATAAACAGTATCTGTTACACCATTTCCTTTATCAGTTTCATTTCTGACACCATATATCTTTGTATCAGTAAATCCGACTAATCTGACATTTTCACCCAACTCTCCTAAAAATACTTTTTCAGCATTTTCAAAAACACTCAGATTTTTTTTTAACAACTCTGTCTTCCGGGAACACAAATTTCCCGTATTTTCCTTTTCCAATAAAGTTTCCTCTTCTGCTATATTTTCCGAAGACTGTGAGGCGGTTTTTTCGCCTTTACAGCCAATAACAGCAATAAATAACATACTCATAACTACTAATATTTTGATTTTTCTAATAGTTTTTCTTAATCTTCTCATGTTCATCTTTACCAAATCATAGCCTTCCGAAAATGATCATTCCGTTTTAAATCAATTACAAGATTCTTAACTAAAATTAGCAAAATATAAGAAATATAAGATTAAATATTCTATATCATTCACGGAATCACCTCTTTTTTCTTTATCATATGCCACAGCAAAGAAAAATACAAGTATTTTTTCTTAAGGTTAGTTGAAATTCTAAATGCAACATTGAAGTAGTAAATGCACTCCGTTTGGATGGCGTTTTTCAGGTTTTTTCTGTCCTGCCTCCCTATCTGTATTTTCGGCCTACTTCTTAAATAAGGCCGGTGCCAAGTAAATGGAATCAGACGAGATTTGATATTGTATCACTATTTCCCCTTATTCAAACTGGCTGTAATAAAGCGACGCATAGGCGCCGTTCTGCTTCAGCAGCTCCGTATGGCTGCCCTGCTCGATGATCGTTCCGTTCTCCATGAACAGGATCGTATCCGCGTCGCGGATCGTGGACAGCCGGTGGGCGATCACAAAGCTGGTGCGCCCGCTCATCAGCTTCTTCATGGCCTTGCCGATCTCCACCTCTGTTCTGGTATCGACGCTGGAGGTCGCCTCGTCCAGGATGATGATAGGCGGATCACAGAGGAACACCCGGGCGATGGTGATCAGCTGTCTCTGTCCCGCGGACAGATTGGCTGCCTCATTATCCAGCATCGTATCATATCCCTGCGGCATGGTTCTGATAAAATAGTCTACCTTTGCCGCCCTGGCCGCTTCAATGATCTCCTCCCGGGTAGCGTCCGGCTTGCTGTACGCGATATTTTCAGCCACAGTTCCGCCAAACAGCCACGTATCCTGCAGAACCATACCAAAGTTCCGGCGCAGACCGCTCCGGGTCATTTCCGCTGTATTGACGCCGTCGATCATGATTTTTCCGCCGTTCAGCTCATAGAACCGCATCAGCAGGTTCACCAGCGTCGTCTTTCCGGCGCCCGTGCTGCCGACCACCGCGATTTTCTGCCCCGGCTTCGCCTCGAAGCTGATGTCCTTCATCAGCAGGCGGTCCGGGCGGTATCCAAAACTGATGTGGTCGAACGCGATGTGTCCCTTTGCGTGCTCCAGCACTGCCGGAACGGCCGGGTCAGGAATTTCTTCCTCATCATCCAGAAGCTCAAAGGTCCGTTTCGCCGATGCCAGCGCCGACTGCAGAGAGTTGATCATGAAGGACGCCTCTGTCAGAGGCTCTGCCATCTGATTGACATACTGGAAAAACGCCTGTACGACGCCTACCGTCTATGTTCCTACTGATTTTGATACAAAAGAAAAAGCCCTCTCCGGGGCAAAAGCCGCCGAAAAAGGCTTGAAATAAGGGCTTCCGAGGTCATGCTCT
>CAJFHG010000030.1 GCA_904379015.1 Candidatus Paralachnospira caecorum | reverse complement strand
TTTTGCCTACAATGGAAACGGGAAGTGGACATGAAACACATTTGTGCATACCGTTAAGGCCAGTTATGTCAATGGTTTTGAGAGATATACCCAAGTTAATTGATGAACCGACGGCGGGGCTGGATCCGGAGGAGCGGGTCCGGTTCCGCAATCTTCTGTGCGGGATTGCCCAGGATCGGATTGTAATCCTGTCGACCCATATTGTGGGGGATGTGGAGGCAACCTGCGAGAATATCGGGATTCTGAATGAAGGGGAACTGATCTATCAGGGAACAGTGGAACAGCTGCTCAATATGGCAGAGGGAAGAGTTTACACGGCGGAGATTTCCAGGCTGGAACTCGGAACGCTGCAGGAAATGTATCCGGTCACCTCCATACTGACAGTTGGAAATTCGGCGACGGTCCGCTTCATCTCGGATGTTCCGCCGGTCTTTCAGGCGGAGCGCTGCCGGGCGGGCGTGGAAGACGCGTATCTTTATCTGATGCATCTGGAAAAGGAGGGATTCTGATGTTCGGAACGCTGTTCCTGAAAGAATGCAGGCAGATCGGAAAAAGCATTGTCTATTATGTGTTTGTGGCGTGCCTTCTGGGATTTTTTCTGAGCCAGCTGGGAGCGAAGAGCTGGACGCGCTGATCCGCGAATATATCCGGGAAGCGGAGGCAAATTCCGAGGAAGGAGTCGTGATCGTGCCGGATGTGCCGGTCAGCGGGACCCTTTCCTATGAACGCTTCCGGGAACTGATGGATCAGGTGAACAGACTGATCGGAGGACATTCCGCGTATGATCCGGAATATCTGGAGCATTCCACCAGAGTCCCCCAGACTTATGAGGGAGCGCTGGAAGAATACAGCGCCATTGTGGAAAAGGACAGATACACGGGGGCGTTTGCCAGGATCTTCTGTGATTATATGGGCCTGCTTCTGTCCCTTCTGCCGGTATTTCTGGCGGTGGCCAGAATCCTGAAGGACAAAAGGGAGCAGGCGTCCCAGGTGATCTGGTCCAAACGCGCGTCTTCGTCCTGCATCATCCTGTCCAGATATCTGGCAGCACTTGCCATGACTATGCTCCCGGTTATCCTGACGGCGGCCTGCTGTCATTTCCGGTGCGCTTCGGCGGCCGCGGCGGCCGGCATCCCGGCTGATCAGCTGGCTTTTGTGAAATACATTGCGGGCTGGCTGCTTCCGGGGGCTGCCTTTACACTCGCCGCCGGATTCCTGATCAGTGAGCTGACAGAAGGGATCTGGGCAGTCCTGTTTCACGGACTGTTCTGGTTTTACAGCATTTTTCAGTCCTTTACGGGGCTGAACGGCAATTTCGGGCTGAAATTCGTGCCAAGGTTCAATTCGTTCGGAAATACGGAGCTGTTCTTTTCTCAGCTTTCCGATCTGATCGTCAACCGGATTGTGTACCTGGCGCTCGCGGTGCTGCTGATCATGCTCTGCGTGCCTGTTTACAGCTGGAAACGGAGGGGAGGAGGAATTCATTATGGAAAATTGTGCAAAAGCCGCCACGGTTCACTTTAAATACCACCTGAAATATCATCTGCTCGCTGCCGTGCTTTTCTTCTGTCTGATGCCGTTCCTGATGGGAACGCAGTATCTGAATGCGCGGGAATCGGCGAGGACGCTGGAGATGTACGCGGCTCTTTCCGGGATCCTGTTCCTGACGCCCGTGTTTCTTCCGGATCAGGATAAAAATATCCGGGATCTGATTGGCTCCAAGAGGATGCCTTATCTGGTCATCCATCTGATCCGGCTGGCAGAAAATCTGCTTTTCCTTCTGGTCTTTGTGGGAGCGGGGGCGCTGTTCCTGAAATGCAACGGATGCGAGTTCCCGTTCTGGAGCTATTTTGCCGGCACGGCAGCGGGGGCGCTGTTTCTGGGCGGACTCGGCATGTTCTTTTACAGCGTGACGGACAATGCGGCTGTGGGGTACATGGTTCCCCTGGTCTACTACATGATCAATTTCAGCGGTGACAAATATGTAAAAAATTTTTATCTGTTTTCCATGGCCGCGGGCGATTTCGGTCCGAAATTCTGGCTGGCAGGCGCGGGCGCCGCATTACTGCTCGGCGGACTTTTGTGGAGAAGAATATTTCGCTTTAAACCGTAACGCTTTAACGTATTGACTCTGTGCCTCTTTTGTAGTATGATAAGAGAACTTCAGAATAATTCAGAAAGAGGGAAAACAATATGAAAAAGAAAGTATTGGCGGTGTTTGCGGCGGCAGTGATGACAGTTGGTCTTCTGGCATCCTGCGGCGGAAACGGCGGCACAGATGACGGTACGACTGCGCAGGCAGGTTCTGCCGCTTCCGGGGAAACAGGAGAAACTGTAAAGATCGGCGTGATCCAGCAGGCGGAGCATCCTGCTCTTGATTCTGCCTATGAGGGTTTCCTGGATGCCCTGAAGGAGGCAGGCTATGAAGACGGCGTGAATATGGAACTGGATTACAACAATGCCCAGGGCGATACCTCCAACTGTGAGACGATCGCGACCAAGCTGGTCAACGACCAGAGCGATCTGATCCTGGCGATCGCGACTCCGGCGGCGCAGGCTGTGGCGGGAAAGACGACGGAGATTCCCATTCTGGCGACAGCGGTTACCGATTTTGAGGTGGCAGGTCTGGTCGACAGCAACGATGCCCCCGGGACCAATGTATCCGGTACTTCTGATATGAATCCCATTGAGGAGCAGCTTTCTCTTCTTCAGGAACTGCTTCCGGATGCGAAAAAGATCGGCATCATGTACTGTTCATCCGAAGACAATTCCATTGTACAGGCGGATCTGGCAAAATCAATCTGTGAGGAAAAAGGACTGGAATATGAAGAATATACCGTGTCGGATTCCAGCATGATCCAGTCTGTGGCGGAGTCCATGATCGGAAAAGTGGACGCGGTCTATATCCCCACTGACAATCTGCTGGCAGAGGCCATGGCTACCGTGACGATGGTGACCAATGCGAACGGTCTTCCCTGTATCGTAGGAGAAGAGGGAATGGTGGAGAACGGCGGACTGGCCACCTACGGAATTGATTATTATGTGCTGGGGCAGATGGCCGGGGAGATGGCAGTGCAGATCCTGCAGGACGGCGCTGACATCAGCAGCATGCCCGTTCAGTATATCAGCGCGTCGGACTGCACGCTGGCGGTCAATTCCGACGCGGCATCCGAGCTGGGAGTCAGCCTGGACGCGGTGAAGGATGAAGCGAAAGACGTAGCGGCAGAGGAATAGGAGCAGAGACATCTAAGGAGAGTGGATTATGGGTATTTTGCTGGCAATTCAGGGAGCCGTCAGTCAGGGAATCCTCTGGGGGATCATGGCGCTCGGCGTATATCTGACATATCGGATACTGGATGTGGCGGATCTGACGGTGGACGGCAGCTTTGCGCTGGGCGGATGTACCTGCGCCGCGCTGATCACCGCGGGGATGAATCCTTATCTGGCCGTTCTGATTTCTGTTCTGGCAGGAATGGCGGCCGGCTATGTGACCGGTATTCTGCATACAAAATGTGAGATTCCTGCAATATTGGCCGGGATCCTGACTCAGATCGGTCTGTATTCCATCAATCTGAGGATCATGGGGCGCTCCAATACGCCGCTTTTGAAGGTTCCGACGATCTTTAAAGGACTCACGGAGCTGACGGGGATTTCCCAGAACTGGATCTCCATGATCGTAGGCGCGGTTTTCACGGTCATACTGGTGATTTTTCTGTACTGGTTTTTCGGAACGGAGATCGGGTCGGCGATCCGCGCCACGGGAAATAATGAAAATATGGTCCGTTCTCTCGGAATGAACACAAAGACCCACAAGGTCATGGGGCTTGCCATCAGCAACGGGCTGGTGGCGCTGTCCGGCGCGCTGGTCACGCAGAGCCAGGGATACGCGGACGTTAAGCAGGGCACAGGCGCCATTGTCATCGGCCTTGCTTCGATCATCATCGGCGAGGTGCTGTTCGGAAAGAAAAAAAGCTTTGGAACCAAGCTGATTTCTGTGATTGTCGGTTCCATCATCTACAGGATCATCGTGGCGGTCGTGCTCCAGATGGGTCTGAATACGGACGACCTGAAGCTTTTGACAGCCATCCTTGTGGCAGCGGCCCTTACGGTTCCGGTGCTCCTGGATAAGCGGAGACAGGCGGCGAGCTATGACCCGATGACGGGTCACGCGGCAGCGGACAAAGAAAACGGGAAAGGAGGCAAATGATATGTTGAAAATCAGCCATGTGAGCAAAACCTTCAATCCCGGAACGGTGAATGAAAAGCAAGCGCTTCAGGATTTGAACCTGCATCTGGAGCCAGAGGATTTCGTAACGGTGATTGGCGGCAACGGCGCCGGAAAATCCACCATGCTGAATATGATCGCGGGCGTTTACCCCATTGACTGCGGAACCATTTATCTGGACGGAATCAATATCTCAAGACAGCCGGAGCATAAAAGAGCGGCCCTTCTGGGAAGGGTGTTCCAGGATCCCATGATGGGAACGGCGGCCAATATGCAGATTGAGGAAAATCTGGCTCTGGCGCACAGGAGAGGACGCAGAAGAGGGCTGAAATGGGGCGTCACAAAGGAAGAAAAGGAAGTTTTTCATGAGGAGCTGAAACGGCTGGGACTCGGTCTTGAGGACAGGATGACTGTGAAGGTGGGGCTTCTTTCCGGAGGCCAGAGGCAGGCCCTGACCCTTCTCATGGCAACGCTTCAGAAGCCGAAGCTGCTGCTGCTGGATGAGCACACGGCGGCTCTGGATCCCAGGACCGCAAAGAAGGTGCTGAGCCTCACGGAAGAAATGATCGAAGAGGAAAAACTGACAGCGCTGATGGTAACCCACAATATGAAAGACGCCATCCGGCTGGGAAACCGTCTGATCATGATGCATGAAGGCCGTATTATTTACGATGTGCGGGGAGAAGAAAAGAAAAATCTGACCGTGGAGGAGCTGCTCAGGAAATTTGAGGATGCCAGCGGCGGCGAATTCGCAAATGACCGCATGATTCTGTCCGAGTAAAGTGCGGTTCCGCAAAATCAAGACAGAAGCCGGAAGAAAAATACGAAAAGGAATCCTGAAAAAGCAGGATTCCTTTTTTGGTGCGCCCGGCGGGCGCGCGTTTTTATCGCGGGCAGATCCGAAAAAGCAGGTTATGGCCTGAGAATTCCCCGGCGGATCAGCTCTTCTTTGACGGAAGGATAGGTATCCAGATCCGTATGGGGGAAGAATCTTGCCGCCTGCATCCGGGTCACGAAATCTTCAACCATGGCAAACTGCAGGTAATGCATATTTGGAATCAGAGAAGAGACAGACGCTGCCAGAGCGCGCCGGGAAAGCAGCAGCAGAGCGCCTTTCAGGGAACCGTTGCCGATGCAGATGAATTTTTCTCTGGGAAGATCCGGATAGAGGCCGATGGCAATGGCGGATTCCAGATTCAGATATTTTCCGAAGGAACCGGCCATATAAATGCGGTCCACCTGTTCCGGGGCGATCCCAGTCTCAGAAAGAAGGCAGGAGACCATGGTGGCGGCAGCTGCCTTGGTGTCCATAAAGCTGTAAATATCCTGCTGGGAAAAATAACGGTCCTGTCCGTCTTCTGTTTCCGTTCCCCAGGCGTATACGACAGCCGGCTGCCCGTCGATCCTGGTGATCCGTTCTGACATTTCTTCATTGAGATTGCCCTGGAAATCCATCCATCCATTCAGGAACATAGCGGCGAGCAGATCCACAATGCCGGAGCCGCAGATCCCTTTCGGAGGCGCGCTGTCAATGGTGGTGATTGTCATAATGCCGTCTGTAATGGAAACGCTGTCTACGGCGCCGGAATCGGCGCGCATCCCGTATCTGCTGATACCGCCTTCCAGAGCGGGGCCCGCTGCGCCTGCTCCGGAGACCAGGAAGTCGGCGCTTCCGATGACCATCTCGCCGTTGGTGCCGATGTCGATATAAAGAGAAATCCGTGTATCCTCCGTCATACCGGAGGCCATTACGCCGCTGATGATATCTCCGCCCAGATAATTGGCGGCGGAGGGAATGCAGCAGATCAGACCGGAAAAATCCAGTCCCAGCTCACTGCCGGCAATCAGTCCTGTCCGGTTGAACACCGGCGCGAAGGGGGACATGAAAATCCCGAAGGCGTCAATGCCCAGAAGAAAATGGATCATGGTGGTGTTTCCGGCGATCACCATGACCGGACAGGATGACGCCCGGATGCCTGTCCGCTCTGTGAGCCGGTCCATCAGTTCCTGAAGACTGCGGAAGGTAGCTTCGGCGAGCTGGCGCCGTTCCTGTTCGCCGGACTGGGTGTGGAAAATCCGGCTCAGGATATCTTCCCCGTAGGCGATCTGCTGATTGAAGACGCTTTCCTCTCCCAGGATATCGCCTGTATTCAGATCAAGCAGGGCCATGACGACTGTCGTGCTGCCGAGATCCACCGCCAGACCGAAATTGGAGCCGGTCCTGTCGCCGGATTCGATGGAGGCGACAGTCCAGCCTGTTCCATTGTATACAAGAGAAACCGTGGTCTTCCAGTGATCTTCCCGAAAAGCGGGATAATCCCGTTTCAGGACATGATAAGGCAAGACCGCGTCCTGAAATTTTGCCTCCAGCGCCTGAAGCATCCGGTCAGAATCGGCTGTGGTATCCAGGTCGGAAGGCGGCGTCAGTTCCAGATATACTTTGCGGCAAAGGCCTGCGCCGGAACGGCAGGCAGTTTTGAGTTCTGTATGGAAATCAGAATCTGAAGTAAAAAATTTCATGGGAACCCTCTCTTTGGCTGTATGATCGTACAGAAGCAGTATAGCATATTTACAACTTGTTTACAAAGGGAGAAGCGTCCGGGGGCGCAAATTGTGGTACAATGAAAGCGGCATTGAACAGGAACGGAAAAGGGGCCGCGCGGCCGGAAGCGGCAGAAACGGACCGGCGCGGCAAAGAGGGGGCGGAGAAGAGATGAACAACAGGATCCTGATCATAGAAGACAGCCCATCCATCACAGATCTTCTGGAAATGAATCTGGTGGTGGCGGGATACGATACAGAGACGGCGGCGGACGGAGACGCGGTGCTGCGCCTGCTGGAGACGGACCGCTCCTTTGACCTTGCCATTGTGGACATTATGATACCGGGACAGGACGGATTCGCGCTGCTGCCCCGTCTGAGGGACCTGGGCATCCCGGTCATTTTTCTGACTGCGAAGGATGATGTGGGGTCAAAGGTGAGAGGACTGAAGGGCGGCGCGGAGGATTACATTGTCAAGCCGTTTGAGATCCTGGAGCTTCTGGTGCGGATCGAAAAGGTGCTGGAACGGACTGGTCGCCTTCAGAAATCGCTTAAAATAAAAGATATTGAGATTTTCCCGGACAGCAGAACTGTCATGAAGGGCGGGGAAAAGATTTATCTGAAGCCCCTGGAGTTTGATCTGCTGGTGCTGCTGGCCAGGAATAAAAACATTACATTTACGAGAGAACGGCTGCTCAGGGAGGTCTGGGGAGATCTGTATATCGGCGAGACGAGGACTGTGGATGTGCATATCGGACAGCTTCGGAAAAAACTGGGTGTGCCGGGACTGATCCAGACCATTCCCAAGGTCGGCTACAGGCTGGAGGATATGTAGATGAAGCTTTGGCAGAAGATCATGCTGTCTGTGACCGGGATCCTGCTTTTCTGCGGTCTGATTTCAGGGTGGCTCGTGGGAGCGCACCTGAGGGAGCGGCAGCTCTCGAGGGCGGTCCGGATCGAGCGTTCCAATTTTCAGACCGCGGAGGAAATGCTGATCAGGCTCTATCAGACAGAATTGTATTCCGATATGCTGAAGGAAGAGGCCATTTCCCAGACGGTTCTGGACAGTCTGCTCCATCAGGAAATGTTTGGAGGATGCCTGCTTCTGGACGAAAACGGAATCGTCAGCAATCCCACAGAATATGAAATCGCCTACGACAGCAGCTGGGCGGAGAAAGGACGGTTTGAGCGGGACGATTATCAGATCGAAGAGCTGGACGGTGAATATCTGCTGGTGATGGGGTCCCGCCTGCCTGAGATCGGAAAAACAGTCTATCTGTTTTCAATCCGGGATCTCACTGACATTTATGAGGATGTCGGGGCGTTTATGAGACAGTTTCTGCTGATCTGGATTTCTGTGATGATCGCGGCATCGGTTCTTACGGCTGCCGCCGCCGGACTGGTGCTCAGTCCGCTCGGGAAGCTGGAGAAGGCGGCGCGGGCAGTGAGCGGCGGGGATTACAGCCACAGGGTAGAGATCAGGAGAAAAGATGAGACCGGCAGGCTGGCCGCGGCGTTCAATATCATGGAGCAGGAGGTCCGGCGGCAGGTGGAGGAGCTCAGGGAGACCGGCGAGAAGCAGAAGCAGCTTCTCGGAAGTCTGGCTCATGAGATCCGCACACCGATGACTTCGGTGATCGGCTATTCTGATACCCTGATGCATGTGAAGCTGGATCCGGAGAGCCGGCAGAAGGCACTGAAGCATATATATGAGCAGTCGGTTTATCTGCAGCGGCTTTCGGCCAAGATGATGGAGCTGTCCGGGCTGTATCAGAATGAAGCCATTCATCTGGAGCGGTGTGAGATCCGTCAGATTCTGGAAAACGCGGTGTGGATGGCGGAAAAACGATGGCCGGACAAAAGCTTCTGGCTCCTGGGTGAGGAATCGTTTTCTGTTGAAGGAGATCCGGATCTGCTCCTGAGCCTGTTTGTCAATCTGCTGGATAACGCGGCGAAGGCATCCGCGCCGGGGCAGGAAATCCGGACCGAGGTCTTTTCGGAAGGACGTGTCAGCGTCCGGGATTTTGGAAAAGGGATCAGGCCGGAGGAGCTGGAAAAGATCCGGGAGCCCTTTTATACGGCAGATCCGGCCAGGAAAAGCGGCAGAGGACTGGGACTGGGGCTTGCCATCTGTGAACAGATCGTGCGTCTTCACGGAGCCGGGCTCCGGATCGAAAGCAGTGAGGGAGAGGGAACGGAGGCTTCGGTTGTATTTGATTTACAATTTGTTTACGGGACGATGAAGAATTCGGGGACAGGCTCTGGTACACTGGAAACAGGAAAGGAGGAGCTGCCATGAAAAAGAAAAGAAACGTGATTTCTGCACTGGCGATGGTCATTGTGCTCCTTGCCAGTGCGGGATGTCAGAATCAGAGTGAAGGAATCGTAACCAGAAAGACAGAGGCCGGAACAGAGACGGAAACGGCGGGTTTGGAAACAGGAACGGATGAGGCGGCGCGGATGGAATCGGAGGAAGCTTCAGCGGCTGCACAGCAGACAGAAGCGCAGGCCGGACTTCCGGGGGAACCGCAGGCGGAGGAAGAGAATGATCCGCAGACCGGCACTTCGCAGCCGGACGGCGCACAGCAGACCGGCGAACAGAGAGACCGGCTGAAGAAAGAGCTGGGCATTCCGGATGTGTTTACTGCTTATCCGGCGGGAATCGATACCGCAAAATATACCACCAAAGCGGAGGTGATCCTGCCCGATGAGGATTCGTTCATCAGTGTGCCTGTAAAACGGCAGGCTTTTACAGAAGAGGATTTTTCCTGGATAGAAGCGTTGTTTTTGAGCGGAGGCCTTTATGTGAGGGATGAGGAAACAGCGGCTGCTCTGGACGGAGCGGAGGGGACAGTCTGGAGGCTGAGAGAAGTCCTGCAGGAGCCGGAAAAGTACAGTGAAAGCGAGCTGGAAATCCTGAAAGGACAGCTGGAATGGACAGAAGCCAAAAGAGAACAGATCCTGCAGAATGAGGAGCGGATTCCTGTGCCGCTTCAGTTTGTGACAGAGGAGAAGATGGAGGGGACCGGCGCTTATATTACCTCTGTCAATGGACTGACAGACTGGGAAAGGGGGACGATGTCTTTCCATATGACACCTTTGGGTTTTGGTGTCAGCCCGGAAAACAGCCTGAATCAGAACAGCTGCACCATATCAGAAGAAACCGCACAGAAAACGGCCGATGATCTGGTGGAAAAAATGGGACTGTCTGATACCTATGTGCTCGCGTCTGTCGAAAAAACGCCCGTGTGGGAAATAGAAGCGGCCTATACCTTCCACTATACGCCTGAGATTGAGGGAGCAGCCGCCAGATATTGCCGGAATTCTTTCCCGCAGGAACTCCGGTGCAGTCTGGATATTTCTGTGGATGACCAGGGCATCCAGGCTGTCCTGTGCGATGCCGGCTATGTCATTCAGGAGGATCAGGCGCCGACACCCATAGAAGGGGAGCTGGTTCCCTTTATGACTATCAAGGCTGTTTATGAAAGCGTCATGCCCGATGTGATCGCACAGCTGGAACAGAATTATGCGGAGCAGAGGCTCAGTGAATGGAAAGGTCTGGTTTCTGTGTCCGTCGATCAGGTCAGGCTGGCATATGTGATGTATGGCAGTACAGAGGGAGAGGCCGGCGTGCTGTCGCCTGTCTGGGAATTTTACGGAACGGTAACGGCGCTGAATGAGGATGGAGAAGAAAAGGAGAATATCGGATACAGGCTTCTGACTATTGACGCGTTGACAGGAAGCCCAATCGGAATGTAGATTTGAAAGAAAAAAACAGGATTCTTAACAAAAAATGAATTTTATGTAAATTTCTCATTGAGTTTATAAAAACTTTATGATACGATAATCTCAGTTTGAAATAGCAGTCACCGGAACAGAGGCAGTGCCTTTGTTCCGGTATATTACGTTTAAGAAACGGAGGAGCGATATGGAAAAGTTTTTCAAACTGAAACAGAACGGGACAACGGCAGGCACTGAGATCATGGCCGGCCTGACCACTTTCTTTGCCATGTCCTATATCATTGTCGTGAACCCCAGTATCCTGTCTGGAGCAGGCATGGAGTGGGGCGCGGTTTTCCTGGCTACGATCATCGCGTCTATCATCGGAACGTTGATCATGGGCCTTGTGGCTAATGTACCTTACGCGCAGGCGCCCGGCATGGGGCTCAACGCATTCTTTGTGTATACGGTATGCAATGGTCTGGGCTTCACCTGGCAGCAGGCACTGTCTATGGTATTCATCTGCGGCGTACTGAATATTATCATTACGGTGACAAAGCTGCGTAAATTTATCATCAAGTCAATTCCGCTGAGCCTGCAGAATGCGATCGGCGGCGGAATCGGTATTTTTGTAGCTTACATTGGATTACTTAATGTAGGCATCATCAATTTTGACGGAGGTGTTCCCGCCCTGTCCACGTTAAACCAGCCTCAGTTCTGGGTATTTCTGATCGGTCTGCTGATCAGTGTAGTGCTGCTGGTAAAGAAGGTAAAGGGCGCGATCCTGATTTCCATCATTATTACAACCATCATCGGTATTCCCTTTGGTGTAACGAAGCCTTCTGATACGGTCAGCTTTACAGAAGCATGTCAGGCGCTGCCTTCCACTTTCCTGGCGATCTTTAAAGAGGGTGGTATTACAAGTCTGTTTACGGACGCGGCGAAGCTGCCTCTGGTGCTGATCACGATTTTCTCCTTCAGTATTTCTGATACCTTTGATACAATCGGAACCTTTATCGGAACGGGACGCCGCAGCGGTATTTTCAGTGAAGAAGATGAGAAGATGATGGAGAGCAATACAGGCTTTAAGTCCAGACTGGACAAGGCTCTGTTTGCCGATGCTACGGCAACTTCCATCGGTGCTCTGTTCGGAACTTCCAATACGACGACATTTGTTGAGAGCGCATCCGGTATCGGTGTTGGCGGACGTACAGGTCTGACTTCTGTGGTTGTGGCTATCTGCTTTGCCCTTTCCGCGTTTCTTGCAACCTTTGTCAGCGCGGTTCCCTTTGCGGCGACAGCGCCGGCACTGGTTATGGTTGGTGTCATGATGACTTCTTCCTTCAGGGAGATCGAGTGGACTGATCTGGATGAAGCGATCCCCGCGTTCTTCGCAGGCATTTTTATGGCTCTGTGCTACAGCATCTCCTATGGTATCGCGGCAGGCTTTGTGTTCTACTGCATCGTGAAGGTGTGCAAGGGAAAAGCGAAGGAAATCCACCCGGTTCTCTGGGTATGCACCGCTCTGTTTGTGCTGAATTTCTTTTTGCTTGCACTCCTGTAAGGAACTTGTGTTTCTGAACTTTTTACAACCGAATTTATGATAAAGAAGATTATTCCGTGTAATCCGGGCAGTTATTTTACTCCGGATTTTCATGGGATAATCTTTTTTTGTCCGGTTACACTGGGCGGAAACGGGGACTGCGAAAGTGACAGAATTGTCACCATATTTGTCACCGGATTGTAAGGCGGCGGGTGTATGATAAAACCATAAATCGAGGAATGATAAAAAAACTGGAGGTTTTTATGGAGGTATTAAAGGTAGAGCACTTATGCAAGACATACGGAACGGGAGAAACAAAGGTGGACGCGCTGAAGGATGTATCCTTTTCTGTGGAAAAGGGAGAATTTGTGGCGATCATCGGCCCTTCCGGATCCGGGAAATCCACACTGCTCCATATTCTGGGCGGCGTGGACCGTCCCTCCTCCGGAAAGGTGATCATTGACGGCACATCCATTTATGATCTGGATGAAACCAAAATGGCAATTTTCCGGAGGCGGCAGATCGGGCTGATCTATCAGTTTTACAATCTGCTTCCGGTCCTGAATGTAAAAGAAAATCTGACGCTGCCGATCCTGCTGGACGGACAGAAGCCGGATGAGAAGCATCTGGAGGAGCTGACCAGGATCCTGGGGCTTTCCGACCGGCTGGGACATCTGCCGAATCAGCTTTCCGGCGGGCAGCAGCAGCGGGTTTCCATCGGAAGAGCCCTGATCAATCATCCCGCTCTGGTGCTGGCTGACGAGCCCACGGGCAACCTGGATTCTAAAAACAGCGCGGAGATCGTGGAGCTTCTGAAGGAATCCAACAGAACGTATCATCAGACCCTGATCGTCATCACCCATGACGAGAGGATCGCCCTGCAGGCGGACAGGGTGATCTCCATAGAAGACGGACGGGTCTCCTCGGATGAATGGCAGATCGGGCGGCAGGTAAGAGAACAGGAGGCAAGCTGGCGTCAGGGAGGGAAGGCATGAATATTGTAAGCAAAGTGACAGTCAAGCATCTGCAGCAGAACAGAAAAAGGACCATCGTGACGATCCTGGGCATTATGCTGTCTGTGGCGCTGATCGTGGCCATTTCCGCCTTTGCCGAGTCGTTCCTGGATATGATGCGCCAGTCGGCCATCGCCTCCGGAGGAGAATGGCATGTGCTGTTTATGGATGTGCCGAAGGATCAGCTTCCTGAAATTATGGAGGACAGCCGGGTGAAGGAGACTTTGCTCAGCCGGGATGAAGGATCTGCTTTACTGGAGGGGGCGCAGAATGAATATAAGCCCTATCTTCTGGTGAAAGCGTATGATGAAACGGCCATGAAAAACTATCCTACGACCCTGCTGGAAGGACGTTATCCTGAAAAGGAAGGCGAAATTGTCCTTCCGAAGCATCTGGAGACAGACGGCGGCATTGCCTGGAAGGTGGGAGATACCATCTCTCTGGAGCTGGGCGACCGGTATGAGCATTCGGATACCGGAGATTATGAAATGTCCGGCAGTTACGGCCTGGGAGAAAATGAGACCCTGGAGAATCTGCATACGGCCCGGTACACGGTGGTCGGCATCATAGAAAGGCCGGAATTTGAAAGCTATGCCCAGGCTGCCTATACGGCCATTACCTATCTGGATGTGGATGCTGCCGGCGGAACGGAGACGATCAACGCGGCGGTGGCCCTGAACCATGTGGACAACAGTTTGTATACATGGGGCGATGAACTGGCTGATGAGCTGGGAGTCAGCCATCAGTTCAACACGTCTCTTCTGTCCTACTATATGCTGTCCGGGAACAGCACCATCGTGGGAATGCTGAGCGCTGTGAAATGGATCATGGTGCTGATCGTGGCGGCCGGTTCCGTGGCGGTGATCTACAGCTCCTTTTCCATTTCGATCTCGGAAAGAAGCCGGTATCTGGGCATGCTGGCCAGTGTGGGCGCCACGAAAAAACAGAAGCGGAACTCTGTATTGACGGAAGCGGTGATCCTGGGCGCCATCGGGATCCCCCTGGGGCTGGTGCTCGGCTACGCGGGCGTGTTTGTGACGACCCGGTGTATCAGAGGGCTGATCAGCAGTACGATGGGACTGGACAATGTGACCATGCGGGTCATCATTTCCTGGCCGGGGATCCTTGGCGCAGTGATTCTTGCGGTGCTGACCATTTTGATTTCCGCCTGGATTCCGGCAGCGCGGGCTTCCCGCATCACGCCGGTGGAGGCGATCCGGCAGACCAGGGATATCAAACTGACATCCAAACAGGTGAAAACGTCAGCGCTGACCAGGAAGCTGTTCGGATTCGAGGGCGAGCTGGCTTTGAAAAATCTGAAACGGAATAAAAAGCGTTACCGGGCCACCGTGCTTTCACTGGTATTCTGCATTGCCCTGTACCTGAGCGTGGCCTCCTTTACGGCGTATCTGAGCGGCGCCTACCGGATGCAGCTGGGAATGGATTCGGCGAATCTTCCGGACATCACGGTCAGTTTGTATGACACGGAGGAACAGATGCTGGAAGACGCGGAGAGAGACATCCTTTCTCTGGATCATATCACAGAGCATGTGACAGTGAAAGAGACAGGCGTCAGCTGCTACCTGAAAGACGGAAGTGTCCTGACAGATGAGGTGAGACAGGCATTTGAGGGCTTCGGCAGCATGAGCGCGGCGGGGCAGGATGTGGGCCCTTACGGCATGTATTTCAATGTGATCGGAATGGATGAGGACAGCCTAAGCGCCTTTGCCCGGGAAACAGGAGCGGATTCGTCCATTTTATTCGACGGAAAAAAGACAGGTGTGATCATGGTTAACCGCAGAGAGGATCATACGGAGGGAAAAACCTCCTGGAAATCCATATTTACGGCGGAGAAAGGCGACAGCATTGACGCGCAGTGCCTGCAGATGCTGGATAACCCGGAAACAGACGAATATGAAGAGACGCTGGCCGACGTACAGTTTACGGTGGCGGGCACCACGGAAACACTGCCTTTGGGAGGAAGCTATTATGGCGATATCAATACTGTTTCTGTATATACAACTTTTGAAAATGTTCTGAAGCTCAATCAGCTTGTTTACGGAGAAGGAACAACTCAGGACCGGACCGTTTATCTGAGAACAGATGATCATGACAGTCTGATGGCGCAGCTGCGGGGACTGGAGGAGAAACAGGGGTCTTCCATGTATATTTACAGCGCGGTGGAAGAATACAGAACGGTGGAAAACATGCTGATCCTCATCAATGTATTTGTGTACGGTTTTATCATTCTGACGGCGCTGATCTGCGTGACCAGCATTTTCAATACCATTTCCACCAGCATGGCTCTCCGAAGGAGAGAATACGCGATGCTGAAGTCAGTGGGGATGGATCCGGGACGATTTGGCCGGATGATCGCCTATGAGAGCGTTTTTTACGGACTGAAGGCGCTGCTTTACGGACTTCCGGCGGGGCTGATCCTGATGTATGGAATCTACCGCAGCATTGCCAGCGCCATCGATACGGGCTTCTATATTATCTGGAGCCAGATCGCGGTCGCGGTGGTCAGTGTCATGGCTGTTATCGGACTGACGATGTGGTATTCTTCCAGAAAGATCAAAAAAGCCAATATCGTGGATGTACTGAAAAATGAAAATATCTGATGGAGAATGGCATTTGGGTATTTCAAGAACTGCCGAATTGCATTATAATAGACGAGACAGATTATACCAACATAAGTTGTGAACAGAAATGCAAGGAGGAACACAGTATGGGAGGAATTGGCATTGCGGGAACCCTGGTGGTCGACAACATTAAAATGATCGACGGATATCCGGAAAAAGGAATGCTGGCCAACATCAGCAGTGTGTCGAGAGGGATCGGAGGCTGCGCGGCCAATACGGCCTGCGGAGTCAAGGCGCTGGATCCGTCGCTGACAGTCAGGAGCATCAGCCTGGTCGGAGATGACGACAATGGAGCGTTTATAAAACGCAGACTGTCGGAATACGGAATCGACATAACGGCGATCCGGACCACCGACAAAGCCGTGACTTCCTTTTCTGATGTTATGACGGTGCAGAGCACCGGGGAGCGGACGTTTTTTAATGACAGAGGAGCCTGCCGTCTGTTTTCGCCGGAATATGTGGATCTGAACCGGCTGGATGTGGATCTGCTGCTCATCGGCTACGGCGGTCTGCTGGACAGCATGGATCTGCCGGATGACGAATACGGGACCGTGATGGCGCGGTTTTTCCATGACGTACAGGCGAAAGGAATCCTCACTGCCATGGATGTGGCCAGCATGAGAGACGCCAAGCTGATGCAGCGCCTTGTGATCCCTTCTCTGAAATATACAGATTACCTCATTGTCAATGAGACAGAGGGCGGCATGATCACGGATACAGAACCCAGAAAAGAAGATGGGAGTCTGGACCGGGACGCGCTGGAGCAGATCTGCAGAAAGCTGATGGAGCTGGGAGTCAGAAAATGCGCTGTGGTGCACGCGCCTGAGCTGGGATGCGCCATGGACGCGGAGGGAAATTACTGTGAAGAGTCTTCTCTGAACCTGCCGAAGGGCTATATTGTGGGAGCTGTGGGCGCCGGAGACGCGTTCTGCGCCGGCGTTCTGTATTCTATATACAAAAAGCTTCCCATAAGAGAGGCGCTGCGTATCGGAGCCGCGTCGGCCGCCGCCAATCTCTCGGCGGAGGATTCTGTGAGCGGGCTGAGGAGCGAGGCCGAGGTGCGCCGGCTTTATGAAATGTACGGTGCGGCAGAATGACAGACAGAAGAAAAAAAGAGGACTGGCAGTCAGTCCTCTTTTTTTCTTCTGTTTTCCGGACGGAAAAAATCACGGATCCGGTCGATCCGGGCCGTCATGCCGGCAAACAGCATATCGACCAGAGTCACGGCAGTCATAGCCTCTACTACGACCACGGCGCGGGGCACGATCATGGGGTCATGGCGGCCTTTGATAGAGACGGTCATGGGCCGGCCGTCCCGTCCGACAGTAGTCTGTTCCCTCGCGATGGAGGGGGTCGGTTTTACGGCGGCCCGGATGATGATGTCGGAACCGTCGCTGATCCCGCCCAGGATTCCTCCCGCGTGGTTGGAAGATTTGGACAGGCAGGGGCTGTCCGGATCCGACGGCGGAAGAAATCCGTCATTGTCCTGGGAACCAGTCATTTTTGATACCGCGAATCCGTCGCCGATCTCCACTCCCTTGACGGCGCCGATGGAAAAAATGGCCTTGGACAGGTTGGCGTCCAGCTTTTCAAAAACCGGTTCTCCGATGCCGGGAGGCATATGGCGGACCACGCATTCAATGATGCCGCCGATGGAATCCTTTTCAGCCATTTTCTGTTCCGCGAACAGACGGACCTGCTCGGCCGCGTGCGCGTCCGGCATATAGAAAGGATTCTGGCTGCAGACGGCAAGGTCCATGGCCGCCGGATTACAGGCGATGCCGCCGATTTCTCTGGCGTAGGCCCGGACTTCGATGCCAAGCTCATTTAAAATTTTCATGGCAATGGCTCCGGCGGCCACGCGGCCGATGGTTTCCCGGCCGGAAGAGCGGCCTCCGCCCCGATAGTCCCGAAAACCGTACTTGATGTCAAAACCGTAGTCGGCATGGCCGGGACGGTAATAAGAAGCGATTTCAGAATAGTCTCTGGAACGCTGGTCTTTGTTGCGGACGATCATGGAAATGGGGGTGCCGGTGGTCCGTCCCTCAAAGACTCCGGACAGGATCTCCACAGCGTCGTCTTCTGTCCGTTTTGTGGTATAGCGGCTCTGGCCGGGCTTTCTTCTGTCAAGATAGGCCTGGATATCGGACTCTTCCAGAGGAATGCCGGCGGGACAGCCGTCGACGACGGCGCCGAGGGCCTTTCCGTGGGATTCTCCCCAGGTTGTGAATGTAAAATATTTTCCATATGTGGAACCTGACATAGGCAGTGCCTCCTTACTGTGTACATAACAAAACTGAGGGTATTATACCCCATATAAAAAAATTGAGCAATGAATTTTCTTGTAATTCGCAGGAAGGTTTTTTATAATGTCAGGGAGGAGGAAAGAAAACATGTTGAAAAGTGTGATATTTGATATGGACGGGGTACTGGTCAACAGTGAGCCTGTCCATTACCGTGCTTATCTGATGACCCTGGAACAATGGGGAAAAACCTTTTCCTATGATGAATACAAGACCTATATCGGAACCACCAATTCCGTGATCATCAGGGGGCTCATAGACAAATTTGACCTTCCGGTGACGGAGGAGGCCTTCAATGAGAGAATGAACAGCTATAAAATGGAACTCTATGAAAAGGAAGGCTATCCCGGCGTGGACGGAGTAAAGGAGCTGCTGCAGTCACTGAAATCTGCGGGATTTCTGCTGGCGGTGGCCTCCTCCTCCCCTTACCGGAATATTGTCCTGGCGGTGGAGGCGCTGGGGATCCGGGCGTATTTTGACCAGCTGGTAAGCGGAGAGAGCGTGCCCAATCCCAAGCCGGCGCCGGATGTGTTTCTGGCGGCCGCGAAGGCGCTGGGGACGGAGCCGGAAGACTGCCTGGTGATAGAGGATTCCTGCAACGGCGTCCGCGCGGCGGGAAATGCGGGGATGGCCTGCATCGGTTTTGAAAATCCTGATTCCGGCAGCCAGGATCTCTCTCTCGCGGTGAAGCGCACCAAAAGCTTCCGTGAGGTGGACGCCGCCTACGTGAAACAGGCATATGAACTCTGGGAGAAGACAAAAAAAGAAGGCTTCAGGGACAGAAGCCTTCAAAAATAAAAAGATCGAATTGTTTTTTCAGGTGCTCCATGTCTTCTTTGGAGCGGATTGTCCATGCCACAGACAGATTCTTGAACAGGTTCCTGCACAGGCGCCTGGACAGCGCTCCGGCGCAGGTGCAGTCGTAAGAGATAAAATCCGGCTTGGTCAGAAAATTGAACAGAAGATGATGCAGGGGAATCAGGTAAAAATAATGGTAAAACGCGTGCACTTCCCTGAATCTGGCGGACAGCTGTCCGCGCACGATCTGCGGCCGGTGCTTTTTGTACCAGAGCAGCGCCAGAGGGTTGAAGGACTCTATAAAATACAGTCCGGGGTAATTGCTGAGGATCCGGTCGCATACCGCGCAGACGGAGGTGTTGAAAAGCTCGATCTTATATTCAATCAGCAGTGGGACCCGTCCCTTTACCATTGCGAGCACATCCTCAAAACGGGGGATTTTCTCCCCTGTGTTTCCAAGAGAAAAGGCCTGAAGCTCTTCATAGGTAAAATCCTTTAGTTTCCCTGGTACGCCGCAGACCCGGTCCAGAGTGAAATCATGAAAGACTACAGGCACATTGTCCTTTGTAAGCTGCACATCCATTTCGATCCCGTAGCCGGCATCGGCGGCAGCCCGGAAGGCAGCCATGGAATTTTCCGGTATGGCGTCGCTGTGCAGTCCCCGGTGGGCGTAATAGTAATGCCTCAGAGCGGGAATATCGCTCTTTTTTCCCAGTGCCGGCATGATCAGATAAAGATACAGCAGGGACAAGAACAGGCATATCAAACATACAGTCAGCAGGATAAATAATACATTGCTCATCATAGCGCAAGAATCTCCCCGTCGTCCGGAACGTACAGATTTCCGCTGTAGAAGGCTTTTCCCTCAGCGGTGTAGTTCTTCTTCCGGTTTTTCAAATCCTTGTCCTCCGTGTGCCACAGGACCAGATTGGGAATATGCAGGCTTTCCGCCAGCTCACAGGCATCCTTCACCGTGCTGTGATGCTTTTCATAAGGCCTGAACCGTTCCCGGTCCCTGTACAGACAGAAGGCTTCATGGAGGAGCCAGTCGCTGCCGGCGACATAGTTTCGGCAGCCGGGACTGCAGGGCTCGTCGCCTGCGCAGGTCAGCCGGCGTCCGTTTTTCAGGACAGTGGTGAAGCCGAACTGGCGGGCCTTGGTGGACAGGATATCAAAAAATGTTACATCATAATCCAGGATCTTTTTCGTGTCCCCGTCTTTTAAAGGAACAAACAGGATCCGGTCGTCAAAAAGAGCACAGAATTTTTTCTGAATGGTCAGTGTGCATAAGAGACGGATTGTATCAACCAGACCGTCATGGCAGTAGACCGTCAGATTTCCGCTGTAGCTGCCCTTTCGGATGGCAGTGGCGATCATGCGGATCATCCATACCATTCCGAGAATATGGTCATTATGTTCATGGGTGACAAAAATATGATGAATATGTTCAAGCGGAACATCCATATCTTCCAGAATGCGGAGAATGCCGTTGCCGCCTCCGGCGTCCACCAGAAAATATTCCTCATCGTCGCGGATGGCGAAGCAGGTGTTGTAGCACCTGACCGCCTGAGCATTTCCTGTGCCCAGCACATATAATTGTTCCATAATGGTTCCATCCTTTCTTCAGGGTCTTATTATACTATAGAATGTGAATTGGTGCAATGCGGAAGAATCTGGGGAATTCATAAAAATTTCAGAAAATTTTTGACGGGTTTCATTGACGGAAAGCGGCAAAGGGAATATGATTGGTAGGAAAGAAGCGCTGGGCAGAGAACTCTTGAGACAGAGCGGATGACCGGAAATATGGAAATGGAAGGATAGGAGAAAAGGTAAATGAGTGGATTTCGTGACAGGTTGAACAGATGGATGTACGGAAGATACGGCAGTGATCAGCTGAACCGTTTTATCATGGTGGTCACGGTAGTTTGTCTGTTCCTTTCGGTGCTGACCAGATTTACGCTGTTTTACTGGCTTTCTGTGGTGGGCATTATTCTGATGTATTTCAGGCTGCTGTCCAGAAATATCACCAGGCGAAGCGCGGAAAATACGAAATATCTGCGAATGACAGCCGGGATCCGCGGCGCGTTTGCACGGTTCAACAACAGAAGAAAGGATAAGACCCACTGCTATTTCAAATGCCCCTCCTGCAGACAGACGGTGCGTGTGCCGAAGGGAAAGGGAAGAATCAGTATCACCTGTCCCAAATGCAGGACAGAATTCATAAAGAAGACCTGACAGACAGTGGAACAAGCGGTGAGTCAATGCGGTATAGGCCGGCGGGAGCCTGAAGATCAGGGCTGCCGGTCTTTTTTGCGCGGTACGCCCGGAGGGGCGCTGCGTGCCGGCGGCTCGCGTTCAGCGCCGGCCGAAAGAGCGGAGACCTGCCGTGCCGGCAGGGGCGGCATCCGACGGGCAGCGGCTTTTTGGAGTTGATTTCTTTGAAAAACCGCATTAAAATAGAACGGGCGCGGATGAAGGATTCCGCGGTCGGAAAGGAAGGGTTCATATGGCGAAGATAGATATTGTTTCCGGATTTCTGGGAGCCGGAAAGACGACATTGATCAAAAAACTCCTGGAAGAGGCCCTGAAGGGACAGAAGGTCGTGCTCATTGAAAATGAGTTCGGCGAGATCGGGATTGACGGAGGATTTCTGAAGGATGCGGGCATCAATATTACTGAGATGAATTCCGGCTGTATCTGCTGCTCCCTGGTGGGGGATTTTGCTGCGGCGCTCAAGGAAGTCATTGACAGATTCCATCCGGACAGGATCATCATCGAGCCCTCCGGCGTGGGCAAGCTGTCGGATGTGACCCGCGCTGTCATGGGAGTCCGGGGCGAGGCTGATATTGAACTGAACAGTCTTGTGACTGTTGCGGATGTCAACAAATGCAGAATGTATATGAAGAATTTCGGCGAGTTTTATAATAATCAGATCGAGAGCGCCCGGACGATCATTCTGAGCAGGACTCAGAACGCGGACCAGGAAAAGCTGGAAGCGTGCGTGAAGCTTTTGCGTGAAAAGAATGAGGATGCCGTGATCATCACAACCCCCTGGAATGATCTGACCGGGGCGCAGCTGCTGGCAGCCATGGAGCGGCCGGTTTCCCTGGCAGAGGAGCTGATGGAGGAAGAAGAGATCTGTCCTGTATGCGGAGGCCATCATCACAGCCACGGCCATGATGATCACGGTGACCATGATCACCATCACGATCATGATCATCATCACAGCCATGATGACGGCCGCGATGACTGCAGCTGCGGTCATGATCATCACGACCATGACCATCATCATGAGCATGGCCATCATCATGACCATCACGCGGATGAAGTGTTTGTCAGCTGGGGAAAGGAAACGCCCAGAAAATATACAAGGGAAGAAGTGGAGCAGATTCTGAAGGCCCTGTCGGAAACGGAAGAGTTCGGCGTGATTCTCCGGGCAAAAGGAATGCTGCCCGCGGCGGACGGAAGCTGGATTTATTTTGACATGGTGCCCGGCGAATATGAGCTGAGAGAAGGACAGCCCGAATACACGGGGCGTCTGTGTGTGATTGGTTCAAAATTGAAGGAAGATAAGTTGGAAGAATTGTTTCTTGTGAAATAAAAAAGTTTCTTTAAAAACGAAAAACACAGAAAAGAGGCTGAGCAATGGACGAAATTCAAGTTCCGGTCTATTTGATCATGGGATTTCTTGAGAGCGGAAAAACATCTTTTCTCCAGGAGATTTTTGACAACGGTGAATTTATAGACGGAGAGCCGGGGCTGCTGATCTGCTGCGAGGACGGGGAAGTTTCCATGAAGAAGCAGTCGCTGGTCCTGTGCAGGACACAGCAGGTATTTCTGGAAGAAGAGGAAGAGCTGACATCAGAGTTTTTCCAGAAATGTCAGGACAAGTATCAGCCCGGCAGGGTATTCATAGAATATAATGGAATGTGGAATCCAGAGACGCTGTTTGATACCGACCTGCCGGACGGCTGGGGAATTTATCAGATCATTACGATCATAGATGCCAGTACGTTTTCGCTGTATCTCAGCAATATGCGTTCTCTGGTGGGAAATATGCTGAAGTATACGGAGCTGGCTGTTTTTAACCGCTGCACAGAGGATCTGGATCTTCCTTCCTTCAGACGGAACGCCAAGGCGCTGAACAATGAGATCCAGATCATGTTCGAGCACAGGGACGGCCATATGATCGAGCTGGGAAGAGACATTCCGCCTTATGATCTGAATGCTCCGGTGATCGAGATCCAGGATGAAGATTTCGGAATCTGGTACCTGGACGCATCGGATGACAGGGATCGCTATGAAGGAAAGACGGTCCGCTTTAAGGGCCGGATCATGAAAGGGCGGTTCCCGAAAGAATATTTTGTGCCCGGACGGAAGGCCATGACCTGCTGCGCCGATGATATCCAGTTTATCGGCTTTTTGTGCAGGGGCGGGAATATCGCGGTGCCGAAGCCGGGAGAGTGGGTAACAGTGACGGCGCGGATGCAGTATGAGTACAGACGGGAATACCGCGGGATCGGTCCGGTTCTCCTTGCCGAGGATGTGCAGCCGGCCGAAAGGCCCGCGGATGAGCTGGTATACTTTAACTGAAGCTATCGGGTTGATTTTATTTACTGCTTATTCAATGAATATCATATAGACCTCCTTGAAAAAACAAACGCTTATTTTTACTCCTTCAATGGCCTAACGGAGCAAAAATAAGCGTTTTTCGGCGGAAATATATTCCCGCTCCGGATATCACAGATTGCATGGTAAGTCAATCAACTTTCCGGCTCGATCTTCTCCGTGGGAATCAACTGCGGGGAATTACACGTCTGCGAACTGTTCCATGAAACGGGTCAGGATCGTTGCGCATTCTGCCCTTGTTGTGCGCCCCTGAGGATCCAGCATGGTTTCGTTATATTTTCCGGTGATGATGCCGTTTCCCACAGCCCACTCCATTGCGTCAATGGCAAAATCACTGACTGACGACGCGTCCTGATACTGGCTGAAGTCGGATGTGACGGATGTATCATAGCCTTTCAGCTGCGCGTAATGGTACATCATGACTGCCATCTGCTCCCGGGTAATGGAATCAGCAGGGCCGAAATTGCCGTTTGAATACCCTGTGGCAATTCCCGTTTCATTGACCCATACAACGGCATTCCGATACCATGCGTTTTCAGCCACATCAGGGAAGGGATTGGCGGTCGAAACTGCCGGCTCATTTTCAATCCGGTGAAGGATCAGCGCGAACTGGGCGCGGGCCAGGTAGTCGTAAGGGCCGAAGGTACTTCCGTCGCCGTAGCCGGTCATCAGCTGATTGTCATGCACGTAAACGACATCGGAAGAGAACCAGTCTGTGAAGTGTACATCAGAATATACATATTCCGGCCAGTATGTATTTCTGGCCAGGTTCCCCCGGGTGACAGATACGGTCTCGCGGTTGGCGGGCACCTCATAATAATAGCACCAGTACCGTCCCGCCTCATAGGCGCCGTCCGCCGTGTTGGGCAGTGTTCTCAGATAATCGGAAATGCGTTTGCCGTTGTACAGATATTCAGGATCGTTATTGGAAAGCTCAAACTGCAGATAGTGGAGCTGGCCGTCGAGGGTATTGGGATCATATCCTTTTTCCTGACACCATCCTGTCAGCGCGTCCCACCGGGCCGCGTGCCACTGGCAGATTCCGTGGCTGGTGTCGTTGTCTCCGGTCGCCAGATGATCAAAGGTGGATTCATAGTAGATATTCGCCAGAATACCGCTGGCAACTGCGTTGTTGAAACCTATTTCTTTCACAAGAAACTCAAATATTGCCGTTTCGTTGGGGATATCGGTTACAGAATAAAGGGAAATATCAGATTCTGATGATAAAAATACCCCGATATAGGGCGCGTCTGTGAGAAGCTCCAAATCTTCAGAAAGTGTATAAGTGTTTTCATCCCACTGAGGGCTGAACTGAAAATAATAGCCGTCGGATGTTTCGTAATCCTCCCCCACACAGAACCAGGTGACGGGAATGGATGTAAGCTCTGTACTGCCGTCCAGGTAAACATCCAGTGTCTCAGGCATCTGCGCGAGCAGCTCTTCCAGAGATGGTTTTGTTCCGGCAGAGGGGCGGATCTGTTTTTCGCTGTCATTCAGACCTGCGAAACCGGTGATGATATGGGTTCCTCCTTCTGCTCCTTCTTCTGCGAAAACGGTGCCGCCGAACAGGGAAAGGCACATCACTGCGCTCAGCAGAAGACACAGTGCGTTTTTAATTTTTTTGTTCTTTTTCACTTTTATAACCTCCTATGTCTGTTAATTATAGTAGGGCTGTCGCCGGGGTGTCAACCGGAAAACGGTGAATTTTTTGTGTTTTATTGCGGGAATTTCTGGATGTATTGCCTTGTACTGAAATGTGTCAGATGATATAATGAGCACAGGATAAAAAGAACAGAACCGCAGTAAAACAGGAGGGATGTTTATGGACGAAACCTTATATCAACTGATGGACTGGCCGGAAATCGAAGCGGTGGTTTATTCTGAATGTCAGGAGCCGGGAAACCTCCTGGGACCGCATCCGACTGATGACGGAATCCTGATACAGGCATTTATTCCCACGGCAGAATCGATCAGCGTCATAAAGGGCGGAAAAAAATATGAAATGGAAAAGGTAGATGAGGCCGGCTTTTTTGCGGTGCTGATTCCCGGGAAGAAAATTCCTTCTTATAAATATGAAGTAACTTATGACAACGGAGAAACACAGGTGCTGGAGGATCCCTACCGTTTTCCTTCTGTTTATACAGAGTCGGATCTGAAACGGTTTGCGGCAGGCATTCATTATGAGATTTATGAAAAAATGGGCGCTCATCCTATGACGCTGGGCGGAGTTGAGGGCGTGCTCTTTTCGGTGTGGGCGCCCTGTGCCATGCGGGTCAGTGTCGTGGGAGATTTCAACCTCTGGGACGGCAGGCGCCATCAGATGCAGAGACTGGGCGATTCCGGGATTTACGAACTGTTTATTCCGGAGCTTAAGCCCGGCGCGATTTATAAATATGAAGTGAAATTCAAAGGCGGGGACCCCAGCCTGAAGGCGGATCCCTACGCTTCCTACGCGGAGCTCCGGCCGGCTACGGCTTCCATTGTCTATGACCTGAGAAATTATCAGTGGAATGACGGCAAATGGATGGACGAGAAGCGCAGGGCGGCCATGGCGGAAACACTGACGGAGGGCCCCATGAATATTTACGAAGTGCATCTGGGTTCCTGGAAGCGGCCGGAGTATTCGGAGGAAGAGCTGGAGAAGCTGGCAGAGGAGGGAAAAAGTCCTTTTTACAATTACAGGGAGATCGCGCCCATGCTGGCGGAGTATGTAAAGTCCATGGGATATACCCATGTGGAGCTCATGCCGGTGATGGAGCATCCGCTGGATGAATCCTGGGGATACCAGGTGACGGGATATTACGCGCCTACCAGCCGTTACGGAACGCCGGACGACTTCCGCAGCTTCATGGATACCATGCATCAGGAAGGCATTGGCGTGATTCTGGACTGGGTACCCGCGCATTTTCCCAGAGACCGCTTCGGCCTGGCTGATTTTGATGGGACAGGCCTGTATGAGCATAAGGATCCCAGAAGGGGAGCCCATCCTCACTGGGGAACGCTGATCTTTAATTACGGACGGCCTCAGGTTTCCAACTTCCTGATCGCCAATGCTCTTTACTGGGCAAAAGAATTTCATGCGGACGGGATCCGGATGGATGCGGTGGCTTCCATGCTGTATCTGGATTACGGAAAAAATGACGGAGAATGGATCCCTAATATTTACGGCGGAAATGAAAACCTGGAAGCAGTGGAGATGCTGAAGCATCTGAATTCCATTTTCAAGAAAAAATCTGTTCCCGCTGTGCTCATCGCCGAAGAGTCGACGGCATGGCCCAGGATCACCGGGGATGTGGAGGACGGCGCCGTCGGATTTGACTTCAAGTGGAATATGGGCTGGATGAATGATTTCCTGGGTTATATGCAGTGTGATCCCATTTATCGGACCTACCATTACGGAGAAATGACCTTCAGTATGATCTACGCCTACAGCGAGCGCTTTATCCTGGTGCTGTCCCATGATGAGGTCGTTCACGGCAAGGGCTCCATGGTAGGGAAAATGCCCGGCGATACGTTTGAACTCAAGTTTTCCAATGTGCGCGCGACATATGGATTTATGATGCTGCATCCGGGCAGAAAGCTTCTCTTTATGGGACAGGAGTTCGGCCAGATGGATGAGTGGAACGAAAAAGAAGGGCTTCAGTGGTATCTTCTGGATTATGAGATCCACAGCCATCTGGAGGAATATGTGAAGGATCTGAATCATCTGTATCTGGAGCATCCGGCTCTTTATGCGCTGGATGATGATCCGGAGGGATTTGAGTGGATCAACTGCACGGATTCGGAAGAGAACATTGCCATATTCCTGAGAAAGAGCAAAAAGAAAGAGGAGACACTTCTGGTTGTATGCAATTTTGTCCCGGTGGCCCATGAGGCGTACCAGGTGGGAGTGCCCTTCGCGGGAAAATATAAAGAGATCATGAACAGCGACGCGGAAAAATACGGCGGCACAGGCGTGGTCAACCCCAGGGTGAAGCAGACCAAAGCGGTGGAATGCGATGAGCGGGAAAATTCAATTACCATAAAAGTAGCGCCGCTGGGTATTCAGGTGTTCCAGTATATTCCGGTCGTGGAACAGATCAAGGGAAACGCGGCGGCCCGGAAAAAGACAAAGAGCAGAAAATCCACTGGCAGGACAGCCGGCGTAGATAAGATCAAAAAGGCAATGATGGAGGAATCGTAATACATGATCCAATTATTACAGGCAGAAGAAACCATGGCGGCGGATGTGGCGGAGGCGGTGGAGCAGATCGGAAATACCTACAGCAGGCAGCTGGAGAGCTTTCTGGACGGTCTGCCGGTGCAGGCCGCGGTATTCGGGATCAAGACAGTGGCTGCCATAGTCCTGTTCCTGATCGGCAGAAAGCTGATCCGCATGCTGGTCAGGATCACGGTCCGTTCCATGGAGCGGGCGGGAGCGGAGATCACAGTCCGGAAGTTTATCAAATATCTGGTCAACGCGGTTGGCTATATTCTGCTGCTTCTGCTGATTCTGTCTGTGGCGGGAGTACAGCCCACCTCCTTCGCGACGATCGCCAGCTCTGTCACAGTGGCGCTCGGTCTTGCGCTGCAGGGCAGTCTGACCAATTTCGCGGGCGGATTGCTGATCCTGGTGTTAAAGCCCTTCAAGGTTGGAGACTATATAATAGAAGATACCAATAAAAATGAGGGGACTGTCCGCAGTATCGGTCTTGTATACACGGAGCTTGTCACCATGGACAACCGGGTCATTGTGGTGCCCAACGGAACCCTGTCCAACAGCAGCCTGACCAATGTGACATCCCAGGAAAAAAGGCAGCTGGATCTGAAGGTGGGGATTTCCTATGAATCGGATCTTAAAAAGGCCAAGGAGCTTCTGGTCCGGCTCATCGAGGAGAATCCCATGGTCCTGAAGGAGGAAGAGCACTTTGCCTATGTCTCCAGTCTGGACGACAGCGCGGTGACGCTGGGATGCCGCTGCTGGACCAGAACAGGCGATTACTGGAGATGCAAATGGGATATGACGGAGGCCATTAAAATGGTCTTTGATGAAGAAGGAATCGAGATTCCCTACGGACAGCTGGATGTCCATATTAAATCTCAGCCGTAAGCCTGCGGAACAGCCGGCTGATTTTCCTCTTGCCAATCAGTCGTGGAGTGTGCTAATATAGGAAATTGTGAATACAGTTGACTGAGTTGTAAGAGATGAGAAGAGGGAAGCAGGCGAAGCCATGAAAACCACGAGAGAAGATATCAGAAATGTTGCGATTATAGCCCATGTAGACCACGGAAAGACCACCCTGGTGGATCAGCTGCTGAAGCAGAGCGGCGTGTTCCGCGCCAACCAGGAAGTGGCGGAGAGAGTCATGGATTCCAATGACATCGAGCGGGAGCGGGGAATCACGATTCTTTCCAAAAATACAGCCGTGACCTATCAGGGGACCAAGATCAATATCATTGATACGCCAGGACATGCGGACTTCGGCGGCGAGGTGGAGCGCGTGCTGAAGATGGTAAACGGCGTGATCCTGGTGGTAGACGCCTTTGAGGGTGCCATGCCCCAGACAAAATTCGTGCTTCAGAAGGCTCTGGAGCTGGATCTGTCTGTGATCGTGTGCATCAATAAGATCGACAGGCCGGAAGCCAGACCGGAAGAGGTGATCGATGAGGTTCTGGAGCTTCTGATCGAACTGGACGCGTCGGATGAGCAGCTGGACTGCCCGTTTGTGTTCGCGTCGGCCAAGGGCGGATATGCAGTGCTTGACCTGAAGGATGAGCCGAAGGATATGAAACCGCTGTTTGATACGATTATCGATCATATTCCGGCTCCCGAAGGAGATCCGGACGCGCCGCTCCAGGTGCTGATCAGTACCATTGATTATAATGAGTATGTGGGACGCATCGGAGTGGGAAAGGTGGACAATGGCTGCCTGAAGGTGAATCAGGAGGCGGTCATCGTCAATCATCATGATCCGGACAAGCAGAAAAAGGTGAGGGTCAGCAGGCTTTATGAGTTCGACGGCCTGAACAAGGTAGAAGTAGAAGAAGCGCGGATCGGGTCGATCGTGGCCATTTCCGGCATTGCCGATCTGCATATCGGCGATACGCTGTGCTCGCCGGAGCATCCCTGTGCCATTCCATTCCAGAAGATTTCGGAACCGACGATCGCCATGCAGTTTATGGTCAACGACAGTCCCCTGGCTGGGACAGAAGGCAAGTATGTGACCTCGCGCCATCTGAGAGACCGTCTGTTCCGGGAGCTGAACACGGATGTCAGTCTCAGAGTGGAGGAGACGGAGGACGCCGACCGGTTTAAGGTGGCAGGACGGGGCGAGCTTCATCTGTCTGTGCTGATTGAGAACATGCGCCGTGAGGGCTATGAGTTCGCGGTCAGCAAGGCTGAGGTTATTTACAAGCAGGATGAGAAGGGCAGACGGCTGGAGCCCATGGAACTGGTTTATATCGATGTGCCGGAAGAATTTTCCGGGACCGTGATCCAGAAGCTGTCGCTTCGGAAAGGCGAGCTGCAGGGTATGTCTCCCTCCGGCACAGGCTACACCAGGATGGAATTTTCCATTCCTTCCAGAGGACTGATCGGATACAGGGGCGATTTCCTGACCGATACAAAGGGCAACGGGGTTATGAATCAGCTGTTCGACGGCTACGCGCCCTATAAAGGGGACATCAGTTACCGCCGTCAGGGTTCTCTGATCGCTTTCGAGACAGGGGAAAGCGTGACCTATGGACTGTTCAATGCCCAGGAGAGGGGAAGCCTGTTTATAGGACCCGGCGAGAAGGTTTACAGCGGCATGGTGGTGGGAGTCAGCGGCAAGACAGAAGACATTGAAGTGAATGTCTGCAAGACCAAGCATCTGACCAACACCAGGTCTTCCGGGTCGGATGAAGCGCTGAAGCTGACGCCTCCGGTGATCATGAGCCTGGAGCAGGCGCTGGATTTTATTGACACCGATGAGCTTCTGGAGGTAACGCCGGAGCATCTGCGGCTGCGCAAAAAGATCCTGGATTCCCGGATGAGAAAAAGAGCCTCGATCAGTAATAAATAAGAAACCCGGAAAAGGGAAGAAGTTCCAGGAGCCTGGCAGGCTGCCGGAACCTCTTCCCTTTTTAAAGGCGCCGGATGCGCCGCAATACAAAAAGGGCAGACACCGCCTGATGAGGAGTCTGCCCTGATCATTCAGGAACATGATCATTCAGATCATGATTTGCTGCCTTCTACTTCCTTCATCTTCATTGCGCGTACTGTGGTGGACAGGCCGTACAGATTGATGAATCCTTCTGCGTCGTGGTGATCGTAGAGATCGCCTGTTGTGAAGGAGGCAATGCTTTCATTGTACATGGAATAGGGAGAAGTGGTGCCCTGCTTGATGATGTTGCCTTTATAAAGCTTCATTTTGCACTCGCCGGTCACGTATTTCTGGGTGGATTCCACAAATGCCTGGCAGGCTTCGCGCAGAGGGGAGAACCATTTTGCGGAATATACGATATCTGCAAATCTGTTTCCCACATCTTTCTTCATATTCATGGTTTCTTTATCAAGGATCAGCTCTTCCAGCTGGGCGTGGGCTGCCATCAGGATGGTGCCGCCGGGGGTCTCATATACGCCGCGGGACTTCATGCCTACCATACGGTTTTCCACGATATCGACAATGCCGATGCCGTGTTTTCCGCCCAGCTTGTTCAGTTCTGCGATGATCTCGGAAAGCTTCATTTTCTGGCCGTTCAGCGCGACGGGCTTGCCTGCTTCAAAGGAGATGGAAATGATCTCGCCTTCATCGGGAGCCTTTTCAGGGGTCTGGCTGAGTACCAGCATGTGATCATAGTTGGGCGCGCATGCGGGATCTTCCAGTTCAAGGCCCTCATGGCTGATATGCCAGAGGTTTCTGTCGCGGCTGTAGCTGGAGTCCGCCTTGAAGGGCAGCTTGATGTTGTGGCTTTCGCAGTATGCCAGCTCGTCCTCGCGGGATTTCATATCCCAGATTCTCCAGGGAGCGATGATCTTGATCTCGGGAGCCAGAGCCTTGATGCCCAGCTCAAAGCGGACCTGATCGTTGCCCTTGCCGGTAGCGCCGTGGCAGATGGCGACAGCGCCCTCTTTTTTGGCGATGTCCACCAGGATCTTGGCGATCAGCGGTCTTGCCATCGCGGTGCCCAGTAAATAGCTGTTTTCATATACGGCGCCTGCCTTGATGCAGGGAAGAATGTATTCGTCGCAGAATTCATCCACGACATGCTCGATATAAAGCTTGGATGCGCCTGTGGAAATGGCTCTCTCTTCCAGACCGTCCAGCTCGCTGCCCTGTCCGACATCAATGCAGACACAGATCACTTCATAATCATAGTTTTCCTTCAGCCAGGGGATCAGTACAGACGTGTCCAGACCGCCGGAATAAGCAAGAATTACTTTTTCTTTCGCCATAATCGTATCCTCCTCGATCATACTTGTATTGGTGTATGCTTCAATGCGTTTGCTTATGGATTGCAGGAATAAATATACAACATCTGAGAAGAAAATGCAACCCCTAAATTGAAATATTAAAAAGCAGTTGCATAATGACTGACGTTGGTTTATAATTATGAAATGTTCCATGAGAGGACGGAGCGTCCGGAAGCGCGGCGGTGCGGCTGATTCATGGAAATGCATAAAATACATTTAGAATGCATAAAAATAAACGCATGTCATGTGCGGGGAAAACAGAAAGGATACGGCTATGATAAAAGCAGGAATCATCGGTTCGACCGGATATGCCGGCGCTGAGCTGGCGCGGCTCCTTCTGGGCCATCCGGAAGCGGAGATCGTCTGGTACGGCTCCAGGAGTTATGTGGGACAGGAATATGCGTCCATATACAGAAATATGTTTCGCATGGTGGACGCGGAATGTCTCGACGACAATATGGAAGCGCTTTCAGAGGAGGCTGATGTGATCTTTACGGCGACGCCTCAGGGACTGTGTGCCTCTCTGGTCAATGACGGAATACTTTCCAGGACAAAGGTCGTGGACCTGAGCGCGGATTTCCGCATAAAAGATGTGGATGTGTACGAAAAATGGTACGGGCTGGAACATAAGAGTCCCCAGTATATTCCAGAGGCAGTATATGGTTTGTGCGAGATCAACAGAGAGGATGTGAAGAGAGCAAGGCTTGTGGCCAATCCCGGCTGCTATACCACCTGCTCGATCCTGACGCTGTATCCGCTGGTCAAAGAAGGCCTTGTGGATGTCTCTTCTATTATTATCGACGCGAAATCAGGTACGTCGGGAGCAGGACGCGGGGCGAAGGTTCCCAATCTGTTCTGCGAAGTCAACGAAAGCATAAAGGCCTACGGAATCGCCAGCCACCGCCATACGCCGGAGATTGAAGAACAGCTCGGGTACGCATGCGGCCAGAAGGTGGTCCTGAATTTTACGCCGCATCTGGTTCCCATGAACAGAGGCATTCTGGCGACTACATATGCCGTGCTGAAAAAGAAGACCACTTACGGGGAGGTCAGAGCGGTATACGACCGGTATTACGGAAATGAATATTTTATCCGGATGCTTCCTGAGGGCGTATTCCCGGAGACCCGCTGGGTGGAAGGAAGCAATTTTGTGGATATCAATTTTAAGATCGATGAGCGGACAGGCAGGATCATTGCCATCGGCGCTATTGACAATCTGGTCAAGGGAGCGGCCGGGCAGGCAGTGCAGAACATGAATCTGATGTTCGGTCTTCCCGAAAATACGGGACTGACTCAGATTCCCATGTTCCCTTAAGAGAAAGGAAGGATCAGGATGAAACGAATCGAAGGCGGCGTTACGGCGCCGAAGGGATTTCAGGCGGCCGGCCTTTATGCCGGAATCAAAAAGGGCCACAAAAAAGATATGGCCATGATCTTCAGTGAAGCGCCCTGCAGGGCGGCCGGCGTTTTTACCACCAATGTGGTCAAGGCGGCGCCTGTAAAATGGGATTATAAAGTGGTGCATGAAAGCAAATTCGCTCAGGCAGTGGTGGTCAACAGCGGCGTGGCCAACGCCTGCACGGGCGAGGAAGGCTATGCCTGCTGCCGGGAGACTGCCGGAGAAGCGGGAAAGCTTTTAGGCATACCGGAGGACGCGGTTCTGGTGGCTTCCACCGGGGTGATCGGCGCCCAGCTTCCCATGGACACCATCAAGGCGGGGGTCGGGATGCTGGTGCCTGCCCTGGGCAGCGGCAGGGAAGACGCGGCCCTGGCGGCGGAGGCCATCATGACCACAGATACGAAGCCCAAGGAAGTGGCGGTAGAGCTGTCCATCGGCGGGAAGACCGTCAGGATGGCAGGTATGTGCAAGGGATCCGGCATGATCCATCCCAACATGGCCACCATGCTCTGTTTTGTGGTGACAGATGCGGCCATTTCCCGTCCTCTTCTCCAGAAAGCGCTCAGCGACGACGTGGTGGATACGTTTAACATGATTTCCGTAGACGGAGATACCTCCACCAACGACAGCGTGCTCCTGCTGGCCAACGGACTGGCGGGAAATCCGGAGATCACAGAGGAAAACGAGGATTACGCCCGGTTCTGTGAAGGGCTCCGTCTGGTCATGACAGAGCTGTCGAAGAAAATCGCCGGAGATGGAGAAGGCGCTACCTGCCTGTTTGAGGTAACGGTGAAGGGAGCGGCTACCAAAGAAGATGCCCGTATCCTGGCCAAGTCCGTGGTGACCTCCAGTCTGACCAAAGCGGCCATTTTCGGCCATGACGCCAACTGGGGGAGAATCCTGTGCGCGCTGGGATATTCAGGTGTCATGTTCGATCCGGAGCAGGTGGATATCTGGTTTGAGAGCAGCGCCGGCACGCTTAAGATCGTGGAGAACGGCGTCTCCACCGGCTACAGCGAGGAGGAGGCCACAAAGATCCTCTCTCAGGAGGAAGTGACAGCCATCTGTGATATTAAGGCGGGCGATGCTTCTGCCACCGCCTGGGGCTGCGATCTGAGTTTTGATTATGTAAAAATAAATGCTGACTACCGCTCGTAAGTTGTGCTATACTGTATGGACAGGCGCGCGGACTCTTCGGAAAGAAGCTGCCGGCGCGGCGGAAAATATACAGCTTCGAGGGGAAGAGGTTCGTTTCATGCGCCCCTTTGAAGGAGAAAGGGGTTTAAAAAGAGTATGAAACGAGAAAAATTTTCATCCAGGCTGGGGTTTATCCTGATTTCCGCGGGATGCGCCATCGGACTGGGAAATGTGTGGAGATTCCCTTACATTACGGGACAGTACGGCGGAGCGGCCTTTGTGCTGATCTATATCCTGTTCCTTTTGATCATGGGGCTTCCGATCATGGTGGCGGAGCTGTCTGTGGGGCGGGCCAGCCAGAGGAGCGCGGCCAGGTCCTTCGATGTACTGGAGCCGAAGGGAACCAAGTGGCACTGGTACAAGTGGGGCGCCATGGCAGGCAACTACCTGCTGATGATGTTTTATACCACCATTTCCGGCTGGATGCTCTACTATATGTATCAGATGGCTACAGGCGGATTCGCGGGCATGGACACGGCTCAGATCGAGACTGCCTTCGCGGATATGACGGGCCGGCCGCTCCTGATGACCATCCTGATGATCGTGGTGGTGCTCCTGTGCTTCGGCATCTGCGCCATGGGGCTGCAGAAAGGAGTGGAGCGAGTCACTAAGGTCATGATGATCAGTCTGTTCATCATGATGATCGTGCTGGCGATCCATTCCGTGACTCTGGACGGAGGGCTTGAGGGACTGAAGTTTTATCTGGTCCCCGATTTCGGAAGGCTGGCTGAGAACGGGCTGTGGGAAGCAATCTACGCGGCCATGGGACAGTCGTTCTTTACCCTGAGTCTGGGAATCGGCGCCATTGCCATTTTTGGAAGCTACATTGACAAGGACAGAAGACTGGCCGGAGAGGTGGTCAGCATCACGGCTCTGGATACGACGGTGGCGCTGATCTCGGGACTGATCATTTTCCCCGCCTGTTTTGCCTACGGGGTTAATCCGGGAGAAGGACCGAGCCTGATCTTTATCACCCTTCCCAACGTATTCAATGCCATGAAATTCGGCAATGTATGGGGGACCCTGTTCTTTATCTTTATGTTTTTTGCGGCGGCATCCACCGTGATCGCCGTGTTTGAAAATATCATATCGTTTGCTACGGATCTGACAGGCTGTTCCAGAAGAAAAGCGGTATTGGTGAACATCATTGTGATCATCGTACTCTCCATGCCCTGCGTACTCGGATTCAATGTCCTGAGCGGCTTCACACCCCTGGGCGCGGGAAGCAATA
>CAJFHG010000029.1 GCA_904379015.1 Candidatus Paralachnospira caecorum | reverse complement strand
AAAGAAAGTGATCCAGTATGTGGTAAAGGAATTCCAGCGGGTATATAAGGCGAAAGATGAAAATGTGGAGTACGAAAAAGAACTGCGGGACAAGCTTTCCAAACGGAAAGCCATGCGAGAGAAATACATGGACATGTACACCGATGATCTGATCACACGCCAGGAGCTCAATGACCGGATCGGCGGGGCGAGGCAGGAAATCGAGCGCCTGGAAAATGAACTGAAAATGGTTTCCTATCAGATCACTAAGGGCGACCAGTTGGAGGAACTGCTGAATACAACTTTCAGGGAAATCGAGGATATTACGGATGTGCACCAGATGACGAACACGCAGCTGAAAAAGATCATTCAGAAGATCGAGGTGGACAAGGACGGAAACGTGGATATTTACCTGAAACTTCTGGGAGATCTGGGACTGGATGAAACGGTATTGATCGAAGATGGATCTGCTGAAAATAAAACAGTTCAAAATCATCAAGACCGCACATAAAGATGTAACAGATCGTCTTGCGCAGATCAACCCGGCGCTTGCATCCCAGGCACGGATTGTTTTGGACGTGAATAAATCGGAACGCCATATTCGGGGAGGGATGGCGACAAAGGAAAAGTATCTTCATCTGGGAAAATAAAAAACAGTGGGACGGGAGTCTTTTTTGGTAAGGAAAACTTCATTTTATGTCGATTCAGGGCGAATTTGGGGATAAAGTGAATATTTATGTATAATGAAGGTATACATTTCTTATATCTCTATGCGCAGCCCGCCGGAGTTCTTCCGGAAAAGGTTCTGAGAACATATGATTTGACGGCCTGTCAGGAGGGTGCGGCAGGGAGGGGGGTTTTGAAGCCTGGGCGGGCCGTTTGGATGAGGGTGAATCAGATGGAACGGCAGAGTCTGAATCGGAGTATGAAAAGCTGCCCCTCCCAATCTCGTTTGGTCCAGGGGCAATCTTTATTTTTTTCTTAAGAAAGCAGCCGTATGTTGACAGGGCACAGGGGCATGCACTAGACTGGTAAGCAGGAGGGACGTGAGATGCATTACACAGTTCAGCAGTGGCTGCTGTTTTTTTATATTTACTGCTTTGTGGGATGGTGCTTTGAAAGCGCCTATGTTTCGATCAGAAAAAAGCGTTTTGTGAACAGAGGATTTCTTCATTCGCCGCTGCTGCCGATTTACGGATCCGGAGCGGTGGTCATGCTTCTGGTGACCATAAAGATCCGGGATCATATTGTGCTGATGTTTTTCGCCGGCATGATCGGGGCGACGGCTCTGGAGCTGGCGGTGGGACTGATCATGGAGGCGGTCTTCAAGATCAAATACTGGGATTACAGCAATCAGAGATTCAATTTTAAGGGTGTGATCTGTCTGTCTTCGTCTCTGTGCTGGGGACTGTTCACCGTGCTGCTCAATAAATGGATCCATAAGCCTGTGGAGAGCTTTGTGCTGGGACTTCCGGACCTGGCCGTGACCATTGCGGTGAGCGTGATCTCGGTTGTTTTTATCTGTGATACCGTGGTGTCTGTCAGGGTGGCGCTGGGCCTGCGGGATATGCTGGACGCGGTTTCTCATGTCAGGAAGGAATTTGAGGAAATGCGCGGACAGTTTTCTGAACGCGTGGCGCTTATGCGGAAAAATATAACAGAAAAATCCGGCGCGGCCGGTGAGAGGCTGAATGTGCTGCTGGATTCTGTGGGAGAGAAGCTGACAGATCTGTCCGGTTCCGTAGGCGGGAGACTGGAGGATCTGATCGATGCGACCAATGAAAAACTGAACGCGCTGCTCAGGCTGGCGGAAGACAGGGATATTGCAGGGACAAGCTCTCTGTCGCGTCTGAGTGAGCGCCTGAAAGCGCTGAAGAAAGAATATGAGTCTCAGGAGAAGAAAATATCCTGGCTCGAAATCAAGATGCTGAAGAGAAATCCTTCGGCTACTTCCAGAAAATTTTCAGAGGAATTTTCGATCTTCCGTTCTGAGCAGTTCAGGCAGTATGAGCAGCGCAGGAAAGCGAAAAAAGAAGAGCGCAGAAAACGCCGTTCCCTGGGCAATAAAAAAACACCCTGAACATCAGGGTGGAATTTTAGGGGGGGGACTCGGCAGCCCGAGGCTGCCGAGCGTGAGTATGAAAAAGCTTGTTTATACCAATCTCAATTGGTATGTCTTTAGTATAAAGAGAAAATGTGACTAAAATATGTTCAGTCTGTGAAAAAAATATTAAAAACCTAAAAGAATATTTAGGAAAACACAAAAATTCCCATGATCTGCAAAAAGGGAATTGAAAAACTGCAAAAATTGTTTATAATATAAAGGATTGACATGGTTTGTATACTCAGGGTTTGTATAGCCTGGCATCCGGAGCCGCGGTTTTGAGCGGCGGACAGGTCCGGACCGGCGCAGGACGAAGACACAGTATGTTTGTTGCATACCGGTGAAGCAGATAGATGGAAGCATTGTGAAACAGGCAGTTTTGGAAAAGCATAGGAGGAAACAAAGATGTTACTGTCAACTGATATTGGAATTGACTTGGGTACAGCCAGCATTCTGGTGTATATAAAAGGAAAGGGCGTTGTGCTGAAGGAGCCTTCTGTAGTGGCCTTCGACAGAGATACCAATCAGATCAAGGCCATTGGTGAGGAAGCGCGTCTGATGATCGGAAGGACTCCGGGCAACATCGTGGCGGTGAGACCGCTGCGCCAGGGTGTGATTTCTGACTATACCGTGACGGAAAAGATGCTCAAATATTTTATCCGCAAGGCGCTGGGCAAGAAGACGCTCCGCAAGCCGAGAATCAGCGTCTGCATCCCCAGCGGGGCGACAGAAGTGGAAAAGAAGGCAGTGGAGGACGCGACCTATCAGGCAGGTGCCAGAGAGGTATCCATCATTGAGGAGCCTGTGGCGGCAGCCATCGGGTCAGGCATTGACATTTCCAAGGCATGCGGAAATATGATCGTGGATATCGGCGGCGGTACGGCGGATATCGCGGTGATTTCCCTGGGCGGCACGGTTGTGAGCACTTCTGTGAAGGTGGCCGGCGATGACTTTGACGAGGCGATCGTCCGCTTTATGAGAAAGAAGCACAATCTTCTGATCGGTGAGAGAACGGCAGAAGAGATCAAGATCCAGATCGGATGCGCTTACAAGCGTCCGGAGCTGGTGGCGATGGATGTCCGCGGACGGAATCTGGTGACAGGACTTCCCAAGACCATCACCATTACGTCTGATGAGACACTGGAGGCGCTCCGCGAGCCTGCCATGCAGATCGTGGATGCGGTACACAATGTTCTGGAGAGGACTCCGCCCGAACTGGCGGCGGACGTGTATGACAGGGGAATCGTTATGACCGGAGGCGGCAGTCTGCTGAGCGGTCTGGACGCCCTGATCGAAGAAAAGACCGGGATCAACACGGTGATCGCGGAAGAGCCGCTCACGGCGGTGGCCATCGGTACAGGGAAATTCATTGAATTCATGCATGGCCAGAGAGAGAAGGAGCCGGAATAAAAAATCCGGTGCCCGCCGGGCTCACGGCCCGCGGGAATGAATTTCAGAGACGATTTCAGGGGCTGTTGAAAGCTGCGGGCTTTTGCGGCCTCTTTCGTTGTATCACGGCAATGGCCTGTATGGCATTTTATGGCGGGACTGATAGGATAAAAAGAAAGGACGCGAAACCGGATGGATACCATGTCGGGCTATGTGAATAAAATTGTATTCCGCAACGACGAGAACGGCTATACGGTGGCGGAGCTTTTCGGCGGCGGAGAGGAAAAGACCATCGTCGGAATCCTTCCGATGCTGGAAGAGGGCGAATATATCAAGGCCAGCGGGACGCTGAAGAAACATCCGGTCTACGGGGAGCAGCTGGCAGTAGAAGCTTATCAGAGCAGCGTTCCCGAGGATACGCTTTCCATAGAGCGGTATCTGGCTTCCGGAGCGCTCAAGGGGATCGGCGCCGCCCTGGCTGCCCGTATTGTAAAGAAATTCGGCGAGGATACCTTCCGCATTCTGGAGGAGGAGCCGGAGCGGCTGGCCGAGGTCAGGGGCATCAGCAGCCGGATGGCCCTGGAGCTGGGCAGCCAGGCCGCCGAAAAGCGGGATATGCGGCAGGCGATGGTGTTCCTCCAGAGATACGGCATTTCTCTGAACCTGGCAGCCAAAATCTATAAAGAATATGGAACGGAGCTGTATTCTGTCATAGAAAAAAATCCGTACCGGCTGGCTGACGACATTGCCGGCGTAGGGTTTAAGATAGCAGATGAGATTGCGGAAAAGGCCGGGATCCGGGCCGATTCCGATTACCGGATCCGCAGCGGGATCCTGTATACGCTGCTGCAGGCCATGACCAACGGACATACCTATCTTCCCATGGAGGAACTCCTGAAGGGAACCAGCACGCTGCTGGGAGTGGAGCTGGATTCCATAGAAGACCAGATCATGGATCTGGTCATGGACAAGCGGCTGGTGGTCAAAAAAGAAGAGGATCAGGTGCTTGTTTACGCGGCAAAATATTATTATATGGAGATGAGCGTGGCGAGGCAGCTTCTCGAACTGGATTCTGTCTGGGCGGTGGAAGAGGGAGAAGCGCTGTCCATGATCCGCCGCATTGAGACGGAAGGGAAACTTGTCCTGGATGAGCATCAGCGGGAAGCGGTTCTGGAGGCGGCCAGGCACGGAGTCCTGGTGATCACCGGCGGCCCCGGAACCGGAAAGACCACCGCGATCACGGCCCTGATCCGGTTTTTTGAGATGGAGGGCATGACAGTGGATCTGGGGGCGCCTACGGGCAGAGCGGCCAAGCGGATGTCGGAGGCCACCGGACGGGAAGCAAGGACCATCCATCGGATGCTGGAACTGACGGGCCTGCAGGAGGAAGGCTCTGCCGAAGCCCATTTTTCCAGGAACCGGGCAAACCCGCTGGAGGCGGATGTGATCATCATCGATGAAATGTCCATGGTGGATATCCAGCTGATGCAGTGCCTTCTGGAAGCCGTGGCGGTAGGAACACGGCTGATCCTGGTGGGAGACAGGGACCAGCTTCCCAGCGTGGGTCCCGGAAATGTACTGAAGGATCTGATCCAGTCCGGCTGCTTCCATGTGGTCCGGCTGACCAGGATTTTCCGTCAGGCGGCCGCCAGCGACATCATCCTCAACGCCCATAAGATCAACCGGGGAGAAGCGGTAGATGTGAACGCGAAAAGCCGGGACTTTCTGTTCGTGAAGCGGCAGGACGCCAATTCCGTCATCAACGCGGCGCTGGGACTGATCATCAAAAAGCTCCCGGATTATCTGCAGGTGCCCATGTTTGAGATTCAGGTGATCACGCCCATGAGGAAGGGGGCGCTGGGAGTGGAGCGCCTCAACCGGATCCTTCAGGAATTCCTGAATCCGCCGGATGAAAAGAAGGCGGAGAAGGAATATGCCCTGGGAGTATTCCGGGAGGGCGACAAGGTCATGCAGATCAAAAACAATTATCAGCGGGAATGGGAGATCAGGAGCAGGTACGGAATCGTGACAGAGTCGGGAGCAGGCGTGTTCAACGGAGACATTGGGATCATCCGCGGGATCAACGCCTTCGCGGAGGAAGTCACAGTGGAGTTTGACGAGGGCAGGATCGCGGTTTATGATTTCAGCGAACTGGAGGAGCTGGAGCTGGCGTACGCCATCACCATCCACAAGGCCCAGGGCAGCGAATACCCGGCGGTGGTGATCCCTCTGCTTTCCGGCCCCCGCCTGCTGATGACGCGGAACCTCCTTTATACGGCGGTGACCAGGGCAAAGACCTGCGTGTGTATCGTGGGCCTGCCGGAGACCTTTCAGGCTATGATCGAAAATGAGTCGGAGAAACGGCGCTATTCCAGTCTGGACAGGCGCCTGGAAGAAATGAAAGAGCGGTGAAGCGGTTTTTGAGTATTCTGGATCTGATCTATCCCTGCAGCTGTCCTGTCTGCGGCGAGGTGCTTCCCTACGGCAGGAAGGGCCTCTGCGGCGGCTGCGAAGGAAAACTGTCATATGTCCGCCAGCCGGCCTGTATGGGCTGCGGAAAGGAGCTGGATGCGGGAGACCGGTGGTCCGCGCCCGAGTACTGTCCGGACTGCGCCAGACTGAACAGAAGCTTTTCCGGCGGGATCGCCCTGCTCAATTACAATGATGCGGCGAGAACGCTCATGTGGCAGTTCAAATACCAGAACAGAAGAGAATATGCCGGATTTCTGGCAGAGGAAATGGCAAAGAGACACGGCAGGCAGATCCTGCGGATGGGAGGAAGAAGCCTGGTGCCGGTTCCGATCCATAAAAAAAGGAGACGGGAGCGGGGATACAATCAGGCCGAGCTTCTGGCCGGAGAGCTGGGAAAGCGGCTGCGGATTCCCGTAAGGAAGGATCTGATCATCCGGACAGAAAATACCAGAGCGCAGAAAAAGCTGGGATTTGCGGAGCGCCAGAAAAATGAAAAGAAGGCATTTGCGGCGGTGAAACGGGGAGAAGATCTGGGAACCGTTTTTCTGGTCGATGACATCTACACCACGGGAGCCACGGCCCAGGCCTGCACAGAAGCGCTTCTGGAGGCAGGGGCGGAGAAGGTGTTTCTGCTCAGCATGGCCATCGGGCGCGTCCGGTAACCGCGGACTGAGGCCTTTCAAAAGAAATGTCATAGAACGCGGTTTTTCCGCGTATACTTTGATAAGGGCAAGACAGGCAGGCAGATCTTGATATGAAACGAAATCTGGCCATGGCAGCGGGAGGAATCCTCCTCCTGCTTTTATTTCCTTACATCGTGACCCTGTTCATGACGGGAACCTTTGTGCGGGAGCAGGAGGAGCAGGCAGAAAGCGGGAAACGGATCCGCGTGGAAGATGAATTCGGAGTGACGGAGATCGATCTGGAGGCGTATGCGGTCGGGGCGGCGGCGTCCCAGATTCCCGGTGATTATGAGGAAGAAGCCGTTAAGGCGCAGATGATCATCGTCCGCACATATCTGTATAAGACCATGGGAGACGCCGATGTGATGGACAGTCAGGCCTTTTCCTGCGGATATTGGGATACGGCAGACCGGGAGGAAGCCTGGGGAGAGCAGTTCGCCGAGTATCAGGAAAAATTCAGCAGGGCCGGACAGGAAACGGCAGGGCAGGTGCTGTTTTATGAAGGACAGCTGATCGACGCCATGTTCCATCGGGCCAGCGCGGGCATGACCCGGGCCGCGGGAGAAGAATTCCCCTATCTGGCCAGTACAGACAGCAACCAGGATGTCGATATGGACGGATATGTGACGATCCGGGAATTCCGGCCGTCAGAACTGGTCTCTGCCATCGGAGCCCTGCGGGGCCAGTCCCTCACTGAGGAGGAAGCCATGAACATTCAGATCGTATCCAGGGATGAGGCGGGATATGTGCAGACTGTTATGGCGGGGACGGAGGAGTACAGCGGAGATGAGACCGCGGCGGCGCTGGGGCTGCCTTCGCCGGCGTTTTCGGTTTCCAGGACGGAAACAGGACTGAAATTTGTTGACAAGGGCTCTGGCCACGGATACGGACTCAGCCAGTGGGGCGCCAACAAGCTGGCGGCAGAAGGACAGGACGCGGCGGCCATCCTCTCATATTATTATAAAAATATTACCATTGCTTTTTTTGAATAGGACACGGTAATCGGGCAAGACTAATACCGAGGTGATTATCGTGAAAAAGAAGCAAGGATTGCTGGTCATACTGCTGGGGTGTCTTGTGACTGTGACCGCCATTGCCGGTGTTCTGGTATGGCAGGGGACGGACAGGAAGGAAGAGGATGGAACACATCAGTATATGGAACTGACGGATCCTTCCCAGGAACTCCTGTGGAATGACGAGGAAACGAAGGGAACAGAGGAAGAAACGGCAGAAGCCGGAGAACACACACAGACAGAGGAAACGGACAACGCGCAGGCCGGTTCGGACGGCAGCGCCGGACAGAACAGCGAAGAACCTTCCAGTGAGGAGGCGGAACAGATGGAGCTTCCCTCTGAGGCGCCGGCAGCCGCGGATCAGGTGCAGTCAGTGAGCTTCAGCGAGGCGGACAGGCTGATCTGGCCCATCGAGGGCAATGTGATCATGGAGTATTCCATGGATCATACGGTTTATTTTCCCACACTGGAGGAATATAAATGCAGTCCGGCTGTTCTGATTCAGGGAGCGGCGGGAACAGAGGTCAGGGCGGCCGCTGACGGAATTGTGAAGGTGGTGGGATCCAATGAAGAGCTGGGAAATTATATCACGCTGGATCTGGGGAATTCCTATGAGGTCACATGCGGGCAGCTCAATGAGATCACGCTGAACCCGGGAGACTATGTGGAATCCGGCGCGGTGATCGGCACTCTGGCGGAGCCGACCAAATATTATGTGGTGGAGGGCGCCAATCTGTATTTTCAGATGACAAAGGACGGAGCGCCCATTGATCCTCTGGATTATACAGACTATGCCCAGGAATAAAAAACTTGATAAAAATTACCAGATATTTTCATTTGCAAATAGGAAATCTGGTTGTAATGACGAAAAATCCATGATAAAATATAATTTATCATGGATTTTGTTTTTCGCGAAGATGTCCGGAGCGGCCGTTCATCTGCTGCGGAAAAAGAGAGAAGGCGGGAATGGAAACAATGACAGAATGGGGACAGAAAGTAAAGAACAGACTGAGACGCACATTGGGGATTTTGACGGCGGCGGCCCTGATTGTCGGAATGATGGTGCCGGCCAGCGCGGAGGAGCAGTACTCCCGCGCGTTTGACAAATTTATCGTGTCGGCGGGGGAATGTGTGAATGTACGGAAGGAGCCCAGGCTTGACAGTGAGATTGTGGCGGAGATTTATCCCGGACAGGTGCTGGAGAGCATCCAGGTGGTTCCCGGAGACAAAGAGACCGAAGACGGAACGGAGCTGTGGTACCGGGTGAGCCTCGGCGAAGGGGCGACGGGCTATACGAAATATGATTATTTTCTCCACGGACAGGCACTGCAGGATTATCTGATGGCCACGGGCCGGATTTACGCGGATATAAAGGAAAATACAGAAGCGACCATCTATCAGACGACGGAGAAGAATTATGGGAAGACCCAGGATGGTCCCACAGGGGAGCTTTACAACGTGCTGTGCGTGTGGAACGGCCTTCTGGAGCTGGACGGCCTGGGATTTGTAGACGGTGAGCAGTGTGAGCTGACCCTGATCTCAGAGGAAGAAAAGGCAGCCAGGGAAGCGGAGCTTCTGGCGGCAGATCTGCCGGAGATGGAATCCCAGCTGGCATCCGACCGGGCGGACTGGCAGGAACAGCAGGCGGCGCTGGCGGCCCAGGCAGAGGCCCAGGCCCGGCAGGCTGTGGTATACAGCGCGGTGACGCCTGAGACCACGCCGCTGCGTGCCGCGATCGTGGCAGAGGCCCAGAGCTATGCGGGACTGTCCTATGTATGGGGCGGTACCAGTCTGGAAAAGGGCGTGGATTGTTCCGGACTCACCATGAGAGTTTACGAGAAGTTCGGGATTTCCATCGGAAGGACCACGAGGCAGCAGGCGGTGAACGGCACAGAGGTTGACGTTTCCCGGATGCAGCCCGGTGATCTGGTGTTTTACGCGGATGAGCAGGGCAGGATTTATCATGTTGTCATGTATGTGGGAGAGGGCATGTGCGTTCATGCCAGAAGTGAGCAGTACGGCGTGCTGATCGAGCCGCTTCCCGGCGGATACAGCAAAGTGGTATCCTTTGTAAATGAATAAAACGAAAACCGGGCGGCAGGGGGGATCATTCCCCTGCCGTCAGATCATATTGCTGTTGTGATAGCGGCTGTCTCCGGTCACGTCTTCGGAAAACCATTCCGGCGGCGAGAAGGAGAGGGCCGCTTCTTCTGTGGGAAATTCTACTTCCGCCAGAATCAGTCCCTCAGGGGAAGAAAAAAGATCCAGTTCAATGACAAATTCTCCGAAAGGAATGCGGTAGCGCTTTTTGGCGATGGTTCTGCCGTCCGCCTTGGCCTTCAGATGGCGATAGGCCTCTTCATTCAGCGGCAGGTTGTACTCTTCGCGGACCATCAGCCCCTGTCCTTTGTAAGTCATGTAATATTCGTCATTCTGCCGCCGGACGCGGATGACGGGATTGGTGCAGAGATAAGCCTGTTCAATCAGCAGGCAGGGGTACTGCTCCAGATCTTCCGGCAGCCTTTTGATCAGAAATTTCCGTTCGATTTCCATAATTGATCGATCCTTTCTACTGCGATATGGGGTACGGGGTTCCTTTTTATTCTATCATAAAATGCTCCGGATTATCATTTTGAAATCAGAAACATGAGACCGGAAGTGCGGCGTGCTGCCGGGCAGAATGAAATGGCGGCGGGAGTTCAGAGGAAAAGCGTGAAAAAGAGGCAGAATGGATTGTGCGGCCGGCGGGAATCTGTTAAAATAAAAAAGAATCCTGCAAAGCATGTTTGTTTCATGGGGGACGCAGTCTCTTATGAAATCAAAACAGGCAGTCAGCCAGAAACGTTCCGGCCGGAGGACATGCCGGCTGAGCGCGGGAAACTGCAGACAGCGGATGCCGGACGGACCGAGCCGGAGAAGGAGAATGAATATGAGCAGAGTATATGTATGTATGGCGCCGGGACTGGAAGAAGTCGAGTGCCTGGCAGTGGTGGATATGCTGAAGAGAGGCGGCGTGGAGACTGAGCTGGTTTCCATGGGCGGCGATCTGATGGTGACAGGGTCCCATAATATTACCATAAAAGCGGACAGCATGTGGTCGAAGGAGGCCTGTGACAGATGCGACGCGATCTTTCTGCCCGGCGGAATGCCCGGAACAAAGCATCTGGCCGGGCATGAGGAGCTGGGAGAGATGATCCGGAAATTTATGGCGGAGGGAAAGCTTCTGGCAGCCATCTGCGCGGCGCCCAGCGTGCTGGGGAAATATCACTGCCTGGAGGGAAAGAAAGCCACCTGTTATCCCGGATGGGAAAAGGAGCTTCTGGGGGCGGAACATGTACAGGACGGCGTGGTCCGCGACGGAAATGTGATCACAGGCAGAGGGGTCGGATTTGCCATCGATGAGGGGCTGGAGATCGTAAAGGTTCTGGCGGGAGAAGAAACGGCCGCGAGAGTGAAGGCGGAGATCCAGCATCCCCAGGCGTGACGGAACCGGGCAGGACAGCGGCGCCCGGGAGGAAAGACAGATGAACAGATGAGGTCAGAACAGCAGTACGGAGAGGAGAAAAAGCCTTCCGGACTGCTGTTTGCTGTACCGGAATCCGTCCGTGTGCGTCCGGACGCGGGGGACAGCGGCAGAAATTTTCAAAATTTCTCTGGTAATTGTGTCATTTCTATGCTATAATGATAACTTGCTAGATTATGATTAATAGAAATACGTTCTATATATTTAAGGAGGAGCACACGGAAAATGAGTGTACAGGTGGAAAATTTAGAGAAGAACATGGCGAAGCTGACGATTGAAGTACCGGCTGAAGAGGTCACGAAAGCAATCCAGGGAGCGTATCAGAAGAATAAAAACAGATTCAATGTGCCCGGATTCAGAAGAGGAAAAGTGCCTCAGAAGATGATCGAGAAAATGTACGGCGTCGGCGTTTTTTATGAGGATGCCGTGAACGCGATGCTTCCCTCTGCCTATGAGAAGGCATGCGAGGAGAGCGGACTGGATATCGTTTCCCGCCCTGAGATCGATGTGACTCAGATTGAAGCCGGAAAGCCCATGATCTTCACTGCCACCGTCGCTGTGAAGCCGGAGGTGACTCTGGGCGAATACAAGGGCCTTGAGGTAGAGAGACAGGAAGTCATCGTTACAGACGACGACGTGATGGAAGAGATCAAGAAGGAGCAGGAGAAGAACGCCACGGTGATCAACGTGGAGGACCGTCCTGTTCAGAAGGACGACACGGCAGTGATCGATTTTGAGGGATTCTGCGACGGTGTCGCGTTTGAAGGCGGAAAGGGAACCGATTTCCCGCTGGTGATCGGCTCCGGACAGTTCATTCCCGGATTTGAGGATCAGCTGATCGGCAGGAACGTGGGAGACGAAGTGGAAGTAAACGTTACATTCCCCACTCCTTACCAGGAAAAATCCCTGGAAGGCAAAGACGCCATGTTCAAAGTGACCATCAAAGAGCTGAAGGCAAAGGAGCTGCCTGAGATCGACGATGAGTTCGCCAGCGAGGTTTCCGAGTTTGACACACTGGATGAGTATAAGAAGGAAGTGGCAGACAAGATCAGAAGCCAGAAGGAAGCTGAGGCGAAGAGAAAGAAGGAAGATGAGGTCGTGAATAAGGCCGTGGAGAATGCTTCCATGGAGATTCCCCAGGCGATGATCGATACCCAGGCTTCCAATATGGTCAATGAGTTTGCTCAGAGGATGCAGAGCCAGGGACTGACCATGGAGCAGTATATGCAGTTTACCGGAAGCACGAGAGAGCAGATGGAAGACCAGATGAAGGATCAGGCAAAGAAGCGGATCCAGGTCAGACTGACGCTTGAGGCAGTGGCGAAGGCTGAGAATATCCAGATCTCTGATGAGGAGCTGGACAAAGAAGTAGAAAAGATGGCAGAAGCCTATAAACTTGAGAAAGAACAGCTTAAGAAATATCTGGGCGATGCAGAGCTTGAGCAGATGAAGACCGATATGGCCGTTCAGAAGGCTGTCGACCTGCTGGCTTCAGAGGCAAAAGAGGTTTAATTCCCGGAGATTCCGGGCGGACCGGGATCTTCAGACGGATTGCTGCGGGCGGGAATCAGACAGATGGGAGGCATAATTATGAGTTTAGTTCCTTACGTGATCGAGTCGACAAGCAGAGGAGAACGCTCCTATGACATTTATTCCAGACTTTTAAAGGACAGGATCATTTTCCTGGGAGAGGAAGTCAATGAGGTAACAGCCAGCCTGGTGGTGGCCCAGCTTCTGTTCCTGGAGTCAGAGGACCCGGGAAAAGATATCCAGCTTTACATCAACAGCCCCGGCGGCGTTGTGACGGCCGGGATGGCGATCTATGATACCATGCATTATATCAAATGCGACGTATCCACCATCTGCATCGGCATGGCGGCCAGCATGGGCGCGTTCCTCCTGGCGGGCGGCACCAAGGGAAAACGTATGGCTCTGCCCAATGCGGAGATCATGATCCATCAGCCTTCCGGCGGCGCGCAGGGTCAGGCTACGGATATCAAGATCGTGGCAGACAAGATCCTCGCGACCAAGAAAAAACTGAATCAGCTGCTGGCTCAGAATACGGGACAGCCGCTTGATGTAATCGAAGTGGATACTGAGCGTGATCATTATATGAGTGCGGCTGAGGCCATGGAATATGGCATCATTGACCAGGTGATCGAAAGCCGCCAGAGGTAAATATGGATGGCAGGAAAATTTGACGTTCGCTGCTCTTTCTGCGGAAAGACGCAGGAACAGGTGAGAAAGCTGATCGCAGGCGGGAAGGATGTTTACATCTGCGACGAATGCGTGGAGCTGTGCGCGGAGCTGATCGACGAAGAGCTTGAACATGACAGGACTGAGCAGCTGACCGGGATCAATCTTCTGAAGCCGAAGGAGATCAAAAAGTTCCTGGATGAGTATGTGATCGGACAGGATGAGGCCAAAAAGGTGCTTTCCGTGGCTGTGTACAATCATTACAAGCGGATCACTGCTCCGGCGGATTCAGATGTGGAGGTCCAGAAAAGCAATATCCTTCTTCTGGGACCCACGGGTTCAGGAAAGACCTTCCTGGCCCAGACGCTGGCAAAGATCCTCAATGTGCCCTTCGCCATTGCCGACGCTACGGCGCTGACAGAGGCCGGGTATGTGGGCGAGGATGTGGAGAATATTCTGCTGAAGATCATTCAGGCGGCAGATTATGATATACACCGGGCCGAGTACGGCATTATTTACATCGATGAGATCGACAAGATCACAAAGAAGTCTGAGAACGTATCCATTACCAGGGATGTGTCCGGAGAGGGCGTGCAGCAGGCGCTCCTGAAGATTCTGGAGGGCACTGTGGCCAGTGTGCCGCCCCAGGGCGGAAGAAAGCATCCCCATCAGGAGATGTTCCAGATCGATACGACCAATATTCTCTTTATCTGCGGAGGCGCCTTTGACGGCCTGGAGCAGATCATAGAGGGACGGCTTGGATCCGGTTCCATCGGATTTGAAGCGGATATTAAAGAAAAGGATAAGACAGATATCAGCGCGCTGCTGGCTCAGGTGATGCCCCAGGATCTGATCAAATTCGGGCTGATCCCCGAGTTCATCGGCCGGGTGCCCATGGTGGAATCCCTGGAGCTTCTTGACCGGGATGCCCTGATCCGGATTCTGACAGAGCCGAAGAATGCCATAGTGAAGCAGTATAAGAGGCTGTTCGATCTGGATGGAGTGGAACTGGAGTTTACCCAGGACGCGCTGGAGCTGATCGCGGATCAGGCCGTGGAGCGGAAGATCGGCGCCAGAGGTTTGAGAGCGATCATGGAAAAAGTGATGACGGATATTATGTATGAGATCCCGTCAGATGAGAATATCGGACGCTGCCTGATCACCAGAGGCGTGGTGGAAGGAACAGAGAAGCCGAAGCTTACCTATCGGAACGCTGAGGTCAGGACACGAAAAGACGAGACAGCCTGAGAATGGGGGGCCGCAGATTTCTGCAGCGCCCCATTTGCGGCTGATTTTCCAGAAGGAGGAAGAGAGTATGACGATACCTGCGATTGCCCTGCGCGGTCTCTGTGTGCTGCCGAAGATGGTAATACACTTTGATGTCAGCAGGAAAAAATCGATTCTTGCGTTGGAAAAATCCATGGTTGAGGACCAGAAGGTTTTTCTGATCGCGCAGAAGTCGGTGCAGGATGAAGAACCGGGACAGGATGACCTTTACCGTATCGGGACGATCGGGACCATCAAGCAGATCCTGAAGCTGCCCGGAGGCGTGGTCCGGGTCCTGGTGGAAGGCCTGGAGCGGGCAAGCCTGAGCAGCCTTGACAGCTCTGACGGATATCTTCAGGCAGAGGTGGAAGTCTGCCCGGCGGAAGAACCTCTGGAGGCGGACGAGGTCACCCGGGAGGCCATGTGCCGGATCCTGAAGGAGCATATAGAAGACTACGCCCTCGCAAATTCTTCTCTCAGCAGGGAGGCAGCCGCGGTGCTGATGGAGATCGGCACGCTGGAAGAGCTTCTGGATGAGATTCCCGCCCATATTCCCCTGAGCCTGGAAAACAAACAGCAGATCATAGAAGCCTCCACAGTGGCTGAAAAGTATGTCCTGATCGAGAAGATCCTCGGGACAGAGGTGGAGATCAGCCATTTCAAGCAGGAGTTTCAGGAAAAAGTAAAAGAGCGGATCGACAAGAATCAGAAGGAATATATTCTCCGGGAGCAGATGAAGCTGATCAAGGAGGAGCTGGGTGAGGATACGATTCAGGCGGATGCGGAGCAGTTCGAGAAGAAGCTTTCCGGCCTGAAGGCGGGGAAGGATATCAAGGAGAAGATCTCAAAAGAGATCGGACGCTATAAAACCATGCCCATGGGAAGCCAGGAGGCTTATGTGAGCCGGAATTATATTGAGACGCTGCTGGAGCTTCCCTGGAATAAAATGTCAAGGGACAGCAAGGACCTGATCCGCGCCGAGCAGATCCTGGAGGAGGATCATTACGGCCTGGAGAAGATCAAAGAACGGATCGTGGAATTTCTGGCGGTCAGGACGCTGACCGGAAAGGGGGAAAGCCCGATCCTGTGTCTTGTGGGGCCTCCGGGAACCGGAAAAACCTCCATTGCCCAGTCGATCGCGCGGGCGCTGGGGAAAAAATATGTGCGGATCTGTCTGGGAGGCGTCCGGGATGAGGCCGAGATCCGCGGACACAGGCGGACCTATGTGGGCGCCATGCCGGGGCGGATCGCTTCGGCCCTGATCCAGGCCGGCACCGCCAACCCGCTGATGCTCCTGGATGAGGTGGACAAGGTGGGGAGCGATTATAAGGGAGATCCTTCGTCGGCGCTCCTGGAGATCCTGGACAGCGCTCAGAACAGTAAATTCCGGGATCATTACGTGGAGCTTCCGCTGGATCTGTCCAATGTTCTGTTTATCGCGACGGCCAATACGACCCAGACCATACCGAAGCCGCTTCTGGACCGTATGGAGATCATAGAAGTGAGCAGCTATACGGAGAATGAAAAATTCCATATCGCCGAACGGTACCTGGTGAAAAAGCAGAGAAAGAAGAACGGTCTGAAGGAGGATCAGTTCTCTGTTTCCGAGAACGCGGTCCGCAGGATCATCCACAATTACACGAGGGAGGCCGGCGTCAGAGAGCTGGAGAGAAAGATCGGCGATCTGTGCAGAAAAGCCGCCAGAGAGATCCTGGAAGGGAAAAAGACCCATGTGAGGGTCACGGAGAGCAACCTGGAAAAATATCTGGGCAAAGAGCTTGTGCGGTATGAGACAGCCAATGAAGAGGACGCAGTCGGAATCGTGAGGGGCCTGGCCTGGACCAGCGTGGGCGGAGACACCCTGGAGGTGGAGGTGAATCTGATGCCCGGCAGCGGAAAGCTGCAGCTGACAGGACAGATGGGGGATGTGATGAAGGAGTCCGCGGAGGCGGCTCTGACCTATGTCCGCTCCGTCAGCCCGGCTTACCAGGTCGACAGCGATATTTATGAGAAAAATGACATTCACGTACATATTCCCGAGGGAGCTGTTCCCAAGGACGGTCCTTCTGCCGGAATCACCATGGCAACGGCCATGATGTCGGCCGTGACCAATAAAAAGGTGAAGGCGGACCTGGCCATGACCGGCGAGATCACCCTGAGAGGCCGGGTGCTGCCCATCGGAGGCCTGAAGGAGAAGCTTCTGGCGGCCAAGATGGCGGATATCCATACTGTGCTGGTGCCCGGCACGAACCGGCCCAACGTGCAGGAGCTTTCAAGGGAGATCGTGGAAGGCATGGATATCAAATACGTGGGAAATATGGACGAGGTACTGAAGGAAGCCCTGATCTGATCCGTTCCTGACAGGGCTTCCGGGCCAGATTCAGCATAAGGAGAGCCTATGATCATAAAAAGTGTCAATCTGGAAACGGTCTGCGGCGTGACCAGCGTTCTTCCGCGGAACGATAAGCCGGAAATCGCCTTTGCCGGAAAGTCCAACGTGGGAAAGTCTTCCCTGATCAACGCGCTGATGAACCGGAAATCCTATGCCAGGACTTCCGCCCAGCCGGGAAAGACCCAGACCATCAACTTTTACAACATCAATGACGCCCTCTATTATGTGGACCTTCCCGGATACGGGTACGCGAAGGTGTCCAAAACAGAAAAGGAACGATGGGGGCGGATGATCGAGAATTACCTGAAAAAATCGGAGCAGCTGAAATGCGTGTTCCTGCTGGTGGACATCCGCCATGAGCCCTCCGCCAACGACAGGCAGATGTATGACTGGGTGGTCCATAACGGTTATGAGCCTGTGATCATCGCCACAAAACTGGACAAGATCAAGCGCAGCCAGAAGGATAAGCAGATCAAGCTGATCAGGACCGGACTGGGGCTGGGAAAAGAGGTCACAGTCATTCCGTTTTCCGCTGAGACAAAGCAGGGAAGAGAGGAGATCTGGGATCTGATCGAGACGCTCTGCAGTCAGGATGACGGAGGGGAGCAGAGGGCCTGAGCGCCGTCCCGGACTGAAATAAAAAACGGAAGTCAAAACAAAAAATCCCTTTGGAAAACAGGAAAATCTGCTTCCAGAGGGATTCTTTTTGGGGAAAATTCCGGTACCGGTATCAAGCTTATTCTTTCATCAGTGTCTGCATCAGGAAGGAGTAAATTTTCTGGCTTTCTCTGTTCCATCGGGCACACATATGGTCTGCCTGTTCTCTGTCCGGAACGGAAAGATTGATTTCCAGAAGCTGAGTCTTTCCCTCGCGGATGGCGCAGTGGACGATATAGTCCTGGTTGGTGGATTTGTAGTAATCCGACAGTACGCCGACCTCATCACGGAGACGGACTTTGTTTTCCTTTAAATATTCATTGATATCGTCGATGATGGCGGAAGAGATCTTCTTTCCAAAGAATGTCAGAGTTTCTTCCCCCTCGCTGGTAATTTCATAGCGGGAGCTGTTCCGGGTCGTTTCCAGCTTGATCAGGTGTGCTTCGATTAATTCTGATAAAGCCTGCTGCAGAGTAAAATAAGTGGTGTATTCTTTATCCAGAAAAAATTCTGAAATCTGGGAGCCTGACAAGGGAAATTTGACCTGTTTCAGCATATACAGAATCATCAGTTTGTAGAGTGTAAGTGGTTCAGACATGAATATCCCCCTTTCAGTTTTGCCGCCGCGGCAGAAAATCCTGCCGTATTCTTCCCTTTAGTATCATATCAAGTTTAAAAGCCGAAATCAAGCCGAACATTGCCGCGGCCCGGATCCGGAAACGGGAACGGATCCGCAAATTTATGCCGATTTAATTTGTAAATTCGTAAAAGGAATGCTATAATAAACGTGCATGTACAAATCTAACATGCCGCTTTCGCGGAAAAGTCTTTATATTTCCCAGACATAAACAGAAGGAAAAGGAGAAATTATGAGAGAGAAACTGGAGACCCTGCCTCTGGCGCAGCTGCGTGAGATCGCAAGAGGCCTTGGGATTAAGAATATCACGGCTTTGAGAAAGGCCGAGCTTATTGAGTGTATCCTGAAAAGCGATGCCGGAAAGAAAAAAGAGGCGGAGGAAGAACAGGAGAAGAAGAAAGAAAGAGAAAAACAGAAGACGGAAAGGGCGCCGGAGCGGACACAGCCTGCCATCGCCCCCAATATCAATCCGGAGGAGCTGCAGACGCTGGACAGCGGCATTCCGGCCAACGGGATCCTGGAAGTGATGCCCGACGGCTTCGGCTTTATCCGCTGCGCCAATTATCTTCCCGGGGATGACGATGTGTATGTATCCCCGTCTCAGATCCGGCGCTTCAATATGAAAACGGGAGACATTGTAAGCGGCAGCAAGCGGGTCAAGACATCAGCGGAAAAATTCGCGGCTCTTCTGTATGTTTCCCAGATCAACGGGCTGCCTGTGGGCGTGGCGGAAAAGCGCCCCAATTTTGAAGATCTGACTCCGATTTTCCCCAACGAGCGCATTCATCTGGAGATGCCGGGGGGCAGCATCGCCATGCGGATCGTGGATCTGCTCTCTCCGATCGGCAAAGGACAGAGAGGCATGATCGCATCCCAGCCGAAGGCAGGAAAAACGACCCTTTTGAAAGAGATTGCCAGGGCGGTGACCGCCAACCACAAGGACATGCATCTCATTGTGCTCCTGATCGACGAGCGTCCGGAGGAAGTGACGGACATCAAGGAGTCCATTGAGGGCCCCAATGTGGAAGTGATCTATTCCACCTTTGACGAACTGCCGGAGCATCATAAACGGGTGTCGGAAATGGTTCTGGAGAGAGCAAAACGGCTGGTGGAGCACAAACGGGACGTGATGATCCTGCTTGACAGCATTACCAGACTGGCCAGAGCCTATAACCTGACGGTGGCGCCCAGCGGCAGGACCCTGTCAGGCGGGCTGGACCCGGCGGCGCTTCATATGCCGAAGCGGTTTTTCGGCGCGGCCCGGAATATGCGGGAGGGCGGCAGCCTGACCATTCTGGCGACGGCGCTGGTGGAGACCGGCAGCCGTATGGACGACGTGGTCTTTGAGGAGTTCAAGGGAACCGGCAACATGGAGCTGATGCTCAACCGGAAGCTGTCGGAGAAACGGATCTTCCCGGCCATCGACATTCTCAAATCCGGCACCAGGAGGGACGATCTGCTTCTGACCAAAGAGGAGCAGTCGGCGGTGGAAATCGTCCGGAAGGCGACCAGCGGCATGAAAGCCGACGAGGCTGTGGAGCGGATCCTGGATCTGTTCAAGCACACCCGGAACAACAGAGAGTTTATGGCGATGGTGGGAAAAATGAAGATCTGACAGAAAAAAGCTTGCAATAGAAGATTCCCTGTGTTATAATTGAGTTCGCTGTTTTAGTAAGAAGATGGGCGCATATGCGTCAGGCGATAGAAGAAGCGTAAGAGAGGTGAAAAAAATGAAAGAAGGAATTCATCCTGAATATCATCAGGCAAAGGTAGTATGCAACTGCGGCAACGAGTTTGTGACTGGCTCTACAAAGGAAGATATCCATGTGGAGATCTGCTCCAAATGCCATCCGTTCTATACCGGTCAGCAGAAAGCGGCAGCAGCGCGCGGACGTATTGAAAAGTTTAACCGTAAGTATGGTGTAAACACAGCAAAATAAGCAATGCACATATTGAGGTTGAGATTTCGGTATTGGAGGAATCTCAACCTTATTTAGTATACGGAGAATATTGTTGCCGTCGCAGGTCCGGAGATGTGAAAAAGGAGGCGGACAGATGAAATCATCAGGGATTGGCGGACAGGCCGTGATCGAAGGCGTAATGATGCGCAATCAGGAGAAGTACGCGGTGGCCGTCAGAAAACCGAACCAGGAAATTGAAGTAAAAACAGATTCGCATCAGTCGTTTATTGATAAACATAAGGCCCTGAACATTCCTTTTATCAGAGGAATTTTCAATTTCGTGGATTCCATGAAGCTGGGCATGCAGATCCTTTCCTATTCTGCCAGCTTTTACGAGGAAGAGGAGGAACAGGAGAAGGATCCAAAAGCGGAGAAGCGGGACGGCGTTATTATGGGAATTACCATGTGTGTGGCGGTCTGCCTTGCCGTGGGGATTTTCGTGATCCTTCCCATGTCTCTCTCCAATCTGCTGAGGAACTGGATCGATTCCAAGGTATTGATGGGCCTGATCGAGGGGCTGATCCGCCTGGCTATTTTTATCGGGTACGTTCTTCTGATCTCGCTGATGAAGGATATCCGGCGGGTTTTTATGTATCACGGCGCCGAACATAAGTGCATCAACTGCATTGAGCATGGTCTGGATCTGACAGTGGAGAATGTGCGGAAAAGCTCCAAGCGGCACAAACGGTGCGGCACCAGCTTCCTGCTGTTTATCGTAGTGGTCAGCATTGTGTTTTCCATGGTGATCCAGACGGATGTGCTCTGGCTTCGGATCCTGCTCCGCATTCTTCTGATCCCTGTGGTGGCCGGGATTTCCTACGAGATCCTCCGGCTGGCCGGGAGAAGCGACAACTGGTTTGTCAATCTGATCAGCAAGCCGGGGCTGATGCTGCAGGGACTGACTACCAGAGAGCCGGATGACGATATGATCGAAGTGGGAATCCGCTCGGTGGAAGCAGTATTTGACTGGAAAAAATATGAAGAAGAAAATTTCGGAAAATCTTATTCATGACGGCTCAGAAAAAGGGGCCGTGACAGAGATGACTTACGGAGGCCTTCTGAGGGAGGCGGAGCAGTACCTGGAGTGGTGCGGGATCGAAGAGAACCGGACGGACGCCTGGTATCTGTTTTCCGACTGTTTTTCCATGGACCGGGCTTCTTATTTTCTCCGGGCGGCTTCAGCGGTCCCGGAGGAAGAAACAGAGGCTGCCGTCCGGTTCCGGAATCTGCTGGAGCAGCGCGGGAGCAGGATCCCGCTTCAGCAGATCCTGGGCGTGCAGGAGTTTATGGGGCTGGAATTCGCGGTGAATGGAGATGTGCTGATCCCCAGGCAGGATACGGAGGTGCTGGTGGAGGAGATCCTGAAGGATCTGATTCCGGAGCGGAAGCAGGACGGGGCGGGAGATCTGGCGGTGCTGGATCTGTGCACCGGTTCCGGCTGCATCGGAATCAGCCTGGCCCGGTATCTGGCAGCGTATTTCACGGAGGGCGCGGGTCCGTCCCTTCAGGTGGTTCTCAGCGATATTTCGGAAAAAGCCCTCCGGGTTGCCGGAGAAAATATCCGGCGGCTGCAGTGCGCATCCTGGTGCAGTACGGTCCGCTCGGATTTGTTTGAAGTGTTTGGACAGGCAGGCCGTCTGCCTGCCCGTTTTGATGTGATCGTTTCCAATCCGCCTTATATTCCCAGCGGCGTGATCGGGACGCTGGCGCCGGAGGTGAAGGATCATGAGCCCAGACTGGCGCTGGACGGCGAGGCGGACGGTCTTGCCTTTTACAGAAGGATCGCGGCCCAGGCGCCGGATCACCTGAATCCCGGCGGACGGCTCTATGTGGAAATCGGCTGGGACCAGGGAGAACCGGTAAAGAAACTGTTTGAGGCCGCGCAGTTCGCGGAGGTGGCAGTGATCAGAGATTTGGCAGGAAATGACAGGGTTGTGAAAGGGAGGATTTGCCATGTTTGACAGATTGGATGATTTAGTGATCCGGTTTGAGGAGATCATGGAAGAACTGAATAATCCATATGTGGTAGAGGACCAGACAAGATTCCGGAAGCTGATGAAGGAACAGAATGATATGGCTCCTGTGGTGGAGACATATAAAGAATATAAAAGCGCGAAGCAGGACATTCAGGACAGCCTGGCCATGCTGGAGGAGGAGAACGACGAGGAAATGCGGGAAATGCTCAAGGAGGAGCTTTCTTCAGCCAGAGAGAAGGCAGAAGAGCTGGAGCAGAAGCTCAAGATCCTGCTTCTTCCGAAGGATCCCAATGATGACAAGAACGTGATCGTGGAGATCCGGGCCGGCGCCGGCGGCGACGAGGCGGCTCTTTTCGCGGCCGAGATCTACCGGATGTACGTACATTATGCTGAGAGCAGACGCTGGAAGGTGGAGCTGATGGAGGCGGATGAGATCGGCATCGGCGGCATGAAGAGCGTCAGCTTTATGATCAAGGGCCAGGGCGCTTATTCTGTGATGAAGTACGAGTCCGGCGTTCACAGGGTACAGAGGGTGCCGGAGACCGAATCGGGCGGACGGATCCATACCTCCACGGTGACGGTGGCGGTGATGCCGGAAGCGGAGGAGGTCGATGTCCATATTGATGAGAAGGATATCCGCATCGATGTGATGCGCGCCTCCGGAAACGGCGGGCAGTGCGTCAACACTACGGATTCGGCAGTGCGGCTGACTCATTATCCCACCGGAATCGTGGTGTACAGCCAGACAGAAAAATCCCAGCTTCAGAATAAAGCCAAGGCATTCGCGCTGCTGCGGGCGAAGCTGTACGACATAGAACGGCAGAAGGCCCACGACGCGGAGGCGGAGGCCCGGAGAAGCCAGATCGGCACCGGGGACCGTTCAGAAAAGATCAGGACCTATAATTTCCCCCAGGGACGGGTGACGGATCACAGGATCGGCCTGACCCTGTACAAGCTGGAAAAGATCCTGAACGGCGATATCCAGGAGATCATTGACGCGTGCATCGCCGCGGACCAGGCGGCCAAGCTGAGCAGTCTCAATGAGGAATAACAGACAGAAGCAGCGGGCTGCCGGCGGAGAGCGCGGAGACGGCGCGGGACGGATCGCGCCGCAAAAAAAGACGGGAAAAGAGGAAGTGTTGTGATTCGGGTATTCGTATGTCCTGAATGCGGCAAGATCCGGATCGTCTCAAAATTTCTGAAGGCGGAATGTTATCAGTGCGGGGCGCAGATGAAGCCCTGCGGCATCCCCTATACAGAATGGGTGGAGATGAGCCGGGAGGAACGGGAGCAGATCTCAGAGAAGTTCAGGAATCAGGATTCATAATTGAGAAAACGCTTTGATTTAGTGAGAAATGTGATATACTATATGTATATTTGATGAAATCGCGATACTGTTTTCGTGTGGAGGGATTTTTATGAATTTGTTCAAACACAATATCATTATTTCAGAGCGTCGGGACATGGTAAAAATTACCGATACAGTCAAAAAGGATGTTAAGGAAAGCGGCATAAAAAACGGCATTGTCGTCGTTCACTGTCCTCATACAACGGCAGGTCTCACCATCAATGAAAACGCGGATCCGGACGTGATCCAGGATATGCTTTACGCGATGGAAAAGGCATATCCGACAAAGGATATCCGCTACAGACATTATGAGGGGAATTCCCATGCTCATGTGAAGGCCTCCACGATGGGGGCGTCGGTGACCCTCATACTGGAAGAGGGAGAGATCATTCTCGGGGTCTGGCAGGATCTGTATTTATGTGAATTTGACGGGCCGAGGCAGCGGACGTTTTATGTGAAGGTGATGGAGGGATAAGACCAGATGGATATTCAGGCACTTGTTGAGAAGCAGAGAAGCTATTTTGCCACAGGCTCTACCAGGCCCGTGGTTTTTCGTTTGCAGGCTCTTGAAAGACTGCGTGAGGAGATCCGGAAACGGGAGCCGCAGATCCATGAGGCGCTGAAACAGGATCTGCATAAGTCGGATTTTGAGTCTTATATGACAGAGACCGGCCTGACGCTTTCGGAGCTCGGATACATGAAAAAGCATCTGCGGGGGTACGCGCGGCCGAAGAGATCCCTCTCTCCCCTGGCCCAGTTCCACAGCAAAAGCTTCCGGATGAGGGAGCCTTACGGGGTGGTCCTGATCATGTCCCCCTGGAATTATCCCTTTATGCTCTGCATGGAACCGCTGGCGGGCGCCATTGCGGCGGGAAACTGCTGCATCCTGAAGCCTTCTGCTTACGCGCCGGCTACGTCAGCGGTCATCAGGGAGCTGATCGAGGCCGTCTTTCCTCCGGAATACGTGGCGGTAGTCGAAGGCGGCCGGGTGGAAAACACGGCGCTTCTGGAGCAGCGCTTTGATTACATTTTTTTCACGGGCGGAGTCACAGTGGGAAAGCTGGTCATGGAGAAGGCTTCCAGGCATCTGACGCCGGTCACGCTGGAACTGGGCGGGAAGAGCCCCTGTATCGTGGAGGAATCGGCAAATCTGAAGATTGCCGCCAGGCGTCTGGCCTTCGGAAAATACCTGAACGCGGGGCAGACCTGCGTGGCGCCGGATTATCTTCTGGTCCAGGATTCTGTGAAGGAACCGTTCCTGGCGCTCCTGAAGCAGGAGATCCGAAACATGTACGGAGAGAAGCCTCTGGAGAATCCGGATTATCCGAAGATCATCAATGAGAAGCATTACCGCCGGATCCTGGGACTGCTGGAGGGAGAAACGGTCCTGACCGGCGGGGAGGCGAATGAGACTACGCTTCAGATCGCGCCGGTGATCCTGGACGGTGTGAAGGCGGAGGCGCCGGTGATGCAGGAAGAGATTTTCGGCCCCGTCCTTCCGGTCCTCACGTTTTCTTCCGTCGATGAGGCGGAGCGGTTTGTCAGGGAGCGGGAAAAGCCGCTGGCCTGCTATATTTTTACCACCAGAAAGGATGTGGAGAAACGGCTGCTTCAGAATCTGAGCTTCGGCGGCGGCTGCGTCAATGACACCATCATCCATCTGGCCACTTCCCGCATGGGCTTTGGAGGCGTTGGCAGCAGCGGAATGGGCAGCTATCACGGAAAATGGAGCTTTGAGACATTCAGCCACGAGAAGAGCATTGTAAAGAAATATAACTGGATCGACCTGCCGATCCGCTATCAGCCGTACACAAAAGGAAAGGAAAAGCTCCTGAAGTTTTTCCTGAAATGACAGCGGCGGTTTTCAGAGAGGAAAATAAAAAAGGGGCTTCCGGCCCCTTTTATTTTCCTTTTTTTGATAAGTCTTTCGGATCTTTGATCTTAAAGTATACCAGCTGTACGTTGCTGTTGGAATTGGCCTGGTTCCGCTTGACGTCGAAGAGGCCAAGAGAATTGATAAACGGCGTGAATTTGGAAAAACCGAAGTTGCGCACATCAAAATCCGGATAACGTTTGGCGAGCTGGTTTCCAAGCTCCGCTGAAAAGATCCACCCGTCGTCGTCGGAGCATTCGTCCACCAGAGAGAGGATTGCCTTTTTGATTTCCTTTAAATTGGTCTGGGGTTCCAGCTCCTTTTTCCTGGCTTTGGCATTTTCCTGCGGCTGGGAAGCGGGAGAGGCATCGGCCTTCCCCTTCGAGGCAGACGCCGGTTCCGCTTTTTTGGCTGAAGCCTTGGGCGTTTCTTCCTCCTGCTGGTTGGAAAACAGGATATCCAGATATTTAAACTGATTGCAGGCAGAGATAAAAGGCTTCGGCGTCTTGCTTTCCCCCATCCCGATCACCTGCATGCCGGACTCCCGGAGCCTGGCCACCAGGCGGGTAAAGTCGCTGTCCGAGGAGCAGATGCAGAAGCCGTCTACAGTGCCGGAATATAAAATATCCATGGCGTCAATGATCATGGCCGAATCGGTGGAGCTTTTTCCCGTGGTGTAGCCGTATTGCTGGATCGGGATGATGGAATTGTCCAGCAGGATCTTTTTCCAGGAACCCAACTGGGGATTGGTCCAGTCTCCGTAGATTCTTTTGTAGGTGGCGATGCCGCTTTTTGCGGTTTCTTCCAGGATGATCTTCACGTATTTTTCGGAAATATTGTCAGCATCGATCAGTATGGCGAATTTTAAGTCCTTATTCATAAATAAACTCCCCCGGTTTCATAGTATCGGATTCGGAACGCGGTCAGTAGTCATACAGATTCCAGTAATAATGAATGTAATGGTCGTCGCTGACCAGGACCACGAGGATCATCAGGATGCCGAGAACGATGGCGATCACGTTTAAGACGACGCCCGCGATGGCAAGTCCGCGGTAGGAGGATTTCAGGCCGATGATGCTGAAGATCAGTCCGAGAACGCCGATGGGAATGCTTAATATGGGAATGCAGCAGCTGCAGATCCCGATGATGCCAAGGACAAATCCTGCGATGGCAAGTCCCGTATGCCCCTCCGGGTCTCTCCGGCCGCCGTACTGGCTGTTCCGGTAGGGATTCTGCTGGTCGTAGTCATATGCGTTCTGCTGTCCGTAAGGATCCTGCTGTCCATAAGAGTTTTCCTGCCTGGAATCCTGCTGCCCATACGTGGTTTCTCCGCCTGAAAAGGGCTGATAATCCATGTAAGGACGGTGTCCTCCGGCTGTATTTTCCTGTCTGGCATCCTGGCTGCCGGTGGGCGTGCCGCATTCGTCGCAGACAGACGCGCCGTCGGGAAGCTCTTTGCCGCAATTGGTACAATACATATCTATCTTCCGCCTTTCTTCAAGAATAGCGCCGGTGCGTGAAAGAAATTCTGCTGCAGGTTTCAGGCCGGCGCTATCTTTATTATATGACAGGGAACGCCAAAACTCAATGACGGAATCAAAAAACATATGTCCTGCTGGAATGTGAAATATGATACAATGGGAATGTAAAAGTCAATCAGGATTGGAGGTCTGTTTTATGAGAGAAACACTGAAAGATTTAAAAACAAGACGGAGCATCAGAGCCTATAAGCCGGAGCAGATTACGGAAGAAGAGCTGAACCAGGTTCTGGAGGCAGGTCTTTATGCCCCTACGGGAATGGGCCGCCAGTCGCCGGTCATGGTTGTTGTGCAGGATCCGGATATGGTGAAAAAGCTTTCTGCCATGAACGCGGCAGTCATGGGCCTCTCCTCAGATCCGTTCTACGGGGCGCCTACCGTCATTGTCGTACTTGCCGACAGTACCATTCCCACTTACAGGGAAGACGGAAGCCTGGTAATGGGAAATCTGCTGAATGCCGCCCACGCGGCGGGACTCGGCTCCTGCTGGATCCACAGAGCGAGAGAGGTCTTCTCCTCGGAGGAGGGAAAAGCGCTTCTGAAGGAGTGGGGACTGGATGACCGGTATGAAGGCATCGGCCACTGCATTCTTGGCTACGCGGACGGGGAATATCCGGAAGCGAAGCCCAGGAAGGAAGGATATATCATCCGGGTATAAACGGGACAGGGCAGAAATGCCGGAGGACAGAGAGAAAAGGCTGGACGGGAGAACAAAATGGAAAAAGTAGTGCATGAGATACCGCCGGTATTTGACTGTCATTCCAGGATTCTGATCCTGGGCAGTTTTCCCTCGGTGAAATCGAGAGAGGCCGCGTTTTTTTACGGTCATCCCCAGAACCGGTTCTGGAAGGTGATGGCGGTTTTGTTCGGAGACTGCGCATGCAGCGGGAATGTCTGCCGGGGCAGTGTTCCGCAGACCACGGAAGAGAAAAAGGCGTTTCTTCTGAAGAATGGAATCGCCGTATGGGATGTGATCGCCAGCTGTGAAATTGAAGGTTCCAGCGACAGCAGCATCCGGAATGTGGTTCCCAATGATCTGTCAGTGATCCTGGAAACCGCGCATATTGAACGGATCGGCTGCAATGGAGGAACCTCCTACAAACTGTATGAAAAGTTCTTGAGGGAGCAGACCGGGCGGCCGGCCGTGAAGCTCCCGTCCACCAGTCCTGCCAATGCCGCCTATTCCGTGGAGCGGCTGGCCGGGCTGTGGAGAGAAGCGCTGCTGTGAAGCGCTTCCGCGGGCCCCGGGAGGCTGCGGAGCCGCGGATTGAAGACAGCCGGGAAATGTGATACACTGATTGTGACTGTCCCGTTCAGCGGACAGAGAATTCTGGATATGTCAGGGGGGGGAAGCGGCAATGGAAAAAATAAGAATCTGTTTTAACTGTGCCTGGATTTTTAAGGCGGACCAGGAACCGGTTCTGAAATGTCCCAGATGCGGCAAGGAAATGTCGGCGCAGAGCTATGAGTCTGTACTTCAGAAAATGCGGGACGCGGTCTGCTATGGATGGGACTACAGGAGAAAATGGGAGAAATACCAGACATTGCCGGTGTTTGAAAATGAAGAACCGGGTCATTACAAAGCAGAAAATCCGGAGTATGAGCTGATGAGCTTCGCAGCGCTGGCTGTCGGGAGCGTACATACCTGCCGGATGCCGGATCCGGTCCTGGGACATGTGATGCGGAAAATCCGGAATTATTGTAAAGATCATCCTTCAGAGGGCCGGAGAGTGCTTCAGCTGTACCGCCGTCCCGGAACGGTCCGTCTGTTCAGGAAATATATAAAGGATTATTTTTACCACTATTCCTATCAAGACCGGGAGGAGGGAATGTTTACAGACCCTGCTTCAATTTTTGTCTGGGGACAGATGATGATCGACAAGTCGCCCGCTTATGCCGGATACCAGAAACGTCTGCGCGAATATCAGAATGAATGGCAAAAATTCAGGAAGGCGAAAGAGAACGGAGAAGTTTATCCGATGCCTGAACAGGTGGAATCAGATCCGGAGACAGACAGTCAGATCCATCATGATGAGGTTCTGCTGAAGTGGAATACTCAGGTGACAAAGGAGGATTTCAAAGGTTTCTGGGCCAGATTAAGACGGAGCGGCCGCGGGGACCCGGACCGGACTGCTTTGTATGAGGTGAAAAAACAGATGCCGGACTTTGACGGGGAAGAACCGCGCGCCGCGTCGTCAGACGCGGAGAATGGAGAGACCGGGACGGAAGGAAACGCGGAGGTCATGAAATATGTGATTTTGAGCGCGGACAGCAGTCCCTGCGTGTACCAGGTGCCGGCAGTGGTGGCAGATCATCTGAAGCAATACTGTCTGGAATTCTGCGATGACTGGCTGAAAAACAGTCCGGAGGCAGAACCATACCGCCGGTCCGGTTATCTCTGCTATACGGAAAAAGATTTTATTGATTATCTCAATCGATGGGTTTTTCCCGAATATGAGTCAAGGCTTGTGGAGGATATAGGCTGGATCAGAAGTCTGGAGGAAATACCGCCAAAATACAGGGGATGCCCGGACTTTAATTTCTGAGCGGGCGCCGCGCGGCCTGCCTATGGCTGATTTTGAGACCGATAGATAGAAGCAGCGAAAAGGAGAGAATGTCATGAAGATACTGATTATCGGAGAACAGGAGCGGAGCGAGGCCTATATGCCGGATCTTCCCATTGTGGAGGAGGCCGAAACGGTATACGCTGAGATGGGAACGGATGAGGCGGAGCTGCTTGCCAGGGCACAGGACGCGGATGTGATCTTTGCGGACGCCATTGCGAAGGTGCCCGGCTCTCTGATCCGGCAGATGCCCAATCTGAAGCTGATCCATTCAGAAGGGGTTGGCTATAATGGAATCGATGTGGAGGCGGCCAGTGAAAGGGGAATCTATGTGTGCAATAACCGCGGAATGAACGCGGGCGCTGTGGCAGAGCAGACGGTCCTTCTCATGCTGGGGCTTCTCCGGGACGTGGCCGCCGGCCATGCCAGTGTGCGCCAGGGCAGGCAGATCCAGGTGAAACAGCAGAAAATGGTGGAAGGGATCACGGAGCTGGCGGACTGCACGGTGGGGCTGATCGGTTTCGGAAATATCGCGAAGGCCACGGCCGTGCGCCTGAAGCCCTTTGGATGCCGGGTGGTGTACTATAACCGGCACAGAAAACCGGAGGAGGAAGAAGCACGGTACGGTGTGGAGTACGTTTCATTGGACAGGCTGGCCCGGATCAGTGATATCGTCAGCATTCATGTGGCGGTGACGCCGGAGACAAAGGGAATGATCGGCAGAGAATTCCTGTCCAGGATGAAAGAGACGGCTTATTTTGTCAATACTTCCCGGGGAGAACTGGTGGACAATGAGGCGATGAAGGAAGCGCTGGAGAAGGGCCGGATCGCCGGCGCCGGATTTGACACGATCGCGCCGGAGCCGACCACAGCGGACAATCCGCTGGTGGCTCTGAAGGAGGACTGTCCCGCCAGAGTCCTTTATTCGCCCCATATCGGAGGCATTACGAAGAGCTCCTTCAGGCGCTTCCATCTGCAGATGTGGCAGAATGCCGGGCGCGTATGGAAGGGCGAGAAGCCGGTGGATATTGTCAATGATCATTAATACAGGGAGCCGGACCGATATTCCGGCCTTTTACAGCCGCTGGTTTTACAACCGGATCCGGGAGGGATATGTGCTGGTGAGAAATCCCTATAATCCGGAGCAGGTGAGCCGCTACAGACTGGCTCCGGATGTGGTGGACTGCATCAGTTTCTGTACGAAAAATCCGCTGCCCATGCTGGCGCGGTTGGATGAGATCGCGGATTTCGGACAGCTCTGGTATGTGACCGTGACGCCCTACGGAACCGATATTGAGCCGGGCGTACCCCGCAAACAGTCTGTGCTGGAGGCCGTGCGGGAGCTGTCGCGGCGTTTTTCGCCGGATGCAGTCTTATGGCGGTACGATCCGGTTTTGATCACGGAAGCGTATTCACTGGAAGTCCATCTGGAACGGTTTGAGCAGATGGCGGCGTTCCTGGAAGGATATGTCAATCGCTGTGTGATCAGCTTCATCGATCTGTACGCCAAAACCAGAAAAAATTTTCCGGAGGCGAGGGAAGTGGGACAGAGAGAAAGGGAGCTTTTGTGCAGAGGCTTTGTGGAAGCCGGAGAACGGCACGGAATGAGGATCCTGACCTGCTGTGAGGGGGAGCGTCCTGCGCTGTACGGCGCGGATGTTTCCGGCTGCATGACCCGGGAGATTTATGAGCGGGCTCTTGGCTGCGGCCTCCAGGTCCCGGCGGGAAAAACGCATATCAGAGAAGGATGCAGCTGTCTGCTCGGCAGCGATATCGGCGCCTACAACACCTGCGGGCACGGCTGTCTTTACTGCTATGCCAATTATGACAGGGAGACTGTGGAGCGGAACAGACGGCTGCATGATCCGGATTCTCCGTTCCTGATCGGCGGAAGCCGGAAATACGACCGGATCACGGATGCCAGGCAGGTATCCTGGAAGGACCGGCAGATGCGTCTGTTTTTCTGACGGCCTGTGCCGGGCGTCTGCGGAAAGTCAGACGGAAAGCGGCGGTCCTGCGGGGGCGCGGGCGGCCGGATCCTTACGGGGATCAGATAGTGAAAGAACGAAAAACGAAACAGCGGAGGAACAATATGACAAAGGAAGAGCTGGCTCTTGAGACCATAGACAGGCTGAAAAGGGAGTACCCGGACGCGGGATGCACCCTGGATTACGATCAGGCCTGGAAGCTTCTGGTCAGTGTGCGTCTGGCGGCCCAGTGCACCGATGCCAGAGTCAATGTGGTGGTGGAGAAGCTGTATGAAAAATACCCGACGGTGGATGCGCTGGCGGAGGCGTCGCCTGAGGAGATTGAGGAGATCGTGCGGCCCTGCGGGCTGGGAAAAAGCAAGGCCAGGGACATCAGCGCCTGCATGCGGATCCTGAAGGAGCAGTACGGCGGAAAGGTGCCGGATGACTTCAATGCGCTTCTGAAGCTGCCGGGAGTAGGCAGGAAAAGCGCCAACCTGATCATGGGAGACGTGTTCGGAAAGCCGGCGATCGTGACCGACACCCATTGTATCCGGCTGTGCAACCGGATCGGCCTGGTGGACAATATCAAAGAGCCGAAAAAGGTAGAGATGGCTTTGTGGAAGATCATTCCTCCTGAAGAAGGCAGTGATTTCTGCCACAGGCTGGTCTATCACGGACGCGATGTCTGCACGGCCAGGACAAAGCCCTACTGTGACAGGTGCTGTCTGGAAGACATCTGCGGAAAGAACGGAATATAGGGCTGAACTGATCCCTCAGCCCGGCGCGGCGCGGAGAAACGGGGTGAAAAAATGGACAGTAAGGATCTGATCTGGTTTCAGGAAGTATGCAGATGCAAGAGTATCACAAAAGCCGCGGCCAGTCTGTTTATCACACCTCAGGGGCTGAGCCGCGGGATCAGAAATCTGGAGACGGAGCTGGGAGTTGTGCTCCTGGAACGGACGCCCAACGGGATTTCCCTGACGCCTTACGGAGAAAGCCTGTATAAAAGCTCAGACGTGCTGTTAAAGGATTTCAAAGAAATTCTGTCTGAGTTTGAAATGCTCAAGCAGCAGGAACGGGGATTTTTGCGGGTCTGCAGCTCCTATGGAGTTTTCCGGATCCTGGGGCCGGATTTTATTTTCCGGTTTGAGGAACAGAATCCGGATATCAGTCTTGATTATATGGAATATCCGGATCTGTATGTGGAAGAGGAGATCGGAAAAGAAAATTTTGACGTGGGATTTGCGGTGGGTCCTGTAAAGAATCCGGAGCTGGAAGTGATTCCCATGTTCAGTTCGCCGGTGAGCCTTCTGGTGTACGAGGGGCATCCCCTTTCCGGGCGGGACAGGGTGCGTTTTTCTGATCTGGAGGGAGAAGCGCTGATCCTGGAATCAAGAGCTTTCAAGATCCACCAGCTGGTGCGGGAATACTGCCGGGCAGCCGGCTTTGAGGCCAATATCATATTCAATACCAGTGGATTCAGTCTCTGTCATAAGCTGACAGCCCAGAAGCGGGGGATTTCCGTGATCGTGGACAGGATCAGCGATGATATGACAAAGCAGGGGATGAAACGGATTCCCTTTGAGGATGCCTTCCGCTGGGAAGTGAAAATGATCTGCAAAGAGAAATTCAGAAATTTCCGGCATATCAGAAAATGGAAAGATTATACGATGGAAGCGCTGGGAAAACAGAAAAGTTGACGGCCGGAAACAAAATGTTGATGGAAAAAACAGCGCTGTCCGTGCTACCATAAAGATACCCATTATAAACCTGCCCGGCGGGCCGTTCCGAAAGGAGTCCCGCCGGGTTTTTCTGTGCGATGAGCAGGGATTGCGGGTGATCGGATGGAAAGATGAAATCTTCCCTATCCGATCGCGGAAAACAGCCGGACAGGGCCAGGTTTGTTGATGGCTGTCAACAATCTATTGATACCTTTCCAATATCAGAGTTTAGTATAATAGATAAAAATTAGACAAAGAATCGGGAGGTTTATGAAATGGGAAACTTTAAACTTACGACCGTAGAAGAGTTTGAAGCGGCAACAGAGCGGCTCCTTGAGACGGGAAAGAAAGTTGGCGCGGATTCCTGGCAGATGCGGGTGAAAAACCAGACGCCTCACTGCAAATTCGGTGAAAAGGGAATCTGCTGCAGGATCTGCAGCATGGGTCCCTGCCGGATCACGCCCAAGGCGCCGAGAGGCATCTGCGGATGCGACGCGCACGGCATCGCGGGAAGGAATTTCCTGAGATTTACAGCCGGCGGAGCGGCAACGCATTCTGATCATGGACGTGAGATCTGTCATACGCTGCATACAGTGGCGCCGGACGGAAATTATAAGGTGAAGGATCCGGAGAAGCTGCTGCGCATCGCGAAGGAGTGGGGCGTGGAGACAGAAGGAAAGGATATTTATGATCTGGCTCATGAAATGTCTGAGCTGGCTCTTCTGGAATACGGAAAACCCTTCGGCGTACAGCGCTGGCTGAAGCGCGCGCCGGAACATACCCAGAAGCTGTGGCACGACGCGGAGATCGAGCCCCGCGCCATTGACAGAGAAGTATCCACAGCCATGCACATGACCCATATGGGCAATTCCTGCAAGCCGGAGGCGCTGGTGCGCCAGGCGCTCCGCTCCGGAATGTCCGACGGATGGGGCGGTTCCATGTGCGGAACAGAGTTTTCAGACGTGATGTTCGGAACGCCCAAGCCGGTGGATACAGAGGCGAACCTGGGCGTCATGAAAGAGGACATGGTCAACATCATCGTGCACGGCCATGATCCGAGCCTTTCCGAGATGATCTGTGAATATGCGGAATCTCCGGAAATGATCGCCCTTGCCAAATCTGTGGGCGCCAACGGCATCAATGTGGCGGGTGTGTGCTGCACCTCCAATGAAGTCGCCATGCGCCGCGGCGTTCCCATGGCAGGCAATTTCCTGCAGCAGGAAAACGTGGTCCTGACCGGAGCCTGCGAGGCGATCGTGGTGGATGTACAGTGTATCTTCCCTGCCCTCGGTCCCCTGAGCAAATGTTTCCATACGAAGTTCATTACCACGTCTCCCATTGCCCAGATGCCGGATTCTGATTTTATCCGGTTCAACGCGGAAACTGCCGGCGAAAATGCCAGAAACATTGTCCGCACTGCTGTGGAGAATTTCGTGAACAGAAATAAAGATCTCGTCTATATTCCTCAGCTGAAGCAGAAGGCTACGGTGGGATATTCCACAGAGGCCATCGTGAAGGTGCTGGACGGCGTGACCAATTCCCAGGTGGATGTGACCGGAACCACAAAGCCTCTGATCGAGTGCATTACCTCCGGCGTACTGCGGGGCGCGGCGGCCATGGTGGGCTGCAACAATCCGAAAGTACGGGCTGACCATGCTCATATTGAGCTGATGAAGAAGCTGATCGCCAACGACGTGATCGTGATCCTTTCCGGATGTTCCGCGCAGGCGGCGGCGAGAGCCGGCCTGATGGACAAGGAGGCAAAGAATCTCTGCGGAGCCGGCCTTAAGAGAGTATGTGAGCTGGCAGACATTCCGCCTGTGCTGCATATGGGATCCTGCGTGGATATTTCCCGTATGATGGTGCTGGCTTCTCAGATCGCGAAGGACTCCGGGCTGAATATTTCTCAGCTTCCGCTGGTGGGCTGCGCGCCCGAGTGGATGTCGGAGAAGGCCGTTTCCATCGGCAATTACGTGGTTGCGACGGGAATTGATACCTTCCTTGGCGTGGATCCTCAGGTAAGCGGTTCTGATCAGATGGTATGGTGGCTGACAGAGGGAATCCGCGACTGGGTTGAGGCTGCTTATACTGTTGAGACAGACACAGAGAAACTGGGCGACGCAATGCTGGCGCGGATCGAAGAGAAGCGCGCGGCCCTTGGAATTTAAGGAGGTATCGGAAATGACATTATTTGACAGAGTATTTAACGGTTCCGATGCGGTATACGGCCTGACTGAGGGCGCCATCGATGCTGCCATCGAAAAATACGGTGCTGACAAAGCGGTTTCCTTCCCCAACACTGCTTACAGCCTGCCCTGCTATTACGCGGTGACAGGAACAAAGGTAACAAACCTGGGCGAACTGAAAGAGGCCCTTGGCGTGGCAAAGAGCCTGATGACAAGAGAAAAGAGACTGAACGACGCCTTCATGTCCGGCGTTGCGACAGCCCTCTGCGCAGAATTTATTGAAGTACTGAAATATATCGACGGGGCGGAGCCTTACAGCGAGCCCTGCTACGGACATCTGGCAGACGCG
>CAJFHG010000028.1 GCA_904379015.1 Candidatus Paralachnospira caecorum | reverse complement strand
GGATTTCTGATTGTGATACGCACTGCATTTCGGGAGGTTAAAGAAGAAAATGCAGGAACAATACAGTGTTGGAATCTACGCCAGACTGAGCCGGGACGACGAACGCGCCGGTGAGTCTGTATCAATCGAAAATCAAAAGGAAATGCTCGCCCGGTATGTGCGGGAACAGGGATGGACGCTCTACGATTACTACTGCGACGATGGGGTCTCCGGTACGACTTTTGACCGGCCCGGGTTCAACCGGCTGGTACAGGACGCGACCGACCGGAAAATCAATTTGGTCCTGACCAAAGACCTCAGCAGGTTAGGCCGTGATTACATCGAAGCGGGCAAATATACCGACTTCATTTTCCCGTCCCTCGGCTGCCGCTTCATTGCCCTCAACGATGGGGTAGACACCATCCGCAAGAACAATGAGATGCTGGTTATTCTGAAAAATGTCATGAATGACCTCTATGCGCGGGATACCAGCAACAAAATCAAGGCGGTAAAACTGTCCACCTTCAAGGCCGGGAAGTATGTGGGCTGCTATGCGCCCCTCGGCTACCGGAAGAGCGCGGCGGACAAGCACATTCTGGAGATCGACCCGGTGACCGCTCCGGTGGTGCGGCACATCTTTGATCTGCGGTTGCAGGGCAACGGCTTCCGCAAAATTGCCCTGATTCTCAATGCCGAAAAAGTCCCCGCTCCCAGAACCTTTTACTACATGGCGGAGGGACGGGAGAACCACCGGGGCGAAACGCCATTCTGGAACGATGTGACGGTGAAAACCATTCTCCGTAATGAGGTCTATCTCGGCCACATGGTACAGAACAAGACGGGAACCGTCTCCTACAAGAACCACAAGCAGGTCAACAAACCGGAGAGCGAGTGGATTAGGGTTGAGAACACTCACGAGCCGCTGATCTCGCAGGAGGTATGGGATGCGGTACAGCGGATGGACAACCACCCCGCCAGAGGGCGCAGCGGCAAAAGTGGTACCGTTTCTCTGTTCGGCGGTCTGCTACGGTGCATGGACTGCGGTTCCTCCATGCGGTATATGCGGGACTACCGGAAGAAAGCCAGCGGCAAGGAGCCGGAGTTCAAATCGTATGTTTGCAACCGGTATGCTTCGGGCGGCAAAAATGCCTGTTCTTCCCACTACATCAACCAGAAGGCGCTAGCACAGGTGGTGCTGCTGGACATCCGCTGCAAGGCGATGTGGGCGCAGAACGGCCGGAAGAAGCTGCGTGAAAAAATTCTCGCGCAGAAAGAGTCTGCCGGACGGGAAAAACTCAGAACACTTCAAGCGGAGTTAAGCGCCATCGACCGGCGGTTGCCGGAGCTTGACCGGCTGGTACAGTCCGCCTACGAGAACAAGGTGCTGGGCAAAATCCCGGAAAACCTTTGTGTCCAGCTTCTCAATGGTTATGAGGCCGAGCGAAAAGCAAAGCAGGAGCGCAGAAGGGAACTGACCGAGCAGCTTGCCGCCAGTCGGGAGAATGAGCAATCCGTAGATGCATGGCTGGACATGGTGCGGGATTACTACGATTTGCAGGAGCTTGACCGTCCCACGCTCATGCGGCTGATCCAGAAGATTGAGATCAGTGAGAAATACACGGTGGACGACCACGAGGAACGGGACATCCACATCTACTACAACTTTGTCGGTTACATCGAAGCTTGAGCTTGTCATTCTTTATGCGAAGTGAACTAACTAATGGCAAATAAACCTCATCGGCTTTCTGATGTAATTGGACTATCTGCTCTGCAATCGCATTCAACGACACCTTATCAGCGTTTTCCCCAAATTCTACCTTCACGTTTATAACACCTGCTGGTCATTTGCGGGCCAAAAGTACCACCACCTCAACCCCCACAGTCTGGGGAAACATATCCACCGGCTGCACTTTCTCCATCCGGTACCCTCTGCCGCACAGGATGTTGAGATCCCGGGCCAGGGTAGCGGAATCGCAGGAAACGTACACGATCCGTTTCGGCGCCATATCCGCCATTGTCTCCAGGAGCCGTTCATCGCAGCCCTTTCTGGGCGGATCCACCACAATGACATCGGCCTTCTCGTTCGGATGGGCCTGGTACCACTGAGGCAGGATTTCCTCCGATTTTCCCACAAAGAACTCCGCGTTGCCGATCCCGTTTATTCTGGCATTTTCCCTGGCGTTCCCGATGGCGGCGGGCACGATCTCCACGCCGTATACTTTTCCCGCCTTCTGCGCCAGAAACAGGGAGATCGTCCCGGTTCCGCAGTACAGGTCCCATACAGTCTCGCTGCCCGTCAGTCCCGCGAATTCCAGCGCGGTTTCATACAGCTTCCGCGTCTGGAGCGGATTGACCTGGAAAAAGGACTGGGGAGAAATGCGGTATGTCAGGGGGCCGATCCGGTCCGTGATATAGCGCTCTCCCGCCAGCCAGACCATCTCTTCGCCCAGTATCACATTGGTTTTCTTCCGATTGAGATTCAGAGAAATGGAGGTCATGCCCTCAATGGCTGTCAGGCGCCGGACCAGCTGCCGGCTGTGGGGCAGGCCCGTTCCGTTGACCACCAGACAGACCATGATTTCTCCGGTCTCATAGCCGGTGCGGATCAGCACATGCCGCACCAGCCCCTGATGCGCCGTCTCGTCATAAGGGTCGATCCCGAATTCCTCCATGAATTCCCGCACCGTCTCCAGGATCCGGCGGCTGACCGGCGCCCCCAGGAGACAGTCCTCCGCCTCAATGATGGAATGCGTTCTCCCCGCGTAAAAGCCGTAAATGATCCGGCCATCCTTCGCTCTCCCGAAGGGAAACTGTCCCTTATTCCGGTAACGGAACGGGTCGCCCTCCATCCCCAGTACCGGCGCCACCGGACAGTCCGCCTCGTCAAAGCCTCCGATCCGCGTCAGATGATTCCTCACCTTGTTTTCCTTAAACCTCAGCTGGCTTTCATAGGACATGGCCTGCAGCTGGCAGCCGCCGCAGGGCGCCGCCGCGGGACACCGGGGCGTTACCCGGCAGGGAGACGGCTCCAGCACCCGCACGAGCCGGCCGAAGCCGTACCGTTTCCCGGCCTTGACCACCTTTCCCTCGATCCGGTCCCCGATCACCGTATCCTTAATAAAAAGGGTATAGCCGTCAACCCTGCCTATACCCTCTCCTTTATCGCTCATATCTTCAATCACTGTCTGAAATATCTGATTCTTTTCCAATCATCTGCTCCTTTAAAGCTCTGTGGTCATCCTCACGTTGGAATCCAGCAGCCGGTTGAACCCAAGCCAGCCATGGTTTCCCGCGTTCCCGTCAAACAACTCCGTGATCGTCTGCATTTTGGCGTCCGTATTGTCGGCAAAATTCAGAGCCACCGCCTCCGCCAGCGCCGGCTTCTTGGGAGAGCCGTACTCATACTCCCCGTGGTGGGCCAGAATACAGTGCTTCAGCTCAGAAGCCGTTTTCTTCGGAAATCCTTCCACCGTCCTGATCTTCTCCTCCACCATCATGGTGCCGATGACAATATGCCCCAGCAGCTGCCCGTCGTCCGTATAATCATTCTCCGGAAATTCTGAAAGCTCCCTGGTTTTTCCGATATCATGAAAAAGCGCCGCCGCGATCAGCAGATCTCTCTTCAGGATCGGATAATGGCTGCAGTAAAAATCACACAGCTCCGTCACGCTCAGGGTGTGCTCCAGCAGCCCGCCGACAAATCCGTGATGCACGGTCTTGGCCGCCGAGTGGCTTTTAAAGGATTTGATAAATTCTGTGTCCTCCACGAAAAAGCGCTCCGCCAGGGTGCGCAGCCTGTCGTTTTTGATGCTGCTCACAAAATCCAGCAGCTTTTTGTACATCTGGCCGATGTCTTTAGAAGAAACCGGCAGATAATCGGCGGGATCATACTCCCCCTCCGACGCCACCCGCACCCGGCGGATATTGATCTGCAGGGCGCCCTGAAAACTCGTCACATCCCCGTCGATCTTGATATAATTCAGCGCCTCAAAATGGTCGATGCCGCCGGAAAGCTCCCAGATCTTTCCGTCCACCGTACCTGTCTTATCCTGAAGCATGAGAGAGTAATAGGTCTTTCCCATCTTCGTCTTGGCTACCTGCTTTGTCTTGCACAGATAAATCTCCGAAAGCCGTTCCCCTTCACGCAATGTCTCAATATATTTCATTCTGACTCCTGTTCTCCCGTCCGTTCCATACTCTGTTCCATATTTTGTTCCATATTCAATTCTATATTTTGGCCATACTCAGTTCTATATGCTGCGCCATGTTCTGTGCTATATTCAGTGCCATGTTCAGTGTCATATTCTGCTCCATGCCCGGTCCCACTATCTGGTGCCCAGCGTCACCAGAAGCTCTACCGGCGTATATCCGTCCCGTCCGGCCCTCTGTACCTGTACGGTGATCATATCGCCGGGCTGTTTTCCTTCCAGAAAACTCTGCATGGTCTTGACTGTCAGGATCTCCTGTCCGTCCATGGAGGTGATCACGTCGCCGTTCTGCAGACCGCTGTTGTATGCCGGCCCCTCCATAACCGCCTCCGTCACGTAGATTCCCACAGGAAGCTGATAATTCTGACTGATCTCGGTGGTCACATCCTGTCCCGTGACGCCGAAATAAGCCATCGTCATGCCGTTGGAAAGCCGCTCAATGGTGGTTTTCAGATCAGAGATCCCGATGGCGCTTGTATTCGTCCCGGTCCCGTCCGCGGTGATCATGCCGATGATCTGGCCGTCCAGATTCACCACAAATCCGCTCGATCCGCTGGTCGTCGCCACATCGGTGTACATCACGAGAGCCGTCATATCCTCCCGCTGAACACTGGCCCGCACATAGGAGATCATCCCGTAGGCAATCGACCCCACATAATCCTTGGGATTGCCCACCAGAATGACCGGCTGCCCCGCCGCCGCGCTCAGAGAGCTTCCAAGGGGCACGGTTACGATCGATGACAGCGTGGATGTATCCACATCCGACACGGAGACGCTGACAATGGCAATGCCGGTCTTTCCGTCCGCCGCCTTTACCACCGCCGCCGTCCGCACGCCGTTATTGAAGGTCACTTCCACTGTCGTTTCATTGGCGGACACCTGATAGCTGGTGAGGATCAGAATCTCCGAAGAGGTGATATTCCAGATCACGCCGGATGCCCGGCCCTCTGTCTCTATGGCATTGTCGAACCAGTCCGTTCTCTGCGTCCAGGTAGTCACCGTCACGATTCCCTGATTGATGCTGTCCGCCAGCTCGCTCATTGCCTCATAAATATTTTCATAGTCGGAAACAGACCATTTATGGGACTGCACGGCCGACTCCACAACCTCTTCAATATCCTCCTCTGTCTCTGACGAGGATGCTTCCGATGAAGACGTCTCCGCTTCCCCGGTCGTCTCCTCCTCCGGAATCTGAATGGCAGTCTCCGGCTCCTCCCCGTTGAACCAGCGCTCCGCGTGAGGCCGCAGCCAGACAAAGACCAGGCAGGAAATCACACCAAACAGGACCGCTCCTCCCAGCAGGCCTGCAGCCCTTGCGATCCACTTTCTGCGGCTCTCGGTCCTGTTCAGGATCCGCTCCCGCACAAATATTGTCTCCTGCTCATTAGGCTCCGGTTTTTCCTCATGGTCTTCATGGAGTTCTTCCGGTTCCAGGTCCTCCCGTTTTCTGCCATCCAGATCTGCCATATAAATGTCTCCCTATAACAGATAAATAAGCCAAATAGAAACACCTTTTTTATTATAGATGATATCCCCCCTTTTTTGAAGTGTTTTGCGAAATTTTTTCCCAAAACGCCGAAAATTTGGTATACTAAGGGGACAAGGAGAGTGCTTATGAATCAAAAAGTTCTGCATACACTGGAATTTGAAAAAATCATAGAAAAACTGGCCGGCTTTGCCGGCAGCACAGGCGGCAGAGAGCTCTGCCGCCGGATTATGCCCATGACAGAGATTGAAGACATCCGCATGGCCCAGCGGGAAACGACCGATGCCCTCACGAGGACCGTCCACAACGGCTCTCTGTCCTTTTCCGGCGTTTATGATATCCGGGAATCTTTAAAACGGCTGCAGATCGGCGGCAGCCTGAGCATATCTGAGCTTCTTCAGATCAGCAGCCTTCTCAGCGTCACGGCAAGGGTCAAAAGCTATGGAAGAAGCAGCCTGGAGGAGGAGACGGCCGACTCCCTGACAGAATCCTTCAGCCTCCTGGAGCCCCTGACGCCCCTCAATCAGGAAATTTCCCGCTGCATTCTTTCTGAAGACGAGATCAGCGACGACGCCAGTCCGGGGCTGCGCCATGTGCGCCGCTCCATGCGGGTGACAGGAGACCGGATCCACACGCAGCTGAATGCCATTCTCAACAGCAGCCGCTCCTGGCTTCAGGATCCGGTCATCACCATCCGGGACGGGCGCTACTGCCTTCCCGTCAAAGCCGAATACAAATCCCAGGTCGCCGGTATGGTCCACGACCAGTCGTCCTCCGGCTCCACCTACTTCATCGAACCCATGGCCGTGATCCGGCTCAACAATGAACTGCGGGAACTGGAAGCCCAGGAAAAGAAGGAGATCGAGGCAGTGCTGGCATCCCTCAGCAATATGGCCGCGGAGCAGGCGGTCTTTCTGGAATCCGATTATGAACTGCTGAGCCGGCTGGATTTCATTTTTGCCAGGGCCGCCCTTTCCGCCCACTATCGATGCAGTGAACCCGTCTTCAACACCGACGGATACATTCAGATCAAAGACGCGAGACATCCCCTTCTGCCTCCAGAGACCGTGGTGCCCATCACCGTGACGCTGGGGAAGGATTTTGACCTTCTGATCGTCACCGGCCCCAACACGGGAGGCAAAACCGTCTCTCTGAAAACAGTGGGGCTGTTTACCCTGATGGGACAGAGCGGCCTGCATATTCCGGCCTTTGACGGCTCCCAGCTGGCCGTGTTCGATGAGGTATTCGCCGACATCGGCGATGAACAGAGCATTGAACAGAGCCTCAGCACCTTTTCCGGACACATGACCAACATTGTATCCATCCTGGAAAAAGCCGACAGCCGCTCCCTCGTCCTCTTCGACGAGCTGGGCGCCGGCACGGATCCCACCGAGGGCGCCGCCCTGGCCGTGTCCATCCTGACCTTCCTGCACAACATGAAGACCAGGACCATGGCCACCACCCATTACAGCGAACTCAAGGTCTTTGCCCTTTCCACTGAAGGAGTGGAAAACGCCTGCTGCGAATTTGACGTGGAAACGCTGCGGCCCACCTACCGGCTCCTGATCGGGGTTCCCGGAAAGAGCAACGCCTTTGCCATCGCCGAAAAGCTGGGGCTTCCCGGCTATATCATCGAAGACGCCAGAAAACGGATCGGCAGCGAGGACGCGGCTTTTGAAGACCTGCTCTCAGATCTGGAACAGAACCGGATCGAGCTGGAACGGGAACGCGCCGAGATCGACAGCTACAAAGCCGAGATCGCCGCCCTGAAAGAACAGCTTTCCATGAAACAGAGCCGGCTGGACGAACGCAGAGACAAGATCCTGGCCAAAGCCAACGAACAGGCCCGCCAGATCCTCGCGGACGCCAAAGCGTCCGCGGACGAGACCATACGGAACATCAACAAACTGGCGGCAAAATCCGGCACCGCGAAGGATCTGGAAAAAGAGCGCCAGAAGCTGCGGGACAAGCTGAACAAGGTGGACAGCCGCATGGCCGCCAAGCCGAAAAAGCCCCGGAAAACCTACCGGCCCGAGGACTTCAGGATCGGCGACGCCGTCCGGGTCCTTTCCCTGAATTTAAACGGCATCGTCAGCTCCCGGCCCAACGCGAAGGGGGATCTGTTCGTTCAGATGGGCATCCTCCGCTCCCAGGTCAACATCAAAGACCTGGAACCGATTGAGGAGGACACCATCTCCATGCCGGAGACTGCCGCAGGATCCGGCAAGCGGGAAAAAGGCCATTCCGGATCCATCCGTATGTCCAAATCCGTTTCCATTTCTCCCGAGATCAACCTGATCGGAAAGACCACCGACGAGGCCATCCCGGAGCTGGACAAATATATCGACGACGCCTATCTGGCCCACCTGCCCCAGGTCCGCATCATTCATGGCCGCGGCACCGGCGCCCTGAAAAAAGCGGTGCACCAGTTTCTGAAACGCTGCCGCCATGTATCCTCTTACCGGCTGGGCGAATTCGGCGAGGGCGGAAACGGCGTCACCATCGCGGAGTTTTCATATGACAAATCCAGTACCCCGTAACAGCCCGGGGCACTAGAAAAGAACCGGACTGTTTACCTGATACTGCCGACTGAAAGAGGGAGGAAGACAAAATGGCATCAAAGCAAAAAATTCTGATTGTTGATGATGACGAAAATATCGCAGAGCTGATCTCTCTGTATCTGACAAAAGAATGTTATGAAACCCAGATCGTACACGACGGAGAATCCGCCCTGCTGGCGGTTCCCTCCTTTAAGCCGGACCTGATCCTGCTGGATCTGATGCTGCCCGGCATCGATGGCTACCAGGTCTGCCGGGAGCTCAGAAAAGACACCGCCGTGCCGATCATCATGCTCTCCGCCAAGGGAGAGGTGTTCGACAAGGTCCTGGGCCTGGAGCTGGGCGCCGACGATTATATCATCAAGCCCTTTGACTCCAAGGAGCTGGTCGCCAGAGTCAAGGCCGTGCTGCGCAGAACGGCCGCTCCCGCCGCCGTCTCTGCCCCGGAACAGCACGGACAGTATGTGGAATTTCCGGATCTGATCGTAAACCTGACCAATTATTCCGTAATCTATATGGGCCACAATGTGGAGATGCCCCCCAAGGAACTGGAGCTTCTCTATTTCCTGGCGTCTTCTCCCAACCAGGTTTTCACAAGAGAACAGCTTCTGGACCATATATGGGGATATGAATACGCGGGAGACACGCGGACCGTGGACGTCCATATCAAGCGGCTCCGGGAAAAAATCAAGGATCATCCCTCATGGCAGCTTGCCACGGTCTGGGGAATCGGATATAAATTCGAGGTAAAACGATGAGAATTTCCCTTTATGTGAAGGTTCTGTTCGGCTATCTGCTTTTTGCCGTTCTCGGCTTCATCACCATCGCCTTTTTCTCCTCCAATATGACGCTCCGTTATCTGGAGGAGGACAAAGCCGACCAGCTTTACAATGAAGCCAATATGATCGCGGATACCTGCCGCCAGAGATATTCCGGCTCTGACATCAATTTTGAATCCCTCGGCCCGCAGCTTTCTTCCATCGGGTCTTATTTTGACGCGGATATCTGGATCATAGACATGAACGGCACCATCGTTTACAGAAGCGACGGGACCGCCGCGGGAACCGTGATCAAAGACTTCGATCCCTCCGCCCAGGGCCGGGGCCGCTATGTCATCGGTGATTATTATCATCTGTTTGATGAATCCATGCTCAGCGTCACCGCGCCGATCTCTGCCAATTTCAGCACCTACGGCTACGTGGTGCTGCATCAGCCCATATCCAGCATCTGCGAGATACGGGATCAGATCCTGAATATCATCTACATCACCTTTCTCATCATTTTTCTGATCTCGCTGGTGATTCTCTGGATTTTCCATACCTGTATCTTCCAGCCCATCAAGCAGATCACCACCGCGGCCAACGAGTTCGCCGCCGGAAATCTGAAGTACAGTCTGAAGCTCCATTCCGAGGATGAAATCGGCTATCTGGCCGACACCCTCAATTATATGGCGCTGGAGCTCAACAATAAAGAAGAGGATCAGCGGAAATTCATTTCCAATGTGTCCCATGACTTCCGTTCTCCTCTCACCTCCATCAAGGGCTACCTGGAGGCCATGATCGACGGCACCATCCCGCCGGAGCTCCATGAAAAATATATGAAGCTGGTCATCTCCGAAACCGAGCGCCTGACCAAGCTCACCAGCAGCACGCTGGCCCTCCAGTCCCTGGATTCCAAAGGAAATCTGCTGGATATCACCACCTTTGACATCAATCAGGTGATCCGCAACACCGTGGCGGCCTTTGAAGGCATCTGCAAACCGAAAAACCTGAATTTCGACCTGATTTTTTCAGAACGCTGCTTCTATGTGCAGGCAGATATGGGAAAGATCCAGCAGGTTCTTTATAATCTGGTGGACAACGCCATCAAATTTTCCCATCCCAATTCCACGATCTGGATCGAGACGTATGAACGCCACGAAAAGATCTTCACTTCAGTCAAGGACAGCGGGATCGGCATTCCCAGGGAAAGCCAGAAAAAAATCTGGAACCGTTTTTACAAATCGGATTCCTCACGGGGAAAGGACAAGAGCGGAACCGGACTCGGACTGTCCATCACAAAAGAGATCATCGCCTCTCATAATGAAAACATCGATGTGATCAGCACAGAGGGGGTCGGTACGGAATTTATCTTTTCTCTGCCCAAGGCCAGCGCTCAGAATCAGACTTCCCGCGGAATCGGATAGAGAACCCCCTTCCCTGTCCGGCGCGCTCCGGTCACTGCCAGTCGCGGCTGCGCAGCTTCCCCTGCAGCGTCATTCCGCCGAATCCCTGCTGCCGGAGCGCTTCATACAGGACCACGGCCACCGAATTGGCCAGGTTCAGAGAACGGATCTCCCCGATCATGGGAATCCTCACGGCTGTGTCCTTATGCGCCGCCAGGATCTCTTCCGGTATTCCCGCGCTTTCCTTCCCGAACATGATATAGGCGTCCGGCTCATAGGATACCTCCGTGTACACATTGAGTCCCTTTGTGGTCGCCATATAAAGCCGTTCTCTGGCCCGGGGATTTTCTTCCAGGAAATCCTCATAATTGTCATATACCGTCACATCCAGACTGTTCCAGTAATCCAGTCCGGCGCGTTTTAAGGATTTTTCATTGATCTTAAAGCCCAGAGGCTCGATCAGATGAAGGCGGCTTCCCGTCGCCACACAGGTCCTTCCGATATTTCCCGTATTGGCCGGCATTTCCGGCTCCAGCAGTACAATATTCATCATCTCACGCATCCCCCTTTTCCAATTTCCATATTTCATCCCGTCCGGGTCTGTTCAGATACCGGCAGCTGTCCCCGTTCCGGATCACCTTGTCATGGCTGTCCGTCACCTTTCCCGCGAACGTCCCGCGGATTCCCTGCTGCTCCAGCGCGAGAATCACATCATTTCCGTTGTCCGAGGTCACAAGAAAGCAGCCGCCGGATAACAGCTCATAGGGATTCAGGTCCAGTACCTCGCAGATCTCAATGGTTTCCTGGCGCACCGGAATGTTTTTCAGATACACGGTAAGTCCCACGCCGTCTTCCCGGGCCAGATCCCAAAGCGCGGTGAAAATGCCGCCCTCTTTCACCTCCCGGACCGTCATCCTGTCTGTCTGTTCCAGGGGCAGTGTCCGCCGCTCCAGATCTCTTCCGAAGCCCTCCGCCGTCTCCAGAAGCGCTTCCGGCAGTGTCTGTCTCAGGATTTCCCGCCTTTCCCGGACGGCCTGGATCGCTCCGCCAATGCCAATGTGGCCGGTTATGACAATATCCTGGCCCGGCCTCGCCGCCGGTCTCGTTTCTGACTGCTTTCTGTTTTCCATTCCGTATGATCCTTCCTTATCCAGAAAATCTCTCAGAAAAAAGAGAGGTTCCGTTCTCTCTCAAACGAAGCCTCTCTGTATTTCCTGTTTACTGTGCTGCCTGAGTATCCGATGAAGAGGGCACCGTGGGATCTGTCGCCGGCGCCTGCGACGTATCGCTGGGCGCTGTCGCGGCAGGATCCGTTGCCGCTGTCTCCGAGGAGGGTTCCGACGGCGCTGTCGTATCGGTCGGCGCTGCCGTCTCCGCCGCGGCCGGGCCTACCCTCACCTTAGCCGGTGAAGCTCTGTATTTATCGGTATGGAGCAGGATCTTTTCCTGAAGGACTCCATCCACATAGATCTCCTTGTATGCCTGAGCCGTCACTTTCGGATAAGAGGACTGATCTACCACACGCTCTCCCGGCGCCAGGCTGGGATCTACGGTTTCTTCTGTTCCCGACTCTACCTGTTCGATGGTAACACCATAAAATTTCAAAGTCCTGTTGGCCGGTCTCGTCTCCTTGCCCCAGATCGTATACGTAACCGTTCCGCCGCTGGTCACAGACGCCTCAATATAGACAGGGAAGTCAAAATCATTGGTCAGCTCCAGATCCTTGGATCCGCTGTCGTTGATCGTGGCATCCAGTCCCCAGTCCGTATAATTCACAACCATGGAGTGGTTGGAGCGCTTGCTGATATTGATCTCCGACAGGAGCGCCGCGTTATACAAAGTCGTAGCCAGCTGGCAGATGCCGCCGCCGTACTCCTGAACATAACCGCCGTTGCTGTAGGCCACCTGCTGAGTATATCCGTTTTCTGCCGAAAACGGAGAAAGCGCGCTGTGCATGGACCAGCTCTCTCCCGGCATGATCAAAACCCCGGTCGTCAGCTCGACGCCTCTGCGCAGGTTCTGCATTCTTCCGCTGGTGGGCGAGCTTGTCTCTGTGGAAAAGCTTCCCAGGCTGTCCTGAATCTGGGACAGCATCTCTGTCGTCCGCTCCGGCTGCGTCACCTGAGCCGTCGCCGTCACCGTCACGTCTTCCTTATTCCAGTTTGCCATGGCGGACATGATGGACGCTGTCGTGGCGGCCGTATCCACGGCGATTCCGCTCTGGCTCTGGCTTACCTCAAATCCGCTGCTTGTCCTGGTGAGCTCGGCGTTCACCGGCTCTACTGCCAGGGCCGAGGTCTGTTCCGACACAAAGCTGCTGACAGCAGCTTCGTCCACACTGAGCGTCAGCTCATAATTCACGCTGCTGACCTCCAGATCTTTGATTGCCTTATAGCGGGCGATCAGGCTCCCGCTCTTTCCAAGGGTCACCGCTTCCATAATGACTTCCGCCAGTCCCTGTGTCTTCAGTCCCAGCTGGGATACAGGAACCTGCAGCGGCGCCACTCCGTCGGCGCCCTCCAGAGTCAGGGTCAGAACCTTGCTGCCAAGGCTGTCCACATACGCGAGCACTGCCTCCAGTGCCTGCTCAGCAGTCATCCCGCTGACATCCACAGTATCGATCCATACGCCATCCGCGATCACCGCGTCCGCGTCCAGACCGTTCGTTTCCATTGCCTCACTCAGAGCTTCTCTCGGATCCTGGTCTGTCGTTCCGGCAGTTTCCTCTGTTCCCGCTGCCGTCCCGTTCTCACTCTCCGAAGAAGACTCTTCAGAAGAAACTGTCGTCTCCTCCGTCCCTCCGCTTTCCTCTGCGGCGAATGCGATCCCCGGCATCAGCGTACCGGCCGTGAGTACAAACGCCAGCAAAAGCGCGCATTTTTTTTTCATATATCAGTTCCCTTCCTTCAAAATATACACACTGATAGCTCTACCTGCCCATTATAACATCTTTGCCGGCTTTTTCAAGCACAGTCATAGAATCTTAAAAGTATTGCAATATTTTCCTGCGTTTTACAGGACCGCGCTGAGCACCAGAGGCACGACCATGGCCAGGATCAGGACAAGCGCCAGCACTCCGATCAGGATCCTTCTTGTTTTCTCTTTTCTCATATTGATCATAACATCTGCTCCTTCTGTTTCAGCTGTCTGACAGACGCATTGCCTGTCAGGGCATCTCTGTTCTCATAATCAAACAGCCAGAACTGTCTTTCCGCCGTAAAGGGTCGGTCAAACATCTCCACATGCTTTTCCCGGAGAAGCTGCCTGACCGGAATGTCCGGAAACCATTCCCGGCACAGCTGTTTTGCTTCCTCCCGGAACGCTTCCTCCGGCAGCGCGAAATCAGGACGCTTTCTGGCGTTTTCTCTCAGATAGTAATCCAGCGTCAGAAGCTGGCGGAACCGTTCCTTCTGTTCCGGGATCTCCTCCGCCGCGAACTCCAGAACAAACTCATAGAGCGCGCTTCTGGCATGCTTTTTTTCTCCCATTCTCCGCCGCGCATACGCGTTCCCCAACGCCTCATACAGTTCAAAGGGACGGCGGAAATACTTCTGCAGCTCCCGCATGGTATTCTGGAACTGGCAGCTGTTGTAGAAACTCTCCACCATTTCCTCCACCCGTTTCAGGGCGATCAGTTCCCCGTGGGACAGCCACCTTGTCTGCAGCACTTCAAAGGGCGGCTCTTCCTGGTACAGAATGCCGAAATGCTCCGCCTCCCGGTGCATGGCCGATCCCTTCAGGACCTTCAGGAATCCGAGCTGCAGCTGGCTGGGCTCCATTCTGTACACCGTGTCGAAGGAATCCCCGAAGCTTTCGTAATCTTCCCACGGAAGGCCCGCGATCAGGTCCAGATGCTGATGAACATTCCCGCCCTCCCGGATTTTCCGGACTGCCTCCGCGGCCTTTTTCAGATCCATTTTTCTCCGGACCGCCTCAATGGTCTTCGGATTCGCGGACTGAATGCCGATCTCCAGCTGGATCAGCCCCGGCCTCATGGTTTTGATGAGGGCGATTTCCTCTTCATCCAGAAGATCCGCAGCGATTTCAAAATGAAAATTGGTCACGCCGTTGTCATGATCCCGGATCCATCTCCATATTGCCATGGCGTGAGGCTTGCTGCAGTTGAATGTCCTGTCCACAAATTTCACCTGCGCCGCCCGGTTCTCCATAAAAAACGCCAGCTCCTGTTCCACCAGAGAAAGGGAGCGGAACCGCAGATGTCTGTCCACGGAAGACAGGCAGTAGCTGCAGGAAAACGGACAGCCTCTGCTGCTCTCGTAATAAATGATCCTGTTTTCAAACTCCTTCAGATCCCGGTAAACAAACGGGATTGTATCCATATCCACAGGCCGGGCGGGCGGCTCTGTCACGATCCTGCCGTCGGACTCTCTGTGAACACTGCCCTTCGGGAACGGATCCCCTTTTATATAATGAAGGAGAAGCTCCGCAAAGCTCTGTTCGCCCTCTCCGTACAGGATGCCGTCTGCCTCCGGCAGTTCTCTCAGCTGCGTTTCACACTCAAAGGACACCTCCGGGCCTCCCAGCCAGATGGGTGTCTCAGGATTCAGCTTTTTTAAGTTTTTCACCAGTACCCTGACATACTCGATATTCCAGATATAGCAGGAAAAACAGAGGATGTCCGCGTTCTTCATATAGAGATCGTCCAGGATCTCCGCGGCATGATGATTGATCGTATATTCGGCCAGCTCGATCCGGCAGTCTTCCGCGGATTCCGGAAGCGCCCCGCTTCTCCGGTCCGCCTCCAGCTTCATTTCCGCATAGGCTTTCAGATCGTATACGGCCAGATTTGAATGGATATATTTCGCATTAATTGCGGCCAGCAGACACTTCAATTCCGCACCTCACCCTCTCCCTCTGTCCGTTCCCCTCATTATAATCAGTTGTTTTTTATCCGTCAATTGTTTCTTTCTCTCACAAAGGCCAGCGCCAGGCAGTTTTTCCCGACATGGGTCCCGATCACGCCGCCCACGGGATACATCCTGCATCCTTCCAGCTGGTACCGCTCTTTTGTTTCCCGGAAAAAGGATTCTCCGGCCGCGGAATCATAGGTATAGCCTGTGTACACCGGCCAGTCTTTGTCCACCGGTACCGCTTCGTATTCCCGGTACAGATACTGGCGGCTTTTCTTTTGTCCTCTGGCGATGCCCAGCTTCACCAGAACACCGTCCTTCAGCTCGATCACCGGCTTGAATTCCAATACATTGCCGATAATGTCCAGTCCCGGCGGAATCCGTCCGCCCTTGCGCAGAAAGGTCAGCGTATCCAGCGCGCCGCACACAACCATCCTGTCCCGGACCTCCAGAAGCTCTTTCTCGATCTCCTCCGCGCTTCTGCCCTCCGCGCGCCGCTTCACGGCCCGTTCCACCAGCATTCTCTGGGTCAGAATGGCCTGCCTCGTGTCGATGATCCGGATCCGGTCATAGCCGCTCAGTTCCTTTGCCAGCCGCGCGGACCTCACGGTCCCGCTCAGTCCGCCGGACAGAGCCAGCACCAGCACATCCTCTCCGTTCTTCCGGGCTGTCTCGTATTCGTTCAGATAAAGCTGGGGCGACGGCTGGCTGGTCTTGGGAAGCTCCTTCTCTTCATACAGCCGTTCAAAAAACGCCTGAAAATCTTCCTCCGTATCCATCGCCATCTTTGTCTCGCCAAAGGTAATGGTAAGCGGCACCAGCCTGACCCCCATCGCCTCCGCCTGTTCTCTTGTAATATCCGATGCCGTGTCCGTGATAATTCTGATCTGATTCATCTCGATCCACTCCATTTCGTTGATTGCGATTGCGTATCTCCTATCCTACCACACTCCCGCTATATTCTCAACTCTCCCGGCAAAACAACAGGACAGTCCCCGCGTCCCGCGAAGGGTTTTGAGGGAACAGGGGTTGGGCTGAATGGGGAACGCCGTTTCCCATGAAATAAAAGAGGCCTGCGCTTGAAAGCGCAGGCCAGCGTGGAGCAGATTTATCATTTGAGATTGATTCATTCATTCCAGAATGACATTATCCCTCAATTGCAATGTAGCCTTTCTTTTCTTCAACTGCCGGATCCTTCTTTGCAACCGACAATTTCAGGGTGCCGTCTTCAAATTTCGCGTGAATGTCGGATTCCTTCACGGCATCGCCCACATAAAAGCTTCTGGTGCAGCTGCCGCTGTAACGTTCGCGGCGGATATATTTGCCGTCCTCATTTTTCTCATCCTTGTTCATTCCCTTTGCGGCACTGATGGTCAGATAACCATTCTCAAGGGCAACCTTTACATCCTCTTTCTTAAATCCCGGAAGATCAATATCCAGCTCATAGGTGCTGTCTGTTTCCTTGACATCGGTCTTCATCAGGTTCTTTTCATTCTTTCCGTAATCCCTTCTTCCGAAGAATTCCTGTTCCCACGGGAAGCTCATCATTTCATCAAATAAATTTTCTCCAAAAATACTAGGCATCAACATAAATCATTCCTCCATTCTTATATCTGACATATGTGATTGTAAACACTTTTGATATTGGAACTCCGGAAGATCTTTCCTCTTCCTTTGTTCTATGTGTAATATAACACTTATTGTTAGCACTGTCAAGGGGTGAGTGCTAATTTTTTGTGAAAATTTTGTGAACATTTTTTTGAAGGCCATGTTTTCCTTAAATCTGCGGGCTTTCCAGGCATTTACCATTTTTGATTTGCTTCAAAGATGACTTACTACACCAAATTTATATCGTTTCCGTGTAAACCACGGGCTATGCAGGGTCAAAATCACTTTGCTCTTTTAGGTCCTTGCTCATTTTCCTTTCTGGTGATGTTTTATATCGAATTCTTCAGGAGAAAACATAAATATCATATTCATCCATCGGAAGCCTTTTCTCCCACCCACATCCTCTGTAAACCACAATTCTTCCAGCTTTATTCGATCATTAACTGTCAATATTCTGTCTGCCAACTGTTCAGTAAATTCAAGGAAATAACGTCCATCCGCTGCTTCTCCCGTAGGAATTCCATTTTTCCCAGAAAGATATATAATTCCATTTTCATTTAAATACGAATTGATTTTTTCAAAAAAGCAAAGGACTTCTTTTTCCTGCAAATGAAGCAATGACGCACAAGCCCAGATACCATCAAATCGTTGATCCGGCTGATAGCTTTGAATATCAGAACAGACAATTTCTCCTGAGAAACCTTTCCGAATTTCTCTGCAAAGGTTCTTTGACGGTTCCAATGCAGTCACCTGATATCCCCTCTTCTGAAAATAACATGCATCACGCCCGCTGCCGCTTCCTACGTCAAGAATCCTTGCCTGCTCTCTCAGCAGAGGAAGAAATTTCCTATATTGTTCCGACATATCAACAGAAAATGTTTGATCCGCATATTGCTTTGCATTGATTTCATAATACTCACACATAACCTCACACTTTCAGTTTCCAATTCGAAAATCCCAAACTTTTTGCCGACTTATAGACAGGAAGAATAACCTCTTCCAGACGTCCCGAGAACTCTCGTTCCAACAGGCCTTGCTGATAAAGTTTATACCTGATCTCCTGATCATTCAGATGTTCCCTGGCACATTTTTCAAACGCTTCATGGCTTCATGTATTTGAGGATATTTCCACATCATTTCATAAGACAAATATTCGCTTTTACACAACACCGGAAAATAGGAATTCCAATCCGGAAAAATTTCATCCATATTCAATCCACAGGTATCCGCCATTAAAATACAGTAATTCAATACATCCGCAAGTTCTTCTCTGACTTTGTCTTTTTTCTCTTCACACCAGACATCTCCCGCACTCCACTGAAAAACTTCCAACAGCTCTGCTGCCTCCAGACTGATGGAGATTGCCAGATCCTTCGGATTATGAAATTGCTTCCAATTTCGCTCGTCTCTAAATTTTAATACCTGCTCAATCGTTTCCTTTGTCATCCTTAACCTCCCGTTTTTACGTGTCCAGACATCTTTTCAGCATTGCACTACACCATCTGACACTTCCAGACAAAAAAACAGACCCCTCAGAACCCTTGTAAAATAATGCTTTACGAACTCTGACGCCGCAGGACAAAACCTCCCGATCCACGGCAAGAAGTGAGCGCTGGTTTTTTGTGAACTTTTTGCGCAGCTGCACATTCTTTTGTTTCACAGGAGGTCCGAACAGTGCAATATATTAGTTTTACGAAGATTCAAGTCTCATTCCACTCCAAGCAGCTTCTTCCACTCGTCTTCCTTAAAGCCAGTTATGACAAATCCCTCGTCCACCAGAATCGGCCGCTTCACCAGCATGCCATCCGTGGCAAGCAGCGCGAGTATTTCCTCATCATTCATTTCCGGCAGCCTATCCTTCAACTTCATCTCCTTGTAAAGCGTACCGCTGGTATTCACAAAGCGCTTAATCGGCAGTCCGCTCCTGTGATACCATTCAGTCAGCTCTTCTACAGTCGGATTCTGCTCTTTTATATCTCTCTGTTCATAGGAAATGCCCTTCTCATTCAGCCATTTCTTCGCTTTTCTGCATGTCCCGCATTTCGGATATTCTATATACAACATAAACACTATGCCTCCTCGTCTTCATCGCCGAAGCCTTCGCAGAGGAATTGATTCCACCTGGCATTCACTTCCTCCAGTCTCTTTTTCTTCATGATCCGGTTCCGATCACTTAAGATTGCCAGCACCTCATCTGCCACATCCTCCATCTTCAGCTTCTGATAATGTGACAAATATCCGATCAGTCTCTGTGCCGTCCAGTCAGTGTTCAGATTTTTCGTCACCTCATCGCAGAACGGTTCCGGATAGCCCCTGCGGAGCAGGAGATTATAAAGTTCGATACTTTTTTCTGATTTTGGTTTCATGCCACTCCACCATAGTCTGATATTGCTGCTGCATCATTCCGTTTCTTACAGTAAAAGATGCTGCCGCACCTATAATTTCTGAATCTCTGATGCGGCAGCATCCCTGGTTCCGGTCATGCTTTTCTGATTTCAGACTTTTCTGATTTCAGACAGGCTTCATCCCCGTGTCCTCCGGACGCAGGTCAGATCTTCTCATAATAATCCACATTGACCACAAATATAACGGCGCCGCCGACTTCGATCTTCTGAGGCAGGCTGGTGTAGGACATGGTCCCCATCCCGTTCATATTCACATAAGGCATATTGACCTCTATGGTCTGACGCTCCTGGCATATATCTTTGATAATGCCGATCACCTTTTTCCAGTGCTCGTCCTCCACACCGATCATCAGCGTCGTATTCTTTTTTCTGAGGAATCCGCCGGTTGTCGATATTTTGGTGGCCTGAAAACCATTCTCATTGAGTTTTCCCACCACGTCTGACGCATCTTCTCCGGGAACAATCGCGTAAATAAGCTTCATAATCTTCATCCTCCTTTTCTGTTTCCTGCTTTACTTCAAGCCGCCAGTCCGGCCGGCATCTCATCCCAGTGCCAGTCCGCGCCCTCAGTCACCGCTCTCACTCCACGCCCTCCAGCTCCTCATGAGCCTTTTTCAGCATCTCCCGGATCGGAAGATGATAGGGACAGCGTTCCTCACAGGCGCCGCATTCCACGCAGGCATCTGCCTTCACCGGCTGGCTGTCATATCTGGATTTTGCCCAGCCGCCCAGCTGATACCGGCGCAGATAACCCGCAAACAAAAACACGTTGGGAATACTGATGCCCACAGTGCAGGGCGCACAGTAATTGCATCGGCGGCAGAACTGGGTTCCCAGCTCCTTTGCCGTCTTTTCCATCTGCGTCTTTTCTTCTTCTGTGAGGGGCTGCCTGCTTTCCGCGGCTTTCGCGTTCTCTTCCACCTCTCTCACATCTGCCATGCCCGGGATCGCCACTGTTACATCCGGATTGTTCAGGATAAACCGCATGGCCAGAGTGCCGTCTTCCAGATTTCCGCCGGCCATGGGCTTCATGGCAATAAAGCCGATCTGTTTTTCCGCGCAGGCCCTGATCAGCTCTTCTCCCTGACGCTCTACAATGTTGTAGGGAAACATGATGGTCTCCACCCAGGGAAGAGAAAGTCCCTTTTCAAATACCTCCAGAGAATGGGCTGTAAGACCGATGTGGCCAATCTTTCCGGCGGCCTTTGCCTCCGTCAGCGCCTCCAGCGCCCCGCCCGGTCCCGTCACCATTTCCAGCTGTTTCAGGTCCGGATTATGTACCTGATACAGATCAATATGATCTGTACGCAGATTGGACAGGCTGATCTCAATATCTCTGGCCATCTCCTCTTTCGTTCTGGCCATGCTTTTCGTCGCCAGCACAAACCGGTCACGGACTCCCTCCAGAGCCTCTCCCAGAAATTCTTCGCTGACCGTATAGCCTCTGGCCGTATCAATATAATTGATCCCGTGTTCCAGAAGGCTTTCCACTACCTTCTTTGTCTCGGCCGCGTCCACTCTCTGAATGGGGATTCCGCCCAGTCCCACTCTTGAAATCCTCAGTCCCGTTTTCCCAAGCTCGCGATATTCCATCCGCACCATCTCCGTTTCTGTCATTATTTCAGTTCTTCCGTTTTCTTCCGGCAGTCCTGCGTCCTGCCCCGCCCGGGGACAGGACACCACAGATTTCCCGTTTACCGGCCCGCTGTTTCCTCTGCCCGCCGGCTGTAATGATGCGCCTCCTCAAGCATCTGATCCTTGATCTTCATCAGACGCACCTGAGCGCTCCTCTCATTTTCATCCAGCTTCATGGTAATATAACGGATATTCTGTTTCGTCTCCGGAATCACCATATGCTCCAGAGCATTGACTCTCCGTCTTGTCTTCTCGATTTCCGCTGCAAGGAGCTGGCAGGATTTTTCACATTCTGCCAGGTGCAGCATATCCGGCAGGATATCTGCCAGATTTTTTATGGCCCCGTCCAGATCTGCCGAAGTGAAGGCAAATCCGTAACAGTATATATCATTGGGATCAGAAGTTTTTGTGTGATAGCGAAATACAGGAACTTCCACACTCATCACATTCCTGGTCCCGGCCTCCAGATCGATCTCCTGTCTGGGCGTCATCAGCGCCGCGCCAAGAACCTCCTTCGACATACCGGCTCCCGCCAGGACAAAATTCTGATTGGCCGCTTTGATGGCCGCCTCTACCCGTTCCCGCAGAGCTTTGTTCTCCCGCACCAGCTCGAGGAACTGCCGCATCAGCTCATCCCTCTTGTCTTTCAACAGCTTATGCCCCCGCACCGCCATTGTCAGCTTTTTTTTCAGGCGGGTCAGCTCCATCCGGGTCGGATTCACATGCTTCGCACTCATCGCCGGCAAACTCCCTTTCTGTTATCTGGCATCGTAATACTGATCCAGGAACTTGTCTCTGATCCGTTTCAGCTCACTTCTGGGCAGAAGCCTCAGAAGCTCCCATCCAATCTCCATGGTCTCTTCAATTCCCCTGTCTGTGTGATATCCCTGAGACACATAACGTTTTTCAAACTCGTCCGCGAATTTCGCGTAAAGCTTATCCATATCAGTCAGAGCCGCTTCTCCCAGGATCACCATCAGCTCTTTCGCATCTTTTCCTCTGGCATAAGCTGAAAAAAGCTGATTCATCACATCCGCATGGTCTTCCCTTGTTTTCCCCTCTCCGATTCCCTTATCCTTTAAACGGGACAGAGAAGGCAGAACGTCGATGGGCGGCGCAATATTCTTCCGGTACAGCTCCCGGCTCAGAATAATCTGCCCTTCCGTAATATAACCTGTCAGATCCGGAATCGGATGGGTCTTGTCATCCTCCGGCATGGTCAGGATGGGAATCAATGTGATCGAACCCGATTTCCCCTTCTGACGCCCGGCCCTCTCATACATGGACGCAAGGTCTGTATACATATATCCCGGATACCCGCGCCGTCCCGGCACTTCCTTGCGGGCCGCTGAAATTTCCCTCAGCGCATCAGCATAGTTTGTGATATCCGTGAGGATGACCAGCACATGCATATTCCGCTCAAAGGCCAGATATTCTGCCGCTGTAAGCGCCATTCTGGGCGTAGCGATCCGCTCTACTGCCGGATCATTGGCCAGATTCACAAACATCACGCTTCTGTCTATGGCGCCGGTCTCCCGAAAACTCTCCATGAAAAAGTCCGCTTCCTCAAAGGTGATGCCCATCGCCGCAAAGACAACCGCGAAAGGCTCACTGGTTCCCCGGACCTTCGCCTGTCTCGCGATCTGCGCCGCCAGATTGGCATGAGGCAGACCGGAAGCGGAAAAAATAGGAAGCTTCTGGCCCCGGACCAGCGTATTCAGCCCGTCAATGGCGGAGATCCCTGTCTGGATAAATTCCTGAGGGTAATTCCTCGCCGCCGGATTCATGGGAAGCCCGTTGATATTCATTCTTTTCTCCGGAAGAAGCTCCGGACCGCCGTCTATGGGCCGTCCAAGCCCGTCAAAAATCCGTCCCAGCATATCTTCTGAAACACCAAGCTCCATAGAGCGCCCCATAAAACGCACCCGGCTGGACTGGGGACTGATTCCGGTAGATGCTTCAAACAGCTGCACCAGAGCATTTTCTCCGTCAATCTCCAGTACTCTGAACCGGCGCTTTTCGCCGCTCTCCAGCTCAATTTCTCCCAGCTCATCATAGGCGACACCCTGTACGCCCCGCACAAGCATCAGAGGACCTGCTACCTCTTCTATGGTTCTGTATTCCTTCGGCATCAGACTTCCTCCCTTCCGCCAAGTGTTTCCTGGATCTGCTCCTCCAGCATTCGCCTGATATCCCGGTATACCAGATCCGTTTCTGATTCCTCTGTATATTTAAAGCGGCCGATATTCTCCCGGACCGACAGCGCGGCCAGCTTTTCAATATCCGCTCCCTGCTCCAGAGCCGCCGCCGACTTCTGATAGTACTCCAGAATCAGCTCCATCATCATGTGCTGCTTTTTCAGGGAAGTATAGGTATCTGTTTCATGAAACGCATTCTGGTGCAGAAAATCCTCACGGATAGAACGGGCCGCCTCCAGCTTCAGTCTGTCGGGCGCAGACAGCGCATCCATTCCCACCAGCTGGACAATTTCATTCAGCTCTGCTTCCTCCTGTAGAAGACCCATGATCTTTGCCCGCATTCCGGTCCAGTCTTCCTCCACATTCTGGTTGAACCAGGCTTCCAGTGTATCCACATAAAGGGAATAGCTGGTCAGCCAGTTGATGGCCGGGAAATGTCTCTTATAAGCCAGGTCAGAATCCAGCCCCCAGAATACCTTGACGATCCGGAGCGTCGCCTGGGTGACAGGTTCCGATATATCCCCGCCTGCCGGGGACACTGCGCCGATCACCGACAGAGCCCCTTCTCTTCCGTCGCTTCCCAGGGAAATCACCCTCCCCGCCCGTTCATAAAACTGAGCCAGACGGGATCCAAGATAAGCCGGATATCCTTCCTCTCCGGGCATTTCCTCCAGGCGCCCCGACATTTCCCTCAGAGCTTCTGCCCACCGGGAAGTGGAGTCAGCCATCAGTGCCACCGAATATCCCATGTCCCTGAAATATTCCGCGATGGTGATCCCGGTATAGATCGAAGCCTCCCGGGCCGCCACCGGCATATCCGATGTGTTTGCGATCAGCACGGTCCGTTCCATCAGCGATTTGCCTGTCCTGGGATCCTTAAGCTCCGGAAATTCATTCAGCACATCGGTCATTTCATTTCCCCGCTCTCCGCATCCGATATAGACTACAATATCCGCGTCCGCCCACTTAGCCAGCTGATGCTGAACCACCGTCTTTCCAGATCCGAAGGGCCCCGGCACAGCAGCCACACCGCCCTTCGCGATGGGAAACAGCGTATCGATGACCCGCTGCCCTGTCACCAGGGGCATCTGAGGCGACAGCTTTTTCTGATAAGGACGTCCCCGGCGAACCGGCCATTTCTGCATCAGAGAAACAGAATGCTCTGTCCCCCTGTCATCCACGATCACCGCCACCTGATCTGTCACCGTATATTCACCGGCAGAAACGGAGGATACCGTACCGGACAAAGCCGGAGGGACCATGATCTTCTGACGGACCACTTCCGTTTCCTGGACATATCCCAGCACGTCTCCGCCGCGGACCTTTGCTCCTGCCTCCAGCGCCGGTTCAAACCGCCACTTTTTTTCCCGGTCAAGGGACGGAACCTCCACGCCTCTGTTCAGCAGGTTTCCGCCCGTCGCCTTCATAATGGCATCCAGAGGACGCTGGATTCCATCGTAAATACTCCCGATCAGTCCCGGTCCCAGTTCCACACTCATGGGCACGCCTGTGGATTCCACCGGTTCTCCGGGAGCCAGCCCCGATGTTTCCTCATAAACCTGAATGGAAGCCCTGTCCCCGTGTATTTCTATGATCTCTCCGATCAGACGCTGGCTGCTGACCCGCACAACATCAAACATATTGGCGTCTCTCATGCCCTCAGCAATGACCAGCGGCCCCGCTACTTTTTTGATTATGCCTTTACTCATGATCACTCCTCCTGCTGCCCGCCGAATATGATATCAGATCCGACCGCCTGCTCCACAGATTTTTTCACTGCCATCATCCCTCGTCCCGTATTGCCGGAAGCGCCCGGGATCAGGATCACCGCCGGAAGCCCGGCCTCAGCATACCGTTCGATCTCCGGCTCGATCTGTGCCGCCAGCGCCTCTGTAATATAAATGATGGCGTACTGATCGCGGGCCAGCTCTCTCAGCTTTTTTTCACCCTCAAGGGGATCTGAAATATCAAAGGGCTCCATCCCCAGTGCTGCAAACCCGTATATGCTGTCCCAGTCTCCCATTACCGCAATCTTATACATAGGTTTCCCTTATCCTTTCCCGCACAGTCTCTTCCTGCAGTCCGCTCCGTTTTCCTGCAAGAATCATACGGACCGATTTGATCTCATTTTCCCTGGCCAGGATATAAGCCGCCAGCGGACCAAGTCCGAACGCATTGTACAGCTGAGGACGGATCTTTTTCATTATCAGATCATCGCACCACCGTTCAAAAGCGGACAGAGACTGCCTCAGTGCATCCGCTCCCTCATGATAGTCCGTCCTCTCCAGGTACTCTGCCACTGCTTCCCGGCCTTCCGCAGCCGCGTCAGCCAGCTCATCCGTCCTGACAGAATCACAGGCTGCCAGCGCCTTCATAAGAAAATCCCGGTCTTTGCCTGCCGCCGCTCCTCTTACCGCGATCTTAATATCCGCACAGGCTGCCGTCAGCTCTCCATAAAGAGCCAGAAATTCATTTCCCGACTGCTTGCCAGCCCCGTATACCGCCTCAAGAGCGGCTTTGTCAAGAATGAGATCGCATAGCTGCCCGTTTCCGGTCTGAAGAAACACCCGTCTGGCCTCGGCCGCCGGCCCCTGCATTCGTTCCGGAAGGACATCGAACTCTCCAGTATCCGCAGCCTTTCTGATTACCTCCACCGGCACGCATCCCTGGTCCATATAAAGATCCGGGATCCGTTTTCTGCTGCGGCACTCCTTGATAGCAACCTTCAGATTATGAAAATCATTCCCATACAAAAACACATCAAATACAGATACATCCCCGAGAAGCTCTCTCATCAGATCCCATGTTTTTTCCCTCTCCGCCGCAAACATCCGGTCCGGATCATCCGACTCCTTTTCTCCCCATCCCTTTTCTCTCAGCATGTTCAGACAGGCTTCATAATCAGGCGCTGATATCAGCTGCTGAAGAAAAGAAGCGGACAGAAGCGCCTGCTCTCTGGAGCGGATTCGGGCAACTGCGTATAGATATAAATTTTCCGCCAATTTCTGCTCCTTCCCGGATCATGTGAATAAAATTTCCTGCACCAGATCCTTAAGCCTCTCACGTTCTGAATCGAACAGCGCTTCAATGGAACAGTTTTCCTCGATTTCCCCGTAGGAAAGGATAAAACCGCCATCCAGCTTCCCCGGTATATCTGATATATGCAGAGAAGCATCCGGGATCTCAAGAGCAGCATTCATACGTTCCTCCAGTCCCTCCGGCAGACGGCGAAGATCCGTCTCGGAAAATGTAACGGTTCCGTCTCCTGCCATAGCCGAACGGACTGCCAGCCGGACCATCGCCTGGAAATACAGTTCCGGCTCCATATGGTTCACTGCCTCCCGGGCCTCTGTGAGAATTTCGTCAATGAGTCTCTGCTTACGGGCCAGAATCCCCTGCCGCAGCTTCAGGTCTGCCGCCGAACGGCCCCTTTCCAGGGTGTTTGCCACATCCCGTTCCGATTTCTTTTCGATTTCCCCGCAGACCGCCAGCGCTTCCTCCCGGGCTGTTTCCAGCATCTGCTCCGCGTCCTTTTCAGCGGCAGCGATCATGCGTTCTCCCTTTTCTTCAGCCTCATGTCTGATCTGGCTGATGATCTTTTCCAATCCCGCCATCGCGCTCTCCCTTCTGCCTGTACTTCCATTCCGCCCGGATCTTCATCAGACGGACAGGCCGCTGATTCCGAAGATTGCAAGAATGGAAATCAGAAGCGCAAGAATCGCATAAGTCTCAACCATAGACGGAAAGATCATCGCTTTACCAAACTGATCCGGTTTTTTCGCCACAAGAGAAATAGAAGAAACAGACGCCCTTGCCTGGCGGATTGCCGACTTATATCCCACAAACGCCATGGGAAGGCAGGCCACCAGATAGAGCAGCCCCTTGACCACGGAAATATCCGCGCTTCCGCCCATGATCCCGATCTGCGTCAGCGTGATAAAACCGACCAGCAGGCCGTAAATACCCTGTGTACCGGGCAGAAGCTGCAGGATCAGCACCTTGCTGAATTTTGACGGATCCTCCGTCACAACCCCTGCGGCAGCCTCTCCGGCCATTCCCACACCAATCGCAGAACCGATTCCGGCTACCAGTGCCGCCAATACCGCACCCAACAAAGCCAGCATGACTCCCATGTTTTCCATAACTAAGCATCCTCCTTGACCTTATAATATTTTGTGTGTATCGCAAAGGGCCTGAATTTCCTTCCTCCGCCCTCGTAAAATTTCCCAAAAAATTCTACAAACTGAAGACGGTTGGTATGAACGTATGCCCCAAGCACATTGATCGCCAGATTCAGACTGTGACCGATCACAAAGACTATAATGAATAAAATCACTCCTGCGGGACCGTCTCCCGCCATACTTCCCATCTGATTGAATACAGTGGAAATGACGCTGGTCGCCAGTCCCAGAGCCAAAAGCCTGGAATAAGACAGGATATCGCTGAGATAAGAAGTAACGCCGTACGCGCTGTACAGCCCCTTCAGAATCCGCTTGCCCCAGTTTTTGGATTCCCGTCCTCCTGTCAGAATAATTCCCACAAGTCCCGCCACGGCAATTCCTGCCGCAATCTGTCCTGCAAGCAGAGGAAGGGTAAATCCAAGCCCCAGCATTTCCGTGAACATGGACATGCTGAGCATATAGACGATCAGGCCGCCGACAAGCATATACCAGAACACCACATCATAAATGCCGTCCTCCGGGTGTCCGCTTCGGACTGACCCATAAAGTTTCATCCCCAATCCCGCGAACAGATGGATAATGCCCAGCGCAAAGGAAAATGCCAGCATTTTCATGGGCAGACTGACCGGCTCAAACCAGAGCACAGGAAAGCTGATATCCGGCCTGTGGAAAAATGTCGCTGCGATCACGCTGACGGCATCTCCGAAAAAGCTTCCAAACATCAGTCCCCAGAATGTGGTGGAAATCCCGCAGCCGAGAAATAATTTCAGCATTCGTTTCATTCCGTCTTCCATCCGCGGAAATTTTTTCAGACAGAAAAGACACCCCGCCACCATGATGAGTCCATATGCCGCGTCAGCGAGCATGAGTCCGAACAGGATATAATAAAAGGGCGCTGTCACTGCCGTGGGATCTGTCTCTCCTCTGCCGGGCAGGCTGTAGCTTTCCACCACGCCTTCCACCGGCTCCGAAAAACCATTGTTATGCAAAAGCACCGGTATATCTTCCGACTCTCCTGGTTCTGAAAATTCAATAAAAATATCAGAACAGGATTCCAGACCGGCTTTCAGAGCATCCACTCTGTCTGCCGGAAGATAACCGGTAATCAAAAACACGCTGCGGGACTGAGAAAGTCCATTCAGCACCTCATATTTCTCCGCCCGCATCCTGTAATAATCCGCTACAAACTTCAGCTCCTCACGACAGGACGCCAGTTCCCGAATTTCTGCTTTGGTCTTCTGTATCTCTTTCCGAACCTCTAGAATCTCCTGCTTCAGCTGTTTTTCCTGCGCGGCAGGGTTTCCGGCCACACGCGGTGCTCTGATATAGCCCAGACCCTGAAGCGCTCCTTCTGCCTGCTTGGCGTCCCTTTTTCTGCAAAGGATCCAGAAGCAGCTCTGTTCATCAGACGCACTCAGAATCTGACCGCACACAGCCCCGTCCAGAAGCGGCCCAAAAACTGCCAGAAGCTCCTCCTCACTGATCCGCTTCTGCACCGATCCCACAAAAAGCTTTGTACTTTTTGTTCCGCTGAAATCGAGAGGAAAATCAAACCGCCGCCAGGGTAACAGTTCTTCCATCTGCCGCTTTTTCTGAACCAGCAGCTGTTCTTTTTCATCGATCGCCTTCGTGAGGCCGATGATGCGGGAGGCTGTCTCCATGATTCTGCGGTGCTGCGCTGCCTTTTCTTCATAAACCTCCACAGAGAGCAGCTGCCTTCCCTCCAGAGCGCTGAAAAGCCCCTTTTCCTCCGGTGCATAATGAGCAAGCACTTCAAGAGCCTGCTCCGCGAGCGCGGCGTTTCTCTCAAACACCGCTTTTCTGGATAAAAAATCTGCCGTCTGGAATACGGCATCATGCTTGATATCATCAGAAAGTTCCACGACTTCCTGCCTCTGAAGAAATTCCAGCGTTTTTTTCCGGTCTTTTTTCAGACCGCATATCAGCATTTTTTTCATCGGCACGACTGCCAATTTTCACCCCTCCTTTCGAATCAGGGCTGCAGGCCGCAGTCGGATTTCCCTGCAGCGTCTTAAGACCCCAAAAGGCTCTCTATAATCGCCCTGACAGCCTGCCCGCGGCGCCCGGATGTCTCCGCTTCCAGACGGGCAGCCTCTTTTCCTTCCCGCTCCTCTGCATCAAGAAGCATCTGTCCGCAGCGCGCTTTTGCCTCCGAAAGCGCTTTCTCCGCCTTTTTTGCCGCCGCATCTGTCATTTCCTGTTTCAAGAGAAGTGCTTTCTGCTCCGCTTCTTTTCTGATCTGATCTGCTCTCTCTGCAGACTGCGCCTCTTTCCCGGCGGCTTCTGTCTCCGCCTTTCTGACAGCTTCAATCGTTTCCTGTATCAACAGAGTACCTCCTTTCAGACCAGAACCTCAAGCTTCCGTCCCGTGCGTTTATAAAAAATCAGCTCTACGCCCGCCGAGCGGAGCATCCGCTTGGACGCGCGCACAGCCGGCGTGTCTTTATATTTATCATCTGCATAAATGACGGTTTTGATACCACTCTGAATGATCGCCTTCGCGCATTCATTGCACGGAAACAGCGTCACATACAGTTTGCTGCCCTCCAGGCTTCCGCCTCTGTAATTCAGAATGGCGTTCAGTTCGCTGTGAGTACTGTAATAATATTTTGTCTCGTAAGGATCTTCTTTATCCTTTCCCCATGGAAATTCGTCATCGGAGCATCCCTTCGGGAAGCCGTTGTAGCCCATGGACAGAATCTTATTATCCTCACTGACAATGCAGGCTCCCACCTGTGTGCTGGGATCCTTTGAACGCATGGCCGAAAGCTCCGCTACTCCCATAAAATATTCGTCCCAGGAAATATAATCCGTTCTCTTCTCCGACATCCTGCCCTCCTGTGCCTGCAGGAATCCCCCGCAGGCTTTTTTCTGATCATTCTCCCTCTGCCCGGAAACAGCCGCGCCGCCTCGCTCTTCGGCCGCCTCAGTCCTCGATCATGCTGATGCGTCTCATATGCCGCTCATCTCCGGAAAAAGGCGTGTTCAAAAAGGTATCTACAATCTTGATCGCCAGTCCTGATCCCAGCACCCTGGCCCCCATGGCCAGAATATTGGCGTCATTGTGCAGCCTCGTCGCCTCCGCGCTGAAACAGTCTGAGCAGAGCGCCGCGCGGACGCCTTTGATCTTATTGGCCGTTATGGAAATGCCGATGCCTGTCCCGCAGATCAGGATCCCCTTCTCGCATTCTCCGTCGGCGACGGCATGTCCCACCAGCTTCGCGTAGATCGGATAATCGGTGGACTCTGTGCTGTAGCAGCCGTAATCCTTATACTCCAGATGATTCTTCTCCAAATAGGCGATGACCTCCTGCTTCAGTTCATATCCGCCGTGATCACATCCCAATGCTATCATGTTCTTCTTCCTCCTTAAATATGATTTCCGCCGCGACCTTCGTCAGAAGATCGATATGCTCATAACATGCCCCGTAATCCGCCAGAGTTCCGCCCAGCGGTTCGATGATGTCTCCCTCCTGTCCGGTGAACTCCCGCAGCGTATACAGATCCGTCACGTCGGGGAACCGTTCCTTCACCTGCTGCTTTTCCGCCTGCGTCATGGTCAGCACCAGGGTGCCGGGCACAAAATCCCGGCTCTCCAGGGGCCTGGCTTCCTCGTCCAGAAGCTCCAGGCGGTTGCTTTTCAGGATCGCCACCGCCTTCTGGTTGATGGGTTCCGGAAAAAGGACCACCAGTCCCCTGGAAACCACCTCGATATCACGGCCGCCCCGTATCCCCGCGAATACGGCCGCAGCCATATTGCTGAGACATGTATTGTCCGTACAGACAAAAATAATCTTTTTCACCCTTGCCATACCATCACTCCTGACATTCCACAATTCTGTGACCGGCAGCCTTCACAAGCCGGTTCATGATCGCGCCGCTCAGCGGATTGTCGTCGAAACTCTCCGAAAAAATACAGTCGACGCCTTCTCCGTCAAAGGCCCTCAGCACATCATATAAATTATGGGCGATCATTTCCGGATCCTTTCTGGATCCGACACATTTTTTCACCGGCGCCTCGTAGCAGTCAAAGGATTCCTCTGTACAGATCACCCCTGCCTTTTTTCCTTCCGCGGCCGCCTCCGCCAGCGCCTTCCTGATTGCTCTCACAGAAGCCTTTTCACTCCCCCGGAACAGCGTCATTTCCGCTCTGGGCGCGTAATGACGGTATTTCATACCCGGGGCCTTCGGCCGCACGCCGGGCGCCATCTGGCCCAGGCTGGCCTGATCCACCGTCACGGTTCCGATCACCTTCCGCAGCTTTTCCATGGTGATGTAGCCCGGCCTCAGAACAGAGGGCGTTCCCTCCGACACGTCAATGATGGTAGATTCCAGTCCGATGCCCACCTCGCCCCCGTCCACGATCATATCGATCCTGCCGTCCATGTCCTCTATGACATGGGCCGCCTTCGTGGGACTTGGCCGCCCAGAAGTGTTGGCGCTGGGCGCGGCTATGGGCACGCCGGCCGCCCGGATCAGCGCCCGGGCCACCGGATGGCTGGGCATGCGCACCGCCACCGTGTCAAGTCCTCCCGTCGTCGTATGGGGAACCAGATCTGTCTTTTTAAAGATCATGGTCATGGGTCCCGGCCAGAACGCCTCCGCCAGTGCCTCTGCCCTGGGCGAAATCTCCGCCGCCAGAGGCCGCAGCTCCTCCATGCAGGTGATATGCAGAATCAGCGGATTGTCCGAAGGACGGCCCTTTGCCGCATAAATTTTCGCCGCTGCTTCTTCATTCAGCCCGTTGGCCCCAAGGCCGTATACCGTTTCCGTGGGAAATGCCACCAGTCCGCCGGATCTCAGAATTTCCCCGGCTTCTCTGATGGCTTCCTGATCCATATGAAATTCATCAATTTTCACAATTTTTGTTCTCATCATGCCTATCAGTATAACATTTTCAGAACAAAATGGAAAGACTGCCCGAGGGAAATCTTCACAAACTCTCCGTATAAGCAAGAATTCCTCTGCAGATGGCCTCTGCCAGCTGCTCCTGATACGCTTCCTCCGCCAGTTTGTCCGCCTCCGCCCCGTTGCTCAGAAAACCGCACTCGGCAATGACAATGGGACAGGCCACATGAAGCAGCATATAATAATTTCCGTTGGCCCGGGCCGAATGGGTCTTTCCGCCGGCGCTGACCTGGTTCAGCTCCTCCTGCACAGCCTCCGCCAGCAGCTTCCCTTCCTCCGAATTCTTATAATAAAATACCTGCGGTCCGGAAACGGATCCATCCGTGTAGCTGTTCTGATGAATGCTCACCACAAAATCGGCGCCGCTCTCCTCTATGATCCGGCACCGCTCATTCAGATCCGCGGCCTTTTTATTGCTGTCCGTTTCATCGTACAGGCCTTCATCGTCTTCTCTGGTCAGTATGACCTCCTCCGCTGCGCCCGACTCTTCCAGAAGCGCCTTCACCTTCTGCGCCAGCGCCAGGTTGATCTCCTTCTCCAGGGCGCCGTTGACACCGATTTTGCCGGGATCCCTTCCTCCGTGTCCCGCGTCCAGGACGATCACCGGAAGCTCTTTTTTATAAGCAGAGATTTCCGAACCTCCCGATACGGTTCTGGCTGCCTCCTCCTCCCAAATGCTGGAAAAGGGTCCTGTCAGCACAAACACTGCCAGAAGCAGAACGATTCCCATGATAAATTCCACACACCGTTTCAAATCCACTCTCTCCGGACTGATCCTTCCTTATATCATATGCCGGAAAGCCCTGCGCCTATGCACGCCGCCTGTCACTGCAGGTACTGACTGATCACAGGCCACACATCGGATGATTCCAGGCCAAGCTTCCAGAAGGCCGCCCCCGCGATGCCGTACTGCTGCACCTTTTCCATTTTCAGGCCCACGGAACGCGCGTCCTCCAGCCAGATGCGCCAGGTGGATCCGTTTTCCTCATACTGGCCGTAATACTGGCCCAGATCCTCCAGCCACTGAGGCGTCACGCCATGCTCTGCCAGCAGCTGGCTGGCCTCGTTCATCCCCACTGCCCTGGAATCTCTCGCGTAGCGCCCCTCATAGACGGAACGTCCGTCATCATAAAGCTCTGCGTCTGCCGGCGCGTTTTCTTCCGGAGTCTCCTGCCAGACCCGCATGAAAAACGGAATGCCGTTGACCACCTTGTCCGCCGGCACAGATTTCAGGGTATCCGCAATGCCCCGCTCCGAAAATCCGATGGAGGCGTTGGTGCCGGAGCAGCAGCCCTTGTAATGCTCATCGTACCCCATGATGACCACATAATCGGCCACCTGTCCCTGTTCCTTCAGATTGTACCAGGAACGGCCGCCTGACGGCACATAATTATCAATGGAAAGTGTCTTCCCCGCCTGACGGCAGGCAATGGAAAGCTCCCTGATAAACTGCAGAAAATGGGGCGCGCTGTCCTCCTTCACATTCTCAAAGTCCACATTGATGCCGTCAAGCTGATACTGGGACACCGCCGTCATCAGCTGGCTGATCATATGCTCCCTGGCCGCCGTGCTGGAGAGAAGGGTCACCAGATCAATATTGGAATCAAAATCATCGATCAGCGCCCAGACCTGTATGCCTCTCCCGTGGGCCTCCTGCACATAGGACGCGTCCGCCAGGGAATTCAGATTTCCGCTGTTGTCCGCCACGGAAAACCAGGTGGGGGACAGCACATTGATGCCGCTCGTTCCCTCCAGATACGAAGAAAGCTCCCCGTTGTCATCAGCGGAAAAGACCTGGTGCCAGGCCATGCAGACCTTTCCTTCCAGCCTGACGGAGGTGTACTCCGGAAGGATCACGGAGGAGGCCAGTTCATATTCCACTGTCTGCTCCAGATCCGAGGTCTTCACATATCCGGTAAATCCATCCTCCGTGCGCACCCTTGTCCAGTCGTCCACACTGTCCATGATGAGCAGGGTACTTCCCGCCTGCGCCTCTGTCAGAATCGGGCTTTTGATCCCCGCCAGCTCCCGGACGGCCACCGTTCCCGCCGCCGAAGCCCGGCTCTTGGTCCCCCAGTCATGATCCAGATAAACCCTCGCCGGAAGATTCCGCCCGGCGTCCGCCGGGAACGTCTGGACCCGGGTTCCCGCAAAATCTGCCATGAAATCGGCACACACATAAGCGGTTCCGTTTTCCGCATAAAAAATTTCGTATCCCACATCCACAATCTGGCCGCCCGCCGTATACGTATGAGAAGACGGCGCGATCCTGACCGTTTCATTTGCCAGTGAATAAAGAAGCAGCCCCTCATCACTGTAATACCATTTGCAGTCCGCCTGTGAAGCCAGACTCACCGGAAGATAAAGCCTCCCGTTCCGGGAAACCGCCTCTCCCTCCGCCTGTCCTCCATTGCAGAACACAACGGTGCCTTCCGCTCCTGTTCCATAAAATGTCTGATAATCCGACCATGTATTCCCCGGACTGTATCTTCTGAACAGAAAGATCCCGCCTGCCGCCAGCAGCACAGCCAGCAGGATCAGAATCCCTGCCGCTGCCGGGTTCCTTTTTTTCCGGGCCCTTCTGCTGCCCCTGCCGGAAGCCTTCTGTCCGGCGGTCCTTCTGTTGTATGTTCTGCGAAGTTCTGCCATACCTGTAACCTCTGTAGCCTCACTTTATATGATCTGGTCTGTCTGTTACCATATAGCAGTATACCATATTTCCATGGTGAAACTGTGGTCTGAAGGGAAAATCAGAGAATTTTAAGAAATTATTCAGAGCTTTTTGTGTGAGAAATGAACGGCATCCCTGCGCCTGTTTTACCTGATCGTTCCTGAACTGTTTTCTTCGGCGGCTTCACCGATTTTTTCGTACCGTATTTCTGAAAGTTCTCCTTCTTCATCCCAGACAAAGTCTCCCATGTAGCTTCCATGCTCTTTCACCGCGCATACCGCCGCGATCTCCTCCAGGGAAAGCGTTTCCCCTGCCAGAGTAATCTCCACGCCTCTTTTTTCGTAGCGCTTCATCATCTTCAGAAGAGAATCGTAGCGTCTGCGCTCTTCCTTGGTCAATTTTTTCTTTTTCATAGATAAGACTCCTGTTGCTGATAAAATCTGTCATGGAAAAAATCTGCCCGAACGGGCATACTGAAAAAAGAATGAAGGACTGCTTCACTCAAATCATAATATAAACAGGAATAATTTGCAAGCGAAAGAACCACTTTACATCTCGGTTCTGATTGTATATACTATAGCCAAACAGTCAGCATTCATTTATTTTGTTACAGACAGGAAGTGATTCTCTTGAAGATAGAAAAGATCAGTGACAATCAGATCCGCTGCACTCTGAACAGCAGCGACCTGACAGACCGGCAGCTCAACCTCGGAGAGCTGGCCTACGGCAGCGACAAGGCCCGCCGCCTGTTCCGGGAAATGATGCAGCAGGCGTTCAACGACTTCGGATTTGAGGCGGAGGACAATCCCCTCATGGTTGAGGCCATCCCCCTTTCCAATGACAGCATCATGCTGATCATCACAAAGGTAGACGACCCGGAGGAGCTGGATACCCGTTTCGCAAAATTCGCCCCTTCCGCCGCCGAAGATGCCGACTATGACGACGATCTGGACACCGGCGTCCTGGAGGGCGCTCCCGCCGCGGACGCGGAGCAGGCGTCTCAGTCCCGGTCTCCGGAAAAGGGGAACGTCAGGACCTTCCGTTTTTCCAGTCTGGACGCAGTCTCTCACGCGGCCTCCGTACTGGGCGGCAGCTTTGACGGACACAGCAGTCTCTACCGCAATCCCGTCTCAAAGGAATATTACCTGACCATCAGCGGACACGGCTACTCAGAAAGCGCTTTCGTCCGGGTTCTGAATACACTTTCGGAATTCGGGAGCCGCATACGGGCAACCTACGCCTCCGAAGCTTATTTCCAGGAGCATTTTGAAACGATCATCGACGGAATCGCGCTTCAGGTTCTCCGGAATTTCTGATTCCGGCATGGCCGTTCAGATATAAAAAGGGGCTGTAAAAAAATGAGAAATCATTTTTTCACAGCCCTCTTTTATCTGTCTTTTTCACCCAATTCATTGTTCACAGTTCTGCCAGTCTTCCCATACTGATCAAACTGATTCAAAAACTCAATCGCTGCCCGGATCTTCTGTATTCAGATCAAACCGAATTTATTTAGTGTCTGCTGATTAACCATAAACGCTTGATTTTACTGCTTTTCCAGTGGATTTCTGGTAAAATAATTGCAAGGGTATTTCAATACCTGCTTGACTTT
>CAJFHG010000027.1 GCA_904379015.1 Candidatus Paralachnospira caecorum | reverse complement strand
TATGACGCTGATTGGTGACCTGATCGTGGGCGGGGATTTCCAGATCACGGCGGATGATACGGTGATCCAGACACAGGGAAGCGCAAGGCTGAATGATGCCGCTACTCCGCTGTTCCAGTACAAGAATTTCCTGATCGGCTGGGGCGGCAGCTATGGCAATGAATACCGGACGGCCTATCTCCTGACGCCTTACCTGGCATCCATCAACAACCTCTCGTCAGCGGTGGTAAAAACCGTGGATAAGACCATGAAGATCACCTACACGCTGACGGAACAGCCGGATTTTGCGGCTTAGGGATGAGGCATTCATCATAGGCGGAAGCTTATGTTGTTTTATATATAGAAACCTGTTGGCAGGCGGCTTCGGAAAGAAGCCGCTTTTTTCGTGGAGAAGGAGGAACTTAGAATGAAGGAGTTTTGGAACATGATCCAGCTGATCATCACAGCTATGGGCGGATGGCTTGGATATTTCCTTGGGGGATGTGATGGTCTGCTCATCGTTTTGGTGCTGTTTGCAGTGGTGGATTATCTGACCGGCATTATGTGTGCGGTGGCGGATCAGAAGCTGTCCAGTCATGTGGGCTTTAAGGGGATCTGCAGGAAGGTGCTGATCTTCCTATTGGTTGGCATCGCCAACATCATTGATGTGCAGGTCATTGGTACGGGAAGTGTGATCCGGACGGCGGTGATCTTCTTTTATTTATCCAATGAGGGTGTGAGCATCCTGGAGAATGCAGCCCATCTGGGACTGCCGATTCCGGAGGCATTGAAGGCTGCCCTGGCGCAGATCCATGACAGGGCTTCGGATATCGATGGAAAGGACGGTGACGAATAATGGCATATACAAATAGTTCTATGGTAGCATATAAAAAGCTCAGCCCGAATCATTCCGGGCAGAGGACGCACGGCATTGACCGCATCACGCCCCACTGTGTGGTGGGCCAGTGTACGGCAGAGGGGCTTGGAGACTGGTTTTTCCAGTCCTCTACAAAAGCATCCAGTAATTACGGCATTGACAAGGACGGGCGTGTGGGCCTGTATGTGGAGGAGAAGAACCGCTCCTGGTGTTCTTCTTCTAACGCCAATGATCAGAGGGCTGTCACCATTGAGTGCGCGTCGGACACTTCAGAGCCCTATGCATTCCGGGATGTAGTCTATCAGAAGCTGATTGCACTCTGCGCAGACATTTGCAGGAGAAACGGCAAGAAGAAGCTGCTGTGGTTTGGAGATAAGGATAGGACGCTGAACTACTCTCCAAAAGCTGATGAGATGGTATTGACGGTGCACCGGTGGTTTGCCAATAAGTCCTGTCCGGGTAATTGGCTGTATGGCAGAATGGGTGATCTGGCTGAGAAGGTTACGGCGGCACTGGGCGGAAGTACCGCGGTAAAGGGTACGCAGGCATCCGCTTTGAAGAATCTCTCTGAGACAGACGCAATCAAGAAGATTGGCGCTTTGTTCACGGCTGATCAGAAGAAGAGCGGGATTCTGGCATCCGTGTCTCTGGCACAGTTTATTCTGGAGTCCGGGTATGGCAAGAGTGAGCTGGCACAGAATGCCAACAATATCTTCGGGATGAAGTGCAGCCTGTCCGGAAACACTTGGAGCGGTTCCGTCTGGGACGGCAAGAGCAAGTACACGAAGAAGACGCAGGAACAGAACGCTGACGGCAGCTATGAGACGATCACAGCGGATTTCCGGAAGTATCCCTGCATTGAGGATTCGATCGCTGATCATTCCGCTTATCTGCTTGGTGCTAAGAACGGCAGCAGGTTCAGGTATGAGGGGTTGAAGGGATGCACGGATTATAAGAAGGCGGTGCAGATCATCAAGGACGGAGGCTATGCCACAAGTCTGACTTATGTGGAAAAGCTTTGCTCTATCATTGAGAAGTGGAACCTGACGCAGTATGACGCGAAGGATTCTGGCGGTGAAGTGATCCGGTGGTATCGTGTCAGGAAGTCCTGGGCGGATGCCAAGAGCCAGAAGGGAGCGTATAAGATTCTTGATAACGCGAAGAAGTGCGCGGATCAGAATCCGGGATATAAGGTGTTCGATGCAGACGGCAAGGTTGTGTATGAGCCGAAGGCTGCGGAGCCTGCGGTGAATGTGCCGTTTCTGGTAAAGGTCAGTATTTGTGATCTGAATATCAGGAAAGGACCGGGGACGGATTATGATAGGGTTCAGTTTATTCCGATCGGTGTGTACACGATCATGGAAGTGAGAGCAGGAAAGGGCTCTAAGGCTGGATGGGGAAGGCTGAAGAGCGGAATAGGATGGATCTCGTTGGATTTCGTCCGTAGGATTTAAGAATGACGGCTGGTGGAGATTGATTTCTCTGCTGGCCGTCTTTTTTTGCCTTTTTTCGGTTTTTACCGGAATTATCTCGTCCAAAGGCGCTTAGGAAGATAGAAGGGAGGTGCCTGAGGATGAGCACAGATACCAAAAAAGAACTGCCTTGGTGGCAGAAGTACACGCTAACGCTGAATGAGGCTTCAGAGTATTTCGGGATTGGGTACAAGAAGCTGAAGCTCTTTGTTCAGGAGCATTCTGAAGAGGACTTTGTTCTCTGGAACGGCAACAGAGCACTGATCAAGCGTGAGCAGTTCGAGAGATATATGGACAGTCAGATGAATGTTATCTGACCGGAAAATCTTTTTCAAATTTATGTGGTAAAAGAGCCGTGTCTGTGGTATGCTATTGATACATAGTCGGATACATACTATGTAGTCTACTAAAATAGCATATATGAACATGGCTCTCCGAACAGAAAGGAGACGATGTTTAATGAGCGAAAAGAGACGCGATAGCAAAAATCGCATTCTTCGCACAGGAGAGAGCCAAGAAGCGGATGGCCGCTATAAGTTCAGATACATCGATGCCAACGGAAAACGCAAGTCTGTGTATAGTTGGAGATTGGTGGCAACGGATAGCATACCAGCCGGAAAAAGAGATAATGCGCCTTTGCGGGAACAGGAGAAGGTGATAAATCGAGATCTCGATGATGATATTGTTCCTGACGGCGGCGGAATGACAGTGCTTCAGCTGGTTAAGAAGTATACAGCTACAAAGACCGGTGTTAAGCACACGACAAGAGCAGGATATGGCACAGTCATCAATCTGCTGGAGAAAGATCACTTCGGGGCGAAGAGAATCGACAAGGTGAGACTCTCGGATGCTAAGGAGTGGCTGATCAGATTACAGCAGGTCGATAAGAAAAGTTTCTCGACGATCCATACCATCAGAGGTGTGGTGAGACCGGCTTTTCAGTTGGCTGTGGATGATGATCTTTTAAGGAAGAATCCTTTTGAGTTTCAGATGGTATCCGTTCTGGTAAATGACACCGCTACTCGTGAAGCCATTACAAGAAAACAGGAAAGAACGTTCCTTGATTTTATCAAAAATGATTCGCACTACTGCCGGTATTATGACGGGATGTACATCCTGTTCAAAACGGGGATGCGTATATCGGAGTTTACAGGGCTGACGGTTCATGATCTGGATATGGAGAACAGAACCATCAATATTGACCATCAGCTTCAGAAGACCGGGACATTGGTTTACATTGATACGACAAAAACCTATGCCGGTACGAGAGTGATTCCGATGCAGGATGATGTGTATGAAGCATTTGAGCGCATTCTCGCCAGAAGGCCGAAGAAGAAGGTGGAGCCTATGATTGACGGGTACTCCGGATTCCTTTGCTTCGATAAGGATGGAAAGCCGATGGTGGCGATGCACTGGGAGAAGTACTTCCAACATGCGGTGGAGAAGTATAACAGCATCTACCGTGTACAGCTTCCGAAGATCACGCCTCATGTGTGCCGTCATACTTACTGCTCTAATATGGCGAAGTCCGGTATGAATCCGAAGGTGCTTCAGTACCTGATGGGACATTCGGATATCAGCGTCACCCTCAATACCTATACGCATCTGAAATTGGATGATGCGAAGGAAGAGATGGAGAAGCTGGCACAGAAGCAGGCAGAGGCTGATGAAGAGATGCAGAAGCTGGGTGTGAAAGAAAATGAGCATTCGGTGATTATGCTTCGCAAGAGCAGCTGAACGGATCGTTAGATAAAGGCTTTGGAAAAAATATCAGGCATAGGTGATCGGCAGATATCAGTATAGCGTTAGACAAAATGACGATGGTCTAAATTGAAAATCAGGGCCTGTTTTAGACCAATATTTAGACCATTTGAAGGAAGAAACATACCGAGATAAGCCGAAATAAGCCGAGAAATGGAAAAAACGCCGAGAAACCGGAAAGCCTGTAAATAAGCCGAAAACCGAGATAAATCAAGGTAAAACCGAGATAAATTAGGAGCAAAAAGTGATGATAAAAGTGTTATTCGTCTGCCACGGCAACATCTGCCGCTCTCCAATGGCGGAATATGTTTTGAAGGATATGGTAAAGAAACGCGGCCTGGAGGATCTGTTTGAGATTGACTCCGCGGCTACCAGCAACGAAGAGATTGGAAATTCTGTACATCCGGGAACCAGGAACAAGCTGCGCGCGTGCGGCATTCCGGTGGGAAATCATCGGGCTGTCCGCATGCGCCGGCAGGATTATGATCATTATGATTATCTGATCGGAATGGAGCAGTGGAATCTGAGAAATATGTACAGGATCGTGGGAATCGGGCCGGAGGAGGATGAACCGAAGAAGATCTGGCGGCTGCTGGACTTTGGAAAGCATCCGAGGGATATTGCAGATCCCTGGTATACGGGAAATTTTGATGTGACCTATGATGATATTGTGGAAGGCTGTGAGGCATTTCTGGGGTTTGTTCTTCCGGAGCAGCGCGGGAAGATCCGGCAAAAATGAATGTTTCCGGTCCGTGTATAAATAAAATACAAAGAGCAGACTTCATAAAAAAATAAGAATTATAAACTGAAAAAACGGCGGCACAAATTGGCCGAAAAAGCGTGATATACTGATATTTACTGAAATTCCGGGCATAGAAGCGGAACAATATGCCCGGAATTTTTTTGACGTTTTTTAGATTTGAATGGAGAATATTGTTCAGAATCTGGAAAACTAAATAAAGTTTTAAACTTTTGGTCACAAATTAAACACAGTTATTCCAGTATACTGTTTGCAGTAAAAAGGAACAGGAATTTCGCCATATTAATACTGATCGGCATCTGCATGCCGCTGCACTGATTAGAACAGTCATTGAAGTATGGAGCAATTGAAATCATGAAAATCATAAACCTATGATGAACATGATGAGAGTGAACATTGAGATTGCGATGGTCAGAAATATCAAGTAAATATGAGAGGAATCAAGTGTTATGGTTACATGGATCCGCAGCTTTAATTTTATTATTATGCTGTTTTTTGTTATGTGTTATGCGTATCAGCTTGTATTTGTTTTTATCCGTTTCTTTTTTAAAGAGAAGAAGCTGGAAGCAAAAAAGCTCCACAAATATGCAGTGGTAATTTCGGCAAGAAATGAGGGCGCGGTGATCGGGGAGCTGCTGGACAGCATACGGAGGCAGAATTATCCATCCAGCCTGATTGAAATTTTTGTCGTGGCGGACAACTGTACGGACAATACCGCTCAGGTGGCGAGAGAACACAGAGCTATTGTATATGAAAGATTTGATCACGTACAGATCGGAAAAGGATATGCGCTGAATTATCTGTTCGCCAAAATAGATGCGGATTTCGGTCTGGAATCCTTTGACGGTTATATGGTCTTTGACGCGGACAACGTGCTGGACGAGAATTATATCAGAGAGATGAACAAGGTATTCGACAACGGATACGAGGTTGTAACCAGCTACCGGAACTCAAAGAATTATGGTTCCAACTGGATCTCTGCCGGATATGCCTTATGGTTTTTAAGGGAATCCAAGTACTTAAACGGCGCGAGAATGCAGTGCGGCAGCAGCTGCGCGATTTCGGGCACAGGATTTCTGGTGTCCAATAAGATCATTCGGGAAAACAACGGCTGGAAGCATCACCTTCTGACCGAGGATATAGAATTTTCCACAGACAGCATCATTCAGGGTCGTGTGATCGGCTACAGCGAGAAAGCGGTTTTATATGACGAGCAGCCGGTAAAATTCAGGGAATCCTGGAATCAGAGACTCCGCTGGACGAAAGGATTCTATCAGGTATTCGGCCGCTACGGCAGACAGCTGATTTCTGGCGCGACCAAAAAACACAGCTTTCAGTGCTATGATATGCTGATGACACTGGCGCCGGCTACCCTTTTGACCCTGTTTACGCTGGTCATGAACAGTGTATTCGGAGTGGCAGGCATCATGTTTGGACATGCAAAATGGGTAGAAATTACTGTGGAAGCAGTCGTAAGCAACCTGAGCGGAATCTATCTGTCACTGTTTTTCTTTGGCCTGGTGACAACTGTTACCGAATGGAAGCAGATTCACTGTGAATGGAAAAAGAAACTTCAATATTTGTTCACTTTCCCGATTTTTATCTTTACCTATATACCAATTGCGGTGGCTGCAATATTCAAAAAGGTAACATGGATTCCGATCAGCCATACGATTGTGAAAAATGTACAGCAGATCCGCGGATAAAGCAGTTTTCCAGAAAATCTGTCTGCGGAGCCTGTGCATCGATAGAATCAATGCCCGCCTTCCGGGAAATCGGAGGCGGGTATTTGAATAAAAAATAATATTGACATATGCTAATAAAAGTGCTATCTTAATGATGTAGTTGACATATGCCAATAAAAACGAAAAAGACAGCGGACAGCTCATCAATATGCTGCGCGCGGTCACGACAATGTAAAATGAGAAAGGAAACGTGATATGCCCAGGCAGAATAAGTACAAAAATGTCAGCCGGATGCCGAGATTCCAGAGTTTTGGGCCTGCAGGCTGCTCATTTTCGCCGGAGGATCATAAGATCATTCTGAATGTGGAAGAATATGAAGCGCTGCGGCTGATCGATTATGAGGGGTTGACCCAGGAGGCGTGCGCCGAGCGGATGGAAGTAGGGAGAGCCACTGTCCAGGCGCTTTACGCGGAAGCGAGAAAAAAGGTGGCGCGGCTGCTGGTGGAGGGAGTCAGCCTTCAGATCGAGGGCGGGACCTACAGACTTCAGGAGCAGCGTCCGGAAAGGGCAGAGTCACAGAAAGGCGGGAAGAATATGAAACTGGCAGTAACTTATGACAACGGACAAATTTATCAGCATTTTGGACACACAGAGCAGTTTAAGATTTATGAGACAGAAGACGGAAAGATCCAGAACTCGGAGATTGTGGATACCAACGGAACCGGTCACGGCGCTCTGGCAGGCTTCCTGAAAGAGAGAGGCGTGGAGGTTCTGATCTGCGGAAATATAGGAGGCGGAGCGAGAAATGCTCTGGCAGAGGCGGGGATCCGCCTGTTTCCGGGAGCGGCCGGAGATGCTGACGCTCAGGTGGAATCCTTTCTGGCCGGTTCGCTGAACTACGATCCGGATGCCATGTGCAGCCATCATGGCGCGGGCCACAGCTGTCATGACCATGGAACGGATCATGCCTGCCATGACGGCGCGGGTCATCACGGCGGCTGCGCAGGGCACGGCCACGGCTGTCACTGATCTTAAAAAAGCGGGCTTGCAGACAGATCGTTCTGCACAGCCCGTTTTTTCATAGGAAACGGCGTTCCCTATGAATTTCCTATGAAACAAAAATGCTCCGCATGTTCATTCTGCTTATTCCAGTTCGAACTGACCGGTATAGAGCTTGTAGTAACGGCCCTTTTGTTCCAGAAGCTCCTCATGGCTGCCCCGTTCCATGATTTCTCCATGTTCCAGCACCAGGATGGCTTTGGCATTGCGGACCGTGGAGAGACGGTGGGCGATGACAAAGACGGTCCGGCCCTCCATCAGAGAATCCATGCCCCGCTCAATAAGCCGCTCCGTACCGGTATCTACAGAACTTGTGGCTTCATCCAGAATCAGCACCGGGGGATCAGAAACGGCTGCCCTGGCGATGGCCAGAAGCTGCCTCTGGCCCTGAGACAGATTGGAACCGTCGCTGTGGAGCACGGTATCATATCCGTGGGGAAGACGGCGGATAAAAGAATCCGCGCCGGCGATCATGGCAGCTTTCCGGACCTCTTCGTCAGTTGCGTCCAGCTTTCCGTACCGGATGTTGTCCGCGATGGTGCCGGTAAACAGATGCGTATCCTGGATCACCAGGGAAAGAGAACGGCGCAGGTCGTCCTTTTTGATGTCCCGGATATCCAGTCCGTCGTAGGTGATCGTTCCGCTGTCGATTTCATAGAACCGGTTGATCAGATTGATGATCGTGGTTTTTCCGGCTCCGGTTGATCCCACAAAAGCGATCTTCTGTCCCGGCTTGGCGTAAAGATTGATGCCGTCCAGGATTTTCTTGCCGGGTACATATCCGAAGGAGACATCGTGGAACCGGACATCGCCTTTCAGGGGAATCAGAGTGAAGCTGCCGTCCGGTTCAGGACGTTTCCAGGCAAAGGAACCGCAGGGCACCTCTGATTCCCGGACGGTGCCGTCCGCCTCTTCCGTTGCGTGACACAGGGTAATCGTCCCCTCGTCGATTTCCGGGGGAACATCCATCATCTCAAAGATCCGCTCCGCCCCCGACAGGGCAGCCAGCAGAAAATTCATCTGCTGGGTAAACTGGTTCATGGGCATGGCTGTCTGTCTGACGTAGACCAGGTAGGCGGAAAGCGTTCCCAGGTCGATCAGGGAGGCCAGGGCAAACAGGCCGCCCACGCAGGCAGACACCGCGTAATTAAAATAGGAAAGACTGACAATGGTGGGGATCATCATGCCAGAGTAGGTGAGCGCTTTGGTGGAAGCCTTTCTCAGCGCTTCGTTTCTCCGGCAGAATTCTTCATAATTCTGCTTTTCGTGATTGAACACCTTCTCCACCTTCTGGCCTGTCACCATTTCTTCCGTAAAGCCTTCGATGCTGCCGAGGCATCTCTGCTGCTCCCGGAAATATTTCCGGCTCCGCCGGCTGTTGAACTGGATAAACAGAAACATAAGCGCCATGAAGAAAAATACGATCAGGGAAAGGCGCCAGTTGAGCACCAGGAGCATAATGATGGTGCCGACGATGATGATGCTGCTCTGGATGAGCAGGGTGAAGCTGCCGTTGAGCGCTTCCGTGATCGTATCCACATCCCCGGTAAAACGGCTCATCAGCTCGCCGTGGGTATGGGCGTCAAAATAAGAGAGCGGGAGCGTCTGGGTGTGGACAAAGAGGTCATGGCGGATCTCGCTGACGACCTTCTGGGACATTTTCACCATCAGCTGATTATAGCCCCAGGTGGCAAGAACGCCGGCCAGATACATGAGCGCCATAAGGAGCACCATGCGGATCAGTCCGGGTACGTCGCCGGGAAGAATATAATTGTTGATCACCGGCCTCAGCAGATAGGTGCCGATAATATTGGCCAGGCTGCCGACCGCGGTCAGGAAAATGACCAGAAGCAGCAGGATCCTGTGGGCGCCCATATAGTGGAGCAGACGCAGGATTGTCTTTTTTGTGTTTTTGGGTTTTTTATATCCGATATAACGTGCCATTAAAGACCAACTCCTTCCTGCTGAGAATGATACAGCTCCTGGTAAAAGGAATTGCCGGCCAGGAGAGATTCATGGGTGCCGGTTGCCTGGATCCGTCCATGCTCCAGGATTACGATCTGGTCGGCGTGCATGACGGAGGTTACCCGCTGGGCAATGATGATTTTCGTGCATCCTTTCAGATAACCGGCCAGCCCTTCGCGGATGCTGGCCTCTGTGGCAGTGTCCACCGCGCTGGTGGAATCGTCCAGGATCAGGATCTTCGGATGCTTCAGGAGCGCCCGGGCAATGCAGAGACGCTGTTTCTGCCCGCCGGAAATATTGACGCCGCCCTGGCCCAGTTCTGTGTGATACCCCTCCGGCAGGCGGTCGATGAATTCGTCGGCGCAGGCGATCCGGCATGCCTCCCGGATTTCCTCCTCGGTGGCGTCCTCCTTGCCCCAGCGCAGGTTGTCCAGAATGGTTCCAGAAAACAGCGTGTTCTTCTGAAGGACCATGGCGACCGCGTCCCGCAGAGGAACGAGGGGGTAGTGGTCGACGGGATGGCCGTCAATACAGAGCGTGCCGGAAGTAATGTCATAAAGCCGCGGGATCAGCTGGACCAGCGTACTCTTGGCAGAACCTGTTCCGCCGAGGATGCCCACCGTCTGTCCGGCCTCAATGGAGAGGGAAATGTCGGAGAGGACATATTCCTCCGCCTCCGGGCGGTATTTAAAATAAACATGATCAAAGGTTACGGAGCCTTTTTCAACCTTCAGATCCTCCGCGTGTTCCTCTGTAATGTCGATCTTCTCGTCCAGAATCTCCGTAATGCGGGCGCAGGAGGCCAGAGAACGGGTCAGCATCAGGAATACATTGGAGATCATCATGAGAGAATTCAGGACCTGGAGGACGTAGCTGAGAAAGCCGGTCAGCTGCCCCACTTGCATTTCCTTTACGAAGATCAGGTTGCCGCCGATCCAGAGGATGAACAGGATGGTCGTATACATGACAAGCTGCATGGCCGGCATGTTGAGGGCGGCGAGGCCGAAGGCTGTCTCGGAGGTGGTCCTGAGTTCAGAGTTGGCTTCGTTGAATTTATTTGTTTCGTAATCGCCGCGGACGTAGGATTTGACGACCCGGACCGCGGTCAGGTTTTCCTGGATGATCCGGTTCAGAAGATCGATGGAGCCCTGCATCCGGGCGTAAAGAGGACGTACATTCTTTACGATCAGAAACAGCATGACGCCGAGCACAGGGGCGGCCACGCAGAAGACAAGCGCCAGCTTCCAGTTCATGATGAAGGACATGGCGATGGAAGTAAGCATCATGATCGGGGCTCTGCATCCGGGGCGGAGACCGGTGGCGACCGAGTTCTGGATCGTCGTGATGTCGCTGGTCAGCCTGGTCACGAGAGAAGAGGTCCGGAAGTGGTCAATATTGGAGAACGAAAAGCTCTGGAGCTTCTGATATTCCGCTTTCCGCAGCTCCGCTCCCAGGCCCTGGCCGCAGATGGCAGAATAGCGGGCGCTGCCCATGCCGAGAAACAGCGCGATCACAGCGCAGACAACCATCAGAGCCCCCCGCTGAAAGATTACCGCGCGGTTTCCCGTCGCGACTCCCACGTCGATGATGTCCGCCATGATCACGGGAATGACCAGCTCAAAGACACATTCCAGGATGATGCAGCATACGGCCAGTATTGTGTGTTTTTTGTACGGCTTAATATAGGAAAAAAGTCGTCGAAGCATTGGGATTCTCCCCCTTCTGTGTTTAGAATTACAGGCTCCCCCTGTATCCCCTTATTTTAGAACGAAAAAAAGTGCATTTCAAGTAGCAGGGAATCGAAAAAAAGAAAAAAGTATAGAAGCAGATTTGTTGACAAATGAGATGGGTAAAGTTATAATGACACGAGATAAGGGAGTAGTTGGCACATTTTCCGTGTAACGAAGTCAACATACTGATGCGCGTGATTCACACAGCTTCTGGCTTTGTTTTAAATGATGAGACTTATCTGTACCGGAGGGTACAGGTAAGTCTTTTCTGTTACGGGGAAAACAAAAATCATTTCAGGTTGCTCTGCGGGTGCAGAGACAGGAAGGAGACTGCAGCTATGAAAATCTGGGAACTGTTTATGATCGCGGTGGGACTTTCCATGGACGCGTTCGCCGTATCAGTCTGTAAGGGCCTTTCCATGCCGAAGATGGTATGGAAAAACGCGCTGCTTGCGGGAATTTATTTCGGCGGCTTTCAGATGCTCATGCCGCTCATCGGCTATTGTCTTGGAACCGGGTTTCAGGATAAGATCACCAATATCGATCACTGGATCGCCTTTGTGCTTCTGGGCGCCATCGGCGCGAACATGATCAAGGAGGCGCTGTCCGGGGAGGAGGAAGAGGCGGATCCGTCCTTTGGGGTCAGGACTATGCTGCTTCTGGCCGTCGCCACCAGCATCGACGCGCTGGCTGTGGGCGTGACCTTTGCCTTTCTGAAGGTCAATATCGCGGCGGCTGTCTGTCTGATCGGCGTTACCACTTTCTGCCTCTCTATTGTGGGGGTGCGTGTGGGAAATGTATTTGGAAATAAATATAAGTCAAAGGCAGAGTTGGCCGGCGGCGTGATCCTGATTCTGATGGGGCTGAAGATCCTTCTGGAGCACCTGGGTGTTTTATAGGACAGCGACAGCCTGCAAAGAACAGACGCGGAGAATGGAAGGCCGCGGCAGAGCAGCCTGTGAGGCAGGGCGGAAGGAGCCGGGAGGAAAACCTTGAAAACAGTATGGGAATACATAAAAACAGAAGATCAGCAGATCTGTATCTGGAGGGCGTTTGGAACGGCAGTCTGTCTGCGGGTGCCGGAGCAGATCGAAGGGTGTCCCGTGACGGAGATCGGGCCCTATGCGTTTTCGGCGTCGGAGCGGCCGAAACGGTTCGCGGCGGAACCGGAACGGATCAGAAGGATCACGGTTCAGGATGGGATATTGGACAGCGGTGAAATGCCCGGGGAAGCCGCGGCGGGAGAACGGCTGGAGGAAGTGATCCTGCCGGACACGGTGTCTGTGATCGGAGATTATGCTTTTTACGGATGCCGCCGTCTGAAACGGATCGGTTTTTCTGATACGCTGTCCAGGATCGGAAGCGGAGCTTTTATCGGATGCGGCAGTCTGGACACCTTTCTGTTCAGGGAAAGGAAAACGGGAAAAAACAGTCTTTCCCAGATGCTTTCAGAACTCAGGCAGGCGGTAACGGCCGAGATCACCGGGACGGTAGAGGGAAAAGAACGGCGTTCCTGTCTGGTGTTTCCCGGATATTATGAGATGTCCGTGGAAAATGTGCCGGCCCGGATCTTTGAAGTCCATTACCAGGGAACCGGCTACCGGTACCGTCAGTGCTTTCGGGACGGAAGCGTGGATTATAAAGCCTATGACGCGCTCTTCGGACTGGCAAAGAATCAGGAACCGCACCAGATTCTGACCCGGCTGGCATACTGCAGGATCCGGTATCCGGAAGGGCTGGGAGACGAGGCCAGAACAGAATATCTGGATTATTTCAGCGCCTATGCCCGGGAAGCCGGAGAAATCCTGCTGGAAAAAGACGATCTGGAGGCGGTGCGCCTGATCGCGGAGGCGGGCGGGTTCGACGGAAAGACCAGAAAAAAGAACTGGCTTCAGCAGGATGCCCTGGAGGCGGAGGCGCGTCCTGCCGCCGACGGCGCCGGAGATTTTTATATGGCGTCGCTGGGGGAGACCGGATTTGGGATCGGCGCTTCCAGGTCAGGAAAAGGGAAGAAGCCGGCAGAAGAAGAACCGAGAGATGCGCTGGATGTGATGACGGAGCTGGCGGCCCGACTGGGAAGAACCGAATGTCTGTCCTATCTGATGGACTGCCGCTACCGCAGACAGGGAAGGAAAAAACAGAACAGGCAGTTTGATCTGTAATGATCATGACTGGTATGACCGGGGAGGAACACATGACGCGGGAAGAACTGAGAAATACACTGTTTGAATTGGCAGATGCAGGATATAAGGAATTTAACGACAAGCTGGTCCCGGGTACCGGAGTGACCATCGGCGTGCGGATCCCGAAGGTGAGAGAGACAGCCAGAAAGGCGGCGAAGGGAGAATTCCGCCGGCTCCTGACAGAACTTCTGGAAGCGCCGGAAGACAGCCTTTATCAGGAAGAGCGGATGACGGTGGGCATGATCATCGGGTACGCGGCCATGGATTTTGAGGAACGCACGGAATGGCTGGACCGTTATATTCCGCGCATTAACAGCTGGGCAGTATGTGACTGCGGGAACAGCACCATGAAATTTTTCCTGAAGGAACAGGAAAGAGGCTTCGCCTATGTGTGCGGATGGCTGAAAAGCCGGAAAGAATATGAGCTGCGCTTCGCGGTGGTAACGCTGATGGAGTATTTTACCAATGAGACGTATATTGACCGTCTGCTGGAAATTTACGCCGGAATCCGCCATGAGGGATATTATGTCAAAATGGCGGCGGCCTGGGCAGTATCTGTCTGTTATGTGAAATTTCCGGAGAAAACCCTGGCGCTTCTGAAAAAGGAGAGTGAAGAGACGGGCGGTCTGGAGGACTGGACGCACAACAAGGCAATCCAGAAGATCCGCGAGTCAAGGCGGGTGCCGGAAGGAGAAAAGGAAATGCTGAACCGGCTGAAGAGAAAGCTGCAGAGAGAAGGACGCGAAAATATGTGAGGAGGCGGAAGAATGTCAAAGGAACTCACTGAAAAATGGGACAGGATCGGAAAAGAAATCCTTGGGACAGCCAGAAATGAGCTGTACCTGAATATGCGGTTTCTTGATCTGGCCCTCGGGAGCCTGTCCTGTCAGCTGGACACCGGCGCCCGGGTGGCGGGGACAGACGGCTATGCGGTCCATTTTGAACCATATGCCCTGGCGGAGCTTTACCAGACAGACAGGCGGTATCTGAACCGCCTGTATCTGCATATGGTGTTTCACTGCCTGTTCCGTCACCTCACAAGGCGGGGGAACAGAAAATCGGATTACTGGAATCTGGCCTGCGACATTGCCATGGAATCGGTGATCGATGGTCTGAATAAGCGGAGTGTCCGGCGGGCGGTGGAGCCGGAGAGAAAGGAAATTTATGACCTGCTTTCAGGACGGATGAAGGTACTGACGGCGGAAGGAATCTACAGGGCGCTGATGGAGCTCAGGCTGACCGAAGAACAGAAGGAGCGGCTGGAAGCGCTTTTTCTGGTGGACGATCACAGCTTCTGGCCGGGGAACGATGAGAACGGCGGGCAGCCGCCCGCCATGGAGGCGCTGGAACACAAATGGCGGGATATTTCTGAAAAGACTCAGACCGGAATGGAGACGTTCGGAAGAGATCAGAGCCGGGATGAAGAGTCGCTGCTGGAGCAGATCCGGGTGCAGAATCAGAAACGGCAGGACTATCGGGCGTTCCTGCGGAAATTTGCGGTTCTCCGGGAGGAAATGCAGATCGATACGGACTCCTTTGATTATGGATTTTACAGCTACGGTCTGAGACTTTACGGAAATATGCCCCTGATCGAGCCTCAGGAATTCAAAGAAGTCCAGAAGATTCAGGATTTTGTTATTGCCATCGATACTTCCATGTCCTGTTCCGGAGACCTGGTGAAGGCGTTTCTGTCAGAAACATACGGCGTGCTTCTGGAGACAGAAAGCTTTTTCAAAAAGGTCAATATCCATGTGATCCAGTGCGACGAGAAGGTTCAGTCCGATGTGAAGATCACCTGCAGGGAAGAGCTGGAGGACTATATGGCAAACATGGAGATCCGGGGCGGAGGCGGTACGGACTTCCGTCCGGTGTTTGCCTATGTGGAACAGCTCAGAGAGGCAGGTGCCTTCGACCGCCTGAAGGGACTGCTGTATTTTACCGACGGATACGGGATATTCCCGGCCAGAAAGCCGGATTACGATGTGGCGTTTCTGTTCATGGAGGAGGATTACAGCGACAGGGCCGTTCCCCCCTGGGCTATCCGGCTGGTGCTTCAGCCGGAGGATGTGGAAGAGCAGGGGAAACGTCTGGACAAAGATATCAGATTTGTATAAAATAGAATCAGACTGAAAACTGGGAAGAGGCATGAATTGTGAATATCAAACGGGCTAAGGAAGAAATCAAAAATACCATTGAAGCGTATCTTCTCAAAGATGAATACGGAGAATATGAGATCCCGTCCATCAGACAGCGGCCTATTCTTTTGATGGGACCGCCTGGAGTGGGCAAGACGCAGATCATGGAGCAGATTGCCAGGGAGTGCCGCATCGGCCTCGTGGCTTATACCATCACCCATCATACGAGACAGAGTGCGGTGGGCCTTCCTTTTATTAAGGAAAAAGAATATGATGGAAAACTGTATTCTGTCACGGAATACACCATGAGCGAGATCATTGCTTCTGTTCATGAGAAAATGGAGCAGACGGGGATCCGGGAGGGAATTCTGTTCATCGATGAGATCAACTGTGTATCCGAGACCATGGCGCCGATGATGCTGCAGTTTTTGCAGTGCAAAACCTTCGGGAACCAGCAGATGCCGGAGGGGTGGATCATCGTGGCGGCGGGAAATCCGCCTGAGTACAATAAATCGGTCCGGGATTTTGACGTGGTGACGCTGGACCGGGTGAAGCGGATCGATGTGGAAGCGGATTTTGCCGTGTGGAAGGAATACGCCTATAAAGAAAAGCTCCACGGAGCGGTCATTTCCTATCTGGATATCAGAAAAAACAATTTCTATCAGATCGAGACGACTGTGGACGGCAAATATTTTGCCACGGCGAGGGGATGGGAGGATCTTTCCCAGATCCTGTACGTATATGAAAAGCTGGGAAAATCCGTGGATGCCCAGGTTGTGGGACAGTATATCCAGTTTCCCCGCATCGCGAGGGATTTTGCCAATTATCTGGAACTGTACTATAAATATCACAGAGACTATAAGATTGACGAGATCCTGACAGGCATTATGGATCCTTCCGTGATCTCCAGACTGCATTTTGCGGATTTCGATGAGCGGCTCAGCGTAATGGGGCTGATCATATCCAGGCTCGGAGAAGAATTCCGGCTGTCCTGGGAAATGGACAGGATCGTGACAGAGCTGTTCGGCCATCTGAAGGCAGTGCGCGGCAGGCTGCGGGATGAGGACGACCGGGCAGAGACAGGCCGGGAGCTTCAGACGGAGTATCAGGCCGCGGAGGAAGCGTTTGAGAAAGCGCGGGAGGCAGAGCAGCTCGACCGGAAACAGGAGCGTCTTGAGAGAGCAGTGCTTGCCGGGCTGAAAAAGATGCAGCGGGCAGCTGCAGAAAACGGATTTTCCGGCGTGAGATCGGCTTTTTCGGAAGAGACAAAGGCGCGCCAGGAGCAGCTTGACCGGACGGGTGGGGCCCTTGAGTACGCTTTTGATTTCCTGGAAGCGGCCTTTGGACAGGGCCAGGAGCTGGTGGTGTTTGTGACAGAGCTGACGGCCGGGTATTACAGCGCCTGGTATATCAGAGAGAACGGATGCGACCGGTATTATATGTATAACAAAGGACTGCTGTTCGCGGAGCGGCAGCAGGAGATCAGCAGGCAGATTGATGAGGCGAAGGACTTGATGACAGGAGCGGACCGGACATGACAAAAGCGGTTATTTTTGATATGGACGGACTGATGTTCGATTCTGAGCGGGTGGTGAAGCTGTCCTGGACCCTGGCCGGGCAGAAGCTGGGCTATACACAGGAGGATCTGGGAGAGAATATTTATCATACCCTCGGGATGGGCGTGGCGAGGCGGAAAGAATATTTTCTGGATCAATACGGACAGGATTTTCCCTTTGATACGTTCCGTGCCTGGACAAAAGAATATTTCAGGGAAGAGGCGGAAAAAAACGGGATTGCCGTCAAGCCGGGACTGTATGAGCTCCTTTCCTATCTGAAGGAAAAGCGGTTCCTGGTGGGAATGGCGACCTCGTCCAGCTACGAGTATGCCATGGGCAATCTTGTACGGGCAGGAATACGGGAAGCCTTTGACGCGGTGGTCTGCGGAAATATGATTTCCAGAACGAAGCCGGCTCCGGATATTTATCTGAAGGCGGCCGAACTTCTGCATACGTCTCCCCGGGAATGCCTGGCTCTGGAAGACGCGCCGAACGGGGTGCTGGCAGCCAGCCGGGCGGGGATTCCCGTGGTGATGGTGCCCGATCTGATCCAGCCGGATGAAACGATCAGAGGATTGCTGGCCGCGCAGTGCGCGGACCTGGAGGAAGTGATACCGATTCTTGAAAAAAGGAGGACATACAATGGGAAAATCTAAGGTTTATTTTACAGACATGAAAGCAAAGCCCGGCGAAAATCTGCAGATGAAGCTGCAGAGACTCATGAAAAAGGCGGGAATCGAATCCATTGATTTTCAGGACAAGTATGTGGCCATTAAGATTCATTTCGGGGAGAGGGGAAATCTTTCCTATCTGAGGCCAAATTATGCCAAAACGGTGGCGGATATGGTGAAGGAGCTGGGCGGTCATCCATTTCTGACAGACTGCAATACCCTTTATGTGGGCGGGAGAAAAAACGCGCTGGATCATATCGAGACGGCTTACCTCAATGGATTTTCTCCTTTTTCCACCGGATGCCATATCCTGATCGGAGACGGCCTCAAGGGAACAGACGATGTGGAGGTTCCCGTGGACGGCGAGTGGGTAAAAAAGGCGAAAATCGGCAGAGCGGTCATGGACGCGGATATCATCATTTCGCTCACTCATTTCAAGGGACATGAGCTGACCGGATTCGGAGGAACGCTGAAGAATCTGGGAATGGGCTGCGGATCCCGGGCAGGAAAGATGGATATGCACAGCACGGGAAAGCCCTATGTGAAGCAGGAGCTCTGCATCGGCTGCCATCAGTGCGAAAAGATCTGCGCTCACGGAGCGCCGGAATTTGCGGACGGAAAAGCCCGAATCAATCATGACAAATGTGTGGGCTGCGGCCGCTGCATCGGTGTCTGTCCGAAGGATGCCGTCTGCGCCGCGAAGGACGCGACCAATGAGATCATCAACAAAAAGATTGCGGAATACAGCCTGGCTGTGGTTCAGGGAAGGCCGAACTTCCATATCAGTCTGGTGGTGGATGTTTCTCCCTACTGTGACTGCCATGGAGAAAATGACAGAGCCATCGTGCCCAATGTGGGAATGTTTGCGTCCTTTGATCCGGTGGCTCTGGATGTGGCCTGTGCCGATGCGGTCAATGCCCAGCCGGTGATCGCGGACAGTCTTCTCGGCGAGAGCTGCGGACACGAGGACAGGGATCATTTTGGAAAGGTCAGTCCCAATACGGACTGGAAGGTGGCCATTGATCACGGCGTGAAACTGGGACTTGGAAATAAAGAATACGAATTGATCGAGGTATAAAATATGCTTTATCTGGAATGCTATTCAGGCATAAGCGGAGATATGACGGTGGCGGCCCTGCTGGATCTGGGAGCGGACCGAAAGAAGCTGGAGGAGGGTCTCGCCAGTCTTCATGTGGACGGGTATGAGATCCGGATCGGCCGCCGGGTCAAGTGCGGCCTGGATGCCTGCAGCTTTGATGTGATCCTAGAGGGGCCGGAGGATGGCCTCAGCCATGATTATGAAGAACACAGCACCGCGGACGCCGGACATGAACACAGCCATGAGGACCATGGGCATCATGAACATGGACACGGCGCCCATGTTCACAGGAATCTCCCTCAGATCATGGAGATCATACGCGGTTCCCGGATGACGGAGGGGGCGAAGGAGCTGGCGGTCAGGATCTTTACCATTGTGGCGGAAGCAGAGGCCAAGGTCCATGGGAAACCGGTGGATGAGGTCCATTTTCACGAGGTCGGCGCGGTGGATTCGATCGTGGATATCTGTGCCGCGGCGATCTGTCTGGATGACCTGGGAATCCGGGAGGCGGCTGCCTCAGAGATCGCCGCTGGAAGCGGTCATGTCCGCTGCCAGCACGGAATCCTTCCGGTGCCGGTTCCCGCTGTGACAGCCATCGCGGAACAATACGGACTGGTGCTTCGCGCCTCTGATCAGAAGGGAGAAATGGTCACGCCCACGGGAGCGGCCATTCTGGCGGGAATCTGCAGCAGAGATGCGCTCCCGGCTTCTTACAGGATCGTAAAAAGCGGGATGGGAGCAGGAAAAAAGGATTTCCCGAAGGCCAACGTGCTGCGGGCCTATCTGATCGAAGAAGCCGGAGAAAAGCCGGCGCTGCAGTCCGGAGAGCCGGAGAAAAAAGAGGAGAAAACAGATCCCGGCACACTCTGGACTCTGGAGACCAATATTGATGATGTGACCGGCGAGGCGCTGGGATATGTGATGGACAGACTGCTGAAGGCCGGCGCCAGGGACGTCTGCTATATCCCGGCTTTCATGAAGAAAAGCCGCCCCGCCTACCTCATGAAGGTAATCTGTGAGGAGCGGGACCGGGAGGCCATTGAAGATCTGATCTTCTGCCATACGACCACCATTGGGATCCGGCGGTATCCCATAGAACGGACTGTGCTTCCGAGAAAGATGTTTTCTCTGGAAACGCCTTACGGGACGGTACGCGTGAAGCAGGTGAGAAGAGGCGAAATGGTGTTCAATTATCCGGAGTATGAGGACGTGGCCCGGTGCGCGGATGTTTCAGGGCGTCCGTTCCAGGAAACATATGAAGAGGTCCGGAGACTGGCAAGACGGATCAGAGTCTGAAAGGCAGACAGCTATGGCGGATGAATATGATAAGAAAAAGAAAAAACTGAACGAGTTCATGGAACGCATGGCCGGAGAAGGCGTCTGTGTCGCCTTTTCCGGCGGCGTGGACAGCAGCGTGGTCCTGAAGGCGGCGGCTGAGGCGGGGAAAAAAAAGAACGGAGTTCTGTTTGGCGTGATGTTCGATACCTTTCTCCACCCGAAGGGCGATGAGGAAACAGCCAGGAGAGTGGCTGCCGAATGCGGGGCGGCGTTTGCGGTCATTTCGGTCAATGAAATGGAGAACCCGGCGATTCTTGATAATCCCCCGGACAGATGCTATCAGTGCAAAAAGTTTCTGTTTACGCGGCTGGGCGCCTTCGCGGAGGCTCATCACTGCCGGATCGTGATGGATGGAACAAACGCCGATGACCATGGAGTTTACCGGCCGGGACTGAGGGCTGTTTCCGAGCTGGGGGTGAAAAGCCCGCTCGCGGCCTGCGGCTTCACAAAGGAGGATGTGAGACGCCTGGCTGCTGAGTACGGCATATCTGTGGCGGGAAAGCCTTCCAATTCCTGTCTGGCCACAAGGCTTCCCTACGGTCAGAGACTGGAGGCGGGACTGCTGCGCAGCATTGAGGAAGGAGAAGGGATCCTGGCCGGGATGGGATTCAGGCAGGTCAGGCTCCGGATCCACGGCGGAATCGCCAGGATTGAGGTGGAAGCGGCGCAGATCCCGGAATTCGCGGCGCGCGGGGAGGAGATCACAGCGCTCCTGAAGCCGCTTGGATTCCGTTATATCACGCTGGATCTGGAGGGATTCCGTTCCGGAAGTATGGATATTGGGCAAAATACGGGACAGTAACAGAGAGAATCAGACAGGAGCGGACAGATTATGGAGATAAGAGAAGTACTGGAACAGGTCAAAAACGGGACACTGCCGCTGGAGGAGGCGGAAATCATGCTGGGCGGCCAGGAATATGCGGATATCGGCTGTGCCAAGATCGATTTCCACAGAAGCAGGAGAAGAGGATTTGGCGAGGTGATCTTCTGCCAGGGAAAGCAGCTTTCCCATCTGGTCCATATTTATGAGACATTTCGGGAGAGACAGGTCAACGTCATGGGAACGAGAGCGGACCGGACCCAGTATGAGGCTGTAAAAGCCGCCGTGCCGGAGGTGGTCTATGACGAGATGTCAAGGATCCTCAAGTATGAGCCCTTTCCGGTGGAGCAGAAGGGCCTGGTGGCGGTCTGCACCGGAGGAACGGCGGACATTCCCGTGGCGGAGGAGGCTGCCCGGACGGCGGAATTTCACGGAAGCCGGGTCCTGCGGGTCTTTGACGTGGGAGTGGCCGGGATCCACCGCCTTTTTTCCAAGATCGAAGATATCCGGAAGGCAAACTGCATTGTCGCGGTGGCGGGAATGGAGGGGGCGCTGGGCGGCGTGATCACGGGACTGGTGGATAAACCGGTCATAGCTGTGCCCACGTCGGTCGGCTACGGAGCCGGGTTCGCAGGAGTGGCCCCGCTGCTCAGCATGCTGAATTCCTGCGCGGAGGGCATGGCAGTGGTGAATATTGACAACGGATTCGGAGGCGGTTATATGGGTGCCCAGATCAACCGCCTGATCGTTGAGGGAACAGAAGGAAAGGAACAGTAAAATGGGAACGGAAATCGATGTCTTGAGAGAACAGCAGGTAGACGGGGGACTCATAGCCGATCTGGAGGCGTTCCGGAAGCGCTATGAAGTGGAGGAGAGCCAGAAGAAGCGTCTGGCCGCGCCGTCCATTCCCTTTTACGGAAAGGAGATCCTGGAGCAGGCCATCGCGGCTCTTCTGCAGGGAGAAAATCTTCTTCTTTCCGGCTCGAAGGCGACTGGAAAAAATGTGCTGGCCGAGAATCTGGCCTGTCTGTTCGGGCGGCCCGTCTACAATATTTCTTTCCATGTGAACACGGACAGCAGCTCGCTGATCGGAACCGATACGTTTGTCAATAATGAAGTGACGCTGCGCAGGGGGCCGGTTTACCTGTGCGCCGAGTACGGCGGCTTCGGAGTGATGGATGAGATCAACATGGCCAAGAACGACGCGGTGTCTGTGCTTCACGCCACGCTGGATCACAGACGGATCATCGATGTGCCCGGATACGACAAGATCCGGCTCCATCCGGCAGCCCGCTTCATCGGAACCATGAATTACGGATACGCGGGCACGAAGGAGCTGAATGAAGCGCTGGTATCCAGATTTCTGGTGATCGACATGCCGCCGGTGGACGAGGAGACGCTGATGAAGATTTTCCGCGTGACCTTTCCGGACGGAAAGCCCGCGGCCATGGAGCAGTTTGCCGGTCTGTTTCTGGATCTGCAGCTGAAGGCGTCCAATGGCGAGATCACCACCAGACCTCTTGACCTGAGAGGGCTTCTGGCGGCCATGAAGACCATGAGAAGCGGCCTGAAGCCTTCCATGGCGGTGAAAATGGGCATTACCAACAAAACCTTTGACATTTTTGAAAAAGAGATCATCGGCGATGTGGTCATGACCAGGATTCCGGACAGCTGGACGGCGGCGGATGTGTTTGAGGGATGAGCGGCAGGACGGTCCGGATGGTCCGGACAGCGAAACGATAAGAAGGTGCGGCATGGAAGAAAAAGATTATTTGGAGCATGAATACCAGGCGGAGGTGCAGAACCGGGTCCGGAATCTGATGTGGACAGTCAGCGGGGATTACAGCCTGGATATCCGGCTGGATGTGGAATCCTTTGAGAAATCCAGATATATTTCCTTATATGACGCAGTGAAGCAGGGAGCCTTTGCCAGGTATTTTGACAAAGACGCCCTGGCTCTTTATGTGGTGAAAAAGACATTCCTGGGAGCGGACGAGCGCAATCTCATGCTGTTTGCCCAGACCTGCGTGGACGCGGCCGTATACAGACGGGCGGTGCAGGAGCGGCCGGGGGTGGCGGACATCAGGCGTCGGGCGTTTTCGGACACCATTGAATTTGACTACAGGCGGCTCACCGAGTCGCTGGCCGGCATGCTCAAATTTACCATGATGAAGAAAACTCTGGATCCCGCCTACAGGACCACCAGAAAGCTGGAGGAGGCGGCCGCTTCCGTGCAGGCCCTGGAGGAGGCGTCGGACACCATGGATATTATCCGGACAGTGGACGGGCTTTACAACCGGCTTCTGGACCAGACCTTTGAACAGAAAAGCGGTACGCTGGAAGAGGTTCTTTCTGTGACGCTGGAGGAGCTGGCTGAATATGGCTGGAGGGATTTCCTGAAGGATACGGCCTCGGAGGAGAGTTTTGACGATTACATGCGCCGTCTGTCCCAGTCCATGACCCGGACCGCGGAAGAGGAACAGGAGGAAAAGGAGGACGAGGGGGACAGGCCGGCCCATGTGGTAAAGGTGACGGAGGAGGATCTGAAAAAGGTTTACTCCTATGTGGAACTCAATTTTGGAAAATCCTATCTGAACCCGCTGGAAAGCAGAAGGCTGAATTACCGGCTCTGCCGCGGCCCCCACGCGGACTGCAGCCTTTATTTTACAGAGGGGATCCTTAAAAATCCTGTCCGGAATAATTACCAGTATCAGTACGCGCTGCGCCAGACGGAGCAGAACAGAAGAGTCTATTCTCAGAACCATAATCTGGCCAGGAAGAATATTTCCATCCTGACCGACATCCTGCGTCAGGCGCTGGTACGCCGCAGTGAGACAGAATATACTAGGGACGACCACGGTCAGATCGTGCCGAATCTTCTGTGGAAGGTGGGGCGGACCAATGACAGGAGACTGTTCAGCAGAATCCTGGGCAGGCATTCTTCTGATTTTGTGGTGGATGTGCTCATTGATGCCAGCGGCTCTCAGCGGGTGCGGCAGTCCAAGGTGGCGCTCCAGGGCTATATCATCAGCCGGGCGCTCAGCAACGTGTTTCTTCCTCACCGGGTCATGAGCTTCTGTACTTTCTGGGATTATACGGTGCTGCACCGTTTTCGGGACTATGACGATGACCGGTCCTCTGACAAAAACATTATGGAGTACACCACATCGTCCAATAACCGGGACGGACTGGCGATCCGCGCCGCGGCGGAAGGGCTGCTCGGCCGTCAGGAGGAAAACAAGATCCTGATCGTGCTCAGCGACGGAAGGCCCAATGATATCATCGTGAACCGGCCCAACAGCAAGAATCCCCACTCCTATGGAGGAGATTATGCTGTTCAGGATACGGCGGGAGAGGTGCGGAAGGTGAGAGGCATGGGCATTTCCGTACTCGGCGTTTTCGCGGGCAAGGAAGCGGATCTGGCCGCGGAGAAAAAAATATTCGGGAAGGATTTCGCGTATATCCGCGACATCGCCAATTTTTCCAACGTGGTCGGAGAATATCTGAAGCGGCAGCTGGATGCCGATGATTAGGAAGCGTCCGCGGAATGCGGTTTTTTATCCCCTGCAGGTATAAAGCGGCATATTTGGAGCATACTGGAAATGAATGAGCAGTTTTATGATCCGCGGAATGCGGAAATGATTCATTTTCAGGAGGTTTCAAATGGCAAACATGAATTTGAGAGACAGTGAGACAAAGAAAAATCTTCTTCGCGCCTTTGCGGGTGAGAGTCAGGCAAGGAACCGCTATACCATCGCGGCGGGCAAGGCAAAGAAAGAAAAGCTTCAGATCGTGGAGCAGGTGTTCCGTTTTACGGCTGACCAGGAAAAAGAGCACGCGGAGATTTTCTACAATCATCTGAAGGAACTGACGGGGGAAAACCTGGAGATTGACGGGACCTACCCGATCGAGGTTTATGACGACGCCTTAAGTCTTCTGAAGGCGGCAAGGCATGATGAATATGAAGAGCACGGAAACATATATCCGGCGTTCGCGAAGGTGGCTGAGGAGGAAGGGTTCCGGGCTGTGGCGGCCAGCTTCCGCCAGATCGCGGAGATTGAAAAGATCCACGGGGACCGGTTCGGCCGGTTTGCCGAGCTTCTGGAGAAGGGGCAGCTGTTTGAATCGGAGCTGGAGACCAGTTATATGTGCCTGAACTGCGGCTATATTTATACGGGTACCAGAGTGCCGGAGATCTGTCCCGTCTGCAAGCATGACAAAGGATACTTTATCAGAGTGGAAATGGCTCCGTATTTGTGATATAATGGGCAGAGCCTGAAATCCGGACGGGAACGGGCCGCCCTGTCGTCAGGCAGGCGGGCTGCGTCCGGACACATACATAAACAAAAGAAATGGATGATAAGGGAGAACAGAAATATGGAACAGGGTTTTGTGAGAGTGGCAGCGGCGACGCCGAAGGTCTGCGTGGCTGATCCGGTCTTCAACAGGGGCCAGATCGAGGCGCTGTGCCGGGAGGCGGCGGCCAGGAAGGTGAAGATCGTGGTATTTCCGGAGCTGTGCCTGACCGGATATACCTGCAGCGATTTGTTTCTTCAGGATACGCTTCTCGCGTCGGCGAGAAAGGAGCTGGCGGTTCTGGCGGATCACACAAAGGACTGGGATATGCTGGTGTTTGTGGGACTTCCCTGGGAAAAGGACGGCCAGCTTTATAATGTGATGGCGGCTGTGAAAGACGGACAGATACTGGGACTGGTGCCCAAAACTCACATTCCCAATTATTCCGAGTTCTATGAAGCGCGTCATTTCCGCCCGGGAAGCAGGAGCGTCACCATGGAAAAGGTGGAGATGGCCAGCGGGATCGCGGATTTCGTTCCCATGGGGACCGATATCCTGTTTACCTGCATGAATGTGGAAGGACTTGTGGTCGCGGCTGAGGTCTGTGAGGATGTCTGGGTTCCGAATCCGCCCAGCGGACGCCACGCGCTGGCAGGCGCCACAGTGATCGTCAATTCCTCTGCCAGCGATGAGACCACCGGAAAGGACGCGTACAGGCGGAGCCTGATCGGCAGTCAGTCGGCAAGACTGGTCAGCGGCTATGTGTACGCGGACGCCGGTGAGGGCGAATCCTCCACGGATCTGGTCTTTGCGGGCCATAATCTGATCTATGAAAACGGAACGCTTCTGAAAGAGTCAGAACGGTTTTCCACAGGTCTGATCTGCGCGGATCTGGATCTGGAACGGCTGAAAAATGAAAGAAGGCGGCTGACCACTTTTGGTCCGGTGGACAGCCAGGGATATATGAAGGTTTCCTTCCATATGGATCTGCCGGAAGCGGAGCTTGAGCGGACGATCGATCCCGCTCCCTTTGTGCCGGGAAAGAAAGAGGACCGGGACAAACGCTGTGAGGAGATCCTATCCATCCAGGCCATGGGACTGAAAAAACGTCTCGCCCATACCGGATGCAGAAACGCGGTGGTGGGGATTTCCGGCGGGCTGGATTCCACGCTGGCTCTGCTTGTGGCGGTGCGTGCCTTTGACCTTCTGGGGCTTCCCAGAAAGCAGATCACGGCGGTGACCATGCCCTGCTTCGGCACCACAGACAGGACCTATACCAACGCCTGCGAGCTGACCAGGACGCTGGGAGCCGAGCTTCAGGAGGTAGATATCCGGGAGGCGGTCACCCTCCACTTCCGGGATATCGGACAGGAGATGTCGGATCATTCTGTGACGTATGAAAACAGCCAGGCCAGAGAGCGGACCCAGGTGCTCATGGATATTGCCAATAAAAGCGGAGGGCTTGTGATCGGCACCGGCGATATGTCGGAGCTGGCGCTGGGATGGGCCACCTACAACGGTGACCATATGTCCATGTACGGTGTCAACGCTTCGGTGCCGAAGACTCTGGTCCGCCATCTGGTCCGTTATTACGCGGAGACCTGCGGAGAAGAGAAGCTGAAGGAAATCCTGTTTGATGTGCTGGACACTCCGGTGAGCCCGGAGCTTCTGCCCCCGGAGGACGGAAAGATTTCCCAGAAGACAGAGGATATCGTGGGCCCTTATGAGCTTCATGATTTCTTCCTGTATTATATTCTGCGCTTCGGATACCGTCCGGAAAAGATCTTCCGTCTGGCCTGCGCGGCTTTCGCGGGGGGTTATGAAAAGGAAACAGTCCTGAAATGGCTGAAGACCTTTTACCGCAGGTTCTTTTCTCAGCAGTTCAAACGTTCCTGTCTGCCCGACGGCCCCAAGGTGGGAAGCGTGGCAGTCTCTCCCAGGGGAGATCTGAGGATGCCCAGCGATGCCTGCGCAGGACTGTGGCTGAAGGAAGTGGAAGCGCTGGAGGAGAAAAAAGATGGCAAACTGTGAGGCATGCGCCAATTATCAGTATGAGGAAGAGTACGGTTATTATATCTGCAACGCCAGTCTGGATGAGGATGAGATGGGACGTTTCCTGAGCGGAAGCTTTTCAGAATGTCCTTATTTCCAGCTGGATGACGAGTATGCGGTTGTGAGAAAACAGATGTAGGAGGATACATATGGACAATGTATTGATGATGGATCATCCGCTGATCCAGCATAAAATCTCCATGCTGCGGGACTGCAGGACGGGCACGAATGAATTCCGCCGGCTGGTGGAGGAGATCGCGGTGCTGATGGGGTATGAGGCCTTCCGGGATCTGCCCACGGAAGATGTGGAAGTGACCACGCCCATTGAAACCTGCAGAACGCCCATGATTTCCGGAAAAAAACTGGCAGTGGTGCCCATTCTCCGGGCCGGACTGGGGATGGTGAGCGGGATCCTGACGCTGGTGCCGTCAGCCAAGGTGGGCCACATCGGAATCTACAGGGATCCGGAGACCCATGAGCCGAAGGAATATTACTGCAAGCTTCCGGAGTCCATCGGACAGAGGCTGGTGACGGTGGTGGATCCCATGCTGGCGACTGGCGGCTCTGCCGTGGCAGCCATTGATTTCATCAAGGAGCGGGGCGGAAAGCAGATCAAATTTCTCTGCATCATCGCGGCGCCGGAGGGGCTCCGCAGACTGAGGGAGGCGCACCCCGACGTGCAGATCTACTGCGGCCATGTGGACAGAGAGCTCAACGCAAATGCCTATATCTGTCCGGGCCTTGGAGACGCGGGGGACCGCATATTCGGAACAAAGTAGGGAAAGGAAGCGCGTTTCATGTTCGGAGAATGCCACGGGCATATATTCATGAACGGGGTCAATTACAGGGAAGCCGTGGCCCTTCACAAAAACGGCGTCAATAAAGAAGAAATCAGAAAACGTCTGGCAGAATACCAGAAGGCCGGAATTTCCTTTTTCCGGGAAGGCGGCGATTATCTCGGGGTCTCGTCCTACGCGGCCCGGATTGCCGGAGAATACGGCATTGATTACCGGTCCCCGGTGTTCGCGATCCATAAAAAGGGACATTATGGAAGCATTGTCGGACTGGAGTATGAGACGGTCCGGGAGTTTGCCGCTCTGGTAAAAAAGGCGGCGGAAGCGGGAGCGGATTTCATCAAGATCATGTTCGCGGGCCTTCTGGATTTCAATACATACGGCAGAGTGACGGGAACGGGCCTTCCGCTCTCTGAAATGAAGGAGCTGGTGCACATCTGCCATGAAGAGGGATTTTCAGTGATGGTCCATGTGAACAGCGCTGAGACGGTCCGGGACGCTGTTATCAGCGGGGCAGACAGCATTGAGCACGGCGCGTATATGACAGAGGATACGCTGGGACTTCTGGCGGGAACGGACACAGTCTGGGTGCCCACCATCGCTCCGGTGGGAAATCTGGCAGGCCGGGGACTGTATGATGAAGACGCGGTGTCCCAAATTGTGGACATGCAGACCCGGAACGTGAGAAAGGCTCTTTCATTGGGCGTTCATGTGGCGCTGGGCAGCGACGCGGGAGCGGTATGTGTGCCGCATGTGAAGGGGCTGTTTGATGAATATGAATTTCTGCTGGCTGCGGCAGACGGCGACAGAGCGCGTCTGGACTCTGTACTGGCAGGTTCGGAGCAGATCATCCGGGAGAAATTCAGAAGAAAATAGGAAATTCACGGAAAATTTGACGGAAAAATCATAAAAAGGAGTCGGAGCTATGGAAAATCAGGCCGGATTCAGAGAGGCGCTGGGAGATCTGCTGGCAATCGCGGATGCTTCCTCGCGGCGGATCTCAGCGGAACAGATCCGCAGCTTTTTTTCAGAGTGGGATCTGTCGGAAGAGCAGTGGGAGCTGGTGTACAGTTATCTTGAACTGAACCAGATCGCTGTGGAGGGGCATCAGGCTGACGCGGACCGGCTTTCCTATCTGAAGGGAGAGCATGTTCAGGAACAGGAAACGGAGGGGGAACAGGCCGCCGGAGGGCTGGACGGCGAAGATTCCCGCTGTTATGCCATGTATCTGGAGGACCTGGAGCATATAAAAGAAATAGAGCCGGGGGAACTGGAGATGCTTCTGGCTTCTTTCGCCGCGGGCGATCAGAGAGCCAAAGGGCGCCTGGCGGAGATCCATCTGAAACGGGTGGTGGAGCTTGCCAGGGAGTACGCGGGCCGGGGTGTTCTCATCGGGGATCTGATCCAGGAGGGGAATATGGCCCTGCTGTCCGCTATGGAAACCTTCAGCGGCGGAGACTTCGGCGTTTATATTACCAGGGAGATCTGCAGCGCCATGGATGCCGCGGTCGCGGAGCAGACCGGACAGGCGGATACCGGCAGCTATCTGGCCGCTCAGGCCAATGCCATGATGAAGGCCACCGAGGAGCTGGTGGAAGAGCTGGGGCGGGAGGCGACGCTCAGCGAGGTGGCCAGGAAGATGCATCTCAGCGAAGATATGACAAGGGATATTATGAAAATTTCCATGGATGCCCTGTCTGTGGTGGAAGCGAACGGATCCGGAGAAGTGTTTGGGGAGAATACAGACTTTCCGGACAGCGGTCTTCCTGAAGATCCGGAAATATGATATAATAAACTGAAATATGGAAATATGAATGCCTGTTGCACGAATACAAAAACGATCGGGAGGTACCTATGAGCGTAAGACGTATCTATGTGGAAAAGAAAAAGCCCTTTGCCGTTCAGGCGAAGGAGCTGAAGGAGGAGATCAGCAGCTACCTGGGAATCAGCACAGTGAAGGATGTGCGCGTCCTCATCCGGTACGACATTGAAAATCTGTCTGAGGAAACGTATGAAAAATCCCGGGGAACGATTTTTTCCGAGCCGCCGGTTGACGTTTTCTATGAAGGAGATTTTGAGAGAAATCCTGAGGATACGGTGTTTTCAGTGGAATATCTGCCCGGACAGTTTGACCAGCGGGCGGATTCGGCGGAGCAGTGCGTGAAGCTGCTCAGCGAAGATGAGGAGCCGGTCATCCGCAGCGCCACCACCTATGTGATCCAGGGGAGCCTGACAGAAGAGCAGAAGGAAGCGATCAAAGAGCACTGCATCAATCCGGTGGACAGCCGGGAGGCTTCCGCGGAGATTCCGGAGACTCTGATCACGAAATTTGAGGAGCCGGCGGACGTGAAGATTTTTGACGGCTTCGCGGCCATGGGAGAAGCGGATCTGAAGGTTCTTTACGATTCTCTCAATCTGGCCATGACCTTCAAGGATTTCCTTCATATCCAGAATTATTTCCGGAATGAGGAGAAACGGGATCCTTCCATGACAGAGATCCGTGTGCTGGATACCTACTGGTCAGATCACTGCCGTCACACCACCTTCCAGACGGAACTGAAGAATGTGAGCTTCGGGGAAGGCGCTTACAAAGAACCCATCGTAAAGACCTATCAGCAGTACATCTCAGACAGAGAAGAGATTTTTAAGGGACGGGACGACAAATTCGTCTGCCTGATGGATCTGGCGCTGATGGCCATGCGGAAGCTGAAAAAAGAAGGAAAGCTGAATGACCAGGAGGAGTCCGACGAGATCAATGCCTGCAGCATCGTGGTGCCTGTGACCATTGACGGCGTGACAGAGGAATGGCTGGTCAATTTCAAGAATGAGACCCATAATCATCCTACAGAAATCGAGCCTTTCGGCGGCGCGGCCACCTGTCTGGGCGGAGCCATCCGGGACCCGCTTTCGGGACGTACTTATGTCTATCAGGCCATGCGCGTGACGGGGGCGGCGGATCCTACGGTTCCCGTATCTCAGACCATGAAAGGAAAGCTTCCTCAGAAACGGCTGGTACGCGGGGCCGCGCACGGATACAGTTCTTACGGAAACCAGATCGGCCTGGCGACCGGTTATGTAAAAGAAATTTATCACCCCAACTATGCGGCCAAGAGAATGGAGATCGGAGCAGTTATGGGAGCGGCGCCCAGACGGGCGGTGATCCGGGAAACCTCTGATCCGGGAGACATCATCATCCTCCTGGGCGGACGCACCGGCCGCGACGGCTGCGGCGGAGCGACCGGCTCCTCCAAGGTTCATACAGAAAAATCCATTGAAACCTGCGGCGCGGAGGTGCAGAAGGGAAATGCGCCCACCGAGCGGAAGATCCAGAGGCTGTTCCGCCGGGAGGAGGTCAGCAGGATCATCAAGAAATGCAACGATTTCGGGGCAGGCGGTGTTTCCGTGGCCATCGGAGAGCTGGCGGACGGACTGTCCATTGATCTGGACAGGGTGCCGAAGAAATACGCGGGACTGGACGGAACGGAGATTGCCATTTCGGAATCCCAGGAGCGTATGGCTGTGGTCGTGGACAAAAAAGATGTGGATCAGTTCCTGGCATATGCGTCCGAGGAAAATCTGGAGGCGGTGCCTGTGGCTGTGGTGACAGAAGATCCCCGTCTGGTCATGAAGTGGAGAGGAAAGACCATTGTGGATATCAGCAGGGCATTCCTGGATACAAACGGCGCGCATCAGGAGACGGACGTATTTGTCCGGATTCCCGGACGGGAAGGCAATCCCTTTGATACGAAAGAATGGAAGGATCTGCAGGATATCGGAGAGATCGAGAAGAAATGGATGGAGACCCTGGGCGATCTGAACGTGTGCTCTCAGAAGGGACTTGTGGAAATGTTCGACAGTTCCATCGGAGCAGGCTCTGTCTATATGCCCTACGGCGGAAAATATCAGCTGACAGAGACGCAGTCCATGGTGGCGAAGCTTCCGGTGCTGAAGGGAAAGACCGATACGGTCACCATGATGAGCTATGGTTTTGATCCCTATCTGTCATCCTGGAGCCCTTATCACGGAGCGGTCTATGCGGTTGTGTCTTCGGTGGCCAAGATCGTGGCGGCCGGCGGAGATTATGAGAAGATCCGCTTTACCTTCCAGGAATATTTCCGGAGGATGACGGAAGACCCCGCAAGATGGGGCGAGCCCTTCCAGGCTCTTCTGGGTGCCTATGACGCCCAGCTGGGCTTCGGCCTTCCTTCCATCGGCGGAAAGGACAGCATGTCCGGTTCCTTCAACGAGATGGATGTGCCGCCGACGCTCGTTTCCTTCGCGGTGGACGTGGCCAGCGAAAAAACAATTATCACGCCGGAGCTGAAGAAGGCGGGGGACAAGCTGGTGCTCTTTGCCATTGACCGGGATGAGTATGATATTCCTGTATATGCTCAGGTGATGGATCAGTATGGAAAGATATTCACGGATATCAGGGACGGAAAGATCACGGCGGCTTACGAGATCGAACGTCACGGACTGGCGGAGGCGGTGTCCAAGATGGCCTTCGGAAACAGGATGGGCGTGAAGATCGAGCATGACGTGGCGCCGGAGGATCTGTTTGGTCCCGGATGGGGCAATCTGGTGGCGGAGGTTCCCGCTGAGATGGTATCCCGCCTGTCAGGCCGCTACAGGGTGATCGGTGAAGTAACTGATACGGCGGCCATTGAATACCGCAGCATGCGGCTTCCTCTTTCCGCGGCAGAGACAGCCTGGAAAGCGCCCCTGGAAAAGGTGTTCCCCACCGTATCAGGCGCGCCCCGGACAGAGGCGAAGGAGGCACTGTTCAGGGCAGATCATGTATATGTCTGCCGCCATAAAGCGGCAAGACCGACGGTATTTATTCCCGTATTTCCCGGAACCAACTGTGAATATGACAGCGCAAAGGCTTTTGAACGGGCCGGAGCGGATGTGATCACAAAGGTCTTCCGGAATCTCACGGCCCAGGATATCCGGGATTCGGTAGAGGTGTTTGAGAAGGCCATCGGACAGTCTCAGATCATTATGTTCCCCGGCGGCTTCTCCGCGGGCGATGAGCCGGAGGGCTCTGCAAAATTCTTCGCGACAGCGTTCCGGAACGCGCGGCTGAAGGAAGCGGTGGAGAAGTTTCTGAATGAGCGGGACGGCCTGATGCTCGGTATCTGCAACGGATTCCAGGCCCTGATCAAGCTGGGACTGGTTCCCTACGGCGAGATCAGAGAGCAGACGGCAGATTCGCCGACTCTGACCTACAATACCATCGGACGCCATATTTCCAAAATGGTATACACAAAGGTAGTGTCCAATCAGTCGCCCTGGCTTGCCAAAGCGGAACTGGGAGGCGTTTATTGTACACCTGCTTCCCACGGTGAGGGACGTTTTGTGGCCAGCGAGGAATGGCTGAACAGGCTGTTTGAAAACGGACAGGTCGCGACCCGGTACGTCAATGAGCATGGTGAGCCGGTTATGGATGAGGAGTGGAATCCCAACGGTTCCTATCAGGCCATTGAGGGTATTACCAGCCCGGACGGCAGGATCTACGGCAAAATGGCTCACATTGAGCGGCGCGGGGAATCTGTGGCAGTCAATATTTACGGCGAGCAGGATCTCAAGGTATTTGAGTCCGGCGTAGCGTATTTCAAGTAAGCGGCAGGAAAATTGATCCAGTAAAAAAGAGGCAGTTCTGCATAGAATCCGGGCTTAAAACCCCGGATTCTATGGGACTGCCTCTTCCTGTATTTCAGAGGGTCAGACCGGCATTGACTGCCTGCAGGATCTGACGGATGGCGTGGCGGGATTCGCGGAACCCGTCAAACATCCAGTCATGTACCATATCTGGGTAAGTGTAAATATGATAGGGCGTTTTTGCCTGATGGAGGGCCTCTCTTAAAAGCAGCGTGTCAGCATAGAGCATGTCGTTGGTCCCTGTCCAGGCAAAGACCTTCGGCAGCCCTTTCATGGAACCGAAAATCGGACTGACAAGGGGACTGTCCAGGGGTTCGCTGCCCGCGTAGAGGAGCGCTGCTTCCTGGCAGCCTTCCGGTTCCAGGACCGGATCCCGGGGCGCCAGAACATTTTTGACAGGATTGTTTTTGGTGGCGTCCAGTAAAGGGGACAGTAATAGCAGACGATGGGGAAGGGGGAGCTTTCGCTGAACCGCCTGCTGTGCCGTGATCATGGCAAGAGCGGCGCCCGCCGAATCTCCCATCAGGATGATGCCGCCGGGACAGTGGGGCAGCATGGCTTCATAGAGTTCCATACAGAAACTGCTGATTTTTCTGCAGGTATGCTCCGGGACCAGGGGATAGTCCGGAATGACCATACTGCATCCGGTGCCCTCCAGCAGCGCTTCCGCGAAGCCCCAGTGCTTTTTGGTGAGCCCGGTCAGAAAAGCCCCTCCGTGGAAATAAAGGATCCGGGGCCTGCGCTCGGACTCGGGACCTCCGATATGGTAAATGGGACGTCCATTTTTGGAGTAAGTCTGGACGGAATACTTTTTCGCCAGGGATTCCGGCGGTACCATTTCAGAAAGCTTCCCGTGACTGAGGGTGGAAATCTGCTTTTTGAGATCGTATTTTGCGTGTGTTTTTTTCCTGTACTGGTAAGAAAGCATACTTTTGAAACTTGTCATGACTGCCGGCGCTCCTTTCACTGTGATGTATCTGATTTCTGCGCTTTGCAGGAAAACTGTTTCACATTTACCTGAAAAACAGCGACAGAGGCTGTCTGTTCTTTCTGAACCGGACAGGCGGCGCCGGTCTGCTTTTCCATCAGCAGGGACAGGACCGCGGCCTTTTGGTCGGGGCTGTCCGTGAAGGATACAGTGCCTGTTCCCATGATGCAGGAATAGCCGTAGCTGTATTCACAGGGAAACGTATGGGGAATGAGCCGGTGTCCGCAGTCCATTTCGAAGGACACAGAAGGATTCTCCCTCAAAAGATTGATTTTCCGGCCGCTGAGAGCGCTGTGAAAATAAAGAGTCAGAGCTCCCGTCTCCAGTGAATAGGCAAAATTCATGGGGACGATATAAACTTCATCCTGTGTTTTATCATAAATCCCGAGACGGCAGACTGCGCAGGCATCCAGAATGTCCCGGATCCGGCTCATATCTGTCACTTCTTTATCTTTTCGACGCAAATGTTCCACCTCACAGATCCTTTTATATTCAGAAACGGTACGCGCCTTATGCTGCTGCGCCGGCGCTATTCAGTATTATAGCATAGCGCAGCCAATGGCTGCAATCAAACAAAAAGGATCACCAGTCGTAGATGCATGTGCTATAATGCACTTATCACGGTATCTGCGTACCAATTATCCATCGGGAACTAAATTCCCCAGTAGCATTCATACGAAAGGATGATCCTATGAACACTATTCTAGAACAATATAAGGATAAAATCAATGGCTCTTTTTCTTTTTTTGACAGAATGATCCTGAAAGGCCACATCCGGCAGTTTTTTTCTTCGTCCGGAAAACAATATTTCCTTTCCGAACGCAATGTCCTTATAAAGGATTTTTCTGCCTTTGCTGAACAGGTCACTTCCAGTATTGTTTCCCGTGCAGAAGAATTCGCACATGCTTCAGGCCGCCCTCTCCGATACCTTACTTCCCCGAAAATTTCAAAAGAGCAGACAGCCCTTGAAATCCTGGAATCCTCTCCGGTTGACGAGGGGCTGATCTGTATCCTTTCTGCCGTAGAATACTGCCAGACCCTTCAGCCACGAAAAAAGGAAGATGGGAAACTTTCCCTGGATACTGTAAACCGTAAATGCAAATATTATTACTTTTATTTTCAGGATAAAACTTTTGGCTTTATGCATGTAAAGCTCCAGACCTGGTTCCCTTTCCAGATCCAGGTGTATATCAACGGACGGGAAATGATGAAGCATGTTTTTGATGCAAACCACATTTCCTACCGTATGTATGATAATTCTTTTTCAGAGATCAGCGACATCCAAAAGGCACAGGAACTTGCTGACAAATTTGATTCCAAAAGCCTCTGCCGTCAGCTTGATCTTTTTGCTCATAAAGTGAATCCTTATCTTGATACGATTGAAGAGGTCTTCCATCAGGGGTATCACTGGTGTGTAGACCAGTGCGAGTTCGCAACCGATGTCATGTTTACGAGCCGTGAAGCTCTGGAGGATCTTTATCCATCCCTGGTTGGTCATGCATTTTATGATTTCAAATGTACGGATGTTTTTTCCTTTCTTGGGCGCAAACTTGATCAAAAGTTTCTGGGAGAGGCCGTCTCCGATTACCGTAAACGCCCAGAGGGCTGGAGGATAAAATTCAAGATGAAATCCAACAGTATCAAGATGTATGATAAATTCAACTGCCTGCGGATAGAGATGACGATTAACGCCCCCAGGGAATTTAAAGTTTACAGGGAAGTACAGCACAGGAATGGCTCAACATCCATGCGCTGGGTCCCCATGGGGAAATCCATCGCTAACCTCTATCGGTACGCAGAGATATCAAAAGCGGCAAACAAGAGGTTTCTTGACTCCATTTGCAATATCATCCCGCAAAAAAGCATCGAAAAAGAAATCAACAGCGTCTGCGCAAAAAAGAAGGTTCATGGAAGGCAATACACGGGGTATCATGTATGGTCACCGGAAACTTTCGCGTTGTTCGAGGCCATTTCAGATGGTAAATATCTGATTCGCGGATTTACAAACAAAGAGATCCGGAAAACCCTGTATCCACAAAAAGCTTCCAGCAAACAGATCAGTGGGAAAGTCAGCCGGGAATTTGCCAAACTACGTGCCCACGGACTGATCCGTAAAATCCCACATTCGAGGCGTTACCTTGTCAGCGATAAGGGACGCCGGGTCATGGGAGCGCTGATAGAAACCCGCAGAAAGATCTACCCGGAATTTGCCGCAAAGTGAGCATCCAGCCTGCAATGATGTTCTCATGAAAGCCTGGCAAACTGTCAGGCTCTATGTTCATGCAATTCTTTTGATTATACTGTTTTATTTTTATGTTCTGCTAAGAAAATATCATAAA